>CAVOLB010000051.1:0-78030 GCA_963696655.1 uncultured Alphaproteobacteria bacterium
AGGGGGAGGCTGGGGTGGGGGGTGGCCACAAACTCGATGCAGACTTTGTTCACGCGGCGCAGGGCTCTTCCGTCATCGCGTTCTACGATCACCCCCCACCCTAACCTCCCCCTCAAGGGGGGAGGGGATAAGACAAAGCGGTGATCAGGCGGAGAGGGTGATGAGAGGAGTTCGGTTTTGCGATCTCATGTCGGGGGGCAACAGAATGCGATTTCTGCGTTCGCAGTCCGGGCTCTACATAAGCTCGTAGAAACCTCAACCGGACAGCCGTGGACTTGATCCGGCGATCCAGGGGCTGGAAGGACTGGATTGCCGGATCTAGTCCGGCAATGACAGCAAACGACGGGGATGGAGAAGGGAGTCGATCCATGAGCATCATCGGTGCAACCCGTCAGCGGGGCGTCTCTTTCGGCGCGGCCGACTGGCTCTGCCTCGCGGCCGCGCCGACCTTCGCCATCATGGCGCTGCTGACGGGCGTTCTTGGCGACGGCCCGGCGGACATGATCTGCTCGGCCGCGCATGGCGGGTCGCCCCTCGGCGGCATGGTCCCGATGTATGGGCTGATGAGCGCCTTCCATGCGCCGCCGTGGCTGAGGCTGATCGCCCGCCGGTGGCGCGCTGCCCGCGGATTCTCAAGACCATCGAGCGGGCTCCCGGTTTCCGAGCCCGCCGTCCCGAGGAACGCGGCCGGCAGCGCTTGGGGATCAGCCCGATATCCGCAGCCAGGCTCGTGGCCGACTAGGCGCGCTGCCCCGCGGCTTCCAGGATCAGATTCGTGATCTCGTCAGGATGGGAGATCAGCGACAGATGGCTGGCCTTGACCTCGATGGTCTTGGCGCCCATGCGCTTGGCCATGAAACGCTCGAGGTTGGGATCGATCGTCCGGTCTTCGGTCGAGACGGCATAGAAGCTCGGCTTCGACCGCCAGGCCGCCTGCGTGGTCTTGCCCGTGAGCAGCGCCTTCTGGAACGGCATCTGGACCGCGTAGAGGACCTTCGCCTTCGCTGCCGGCAGATCGCCCGCGAAATCGCGCAGGAAGGCGGCCTCGCCGAGGCGCCCCTCGTCGCCGTCGAAGAGGATGCCGGCGGTCGCCGGCGGCGTGGGAAAGGTCTTGGCCAGCGTCGTGTAGTCTTCGCCCGCATCCGGCGCCCGCGCGGCCACATAGACGAGCGCCGAGACGTTGGGATGCATGCCGGCCTCGGTGACGATCATCCCGGAAAAGGAATGGCCGACCAGGACTGTCGGGCCGTCCTGGCGCGCCAACACGCGCTCGGCCGAGGCGACCGCCTCGGGCAGCGTCGTCAAAGGGTTCTGCACGGCCGTGACGTTGAGCCCCGCCGCCTGCAATCGGGCGATCACCTCGGACCAGCAGGATCCGTCGGCGAAGAGCCCATGCACGTGGACGATGTTGCGGGCCCGGACAGGTGCCGCGTTGGCGGCCGTGCCGCGGGCGGCGATCAACGAAGCGGCCGCACCGGCAACCAGGGCGGCCGAGAAAGCGCGTCTGCTGAGCGTCATGATGCTGTTCCTTTCATCGCAGGGTTTGTGGAAGAGTTCCGCTGCCCGGCGAGGTCGCCATGGCGGCGGGCCGATGGTCGAGATGTCGATGTCGCGCCGTTGCTCACCGCGTTTCCGTCAGGCCGTGGCAATCCCCCTCCCACCGCGCCATTCATGAGCTCATTCGGCCTGCGGCAGCGATCATGTCGGGAGCCGATCGAGGATGCGAGTGAGGATCGGCCGCCCGTGGAACGAAACGCCCTTTTCCGCCGGGGCCAGGATGCGGCCTCGATCGCCCTTCATCGACCGCGTGCTGGGGCTTTCCGCGAACGGCAAGGTGAGAAAGGCAAGTCGTTTCGATGACATTCTCGTTATGGAGCGCCGTTGCCGCGCGAGTCAGGGGCAGGGCTCCGCACAGCGACGCCACGGTCAAACGCCGGCTTAGCGGCTCATGCGCACCGAGATCCGAAGCGAATGGGCCGCCGGTATGGCAATATCGGGGTGACATCGACGTTTGAGGGATGGGCCGGATCGGACCTGGCGGCTTGTCCTGGCGTCCGCGGGCGTCGCCGGAGAGGTCCTTTGCGCGGAGATCGGATGCGATGGACTTCTTTCGACGTTTTACGCTGCTGGTGTGCGCCCGGGCGTTCGCCCCCGACGATCTGGAGGGGCTGCGGGTTCAGCACATAACCACTGAGGTCGAGAAGCTCGGTTTCGAAGTGGTGCGTGCACCGCGGATCGAGGATGCCGAGATCGCGGTTCAGACCGATGCGGCGATCGGCTGCATCCTGGTCGACTGGGGCAAGGGCGGGCCCGAGGGCAAGACCACCTCGCTGATCAATCTGATGCGCCGGCGCGGCCTGGAGATGCCGATCGTCCTCCTGGTCCGGCGCAAGCGCTTCGAGGATATCCCGGTCGAGATCATGGATTTCATCGACGGTTATGTTTTCCTGGCCGAGGAGACGCCCGAATTCATCGCTAAATCGCTGGTCAGCCGCATCAAGCAATATGCCGAGACCCTGAAGACCCCGTTCTTCGGCGCGCTGGTGGACTACGCCGAGGAGGGCAACCAGCTCTGGACCTGCCCGGGGCACAATGGCGGCATCTTCTACAATCGCAGCCCGATCGGGCGGATTTTCGTCGAGCATCTCGGTGAGGCGGTGTTCCGCGACGATCTCGACAATTCCGTGGTGGAGCTGGGCGACCTGCTGACGCATGAGGGGCCGGCGCTGAAGGCCCAGCAGGAGGCGGCGGCCATTTTCGGTGCCGAGAAGACCTATTTCGTTCTCAACGGCACCTCGGCCTCCAACAAGATCGTGCTGTCGGCGCTGGTCGCCCAGGACGATCTGGTGCTGTTCGACCGCAACAATCACAAGGCGGTTCACCACGGCGCGCTGTTGCTGGGTGGCGGCATCCCGATCTATCTCGAGGCCAACCGCAATGCCCATGGGCTGATCGGGCCGATCCATCGCGACGCCCTTGACGAGACGGCGATCCGCGAGCGGATCCGCGCCAACCCCCTGATCAAGGATCCCGAGGCGTGGCGGCGTCCGCGGCCGTTCCGGGTCGCGGTGATCGAGCAATGCACCTATGACGGCACGATCTACAACGTGGAGATGATCCTCGGCGCGATCGGACATCTGTGCGACTACATTCTGTTCGACGAGGCCTGGGCCGGATTCATGAAGTTCCATCCGCTCTTCGCCGGCTGCTTCGCCATGGGCCTGAAGGAGCTCGGGCCGGATGCCCCGGGCATCATTGCCACCCAGTCGACCCACAAGCAGCTCGCCGGCTTCTCCCAGGCTTCGCAGATCCATGTGAAGGACCGCCATATCGCGGGGCAGGCCCGGCGCGTCGAGCATCGCCGGTTCAACGAGAGCTTCCTGCTGCACGCCTCGACCTCGCCCTTCTACCCCCTGTTCGCGTCGCTGGATGTCGGTGCACAGATGATGCGCGGGCGCTCGGGCGAGGTGTTGTGGGATGACACGGTCCGCCTCGGCATCGAGATCCGCAAGAAAGTCCGGGCGATCCGCCGCGAGTTCGAGGAGAAGGAGCAAAGTCCGGAGCGGCGCTGGTTCTTCGATCCCTTCGTGCCCGACAGGGCGAGGGTGGCGGCTCGGACGGCCGGCCAGGAGGACCAGGAGGTGCCGTGGGAGGAGGTGCCGACCGACGAGCTGGCGACGCAGGCCCGCCACTGGGCGCTGGCGCCCGGCGCCCGCTGGCATGGCTTCTCCCATGTCGGCGAGCATTATGCCATGACCGACCCGAACAAGCTCACGCTGCTGACGCCGGGCTTCGATCGGGCGACCGGCGCGTATGATCGCTTCGGCGTTCCGGCCCCCGTGGTCGCCGAGTTCCTCCGCGCGAACCGGGTCGTTCCCGAGAAGAACGATCTGAACTCGCTGCTGTTCCTGTTGACGCCCGGCGTCGAATCGAGCAAGGCGGGCACCTTGTTGAGCACGCTGGTGGCGTTCAAGCGCCACCATGACGACAATGACCTGCTCGACGAGGTCATCCCCGAATTCGTCCGCCGCCGCCCCGGCCGCTATGGCGGCCGACGGCTGCGCGATCTGTGCCAGGAGATGCATGCCTTTTATCGCGAGGCCGGGGTGAGCGCGCTGCAGCGGGCGCAGTTCGCGCCCGAACATCTGCCCCGGATGGCCATGCTGCCGCATGAGGCGGCATGGCAGCTCACCCGGAACAAGGTCGATTATCTGCCCCTCGATCGGGTCGACGGGCGCATCGCCACCACCCTGTTCGTGGTCTATCCGCCCGGCATCGCGACGATCGTCCCCGGCGAGCGGCTCGACGAGCGGGCACGACCGATGCTCGACTACCTGACGATGTTCGAGCGCGCCGCCAATCTGTTTCCCGGCTTCGAGACCGAGATTCAAGGGATCTACCGCGAGATCGCGCCCGACGGCTCGGTCCGCTTCCACACCTATGTCGTACGCGAATAGGCAGGGCCCGGCATGCCCGCGACGCCGATGAATATCCTGGTTCGCGCCTCGACGGACGCGGACGTGCCGGCGATGCTCGCCATCTATCGCCACCACACCACGCGGGGGCTCGGCGACCTCGGCGCCTATGAGGCGGCACCGCTCGAGGAAGAGGATCTGAAGCGGCGGCGCAAGAACATGCGCAAGAGCCGTCTGCCGCATCTGGTCGCGGAAGTGCAAGGCACCATCGCCGGCTACGCCTATGCCGTGCCGTTCCGCAAGCGCCCCGCCTATCGCTATACGCTCAAGCATTCCATCTATACCCACCACGAATTCGTCAATTCCGGCATCGGGCGGACCCTGCTGCCGGCCCTGATGGAGGCCTGCGCCGCCGCCGGCTATCGCCAGCTCATCGGCTATATCGACGCCGCGAACACGCCGTCCCTGCGGCTTCACGAGAGCCTGGGTTTCGTCCGTGTCGGGCTGTTGCCCGCGGTCAGCTACAAGTTCGGCCAGTGGGGCGACAGCGTCATGATGCAACGGGCGCTGGGCCCGGGTGCCAGCTCGCCGCCGGGACCCTGGGCGGCGACGCCGTCTCCCAATACCGACCCGGTCCCGCCGCCGCGCGACCCCGGCGATCCGGCATCCTGACCTTTTGGCCGGGCTCCATTTATTTGAATCAGAGCAAGATTCACGGATCGGCTCGATTCAGGCCGATCCGATCCCGCTCTGCCGGCGCGCCCGGGCTTGACAAAGGGCGCGGCCGTTCGTGATAGTTCACCACATGGTGAACTATCAGGAGCGGCTGAACCGGACTTTTGCCGCGCTGGTCGATCCGACCCGGCGCGCGATCCTGGCGCGGCTCGAGCGCGACGAGGACGGCGCCTCGGTCAGCGAGCTGGCGGAACCCTTCGCGATCAAGCTGCCAGCGGTGATGAAGCATCTCGAGGTGCTCGACGAGGCGGGGCTGATCACGCGGTCGAAGCGGGGTCGGGTCGTGACGGTGCGGCTCTCGCCGCAACCCATGAAGGAGGCGATGGACTGGCTCCACCGCTATGAGCGCTTCTGGACCGACAGGTTGGATCGGCTCGCCGCCTATGTGGAGCGCCAGGAGAAGGAAGCGAGGAGAAAGAAGCGATGACCAGCCTCACCCTCACGCGCCGGCTCAGGGCGCGGCCCGCGATCGTGTTCGACGCACTTACCACGCCCGTGGGCATCGCCGCCTGGTGGGGTCCGGATGGTGGGCCGGTCCTGCTGGCCGAAACCGATCTGCGCGTCGGCGGCCGGTTCCGGGTCCGCTTCCGCATGCTCGACGGCAGCGAGCATGAGAGCAGCGGCGAATATCTCGAGATCGTCAGGCCCGAGCGGCTGGCGATGAGCTGGCGCTGGGCGGGCAACGAGGATCCCGGCGAATCGCGCCTGGAGTTCAGGCTCCGGGCCATCGCGCAGGGCACCGAGCTCACCTTGACCCATTCGCGCCTGCACGACGAGGACACCCGCCGCAGTCACGAGCAAGGCTGGAACGGCGCGCTCGACAAGCTCGCGCGTCATCTCGAGGCCGAGTCCAAGCGCGTCGATGGGGGAGGGGCGTCGTCATGACTCGGCCCAACGCACTCGACAGGAGCGTTCCAGACGCATGCCGTATAAATGCGGCCTCACTTTCTTCACCTCCCCCCTTGAGGGGGAGGCTGGGGTGGGGGGTGGCCACAGTCTCGATGCCGGCGCGCGTTCACACGATAGAAGGTTCCTTCTCGTGTCGCGCTCTTCGATCTCCCCCCACCCTGACCTCCCCCTCGAGGGGGGAGGGGACTGAAGCGAGTTCCTGGTCGACGGCAACAGAATGGCCTGCGGCCGCCCAGGGGCGGACACCGAACGGAGACGCTGAATGATCAATGCGCATTACCGCTGGGTGATCGTCGCGGCCGGCGGGCTGCTCGGGTGCGTGGCGATGGGCGCGATGTTCTCGCTGCCCGTCTTCCTGCGGCCGATCGCGGAGGAGACGGGGTGGTCGGTGGCGGGCATCTCGAGCGCCATGACCATCGGCTTTCTGGCGATGGCCTTCGGCAGCATGGTCTGGGGCAGCCTGTCGGACCGGCTGGGGCCCCGCTTCGTCGTGATCGCCGGCTCCGCCATTCTCGCCGCGAGCCTGGCGCTCGCCAGCCGTGCGAGTTCGTTGATCGAGTTCCAGCTCATCTTCGGTCTCTTCGTGGGGCTGGGCACCGCCGGCATCTTCGCGCCGATGATGGCTTGCGTGGCGGGCTGGTTCGACACGCATCGCAGCCTCGCCGTCTCGCTGGTGTCGGCCGGCATGGGCATGGCGCCGATGACCATGTCGCCCTTCGCGGCCTGGCTGATCGAGCGCCATGACTGGCGGACCTCGCTGCTCGTCATCGCCGCTCTTGCGGCGGCCATCATGATTCCGGTCTCGTTCCTGGTGCGCCGTCCGCCGGGGCTCGCGGACGGTCCTGCCGCCAGCACGGCCGGCGCTGCGCCCGAGCCCGCCATGACGATGAGCCAGGCCCTGCGCTCGCCGCAGTTCATCGTCCTGATGCTGACCGGGTTCTTCTGCTGCGCCACCCATTCGGGCCCGATCTTCCACACGGTGAGCTATGCCGTGACCTGCGGCATCCCGCTGATCGCCGCGGTCTCGATCTATAGCGTCGAGGGGCTGGCCGGCATGGGCGGGCGCATCGCCTTCGGCCTCATGGGCGACCGGTTCGGGGCGAAGCGCGTGCTGGTGGTGGGCCTGCTGCTCCAGGCCTTCGGCGCGCTCGGCTACTTCTTCGTGCACCAGCTCTCGGGTTTCTATGCCGTGGCGGTGGTGTTCGGCTTCATCTATGCCGGCATCATGCCGCTCTATGCGGTGCTGATCCGCGAGAACTTTCCCTTGCGCATGCTGGGGACCGTGACCGGCGGCATCATGATGGCGAACAGCCTCGGCATGGCGACGGGGCCGCTCGCGGGCGGCCTCATCTATGACAGCTTCGCCAGCTACAGTTGGCTCTATGTCGGTGCCTGGGGCCTTGGCATCGGCGCCTTCCTGATCGCCATGACCTTCAAGCCTTTCCCCAAGGCGCAGCCTGTCCCCGTGGCGGCGGAATGATCTTGCAGCGGGTGTCAGGACGCCGTTCCAAGGCGTGAAGGGCGGCTGGCGATCCGGCGGCTCGCCGCCGCGATGGCGATCGCGGCGACGATCAGCGCCGCCGCGACGGCGAAGGTGATCCGCATGCCGGCCGCGACCGCCTCGGGTGGCGCCGTCGCGATGTCGGTCGCCGCCGAGGCGATCGCGAACAGCGCGCCCATCGCCGAGGCGCCGGTGATGAGGCCGAGATTGCGCGACAGGCTGAGCAGGCCGGAGATCACGCCCCGCTGGTCGGCGCGGACATCCGCCATCACGGCCGTGTTGTTCGCGGCCTGGAACAGCTGATAGCCGGGGGTCAGGACGGCGATGGCGGCAACGTAGCCCGCGACGCCGAGTAGGGCCGGCAGCAGAGCCAGGGCCAGCGAGCCCGCCGCCATGGCGACGAGCCCGACCATGACCATGACCGGCGCGCCCAGACGGTCGACCAGGCGACCGGCCGGGATGCCGCTCACGGTGGAGATGACAGGGCCGATCGACATCACGATCCCGACGATCGCCGCGTCGTGCCCGAGCGATCGCGAGAGATAGAACGGCCCCACCACCAGCGTCGCCATCATCACCGCCGAGACCAGCCCGTTCATGGCGAGGCTGGCGCTCAGCAGCGCATTGCGGAACGCCGCCAGCCGGATCAGGGGCGACGCCACTCTCGCCTCCGCCAGCAGGAAGAGGCCACCGCCCAGGGCAGCCGCCAGCAGCAGGGCGATGTTGAGGGGACCGAAATGGCCGCGTCCCATCGTCATGGCGAGCGCATAGGCCGCGAGCGCCAGGGCCAGCAGCAGCGTGCCCAGGGAGTCGAAGCCGGGCCGATCCATCTTGGGGGCCTGGCGGTCGGCGGGCAGGTGGCGGTAGGCCAGAAGCAACGTCAGTAGGCCCAGCGGCAGGCTGACGAGGAAGATCGCGCGCCAGCCGAACCCGGCGATCAGGACGCCACCGAGCGAGGGCCCGAGCGCCGTGCCGACCGCGGACATGGTTCCGAGCAGCCCCATGGCGCTGCCGGTCCTCGCTGTCGGCACCGTCTCGCCGACGAAGGCGATCGTGAGGGCCATCATGATCGCCGCACCCAGGCCCTGCGCCGCCCGGGCGCCGATCAGCAGCCAGAGGGAAGGCGCGATCGCGCAGAGGGCCGAGGCCGCCGTATAGAGCGCGATCCCGGCCAGGAGCAGCCGCCGGCGCCCGCCGATGTCGCCGAGCCGCCCGACGCTGACGATCAGGGTGGTGATGGCGAGGAGGTAGGCGAGGACGATCCACTGGACCGCCTGGAACGAGACGCCGAACGCCTGGGCCAGGGTCGGCAGGCCGACATTGGCGATGCTGGTGCCGAGCGAGGCCAGCAGCATGGAAAGCGAGAGGCCGGCGAGCGCCCAGCCGACCGACGATGTCCGTTCGGGGCTGCCTGCAGCAGCGTCCACGCGTCCTGCAATGATCGATTTCATCATGACCTCCGGCTTGGGGCGCCCCCGAAGGGGCCTGCCGGAAAGCTAGGCTTCGGGCGGATATGGCGGAAGGCGCAAGGTTTGCACGTTATTCGTGCGTTTGACGCCATGTCAGATCGAGCGCTCTGTGCTAGGGTCGGGGCATGTCGAGACCCGATCTCAACCTGCTCGTCACCCTGGATGTGCTGCTGGCGGAAGGCAGCGTCGCGCGCGCCGCCCGGCGGCTGCGTCTCAGCCCCTCCGCGATGAGCCGGGCGCTGGCGCGGTTGCGGGAGACGACCGGCGATCCGCTGCTGGTCCGGGCCGGCCGCGGCCTGGTGCCGACGCCCCGCGCGCTCGAGCTTCGCGAACGGGTCGGCCAGCTCGTGCAGGATGGGGAGGCGGTTCTCCGTCCGGCCGAGAAGCTCGACGTCACGAAGCTCGTCCGGACCTTCACGCTGCGAACCAGCGATGGCTTCGTGGAAACTTTTGGCCCGGCCCTCATCGCCCGCATCGGCAAGGAAGCACCGGGCCTGCAGCTGCGCTTCCTGCCCAAGACGGACAAGGACAGCACGCCCCTTCGCGACGGAACCGTCGATCTGGAAACGGGTGTCGTGGGGAAGATGACCGGTCCGGAGGTGCGGGCGCAGGCCCTGTTCCGCGACCGCTTCATCGGCGTGGTGCGGAAGCGGCATCCCTTGAGCCGGGGCAAGGTCACGCCCGCCCGCTATGCGGCCGGGCGGCATGTGCTCGTCTCGCGGCGCAGCCTCGACTGGGGTCCGATCGACGAAGCCCTGAAATCCTTCGGGCTGGAACGGAAGATCGCGACGGTCGTCGGCGGCTTTGCGGCCGCGCTGGCCCTGGCGCGCGCCTCCGACCTGATCGCCAGCGTGCCCGAACGGCATACCGGCAGCCTGCGCGCGGGGATGCACAGCTTTCCGCTGCCGGTGCCCGTGCCGGAGATCACGGTCTCGCTGCTCTGGCATCCGCGGCTCGATGCCGACCCGGCGCATCGCTGGCTGCGCGCGTGCGTCAGGGACGCCTGCGCCCGGTAAGCCGCCGAATTCATCGACAGGGGAGAGGCGATCGAACCCGCGCGGTTCTTCTCCTATTCCCGTTTGACTATTCGGAGAACTCTTGCCGATAGTGCTCCGCGCTGAAGGGGTGTCCTTGGTTGATGAAGGTTTGATGACGATGAGCGAATGCCGATGGCCGAGTCCGCTTCCCCCGCATTGTCATGCGTGAGCAAGCGCAGTCCGGCATGCCCGCGACGCCGATGAATATCCTGGTCCGCGCCTCGACGGACGCGGACGTGCCGGCGATGCTCGCCATCTATCGCCACCACACCACGCGCGGCGTCGGCGACCTCGGCGCCTATGAGGCGGCACCGCTCGAGGAAGAGGATCTGAAGCGCCGCCGCAAGAACATGCGCAAGAGCCGACTGCCGCATCTGGTCGCGGAGGTCGAGGGCACCATCGCCGGCTACGCCTATGCCGTGCCGTTCCGCAAGCGCCCCGCCTATCGCTACACGCTCAAGCACTCGATCTATACCCACCACGAATTCGTCAATTCCGGGATCGGGCGGACCCTGCTGCCGGCCCTGATGGAAGCTTGCGCCGCCGCCGGCTACCGCCAGCTCATCGGCTATATCGACGCCGCGAACACGCCGTCCCTGCGGCTCCATGAGAGCCTGGGCTTCGTGCGCGTGGGGCTGTTGCCCGCGGTCAGCTACAAGTTCGGCCAGTGGGGCGACAGCGTCATGATGCAACGGGCGCTGGGCCCGGGCGCCAGCTCGCCGCCGGGACCCTGGGCAGCGATGACGCTTCCCAATACCGACCCGGTCCCGCCGCCGCGCGACCCCGGCGATCCGGTGCCCTGATCAACGCCGTCGCCGTGCCGCGCGAGAGCTGGGGCAGCCTGTTCACGGTGCAGGGAATGAAGGATCCGATCCCGCGCATCCAGATGCTCGACGGCCTCAATGAGGGCTGGATCGAGTTCGAGCGGGGACGGCGGGGATTGATCGAGGCCAGGACCAGAAAGATGAATTGCCGGTGATGCATCTTGCATCGCCGGCCGGTCCGCCCAGCTAATAGTGGGGCAAATCGAGAAGGACCGGTCCATGGATACCGAGCAGAAGCCGATCAAATCCGGCTATGGCGCGCTGACGACCGCCGAGGAGGTCGCCGCGGGCGTCGACCTCAAGGGCAAGCTTGTCGTCGTCACCGGCGGCTATGCCGGGATCGGTCTGGAGACCGTGCGGGTCCTGTCGAAGGCCGGCGCCTCCATCATCGTCGGGGCCCGCGACATGACGAAGGCCAGGGCCGCGCTGCCGAACATCGGGAATGTCGAGCTCCTGCCGCTCGACCTCGCCGAGCCGGAATCGATCGAGCGCTTTGCCGGCCAGGTCCTTGGCGCCCATAAGGCGATTCATGTCCTCATCAATAACGCGGGCATCATGGCGATACCGCTGACGCGAGACGCCCGCGGCTATGAGATGCAGTTCGCCGTGAATCATCTGGGGCATTTCCAGCTGACGGCGTGGTTCTGGAATGCGCTCAAGCGCGCCGGGCAGTCGCGGATCGTGGCACTGTCGTCGTTCGGGCATCGGCGCAGCCCCGTCCATCTCGACGATCCCAACTTCCAGCGGCGGCCTTACGACAAGTGGATGGGTTATGGCCAGTCGAAGACGGCGAACGTCCTGTTCGCGGTCGAGGCGGACCGGCGCGGGAAGGCGGACGGCATCCGTGCCTTCGCCCTTCACCCCGGCCGCATCCCCGGCACCGACCTGGGACGCCACATGACCGAGGAGGATTTGAAGGCGGTCGGCGTCACGCGCGAGAACGGCGTCTTCAAGGGCCCCAACCTCAAGACGATCGAACAGGGCGCGGCGACCACCGTCTGGTGCGCCGTGAGCCCTCAGCTCGAGGGCGAGGGCGGCGTCTATTGCGCGGACTGCGATATCTCGGCCGTGATCCCGGATGACGGCCAGGACTCCGCCGGCGTGCTGCGCTGGGCGATCGACAAGCCGACGGCGCGGGCCTTGTGGGATCTGAGCGAGACGCTCGTCGCGTAAGGCGCTTCTGATCGCCGCATCAAGGGGCCGAGCGACCTCGTCCTCGTCCAGAGGGCTTCTTCGGCCGGGCTCTGCTGCGAGGGGGCGATTTGGGCGGCACCGATCGGACGGCGGGTGTCACGACCTTCGGTTTTCCAACCTTCGCCTTCACCGCTGCGTCTTTGTCGGTGAGCTCGATCCAGGTCGGCGCATGGTCGCTGGCCTTGGGCCAGCCGCGGACCTCGCGATCAACGCCGGCGGCAACCAGGCGCTTGGCGACGGCGGGGCTGAGCAGCAGATGGTCGATCCGCAGGCCCGCATTGCGGGCCCAGTGGTTCCGGAAGTAGTCCCAGAAGGTGTAGATGCGTTCGTCGGGATGGAGCGCGCGCAGCGCGTCGGTCCAGCCCTGCGCCACCAGCGCCTGGAACGCCTTCCTGCTCTCCGGTAGGAACAGGGCGTCGTTCTTCCAGCTCTCGGGCCTGTAGACGTCGAGATCGGTCGGAATCACGTTGTAGTCGCCGGCCAGGACGAATGGGGCCTTTCGCGCAAGCTGCTTCTTGGCGTAAGCGGAGAGCCGCTGGAACCAGCGCAGCTTGTAGTCGAACTTCGGACCCGGCGCCGGATTGCCGTTCGGCAGATAGAGGCAGCCGACCGTCACGCCGTCGATCGTGGCCTCGATATAGCGGCTATGATCGTCATCGGGATCGCCGGGAAGGCCGCGGCGCGTCTCGACCGGGGTTGCGCCACGCGCCAGGATGGCGACGCCGTTCCAGCTCTTCTGGCCCTGCCAGATCGCGCCATAACCGGCCTGCTTCAGGGCTGCCTCCGGAAACGCCTCCTGCGGCGTCTTCAGTTCCTGCAGACAGACGATGTCGGGCTTGGCCGTGCCCAGCCAGCGGATCAGGGCGGGCAAGCGGCCGTTGATGCCATTCACGTTGAAGGTCGCGATCTTCATGCGCGGCTGCCTCCGTCGGTCCTGTCAGGAACGAGCTTCTCCGGTCACGGCGCCGGGCACAAGCCGTTCCGCCGAACGCGTCGCGAAGAAGAGGGGGTGTGGGCCGGGCGGGACAAGAGCTCGTCTGCCATTTCGTTGGCCGGAGCAAGATCGGATCAGCTTGAAGCAAGCTGATCCGTGAATCTTGCTCCGATTCAAATGACTAGAGACTGATTCACGTCTCAAGTCGATTCGACTTGAGACGATCAGGCTCTTGCGAGAAGCCGGAGAAATCCGCCCTGTTCTCTCTGCCGCCAGGTCCGGCTGACGCGGCCCACTGCTGTCGAAACGGAACGCCGCGGAAGTTGTTCCCGGGATCGTATGCGCGGCGCGCGATGCAGCTTTGCTCAGCCGCCCAAGGCAACGCCCCGCGCCCTGGGATAGGATTTTAGGCAGCGTGACGCTGCTCGAACCTCGGGATGGAGAAGCCCATGACCATCGGTTTCATCGGCCTCGGCAATATGGGCGAGCCCATGGCGCTGAACTTGGCCCGGGCCGGAACCCCGCTGGTCGTCTGGAGCCGCGCAGCTGACAAGTGCGAGCCCCTGCGCAAAGCGGGTGCCCGCGTGGCGGCAAGCCCGAGCGACCTCTTCGCCCAGACGCGCATCGTGGTCCTGATGCTGGCCAACGGCGCCGCCATCGACGAGGTGCTCGGCCGCGGTAGCCCGGCCTTCGCTTCCCATGTCGCGGATCGCATCATCGTCCATATGGGAACGACCGCGCCCGACTATTCGCGCGGGCTCGAGGCCGAGATCAGGGCGGCTGGCGGCCGCTATGTCGAAGCGCCCGTCTCCGGTTCGCGCAAACCCGCCGAGGCCGGACAGCTCGTGGCGATGCTGGCGGGCGATCCCGGCAGCATCGAAGAGGTCCGCCCGCTGCTCAAGCCGATGTGCCATGAGACGATCGTCTGCGGCGCGGTGCCGAGCGCCTTGCTCATGAAATTGTCGGTCAATCTGTTCCTCCTCACCATGGTCACCGGGCTCGCGGAGGCGGCGCATTTCGCCGACCGACAGGGCGTGAACATGCAGCAGTTCCTGGCGGTGCTCGATGCCGGGCCGATGGCGAGCGCCGTGTCGCGCGTGAAGGGAGCCAAGCTGGTGGCCCGCGATTTCTCCGTCCAGGCCGCCATCGCCGATGTGCTGATGAACAACCGGCTGGTGGCCGAGGCGGCGAGGGAAGCCAGGCTGGCGACACCGCTGCTCGATGTCTGCCACGCGCTCTATGCCGAGACCCTGGCGCTCGGACACGGTCAGGCCGACATGGCGGCCGTCGTCCGCGCGCTCGAGGCGCGCACCGATTCCGCCGTCAGATAGACCTTTCCACGGCACGGGTCTCGCAGCGATCGCGGGACCTCAATGCGGCGCCACCTTGCGATCCAGGAAGTCGTGGATCATCGGCGCCATGACATCGAGCTGGTCCTCGAGCGCGAAATGGCCGGTGTCGAGGAGATGGAGCTCGGCGTCCGGCAGATCGCGCAGATAGGGGCTGGCGCCGTCGGCCGGGAAGATCTTGTCGTTCTTGCCCCAGACGATCAGCGTCGGCGGCTTGTACTCCCGGAAGAAGGCCTGGAATTTCGGATAGAGCGGCAGATTGGTGCCGTAATCGTGGAACAGGTCGAGCTGGATGTCCTTGTTGCCGGGGCGGTCCAGCAGGGCCTGGTCATGAACCCAGTTGTCCGGGTCGATGCGGGTGAGATCGCTCATGCCGTCGGTGTACTGGAACTTCGTTGTCTCCGGCGCCACGAGGAAACTCAGCGCCTCGCGATGGGCGGACGACCCGTCCGCCCAATAGGCCTTGATCGGATCCCAGAACGACTTCAGCCCCTCTTCATAGGCGTTGCCGTTCTGCACGATCAGGCCGCTGACGCGTTCCGGATGCTTCAGCGCCAGGCGGTAGCCGACCGGCGCGCCATAATCCATCACATACATCGCGTAGCGCTGGATCTTGAGCTGCTGCAGCAGCCCGTCCATGAGGTCGGCATAATGGCCGAAGGTATAGGCGAACTGGGTGTGATCGGGCATCGCGCTCTGGCCGAAGCCCGGATAATCGGGTGCGATCACATGATAGCGGTCGGCGAGGAGGGGGATCAGATTGCGGAACATATGCGAGGAGGTCGGGAAACCGTGCAGCAGCAGAACGACCGGGCCATCGGCAGGACCCGCTTCGCGATAGAAGATATCGACCCCGTCCACCGCGACCGTGTGATAGTGAGTCACGACGACCGCCGGCATGGCGGATGCGGCTCGTGCCGGTGCGCCGCCGCAAGCGACGGTGACGAGAACCATGATGGCGAGGCCAGTGACCCATCTGGCAACGAAGGCAGCGGTCGATATCTTCTGCATCGATCGATCTCCTGGTGCTTGGCTTCTCTGCGCCCGTCATGGCGCATGGTCTGTCGGCGGTGTGTTCGCCGACCTGCAGGAGGTCGACATGTCGCTGGAGGGCGATCCTGCGACCGATCGCCGACGAGTTCTTGAAGGACCATGCTGCGGCGCAGGTCCGGCTGCCGCCGCTGGGCCGACCTCAGGAGCGCGATCCCCGAATTGGAGCACCCCCGGCCGCGACGCCCGTCTGAGCCCACATCTTCCGTTGGAACCCCAGGATCGCCTCGCCGTTTCCCCCGTGCCGGGAGAGCGGGCATGACCTTGACCTCCGATATCACGTCGTTGACGGCGCTCCGGGCGGCGGAGGGCTCCTGCCGGCGCTGCTCCCTATATAAGTGTGCAACGCAAGTCGTGCCGGGCGAGGGGCCGGCGCGGGCGCGGATCATGCTGGTGGGCGAACAGCCCGGCGATCAGGAAGATCGGGCGGGGAAACCCTTCGTCGGCCCGGCCGGTCGCATCCTGGATCAGGCGCTGGACGAGGCCGGCATCGAGCGCAAGGCGGTCTTCGTCACCAATGCAGTCAAGCATTTCAAGTTCGAGCAGCGCGGCAAGCGGCGGATGCACAAGCGGCCCGATGTCCATGAGATCGAGCGCTGCCATTGGTGGCTCGATCTCGAACGCCGGATCGTCAAGCCGTCCCTCGTTGTGGCCTTGGGCGCTACCGCAGTCCGCAGCGTCCTGGGGCGACCCGTGGCGATCAGCAAGATCCATGGCCGCACGCTGCCGGTCCCGGAGGGCGGCCGGATGCTCGCGACCATCCATCCGTCCTACATCCTGCGCATCGACGACGATGAGGAGAAGCGGCGGCAATACCGGCAGTTCGTCGAGGATCTGAAGGCTGGCCGTCACGCTGCGGCCGAGAGGGCCGGTTGATCTCAGAACCTGCGCCGAAATCAGACCGCGACGTCGAGGAGCTGGCCCTTCTTCTTGGCGGCCTCTTCCAACTGCTGCTTGATCAGTTCCTTGATCTTGGCTTCCAGCTTCTGCCGGTCCGCCGGGGACATCGCGTTCACATCGTCCTCGGTCAGGCCCATGCTCTTGAGGATGTTGTCCCGCATGCGCTCCGCCGGCGACATCCTGGCATAGGCGAGGAACTCGGCCTCGACATCTTCCTTGGCGCCGCTGTCCGGCGCCGGATCCAGGACGGGCGCGTTGGAGCTGGGCTTGGAGTGGGTCGGGGCGGGCACGCCGATGGGAGGAATGTTCATGAGGAAATCTCCGGTCCGTGGCGCCTCATCGTGCAAATTCCATGCCGGGCTCTTCGCTTCCTTATGGCTTTGATTTCCGGCCGCCGGTTTCGTTTCTGACGCGCCGCGGAAGGATCGCGGAAATCCTTGCCGGGCAGGAATTTCCGGTCGAGACGACGGAGCGGCTCCCTCAGCGCGCCGGCTCACCGGCGGGCGAAGGGATCTTCCTGGCCATCGCCGCAATGAAGCAGGCGATGAGGTTCGCCGCCACCCCGGCCAGGATCGGCAGGGTATAGCTGTGGCTGAGGTCGAAGATGAAACCGGCGGCGCTGGGGCCGATCAGTGTGCCGAAGGCCACGCTGGTGAAGAGGATGCCCATGATGCTGCTGATGCTGCGCCCGCCGAAGCAGTCCATGACGACCGAAGGGAGAATCGCGACCCAGCCGCCATAGAGCACACCATAGACGAAGGAAAAGAGGGCGAGCGACCAGAATCCCGTCGCGAACACCCAGATGGTGAGGGCGAGGGCCATGCCGACGAAGAGCGCCAGGAGGAAGGAGTAACGGCCGAGACGGTCGGCGAGGCCGCCGAGGAGGAACCGGCCCGCCGTGCTGCCGATCCCGATGATGCCGAGCAGAAAGGCCGCCGCCGACCGCTCGACCCCATGATCCAGGGCGAACGGCACAAGATGGACGAAGGGCATGAAAATGCCGAAGGAGCAGATCAGGCAAGCCGCATAGAGACAGGCGAATTGCCGGGTGCGCATCGCCTCGCCGAGCGTCATGCCCGCGGGGCGCTCCCTATGGGCGTCCGCTTTCGGAGGCTCGCCGTCCGGAGCGAGCCCGCGATGGCGCGGATCGTCGGCGAAGAGGAGCGACATGCCGGCGCCCAGGAACGCGGCCAGCGCACCCAGGACGAGATAGGCCTCGCGCCAGCCCAGGACCTCGACGAGCTGCACGGCCAGCGCCGGCAGCACCAGCGTGCCGACGCCGATGCCGCTGACGGCGAGACCGGAGGCGAAGCCGCGCCGCCGCACGAACCAACGCTGCACCGCGGCCACGGCGGGCACATAGGAGAAACCCACCCCGAGGCCGACTCCCAGCCCATAGGCCGCATAGACCTCGGTGATCGTCCGGGCCACGCTCGCGAGCGCCAGCCCCAGACCCACCAGGATCATGCCGGTGACGGCCATGCGGCGGGAGCCCCAGCGGTCGGCGAGCGGGCCGCTGACCACCCCCAACCCGAAATAGAGGAAGCCGGCCAGCGAGAAGACCAGCGAGACGGAGCCGCGCGAGGCGCCGAAATCCGTCTGCAGGGAATCGACGAAGGCGCTGAAGGTATAGGCGCTGCCGAAGCCGACGAACATGACGGTGAAGGCCGCCGCCACGACGTACCAGCCATAGAAGATGCGGGCCTGTGGGAGTGTCGGCGTCATAGGGGAGACCGGGCTCGGCGATGGCGGGAGATGATGATCTAGCAGGCCGCGCCCGGCCGGGCCAGCGCCGACCCGGTCCGTGAGCGGATTGGAACGCTTTCGTTATAGCCATCGGCGCCGCTCCCGTGACTTTCTGATTAGCCTGCTATTTGGTATGCCAGCGAAACGTTCCCGCTGTTTAACCCGCCCGCGCCGTCCGCGATGCCGGCGGCCGTGACAGCGATTATCTCGGCGTCGAGCTAAAATTCAGTTGGTAGGAAATTGCTGAATTTGAAGGGGACGACCGTAACCGTCGCCCCGCATGCTGGCGGGCGTCCGCAAACAATGCTGTGATGACGACGCGATCTCTTGTCGGATCGGGCATGGAGATTTGTTCATGGTGACGAAACCCTCCCGTTCGACCGGCATCGTTCTCGCGCTCGGCGAGGCACCGATCTTCGCCGCTGGCGATCGCGTCAGGGTCTCGATGCGCTTTCCCGTCGGTCACTACCGCGTGCCGCTCTATGTCCGCGGGAAATCGGCGGTCGTCGAGGCGGTGATGGAGCCTGCCAACCTCGACAATGAGGAGGAGGGCTTCGGGCGCAACGCCGGATCGAAGCTTCACTATTACCGCGTCGCCATTCCGCTGACCGAGCTGTGGCCGGGCTATGCCGGCTCGCCCCGCGACAGCCTGCGCATCGAAATCTTCGAAACCTGGCTCGAAAGGATCTGACCGATGTCCGCAGATGATCATGACCACGATCACGATCACACCCCCATCCAGGCCGGCGAGCAGCCGCCCGGCTATTACGAGATCATGGAGACGGCGATTCGCGAGCTGCTCGTGGAGAAGGGGTTGATCAAGGCGGGCGAGATCCGCCGGCAGGTCGAGGTGCTCGATTCCCGCAATCCGGCGCTCGGCGCCAAAGTGGTGGCGCGCGCCTGGGTCGATCCCGGTTTCCGCGCGCGGCTGCTCGCCAACGGGCGCGCGGGCTGCGAGGAGCTCGGCATCAGCTTCTATGACGACACGCAGCTGATCGTGCTCGAGAACACCGACAAGGTTCACAACCTCATCGTCTGCACCCTCTGCTCCTGTTATCCGCGCCCGGTGCTGGGCTTGCCGCCGGATTGGTACAAGGCGAAGCCCTATCGGGCCCGCGCGGTGATCGAGCCCCGGGCCGTGCTGGCCGAGTTCGGCACGCATATTCCCGACGATGTCGAGATCCGTGTCAGCGATTCGACGGCCACGATCCGTTTCCTGGTGCTCCCGCAACGCCCCAAGGGGACCGAGGACTTCAACGAGGAACAGCTCGCCGCCCTGGTGACCCGCGATGCCATGATCGGCGTCGTGCCGGTCGAGCTTCCGGCGGCGAGAGGAGCCGTCCAATGACCGATACCGAGGCCCTGGTCAAACGGCTCCCGAACGATATCGGCGGCTTGCCGGCGGGGCCGGTGCAGCGGGTCGACCATGAGCTCGAGCCCTGGGAGAAGCGCTGCCACGCGCTGGCCGACGTGCTGGATTTCCACAAGATCATCAACACCGAGGAGAAGCGCCGCGGCGTCGAGGCGCTCGGCAGCGAGATGATCGGCAAGCTCACCTACTACGAACGCTGGATCGTCACCTTCGCCAACATCCTGTTCCAGAAGCAGCTGCTGACGCCCACGGACCTGGCCCGCAAGATGGACGAGGTGGCGGCAAGGTCCGGCGCGCTTCCGTCGGAGGGCGCGTAACGGCGGGCGCCGGACCTGGTTGCGGAGAGAACAGGAATCATGACCCCAGCCGGGCTGATCACGATCCCGAGCGAGTTCGGCGCCGCGGAGACCATGAACCGCCTCATCGCCGAGGTGAGGGCCAAGGGCATGACGGTGTTCGCCCGGATCGATCACGCGGCCGGCGCCACCGCAGCCGGGCTGACCCTGAGGCCGACCGAGCTCCTGATCTTCGGCAATCCCAAGGGCGGGACGCCGCCGATGCAGACCGCCCAGACGATGGGGATCGATCTGCCGTTGAAGGCGCTCGTCTGGCAGGACGAAGCGGGGAAGACCTGGCTGTCCTACAACGACCCGGCCTGGCTCGCGCGACGGCACGGCATCGACGGCTCGCTGGAATCCACGATCTGCCTCATGGCGGGCGCCCTTCAGTCCATCGCGGCGAAGGCGGTCTCCGCGCCTTGAGGCAGTGGGCCGGCGAACCGGTCAGGCCCGAACCTCGACCGAAGGCCTGCCGGCCTCCCCATGGCCGATGATGCGGGTGCGCGGATAGCCGGCGTCGACGATTTTCTGCGCCATGGCCGCGGCCCGATCGGGAGCGCAGGCCAGCAGCAGCCCGCCCGATGTCTGCGGATCGGTAAGAAGGTGACGCCGCCATTCGGGAAGGTCGGCGGGCAGGGTCACCTCGCCGCTGTAGCTCGCCCAGTTCCGCAGCGAGGCCCCGGTGACGAAGCCCTGTTGGGCCAGCGCCTCCGCTTCGGACAGGAAGGGAAGCTCATTGGCGTCGATGACGAGCCTGAGCTTCGATCCGCGCGCCATCTCCAGCGCATGGCCGAGCAGGCCGAAGCCGGTGACATCGGTGATCGCGTGAATGGCGTCGTCGCCCGCCAGCTCGGCGCCGATCCGGTTGAGGAGTGTCGTCGATGCAATCATCTCCGCATAGGCCGCCGCGGAGAGTTCTCCTTTCTTGAAGGCTGACGAATAGATGCCGACGCCCAGCGCCTTGGTGAGGATCAGCGCATCACCGGGCCGCGCGGTGGAATTGCGGCGGATGTTCTTCGGACTCCCGATGCCGATGACGGCCAGCCCGTAGATCGGTTCGGGCGAATCGATCGAATGCCCGCCGGCAATGGGAATGCCGGCCTCCGCGCAGATCTGCGAGCCGCCCTGGAGGATCTCCCGCACCATCTCGGTCGAAACCTTGCCGATCGGCATGCCGAGGATGGCGAGCGCCATGATGGGGCGGCCGCCCATCGCGTAGATGTCGGAGATGGCGTTGGTCGCAGCAATCCGGCCGAAATCCTGCGGATCGTCGACCATCGGCATGAAGAAATCCGTCGTGGCGATGACGCAGGTCTCGTTGTCGAGTTGCCAGACCGCGGCATCGTCGCCGGTCTCCGTCCCCACCAGCAGCTCGCGATAAGGCTGCGCCGCCGGCTGATCCGCCAGAAGCTGCTGCAAGACGGAGGGGGCGAGCTT
Source organism: uncultured Alphaproteobacteria bacterium (assembly GCA_963696655.1). GTDB lineage: Bacteria > Pseudomonadota > Alphaproteobacteria > Dongiales > Dongiaceae > Hypericibacter. The sequence continues at coordinate 21,211 of CAVOLB010000051.1, forward strand.
GCAGCCGCAACCCCCGCCATGGGCCAGGCTGGTCAGGCGAGCGAGGGGAGCATTCATGATCTTTCCTTGCCGGCCGGCCGCGAGTGGCAGCGGACCCGTCGAGCCTTTGCGGAACGGACGATCAGGCGGCGATCTCCGAGGATTTGATCGTGTAGACGAACGTCGCCGGATCGAGGCAGTCGCAACGCACGCCGGCGGATTCGGCCTGCGGATACATGAGGAACGCCACCTTGGGCCCCTTGGCGTCCGGCAGCGTCACGTCGTGCGCGAAGTTATAGGCGAGCCAATTGCCTTCCCTGCTTCCGAACAAGGCAGCGCGCACGGCGGCGACCTTCTCATCGTCGATCGCGAGATTGCCGGGCGGCTCCTCCAGGATGACCTTGCGGACATCGGCGGCATCGACGGGAACCCAGCCATAGCCGCCGAGATAGACCTCCGCGCGGCAATGCTGCGATTTCGAGATGACCTCGGAGCCGGCCCCCAGGCTCTTATAGCCGAACCGGGAGGGGGCGACGCGGATGCCATAGATGTCGCGCGCCGGCAGACCCGACGCCCGGGCAAGTCCGACATACAAGGCGTTCAGATCCGCGCATTTGCCGCCGAGATTGCCCGTCTGCAGCATGCTGGCGATATCGCCGACGCCGCAGCCCCGGACCTTGGGATCGCGGAAGGTGTTTTCCACGATCCACTCATAGATGGCGCGCGCCTTCTCGACTTCGCTGGCGGCGTTCGCCGTGATCTTGTCGGCGGTCTCCTTGACGATTCCATCGGTTGGAATGAGTGCGGTCGGCGCGAGATAGAGCGTGCGCTCGGCCTCGGTGAGAGGCGCGACGTCGCCGGGCTTTGAAAAATCGGTCGCGCGGTCGCGCGTCGTGATCCGGCTCGTGATCTCGACGACGGGCGCCTTTTCGCCTTCCGCCCATTCGAGGTGCAGCATCTGGGCGCCATATTTCGGGTCGCGCAGCAGCTGCGCCGACCTGGCGTTCGTCTTCCAGTCATTGCCGTCGGACCGGAACCATGCGGCCTCGTTGACGGATGGCAAGGGAACCCAGGCCTGCACATCGCCCTCCGGTTGGGCGATTTCCAGCCGGGTGACGACTTGGAAACTGCGCCATGCGCCGGGTGCCGGGGCAAATGCGGCTTGAGCGAATGCGAGACGCGGGAAGGCCGCAACCGCCGATAGAGCCGCGCCAGCCTTCAGGAACTCACGTCGATTGGGTGACATCGATCTCTCCTATGCGGACCGGAATTTCGCTTGCTCGGCCGTCTCCGGCGGCGGCGCCCGCCCCCCATGGAAGGCCCGAGCCGCGTCGCCGGAGGCGATCGCAGGACAGCCGTTGACACCACGCGGCGAGCAGACGCGCGAGCACAATTCGATCATTTCGTTCGAAAGTCTGGGTGCGGGGAGCCGGCCCGGCAGGGGTCGATATTGACCGCCTTGCCACAACTCCATCGGCTCCTCTCCCACGCTTCGGGCGGGAGAGCGACCTGGTAGGCGGTTGCCCCGTAACACGGGAGCCGCTGGCTTAAGCACGGAACCCATTATGAAACCGCCATATCCGCTGTCAATCCCGACCAACGGATGAGAGGATCGGTCGCGATGAAATTCGCGTGACGCCGGACCCGGCTGGGGCGGTTTGTTCCGGCCGTGCTGCGATTTGTACATCCATGCCCGATAGTCGACGTCGATCTGACTCGACATCGCGTTGCGATATGATGGAATCTTGCCGATCGGGTGCTACGGCCTTAATAAGCATCTGTGGGAACGGTCAGTTTCGCTGCAGCAGGAGGTTATGTTCATGAATGAAATCTCCATGAAATTGGACGTCTCGCGGCGCCTGTTCCTGAAGAGCGCCGGCGTCGGCATCGCGGGCACGACGCTCGGAGCGCTGGGCTTCGGCGAAGCCGAGGCGGCCACCGCGCTGACGGTCCGGCCTTACAAGCTCGCCAACACCACCGAGACCCGCAACACCTGCCCCTACTGCTCGGTGGCCTGCGGCATCATCATGTATTCGAAGGGCGACCTGAAGAAGGGCGAGCGGGCCGACATCATCCATATCGAGGGCGATCCCGACCATCCGACCAATCGCGGCACGCTATGCCCCAAGGGCGCGGGACTGCTCGATTTCGTTCATTCCGAGACGCGTCTCAAATATCCGATGATCCGCAAGCCGGGCGCGGACAAGTTCGAGCGCGTGTCGTGGGACGACGCGCTCGATCGCATCGCGCGGCTGATGAAGGACGATCGCGACAAGAACTTCATCGCCAAGAACAGCGACGGGGCGACCGTCAACCGCTGGATCAGCACCGGCTTCCTGGCGGCGTCGGCGACCACCAACGAAACCGCGTTCCACACTTATAAGGTGGTGCGCGGCGCGGGAATGCTGGTCTTCGATAATCAAGCCAGGGTCTGACACGGCCCTACGGTGTCCAGTTTGGGCCCGACATTTGGCCGTGGTGCGATGACCAATGCTTGGACTGATATCAAGAATACGGATCTGGCCGTCATCATGGGCGGCAATGCTGCCGAGGCCCATCCTTGCGGCTTCAAATGGGTCGTCGAAGCGAAGGCGAATCGCGGCGCCAGGCTGATCGTCATCGACCCGCGTTTCACGCGCTCGGCATCGGTGGCCGATTTCTACGCGCCGATCCGCCAGGGAACCGACATCGCGTTCCTGCTCGGTGTCATCAACTACTGCATGCAGAACGGAAAGGTGCAGTGGGAGTATCTGAAATCCTTCACCAATGCGACCTTCCTCATCAAGGACGGCTTCTCCTATCAGGATGGCCTGTTCAGCGGCTATGTCGATGAGAAGCGCGACTACGACCGGTCGACATGGGACTACGAGATCGGCGACGACGGCTACGCCGTGGTCGATGAGACCCTCCAGAATCCGCGCTGCGTCTGGAACCTGCTGAAGGAGCATGTCGCGGTCTACACGCCCGAGATGGTGGAGCGCATCTGCGGGACGCCGAAGGAGACGTTCCTCAAGGTCGCGCAGATGATGGGCGAGACCTCCGCGCCCGACAAGGCGATGACGTCCATGTATGCGCTCGGCTGGACCCAGCATTCCAAGGGGGCCCAGAACATCCGCACCATGGCGATGCTGCAGCTCATTCTCGGCAATATCGGCCTGCGCGGCGGCGGCATGAATGCCTTGCGGGGCCATTCCAACATCCAGGGACTGACCGACGTCGGCTTGATGTCGAACCTGATTCCGGGGTACCTGACGCTGCCAGCCGACAAGGAGGTCGATCTCGCCACCTACATGTCGAGCCGGGCCTTCAAGCCGCTGCGGCCGAACCAGACGAGCTACTGGCAGAACTACAAGAAGTTCTTCGTGAGCTTCCAGAAGGCGATGTGGGGCCCGGCGGCGACGGCCGAGAACGACTTCGCCTACGATTTCCTGCCCAAGCTCGATGTCTCTGGCTACGACATCCTGCGCGCCTTCGAGCTGATGAGCCAGGGCAAGATGAACGGGTATTTCTGCCAGGGCTTCAACCCGCTGCTCGCGGTTCCAAACCGCGCCAAGGTGACGGCGGCGCTTTCCCAGCTCAAATTTCTCGTCACCATGGACCCGCTCGACACGGAGACGTCGAGATTCTGGGAAAATCACGGCGAGCACAACGATGTGGATACCGCCGGCATCCAGACCGAGGTCATTCAGCTGCCGTCGACCTGCTTCGCCGAAGACGAGGGTTCTCTCACCAATTCGGGCCGGTGGCTGCAATGGCACTGGTCCGGCGGCACGCCCCCGGGCGAGGCCAAGAGCGACATCTGGATCATGACGCAGATCTATCGGCGTCTGAAGGATCTCTATGTCAAGGAGGGCGGGGCCTTTCCGGATCCCATCGTCAATCTGCAATGGCCATATGCCGACCCCCTGGATCCAAAGCCCGAGGAGATCGCGAAGGAGATCAATGGCTACGTGATCGAAAACGTGGTCGATCCGAACGATCCGACCAAAGTCATACTGGAGAAGGGCAAGCAGGTCGCGAGTTTCGCGGTGCTGCGCGACGACGGGACGACGGCCAGCGGCTGCTGGATCTATTCCGGCTGCTTCAATGAATCGGGCAACAACATGGCCCGCCGCGACAACACCGATGCCGGCGATGCCGGCACCTTCCCGAACTGGACGTTCTCCTGGCCGGTCAACCGCCGCATCCTCTACAATCGCGCGTCGGCGGATCTGTCCGGCAAGGCTTGGGATCCCAGCCGCAAGCTCATCGAATGGGACGGCGCGAAATGGTCGGGCTACGACGTTCCCGACATCTCGCCGACCGCCAAGCCCGCCGAGGTCGGTCCCTTCATCATGAACGACGAGGGAATGGGGCGACTGTTCGTCCGCAAGGCCATGCGGGATGGACCGTTCCCGGCGCATTACGAGCCGTTCGAATCGCCGATGACCAATCTTGTCGCTCCGAAGCTGCGCGGGAATCCTGCGGCCCGCGTGTTCAAGGACGATTTCGCGCAATTCGGCGATGTGGAGAAGTTTCCCTATGCTGCGACCTCCTATCGCCTGACGGAACATTTCCACTACTGGACCAAGCACGCCCGGATCAACTCGATCCTTCAGCCCGAATTCTTTGTCGAGATCTCGGAGGAGCTTGCGCAGGAGAAGGGCATAACGCTCGGCGGCTGGGTCCGGGTCTGGTCGAACCGCGGATCGGTCAAGGCCAAGGCCGTCGTCACCAAGCGCATCAAGCCGATCATCTGCGATGGAAAGGCCGTGCATGTGGTCGGTATTCCGCTCCATTGGGGCTTCATGGGTCTCACCAAGAAGGGCTTCGGTCCGAATTCGTTGACTCCTGTCGTGGGCGATGCCAACAGCGATACGCCCGAGTTCAAGGCGTTCCTGGTGAATATCGAGCCCATCGCCGGGCCCGTGGCGTAGGAGGGAGACATGGCACTCTTCGAATTCGAGCTCCCTCCGGCGCCGACCGAGAACATCCATGAGGACCTGAACGAAGGCGACTTCATCAGGCGCTCGGCCTCCAGCGTGCCGCCGCCCGCGCGGCAATTGACGCCGGTCGCCAAGCTGATCGACGTCTCGAAATGCATCGGCTGCAAGGCTTGCCAGTCCGCCTGTCTCGAATGGAACGATCTCCGCGACGAGATCGGCATCAATCACGGCGTCTACGACAACCCGCTGGACCTGACGCCGGAGAGCCTGACGGTGATGCGTTTCACCGAATGGGTGAACCCCGAGACCCAGAATCTGGAGTGGCTGATCCGCAAGGATGGCTGCATGCATTGCGCGGATCCGGGCTGCCTCAAGGCCTGCCCGGCGCCCGGTGCGATCGTCCAATATTCCAACGGCATCGTCGACTTCATCCACGAGAACTGCATCGGTTGCGGCTATTGCGTGAAGGGTTGCCCCTTCAACATCCCCCGCATCTCGAAGGTCGATCACAAGGCCTATAAATGCACGCTCTGCTCCGATCGCGTTGCCGTCGGGCAAGGGCCGGCCTGCGCCCGCGCCTGTCCGACCCATGCGATCATCTTCGGCACCAAGGAGGAGATGAAGCAGCATGCCGAGGGCCGGATCGCGGACCTCAAGTCGCGCGGCTATGCCAATGCGGGCCTCTACGATCCGCCCGGCGTCGGCGGCACGCATGTGATGTATGTGCTTCATCACGCCGACCAGCCGGAGATCTATGCCGGCCTGGCGAAGGAGCCGCGGATCAGCCCGCTGGTCGAGATCTGGAAGGGCGCCAGCAAATATGCCGGCCTCGCGGTGATGGGCGGCATGGCCGCCTTCGGCCTCCTTCATTACTTGGTTTCGGGCCCCAACAAGGCTTCGGCCGAGGACGAACGCAATGCCGAGCGGCTGGCCGGGAGCGGCAAGCCATGACCGGGCAGAAACCGAAATACGAGGCCGAGCCGGGGGACGCCGTCCATCCGGGGCATCCGGTGACGGTCGATCGCTACACCCTGGCCGCGCGGATCAACCACTGGATCACCGCGGTCTCCCTCGTCCTGCTCGCTTTGTCGGGCCTTTCGATGTTCCATCCCAGTCTGTTCTTCCTGACCGACCTGTTCGGCGGCGGGCAGTTCACGCGCACCATCCATCCCTGGATCGGCGTGGTGCTGGTCTTCAGCTTTCTCGGGATGTTCCTGCGCTTCTGGAAGCTCAATCTGTGGAAGCGCGACGACATCGTCTGGCTGTCGCGGCTGCGCGACGTGCTGACCAGCCAGGAGGAGAAGCTGCCCGAGGTCGGCAAGTACAATGCCGGCCAGAAGATGGTGTTCTGGTCGATGTCGATCCTGATCGTGATCCTGATCTCGACCGGGATCGTCATCTGGGAGCGTTATTTCAGCAGCTATTTCTCCATCGAGCAGCAGCGCATCGCCGTGCTGATCCACTCCGCCATGGCCGTCGTCGCTATCAGCGTCTGGATCGTCCATGTCTATGCCGCGATCTGGATCCGCGGCACCTTCAGCGCCATGATCCGCGGTCATGTCACCGGCGGCTGGGCCTGGCGGCATCATCGCAAATGGCTGAAGCAGCTCGTTATCGGGAAACCGAAAGACAATAACGCCGGCAAGACCGCCGCCGAATAGGGTCGGTCGAACAGCCTGGTCGACACGTGGCCCGTGCGGTTCGTGAGGTGAAGTGATGGCAAAGCCCGGCGCGCCCCGCCCTGATCCCACCGTCATCGGCGAGATGGCGAAGCCGCCCTTCGCGCGGCTTCCCGAGCTGGGCGATTTCTTCATGCGGCGCGCCAGGCGTTTCCAGAGCCTGGCCGCCGGCCACGATCTGAAACCCTATCTCCTGTTCCTGGCGAACATCTGCGCCATCCAGCACGGAATCCAGGGGCGCCTCCCGGCGGCCGAACTGCCGGCCGACGACCGCATGGCGCGGGCGAAGGCGCATGGCATGCCGCCGCTCGACCGGGGCGGTTTCACGCCGGACGCAACCTTCGCTGCGACCCTCGATCACCTGCTCGCATCGGCGGCCACCTTCGAGATGCCGGAAGCCGCGCAGGCTGCGCTCCGCAACGTGACGAAGGCCAATTCCGCCACCCGCGCCGAAATGGTCCGGTCGGCACTCGAAGACTCCATCCCCGTCGAGGCGATCGCCGAGCATCTGTTCGTGGCCGCGGCGCTCCAGCTCCATTTCGCGCGGCTCGCGGCGCAGCTCGACGCGAAGGCGCTCGTCCCGGTCGGCGACGGCGTCTGCCCGGCCTGCGGCGGTCCGGTGGTCTCGTCGATGGTCGTCGGCTGGATGGAGGCGCAGGGAACGCGCTTCTGCGCCTGCTCGCTCTGCGGCACGCTGTGGAACTATGTGCGAGTCAAATGCACGCTCTGCGCATCGACCAAGGGCATCTCCTACCGGGAGATCGAAGGCGGAGCGGGGACGGTCAAGGCCGAGACCTGTGACATCTGCCGAAGCTATGTGAAGATCCTGCACCAGCACAAGGACCCGGCGCTCGATCCGGTGGCCGACGACGTGGCGTCGCTCGGCCTCGACCTGCTCATGCGCGAGACCGAGCTGCGGCGGGGCGGGATGAACCCGTTCCTGCTGGGTTACTGAGGGGCGGGCGATGACCAGCGACGTCGATGCCCTCCGCCGCCTGCCCTCCGTGGACGAGGTGTTGAAGACGCCAACGGTGACCGCCGCCAAGGATCGTTTCGGGCATGATGCGGCGGTCGCGGCCGTGCGCCAGGCCCTTGATGCGACGCGCGCGGCCGTCCGCGCGGGGCACAGCGCGGGGACAGGGCCGGATGAGGTGGCCGCCGCCGCTCTGGCGCGTCTCGATCGCGACGCGCAGCCCAAGGTGCGGCCGGTCTTCAATCTCACCGGCACGGTGCTGCACACCAATCTCGGCCGGGCGGTGCTCGCCGAGGCGGCGGTCGAGGCCGCCGTCACCGCCATGCGCCAGGCGATCGCGCTCGAGTTCGATCTCGAGACAGGCCGGCGCGGCGAGCGCGATGGCCTGATCCGCGACCTGCTGTGCGATCTGACGGGAGCGGAGGATGCGACCGTCGTCAACAACAACGCCGCCGCGGTGCTGGTCGTGCTCAACACGCTGGCCAAGGGGCGCGAGGCGATCGTCTCGCGCGGCGAGCTGATCGAGATCGGCGGCGCCTTCCGCATGCCCGACATCATGGCGCGGGCCGGCGCCAGGCTGGTCGAGGTCGGGACCACCAACCGGACGCATCGCAGGGACTATGCCGAGGCACTGCGGAAACAGACCGGCCTCATTCTCAAGGTCCATACCTCCAACTACCGGATCGAAGGGTTCGTCGCCGAAGTGCCGGCGCGGGAGCTGGCCCTGCTCGCACGCGAGCATGGTGTGCCGCTGGTCAACGATCTGGGGTCGGGGACGCTGGTCGACCTGGCCCGTTATGGCTTGGTTCATGAGCCGACCGTCGCCGAAGCGATCGCCGAGGGCGCCGATCTCGTGACGTTCTCCGGCGACAAGCTGCTGGGCGGCCCCCAGGCCGGCTTCATCCTGGGTCGCAAGGAGCTGATCGCCCGGATCAACCGCAACCCGATGAAACGCGCCTTGCGGGTGGACAAGATCCGGCTGGCTGCGATCGAGGCGACGCTGCGCCTCTATAAGGACCCCGACCGCGTCGCCGCGCGGTTGCCGACGCTACGCCTGCTGACCCGTCCGAAAGCCGACATTCTGGCCCAGGCGCAGCGGCTGAGCCCGGCCGTCGCCGCGGCCGTCGGGCCCGCCTTCGCCGTCGAGGTCGTCGATTGCACCAGCCAGATCGGTTCGGGCGCGCTGCCGCTCGAAGCCATTCCGAGCGCCGGCCTCGCCATCCGCCCGACCGCGGCCCGCGGCAGCGGACGCCTGCTGACCGCCCTCGCCGCGGCGCTCCGCAATCTGCCGACCCCCGTCATCGCGCGGATCGAGGATCAGGCCCTGACGCTCGATTTGCGCTGCCTCGAGGATGAGCCGGGCTTCGCGGCCAATCTCGAGAACCTCCGGGGAGCGATCGATGCCCCGGCTTGATCGTCTCGCAAATCAAGGACAGTGGGATACCGAGGTGGCGACCCAGATGGACGCCGCCTACGAAGCCGCGGACCGTCGGGACTACGCGACGGCGCTGGCGATCTGGGGGCCGCTCGCCCATGCGGGCGTGGCCCGGGCCCAGAACAATATCGGGGCCTGCTTCGCGGAAGGCCTTGCCGTCGACCGAGACCCGGCCCTCGCGCAGCGCTGGCTCACTTTGGCGGCGGAGGCCGGCGACCCGGTCGGGCAGCGCAATCTCGCGGCACTCTATTTCCGGGGCGAAGGCATCGAGCAGGACTACGCCCGCGCCGCAGAGCTCTATCGGGCGGCCGCGGAGCAGGGCGACGGTCCGGCGCAGGACATGCTGAGCTGGATGCAACTGGAGGGGGAGTGCATCCCGCGCGACATCGCGCAAGCGCGGCGCTGGGCGCGGGCGGCGGCCGATCAAGGGATCGCGCCGGCGATGACGCGCCTGGGCATGCTCTATCACAATGCGCTGGGCGTCGACCGGGATCCGGTGGAAGCGGCGCGCTGGTGGCGCCGCGGCGGCGAGCGGGGCGATGCCGACGGACAGGCGATGCTGGGCGCCGCCCTCGCGCTGGGCTCCGGCGTTGCGCGCGATCCGGTCGCGGCTCTCGCCTGGCTGCTGCGCGCCCAGGCCGGCGGCAGCGCGCTCGCGGCACCCTTTCTGCCGGCGGCCCGGGCGGCGCTCGATGCCGACGGCCTTGCCGAGGCCCAGCGGCGCGCCGTCCTTCCCCTGCCGGAGCCGTCGCCGTGATCGTCGGCACCGCGGGCCATATCGATCACGGCAAGACCGCGCTGGTGCGGGCGCTCACCGGCGTGGACACCGACCGGCTCAAGGAGGAGAAGGCGCGCGGCATCTCGATCGATCTGGGGTTTGCCTATCTGGCGGCACCCGACGGCTCGGTGCTGGGCTTCATCGATGTGCCGGGCCATGAGCGCTTCGTGCACACCATGCTGGCGGGTGCCAGCGGGATCGATTTCGTCCTGCTCGTCGTCGCTGCCGATGACGGTGTCATGCCGCAGACGCTGGAACATCTGGCCATCGTCGAGCTGCTCGGCATCACGCGCGGGCTGGTCGCCCTGACCAAGGCCGATCTCGCCTCACCTGGCCGGCAGGCCGAGGTCGCGGCCGATATCGCGCGTACCCTGTCGCCGACGCCTCTCGCCGGCGCTTCGGTGCTTCCGGTCTCGACCGTGACGGGAGAAGGCATCGAAGCGTTGCGCCAGCGACTGTTCGAGGCCTCGCAGTCGCTCGGGCGGCGAGCCGCCCACGGGCGTTTCCGGCTCGCGGTCGACCGTTCCTTCACGCTGGCCGGCACCGGCACGGTCGTGACCGGCACCGTGCTGTCGGGCCAGGTGACGGTCGGCGACCGGCTCATGATCAGTCCGCCAGGGCTCGCCGCGCGGGTGCGCTCGATCCATGCGCAGAACCGCCCCGTCGAATCCGGGCAGGCCGGCGAGCGCTGCGCCCTCAATCTCGCCGGGGAGGGAATCAGCAAGGAGGCGATCCGGCGCGGCGATCTGGTCCTCGACCCCGCGCTCCATGCGCCGACCGATCGCATCGACGCGACCCTGCGGCTGCTGCCGGACGAGACCAAGGCGGTCGGGCAATGGAAGCCGGTTCGGCTGCATCACGCCGCGGCCGAGGTCGGCGCGCATCTTGTGCTGCTCGAGGACGAGGCGCTGTTGCCGGGTTCCGAGAAACGGGTGCAGCTCGTGCTCGAGAAGCCGATCGCTGCTGCTTCCGGCGACCGCTTCGTGCTCCGCGACAGCGCGGCCCAGCGAACGATCGGCGGCGGCCGGTTCCTCGATCTGCGGGCGCCTGCTCGCAAGCGCCGCACGCCCGCCCGCCTGGCCCAGCTCGACGCCCTCGCGCTCGCGGATCCCGGGGAGGCGTTGGCGGCGCTGCTCGACCGCGAGCCCCGCCATGTCGATCTCTCGGCTTTCGGCCGGGACCATGCCCTGGATGATGATGAGTTGGCCCGGATCGTCGCCGATCTGGGCGTCGTCAGGGTCGCGACCAAGGACGGCGTGATCGGGCTTGGGGCGACGACGTGGTTGCGATTGAAAGACAGGCTCCACGCCACCCTCGACGCCTTTCACAAAGCCAATTCCGATCTTCCCGGCATCGGCCTCGAGCGGTTGCGGCTTCAGCTCGAGCCGCGCCTGCCGGCGCCGGCCTTCGCGTCGGCGCTGCAGGGCATGGCGCGCGCGGGCGAGGTGGCGCTCGATGGCGCCTGGGTCCGGCTTCCCGGCCACAAGGTGCAGCTCACGCCCCATGAGGAACGGCTCTGGGAGAACGTGGCGCCGCTCCTCGCGGGGCCCGAGCGGTTCCGCCCGCCGCGGGTGCGCGACATCGCGGTGCTGTTCAACGTTCCCGAGGAGGATATCCGCCGGCTGGCCAAGCTCATGGCACGCATGGGCAAGGTCTCGGAGGTCGCGCATGATCATTTCTTCCTGCGCAACACGGTCGCGGAGATGGTGCAGATCGCCGTCGACCTGGCCTCCGCCTCGGAGAAGGGCGAGTTCACGGCGGCGCAATTCCGCGATCGGGTCAATAACGGCCGCAAGGTGGCCATCCAGATCCTCGAATTCTTCGATCGCCACGGCGTGACGCTGCGCCGGGGCGATCTCCGCCGCATGAACAGGCATCAGCTCGATCTGTTCCGGCCGGCCCCGGAGGGGCAGGCCCCGACCACGACATCCAATCAAGGAAGAGAAGCGTCCCCGGTGGGGCGTCCGGACTTCAAATCCGGGTGGGGCCGCGAGCCGGTCCTCGGTGGGTTCGACTCCCATTCTCTTCCGCCATCTTCCCGGAACCCCGGATGACGCCCGCAACCGCGACCTTCCTCGATGCGCTCCATGCCGCCGCCGGCCAGGCGGAGACGGCCGAGGGGCAGTATCGGCGCGAGGCGGCGCAGCGCATCTCGGCGTTGGAGCGGGAGCGGGTCTTCGCCTACCGCCGGCTCAATCTGATGCGCGCCGTGGCCGACACGGTCGCGGGCTCGGAGAGCGAGGAGGTCGCGGTCGCGAGCGCGCAGGCGATTCTGCGCAGCAAGCTCGGCTGGAGCTCCGACAGCGAGGCGCGGACGGAGCTGCTGTCGCGCTTCGCACCCGTCGGTCTGGCGGTGTTCAGCGGCCTCGCCGCATCGGACGAGGCACCGAGCGCGCCGGTGGAGGAGACCCTCGCGGCGTTCGAGGCCTGGTACGAGGGCGATCGCCGGACGCCGTTCTGGATCCTGTTCGAGCAATATGTTCCGGAGACGCCCCGTGTCGACTTCTGAGCGGATTCGCTCCGCGAACGACTTCGAGCCATGGCTCGGCCGGACCTTCGCCGAGAACGGCGCCTTCACCGTTCTGGCGGTCCTGGTCGAGATCGGCGAGACGCAGGTGACGCCCTCCTGCTCGACCTTCTTCAACGTCATCGGCGACGAGGCCCAATGGAGCGAGATCGTCGCCATGTTCGCGGGCGCCGGCCGCGACTGGGACGGGGCCGCCTTCTTCCCGGTGACGGCGGCGGCAGGCGGTCCGCTGGACAATGCCACGGCGCGGTTCCGTCTGCGCGAGCTCGAGGCCCGGCTTGCCCAGGACCGCCTGGTCCTGAACGAGGGACAGTTCTTCGACAAATGGGGCCGGCGGCTGAAGATCGAGGCGCTGACCTGATCGAGGTGTCCCGGCCAAGGCAGCGGGAATCTCGATTTGATCCCCTCGGTTTGTCAGTCGCCGGCTCGTCGGCGCGCCGGCGTTCGGGCGGCAACTAAGTTCCGCGAGGACCGGGATCGGATCGTTTGGCCATGGCGGCCAGGGCGCTCACCATGACGAGCGTGAGAAGTGCCGCGGCCAGGATCGCGAAGAGCGCGCCGTCGGTGCCGAATCGATGGATCAGAAGGGCACCCACGGACGGGGCGGCGGCCTGCAGCAGCAGGCTCGGCAAGGCGAGCTTCCCCATCAGGACGGCGTAACCCTCGGCGCCGAAGAGCGCCAGCGGCACGGTCCCGCGCGCGATCGATTCCAGCCCGATGCCGCCGCCATAGGCCATCAGCGCCAGCGCGGTCAGCGGCAGCCCGGCCCACAGCACGCCGAGGCCCAGCACGACCAGCGCCGCCGACACCACCATGGTCCAGATCGGGTGATGAAAGCGCGCGATCGCCATCTCGATGGCGCGCGCACCGACCTGCGCGGGGCCGACCATCGCGCCGAAGGCGACGGCCGTCGCCAGCGTCATGTCGCGCGCCTGCAGGATCGTCAGCATATGGACCGACATCGTCGCGGAGATCATGGCGGCCGTGGCGATGACGGCGCCAAGCAGGAACAGCACCATGCGATCGCGGCTCGTCATGGCCTGTCGCGCTGTCGGCACGGTCGCGCCGGCGGCCGGCGTCGCGGCGTCCCGCCGGCGCGTCTGGCGCGGCAACAGAAAGAGATAGATCGGCAGCAGTACCAGGAGATGGATGGCGGCGTAGGTGAAGCAGGCGCCGCGCCACCCCAGTTCCGACACCAGCCAGGCCGAAAGCGGCCAGCAGGTCGTGCTGGCGAACCCGCCGAACAGGGTCAGCGTGGTGATGGTCGAGCGTGCACCCTGGCCATAGATGCGGCCGAGCGTGGCGAAGGCCGCATCATAGAGGCCGGCGCCCATGCCGAGCCCCATCAGCACCCAGGCGCCAAGATAGAAAACAGGATTGGGCGCCAGCGCCAGGCCGAGGGACCCCGCCGCCAGCAGGAGCGCGCTGACGGCGAGCACGGGTCGCCCGCCATGGCGTTCGATCGCGTGCCCCACCTTGGGCGAGACCAGCGCGGCCATGAGCAGGCCCAGCGACAGCCCGCCGACGATCCAGCCGAGCGGCCAGCCCGTATCCTCGGCGATCGGCTTGGCCAGCACGGCCGGCAGATAATAGGACGAGCCCCAGGCGAGGATCTGCGTCACGCCGAGCGCCGGCACGACGATGCGCCGGTCCGGCAGGGCTGCCGGAATATCGGCGGCGCCGGCGGCGACGGACTCGGTCATGCGGCGACGCCGCTCCCGCAACAGGATTTCTTCTCCGGCTTCACGGCGACCGGTGCCGGCGCGCAGCAGGCTGCCGTCGCGGCCGGAGCCGGAACGCAGCAGGCGGTGGCAACGCTGAACTCCTCATAAGGGTTGCTGTCGCAGATGCCGGTTTCCGGCAAGGTCAGCTTGACGTCGTCGGCGGCTGCCATGTCGCCGGCCAGGGCGGCGGCCACGGAGCGCACCTGTTCGTAGCCGGTCAGCAACAGGAACGTCGGCGCGCGGCCATAGCTTTTGACGCCCACGGTGTAGAAGCCGGGCTCGGGATGGCCGACCTCGCGATGGCCATGCGGCGGCACCGAGCCGCAGGAATGGAGATTGGGATCGATCAGCGGGCCCAGCGCCTTCACGCCCTCGAGCCAGGGATCGAGCTCGAGGCGCAATTCGCGCGTCATCGTCAGATCGGGACGCTGACCGGTGGCGACCACGATGCGGTCGAACGGCCCCAGGCTTCGGGAGCCTTGCGCTGTCTCGCCGTCGAGCCGCAGTCCCTTGCCCTCTTCGCGCAGGCGCGTCGCCGCGAAGCCAGATGTCAGCGCGATCCGGCCGTTCTCGACGGCCTCCTTGAGATGCCAGCCCAGCGCGCCGCGCGCCGGCAATTGGTCGGCATCGCCCCCGCCATAGACCTTGGCGAGACTGGTGCCGCGTACCATCCAGTCGACCCGGCTGCCCGGTGCTTCGGCGGCGAGGCGGATCAGATCGAGGAGGACATTGGCCGCCGAGTAGCCGGCGCCGATGACGAGCGTGCGCCGCCCGGCATAATGCGGTCGGTCGCGGCCGAGAACATCGGGCATGCCATAGGCGATCCGGTCGGCATGCTCCGCTTCGCCGTCCGCCGGAAGACCCGAGGCGCCGATCGGATTGGGCTGGTTCCAGGTGCCCGAGGCGTCGATCACCGCGCGCGCCAGGTCGCGGCGGCGCGTGCCGTCCGGCCGCTCGACCGTGATCTCGAAGGGCTTCGTCTCGCGCTGCCGGCTCGTCATCTTGTCGAGGCCCTGGCGGCCGATCGCCACGACCCGCGCCGAGGTTTCGATGACAGGCGCCAGCTCGGCGGTGCCTGCCAGCGGATCGAGATAGAGATCGCAGAGCTCTTCGCCAGTGGGAAGCCCCTGGGAATCGGGCATCCGCCAGCCATGGCGCTCGAGGATCGCCTGGGCCGCAAGATCGACATTGTGCTCCCAGGGCGTGAAGATCCGGACATGGCCCCAATCGCGCAGGTTTGCGCCGACGGTGGCACCACTCTCATAAACCTTCACCGGCAGGCCGCGCTCGATCAGATGGGCGGCGGCGGCAAGCCCGATCGGACCGGCGCCGATCACGGCGATGGGAAGCGAGGCGGTGCTGTCGGTCATGTCACAGGTCCTTCGCTATTTCCGGAATCATAGAACTAGAGGGCAAAAATCGATGGCTTGGTCAGGCCGCGGCTTCGCCGCTCGCTGCGGCGGGCGCGTCGGCGCAGCATTCGTCGGCGAGAAACCCCAGCAACTCATGCATGATTTCGTAGTTGGCCCGGCAGATGAGCGTCGTGGCCTGGCGCTCCTGCGAGACCAGTCCGGTCAGGATCAGGCGGTGGAGGTGATGCGACAGGGTCGAGGCCGCGATTCCGATCCTGTCCTGCAGCCGGCCCACCGGCATGCCGCCATGGCCGGCGCGCACCAGCGTCCGATAGACCTTGAGCCGCGTCGGGTTGCCCAGCGCCTCAAGCTGCTTTGCCGCTTTTTCGAGTTTCATGGAAATAAGGATGGCGCGGGGGCGACGGCGCGTCAAGGGTCTATTTCGAGAAAACTCGAAATAGCCCGTCAGCGCTTCAGGCCCGGCGCCAGCTCCGGCTTGCGGGCGCCGCGCTCGTACCAGGGCCGGCTGGCATTGACGATGCGCACCACCGACAGCATCACCGGCACCTCGATCAGCACGCCGACGACAGTGGCGAGCGCCGCACCGGAATGGAAGCCGAACAGGCTGATGGCGGCGGCCACGGCGAGCTCGAAGAAATTGCTGGCGCCGATGAGGGCCGAGGGGCCGGCGACGCAATGCTGCTCGCCGGCGAGCCGGTTGAGGAGATAGGCGAGGCCGGCATTGGCATAGACCTGGATCAGGATCGGCACCGCCAGCAGCGCGATCACGATCGGCTGTGACAGGATCTCCTCGCCCTGGAAACCGAAGAGCAGCACGAGAGTCGCCAGCAGGGCGCAGAGCGAGACGGGCTGGATCCGCCGCAGCATTGCCGCCAGCGCGTCGCCGCCGCCCTGGCGCAGCAGCGCGCGGCGCAGGATCTGCGCGACCACGACCGGAACCAGGATGTAGAGCGCCACCGACAGGACCAGCGTGTCCCAGGGCACGGTGATCGCCGAGAGGCCCAGCAGCAGTGCCACGATCGGCGCGAAGGCCACGATCATGATGCTGTCGTTGAGCGCCACCTGGGTCAGGGTGAAATGCGGCTCGCCCTTGGTCAGGTTCGACCAGACGAAGACCATGGCGGTGCAGGGTGCCGCCGCCAGGATGATCAGGCCCGCGATATAGGAGTCGATCTGGCCGGCCGGCAGATAGGGTCGGAAAAGATAACCGATGAAGAGCCAGGCCAGCGCCGCCATGGTGAAGGGCTTGACCGCCCAGTTGATGAAGAGCGTCACGCCGATCCCGCGCCAATGGGCGGTGACGCCCGCGAGCGCCTTGAAGTCGATGCGCATCAGCATCGGCACGATCATCAGCCAGATCAGGATCGCGACCGGCAGATTGACCTTGGCGATCTCGAGCCCGCCGATGGCCTGGAAGACGCCCGGCAGGAGATGGCCGAGGGCGACGCCGACCGCGATGCAGAGCGCGACCCAGAGGGTGAGATAGCGTTCGAAGACGGACATGGATGGGTTTTCTCTGGGTCGAGCCGAAGGCGCGAGGAGTGGAGCCGCGGATCCGCTACGCGGATTCGGGCAAGGAACGGCCGATCTCGTCGAGCCGCTTCTGCAGGCTGAGCTTGTCGAGCGACTTCAGCGGCAGATGGGCGAAGATGCTGATCCGGTTGTTCAGCATACGATAGGTGTCGGCGAAGGCCAGCCGGCGCTCGACCTCGGTGCCCTCGACCGCCACGGGATCGGGAACGCCCCAATGGGCGGTCATCGGCTGCCCGGGCCATATCGGGCAGACCTCGTTGGCTGCGTTGTCGCAGACCGTGAAGACGAAATCCAGGGCGGGTGCGCCCTTCGCGGCGAACTCGTCCCAACTCTTGGAGCGCAGGTCGGCTGTCGGGTAGTTCAGTCTTTGCAGCAGGTCGATCGCATAGGGATGGACCTTGCCCTTGGGATGGCTGCCGGCGCTGAAGGCCTTGAAGCGTCCCAGGCCTTCGCGATTGAGGATGCTCTCCGCCAGGATCGAGCGCGCGGAATTGCCGGTGCAGAGGAAGAGCACGTTGAAGATCGGTTGCGTCATGTCGGGGGTCCGTGTTTGCGGAAGATTTGGAATCGATCGGGATCAGGGGCAGCAGGCCGGCAGGAGCGCCTCGACCAACTGGCTGCAGATCTCGGGTTTGCCGCGGCAGCAATCCTTGATCAGGAACTGCAACAGATCTCGGACGCCTTCCTGATCGGCGGAGAAATAAATCGTTCTGCCCTCGCGGGTTGAGGTGACGAGGCCCGCGCGCACCAGAATGGCCAGATGCGAGGACATCGTGCTTGGAGGCACGTCGAGCTTGGCGGCCAGATCCCCGGCCGGAACCCCGTCCGGAAGACATTGCATCAGGTGCCTGAACACCATCAGGCGCGTGTCTTGAGCCAGAGCCGATAGCGCCGCCACGGCGTCGTTCGATTTCATATTTCGAGAAATATCGATTTAGTGGTTGGCGGTCAACAGGGACTGCGTTAAAGTTCTATGACAGCCCGAACCGGGAGATGCCCAGAGGTCGGGATGTTCGAAGATTGATGGTTCACTGCCTTGCGACAGCCCGGACCGGGAGATGCCCAATGGTCGGGATACCAAGACGCAGATTTTTGAGCGGCACCGCCGCGGCTCTGGTTGCATCGACGCCCATTGCGCGGGCCGCGAGCTCGCTCAGCTTCGGCCTGACACCGGTCTTCCTCGAGTCCGATATCGCGCTTCTCGACAATCTTCAGTCCTATCTCAGCAGGACTCTCGATCGACCGGTGTCGCTGGTAAAGCGGCGAACCTATCAGGAGATGACCGCGCTCCTGCTCTCCGGCGAGTTAGATGCCGCTTGGATCTGCGGATTTCCAT
Source organism: uncultured Alphaproteobacteria bacterium (assembly GCA_963696655.1). Taxonomy (GTDB): domain Bacteria; phylum Pseudomonadota; class Alphaproteobacteria; order Dongiales; family Dongiaceae; genus Hypericibacter. The sequence goes on from CAVOLB010000051.1 coordinate 39,473, forward strand.
TCGTTCAGCATCCCGACAAGCTGGCGCTGGTCGCGGTTCCGCTCTATCGGCACCAACCCCTCTATCAGTCATACATGATCGTGCCGGTCGATCGCGCCGTCTCCACCTGGCAGGAGCTGCGCGGCGATATCCACGCGTTCTCGGATCCTGACAGCAACTCCGGTTATCTGGTCACCACCGCGCTGCTTGCTGAGAATCGCCTGACGCCGCAGAGCTTCTTTGGAACGACGTTCTTCACTTACGGCCACCGCAACGTCATCCGCGCCGTTGCGGCGGGATTGGCGGGCAGCGGAAGCGTCGACGGTTATATCTGGGACGTCATGCGCGACCGCGAGCCTGAGCTGGTATCGAGGACGCGGATTCTGCGGCGTTCGGAACTGCTGGGATTTCCACCGATCGCCTGCCTGCGCAGCAATCATGAGTCGGCCGGGATCGCTCAACTGTCCGACGCCCTCGTCAGAACGCCGGAGGATGAACAAGGACGAAAGCTGCTCTCGATGCTGCAACTCGACGGCTTCTCGGTCGAACCGGACTCGCTGTTTGACGGTATCGCCGCCAAATTCGCTCTTGTGCAGAAGCAGGCGGTTTGATGCGCAATCTTCGCAACCTTGCGGCCAATCTGCCTCTCGCGCTGAAGGTCCCCCTTCTCGTGGCCGCGCTGACAGTCCTGGTCGCCATTGTCATTTCTCAGGTTGTCCTTTCCAGATTGGCGAAGGAACAGGCCGCCTCGCTTCGCAGCGTGGCTTCGGTCTTTATCGATGGACTGTCCACCGCCGTCACGCCTTGGCTGCTGCGCCAGGATGTCTGGGAGACATTCGACAGCCTCGATCGAGCGCGCCAACAATATGGCGGAATAGACCTGCTCTTTGTCGTCGTGACCTTGCCGGACGGTTCCGTGCTCGCCGCCTCCGCGCCTGAGAGGTTCAAGACGGGTTCTCAATTGCCCGAGCCGCTGGCGACCTTCGCGCTATCCGGCCGAGACTTGATCGTTGACGAGCAGCAGCACAGGGCGTGGCTGATCCGTCCTGTTGAGCAGGAGCAGTTCCACATCGGAACGATCGTCGCCGAGATCGACATCAGCAAGCTGTTGGCGGTCCGCCGCGAAGTGCTGATCACCCTGATCGTCGTCAACGCAGGATTGACCTTGCTCCTCGGGACCGCAGGCTATGTGATGGTCCGACGCATGATCCGCCCGCTGTCGCTGATCCAGGGAAGGCTCGCGACGGCATCCTCCGGTCGCCCGCAGCCGATCAATGACGTCATGATCGAGCGCGCGGGCCCGGAGTATGCCGAGTTGTATCGTCGGTTCAACGCCATGATCCGAAGCCAGGCCGAGCGCGAGGCATTGGCGGCAGAGCTCGCCAACCAGGAGAAGCTCGCGATGCTCGGGCGACTTGCTTCCGGCATGGCCCATGAGGTGAACAACCCTCTGGGCGGATTGATGAACGCGGTGGATACGTTGGATGTGCACGGCGAGGACGCGAACGTCCGCCGTCGCACGATCGACCTGCTGCGTCGCGGCCTCGCGGGCATCCAGCAGGTGGTTCGCGCTGCGCTCATCACATACAAGAGCGATGACCGCACAAGGCTGCTGACCCACGCCGACCTCGAGGATTTGCCGTTTCTCATTCAACACGAGACCGGCGCCAAGCAGATCGACCTGCGCTGGCGCAACGATCTGCCGGATGAGCTCCAAGTCGATGCCTCGTCAATTCGGCAGATTGCGCTCAACATGCTGCTCAATGCCTGTGCGGCGACGCCCGAACGGAGCCAGGTGTCGTTTATCGCGACGGTCGTCGACCACTCCCTGAGATTGTCGGTCACCGACGAGGGGCCGGGTTTGCCGGCGACGGCCTTCGCTGCCGCTCGGGCAGGCGCGGCGGGCGAAGCCGCGCCAGGCGGTCAAGGTCTGGGTCTCTGGACGGCCTCTCGGCTGGCTGCCAGGCTCGGGGGGCGGTTGGACATGCGGTCGGCGTCGAGTGGCGGCGCCGAGATTGAACTCACGGCGCCTTTGCCCCGGGAACAGGAGGATCTCCGTGAGGTCGCATGATCGAGCGAGGATCGGATTGATCGAGGACGACCCCATCATGGGGGAGTCGATCGTTCAGCGGCTGGATCTGGAAGGCTATCGGGTGGCCTGGTGGCAATCGGGCCAGGATGCCTTGCGCGCGGTCCGGGAGGAGGCGCCCGATCTTCTGGTCTGCGATGTCCGGCTCCCGGACATGAACGGAGAGTCGCTGTTCAACAAGATCATCCCCGATGCGCCGGGGTTGCCCTTCCTCTTCATTACGGGCTTTGCCCAGGTCGAGCAGGCCGTGCGGCTGATGCGCGCCGGGGCGGCGGACTATGTGGCCAAGCCGTTCGCGATGGCCGATTTTCTGGCCAAGGTCGAAGCGCTGGTGCGCCGACCGGCGGATCGGCCCCATCCGCTGGGCGCGTCGCCGGCAATGGTCCGGATCGAGGAGTTGCTGCGCCGCGTGGGCGACATCGATTCGACCGTTCTCTTTACCGGAGAAAGCGGCGTCGGGAAGGAGGTGGCCGCGCGCTTCCTGCATGCGCAGTCGGATCGATCCCGCGATCCGTTCGTGGCGGTCAACTGCGCCGCGATCCCGCGGGAGCTCTTGGAGAGCGAACTGTTCGGGCATGAGCGCGGGGCCTTTACCGGCGCCGCGACCCGCCATCTGGGGTATGTCGAACGCGCCGCCGGCGGGATTCTCTTTCTTGACGAGATCGGCGAACTGCCGCTTCCTCTCCAATCCAAGCTCCTGCGGCTTCTCGAGGCGCGCCGCTTCCAAAGGGTCGGTGGAGAGGCGGAATTGATCTGCAACGCCCGGATCGTTTGCGCCACCAACGCCGATCTGCATGCGGCCGCCCTCGCCGGCGGGTTCCGGCAGGATCTGCTGTTTCGGATTTGCGTGATCGAGGCAAACATCCCTCCATTGCGCGAGCGGCGCGAGGACATCGGTCCCCTGCTCGATCTGTTCCGGGTCCAGTTCGCGGCAGCCTTCGACCGCCGTGTTGCCGGCTATCAACCTCGATCGATCGAGGCCGCGATGCTGCATGACTGGCCCGGTAACGTGCGGGAACTGCGCAATCGCGTGGAGCGTGCGATTGCCCTGGCGCAGGCACCCTGGATCGCGCCGGAGTCGCTGTTCCCCGAACGCGCCGCGGCGGGCGCTGCGGCCGAGGAATTTTCGCCTCTGGCGGAAGTCCGCGACCGGATCGAGAGCCAGCATATCCGCAATGCGTTGGAGCGCGCGCAGGGCCGGGTCGAAGAGGCCGCCAGGCTGCTCGGGATATCGCGGTCGACCCTTTTCGAGAAGATGCGCCGGCTGAAGCTCGGCCACTGAGACATCGGCGGAAGGAGTCCGGAAGATCGGACTCATACCGCCTCGATTGTCCGGACTTCCGGATCATGCTGCCCCGCAGCAGCGATTAATGGCGCAAAACCGGTGCAGGCGCTGCATCGCAACCTGGCATGGCGCCTGCGTCTCTCAGGCAGAAGACGTTGATCACCTGGGAGAGGGGAACCATGTCCAAGAGTTGCGATAAGCTGGTCGACTCCGGTCGCCGGCAATTTCTGCGCGGCACCGGCATCGCAGCGGCGGGTGGCGTTGCGACGGTCGTCACGCCGTCGGCGGGCAAGGCGGCGGTGCCGCTGGCGAGAGTCACATACCCCAGCCAGAAGCTCGCCAACGTCAAAGACCTCAAGACCGACGAGCCGATGGATATCAGTTATCCCGACAAGGATTCCCCCGGGGTCCTGATCAAGCTCGGAAAGGCCGTCGAGGGGGGCGTGGGGTCCGACGGCGACATCGTCGCGTTCTCGACCTTGTGCCCGCATAAGGGCTTTCCCTTGAGTTATGTGGCTGCCGACAAGAGCCTCAACTGCCCGGGCCACTATTCCCGCTTCGACTGCGAGAAGGGCGGCATGGAGATCTGGGGCCAGGCGACCCAGAACCTTCCGCAATTTTCGCTTCGCGTCGACAGCAAGGGCGACATCTATGCCGAGGCCGTCGACGAACTGATCTATGGCCGTCTCAGCAACGTCCTGTCGGCCTGAGGGAGCGAACCATGACCTACAAGCGCAATATTGACCGTTTGCCGATTCCGCCCAAGGACGCGAAGGTCCACAACGTCACCTGCCATTTCTGCATCGTCGGCTGCGGCTATCACGCCTACAGCTGGGACGTGAACAAGCAGGGCGGCACCGCGGCGGGCCAGAACGCCTTCGGCGTCGACCTCTCGAAGCAGCAGGACGCCGAGACGGTGAACTGGTTCGCGCCTTCGATGCACAACATCGTGAAGCAGAACGGCCGCGACGTTCACATCGTCATCAAGCCGGACCATGACTGCGTCGTGAACTCGGGGCTGGGCTCGGTCCGGGGCGCCCGCATGGCCGAGGAATCCTTCTCCGAGGTGACCGGAACACAGGCGCAGCGACTGACCGATCCCCTGGTCTGGCGCTATGGCGGCCTCTATCCGACCTCCTGGCAGGATGCGCTCGATTTGGTCGCGGCCGTCACGCAGCGGGTGGTCGCCGAGCAGGGCGAGGACGGGTTGATCGTCTCGGCCTTCGATCATGGCGGGGCCGGCGGTGGCTATGAGAATACCTGGGGCACCGGCAAGCTCTATTTCGAGAGCATGAAGGTCAAGAACATCCGGATTCACAACCGGCCGGCCTATAACTCCGAGGTTCATGCGACGCGCGACATGGGCGTGGGCGAGCTCAACAACTGCTACGAGGACGCCGAGCTGGCGGACACCATCTTTGCCGTCGGCACCAACGCGCTGGAGACCCAGACCAATTATTTCCTCAATCACTGGATCCCCAACCTTCGCGGCACCTCGCTCGACAAGAAGAAAAAACAGCTTGCGGGGGAGGCTCACGCGGCCGGCCGTATCGTCATCGTCGACCCGCGGCGTACCGTCACCGTCAATGCCTGCGAGATGGAGGCGGGCAAGGACAATGTCCTGCACCTCGCGATCAATTCCGGCACCGACCTGGCGCTGTTCAATGCGCTGACGACCTATGTCGCGGAGAAGGGCTGGGTCGATAAGGGTTTCATCGCCGCTTCGACCAGCGGCTATGACGATATGCTGGCCGCCAACAAGACCAGTCTGGAGGACGCCGCCAAGATCACGGGCCTCACCGTGGAGCAGATCCAGACCGCCGCGTCCTGGATCGCCGAACCCAAGGACGGCAAGCGTCGCCGCACGATGTTCTGCTACGAGAAGGGTCTGATCTGGGGCAACGACAATTATCGGACCAACGGCGCCCTGGTGAACCTGGCCCTCTCGACCGGCAATATCGGCCGGCCCGGCGGCGGCTGCGTTCGCATGGGCGGGCATCAGGAGGGCTACGTTCGTCCTTCCGATGCCCATGTGGGACGGCCCGCGGCCTATGTCGATCAGCTTCTGATCCAGGGCAAGGGCGGCGTTCATCACATCTGGGCCTGCGACAACTACAAGACCACGCTGAACGCGCTCGAGTTCAAGCGTGTCTACAAGAAGCGTACCGACATGGTGAAGGACGCCATGTCGAGCGTGCCCTATGGCGATCGCGCGGCCCAGGTGGAGGCCATCATGGCGGCCATCCGCCAGGGCGGCCTCTTCGTCGTCGATATGGATATCGTGCCGACCAAGATCGGCCAGGCCGCCCATGTGATGCTGCCGGCGGCGACCTCGGGCGAGATGAATCTCACCTCGATGAACGGCGAACGGCGGATGCGCCTGACCGAGCGCTATATGGACCCTCCGGGCCAGGCCAAGCCCGACTGCCTGATCGCGGCGGGGATCGCACAGGCGCTGGAGAAGGCATGGCGCGCCGCGGGCAAGGACGACATCGCCGACAAATTCAAGGGCTATGACTGGAAGACCGAGGAAGACGCCTTCATGGATGGTTATCACCAGCATGCCGGCGGCGGCGAGAACGTCACCTATGACCGGCTGCGGGCGATGGGAACCAACGGGTTCCAGGAACCCTCCGTCGGTTTCAAGGACGGCAAGATCGTCGGCACCCAGCGGCTCTACGCCGACGGAAAATTCGGCGGGAAGGATGGGAAGGCCATCTTCATGGCGACGGCCTGGCGGGGATTCCAGGCCGAAGGCAAGCAGGCGGAGAAGGACAAGTTCGCCTTCCTGATCAATAACGGCCGCGCCAACCAGGTCTGGCAATCGGCCTATCTCGATCAGCAGAACGATTTCGTGATGGACCGCTGGCCGCTGCCCTTCATCGAAATGAACCCCAATGACATGGCCGAGCTCAAACTGAACCAGGGGGATCTGGTCGAGGTCTTCAACGACAACGGCTCGACCCAGGCCATGGTCTATCCGACGCCGACGGCGAAGCCGAAGGAGACCTTCATGCTCTTCGCTTTCCCGACCGGTCCGGTGGGAAACGTCGTCTCGAAGGGGGTGAATGAGTTCATCATCCCGAACTACAAGCAGACCTGGGGGAACATCCGGAAGATCGCCGATGCGCCCGAGGTCACCAAATCATTGACCTTCAAGTCGCAGGAATATCGCGTCGGTTGACGGAATTCGATCTGACGGCGGGGCTGCAGCGGGCAGCCCCGCCATTCCTGCGCAAGGGCTCGATGGCAAGAATTTCCAACCTGTTGGCAGCAGGAACGGTCCTCCTGGCGCTGTATCCAGCCTGTCCAGCCCGATCCGATGACGTCGCGAATGGCGAAGCCGTCTTTCGGCAATGCGGCGCCTGTCATTCCCTCGCGCCCGGACAGACCAAGGTTGGCCCGTCGCTCCATGGATTGTTCGGCCGCAAGGCGGGAACGCTCGAGGGTTTCAACTACTCCTCGGCAATGCGGAACAGTGGCCTCGTCTGGGGACCGGAGACGCTGGCGACGTATCTCCATTCGCCCAAGGACGTGGTTCCGGGCACCCGAATGGCGTTTGCGGGCGTCAAGGATGACGCCAAGCTGCGGGATCTGATCGCCTATCTCAAGCAAGCGACGCAGTAGAGGCGCCGATGCGGGACCCGTTCGGCCGGCATATCTCCTATCTCAGAGTATCGGTGACCGACCGTTGCGATCTGCGCTGCGTCTATTGCATGGCCGAGGACATGAGGTTCCTGCCGCGATCGGAAGTCCTCTCGATCGAGGAACTGGATCGGCTCTGCAGCTGCTTCATCCGCCTTGGCGTGGAGAAACTGCGCCTGACGGGCGGCGAACCGCTGACCCGGCGCGGTTTCATGGACCTGGTCGGCTTGCTTTCGCGCCATCTGCGATCGGGTGCGCTGCGGGAACTGACCTTGACGACCAATGGAACCCGGCTCGCCAAATATGCCGAGGGGCTGGCGGCGGCCGGCATCCGCCGCGTCAATGTCTCGCTGGACACGTTGCGGCCGGACCGGTTCCAAGCTGTTACCCGATGGGGGCGCCTGCCTGTCGTGATGGAGGGCCTGGCTGCCGCCAAGGCAGCCGGATTGCAGGTCAAGATCAACACGGTCGCCCTCAAGGGATTGAATCACGACGAACTCGGCGATCTCGTCGCCTGGTGCGGCGCCGAAGGTTTCGATATAGCCTTCATCGAGGTCATGCCCATGGGCGATATCGGCGGCGAGCAGAGGCTGGACCAGTTCTATCCGCTGTCGATGGTGAGGGCCGATCTCGGCCAGCGCTGGACCCTGCGCGATTCCGACCATCGGACCGGAGGGCCGGCGCGCTATGTGGATTGCCTCGAGACCGGCCGGCGGATCGGCTTCATCACGCCCCTGACCCATAATTTCTGCGAAAGCTGCAACCGCGTTCGCGTGACCTGCACCGGCCAGCTCTATATGTGCCTGGGTCAGGAGGACAGTGCCGACCTGAGAGCGGCCTTGCGGGCGAGCGAGGGAGACGAACGGCTCGAGAGTGCGATCGCCGAGGCCATTTCCCGAAAGCCGCGCGGTCACGACTTTATCCTCGACCGCCGCAGTTCCAATGTCGCAGTTCCCCGGCACATGTCTGTTACCGGCGGATAAAGAAAACAAAGGCCGTCGCGTCCCGAATCGGGAACCCACCTGTTCCAGGACAGCGCGCTCGCGGTGGTGAGCGTCGGGCATGGCGGTTTGCCTTGATTCCACGCGCCGGCGACTTGCAGACTCCGGCGACGCGAGTTCCAGGGGCGAATCGATGAATGCCAGAGATGTCGGCTTGGCGGTCCTGCCGCCCCTGTTGTGGGCGGTCGCCTACACCTTGGCCAAGCCCTCGGTCATGCATTTTCCGCCTCTCTTCATGTCGGCGATCGCCTACGCGGTGGCAGCCTGCCTGCTGTTCCGCCCTTCCCGGCGATTTCGGACTTCATGGGGGGCGCTCGTGGCAATCGCGACTTTGGGCGGGGCGGTCCAGAGCGGGCTGATCTTTATCGGTCTCCAAGGCGTGCCGGCTTCGACCGCAATATTGGTGGTGCAGTCGCAAGTTCCGTTTGCCGTTCTGAGCGCCTGGGCGATCGGTCGCGAGAGGCTGAGCCTTTGGCGTTGCCTCGGCATCGTCGTCGCGCTGGTGGGTATTGCCATGGTGGCTGGAGCGCCCGAGAGCATTGGCGCATTCTGGTCCTTGGCTCTTGTCGTCCTGGGAACCCTCGCCTGGGGTATATCGCAGGCGCTCATTCGGCGGTTCGGTCGGGATGACGGCAATGCGATGATGGCAGCCATCTCGACTCTCGCCGCGCCGCAGTTGATGATTGTTTCACTGCTGACGGAGCAGGGACAGATGTCCGCTCTGACAACGGCGACGCCCCTGGAATGGGGCGGTGTCGTGCTGTTGGCGACGGGCGGCTGGGCTATCGCCTATTCGATCTGGTACGGCTTGATGAAACGCTACCGCGTCGACCAGATCGCACCCTTCGCACTGCTGATGCCGCCGCTGGGTGTCCTGGTCAGTTATGTCTGTCTGGGCGAGCGCATATCCGGCGCGGCCATCGTTGGCGCCGCCGTCATCATGATAGGCTTGGCGATCATCGTCCGCGCACCGGTTCCCAAAACGGTGGAGCTGCAGGCCTAGCGGGAGGCAGCGGACACGATCTCTGCGCTAGGTCGCGAAATATTTCGCCAGCCGATGCGATGAGTGGGCCTGCCAGCCGTCGCCGGTGTCGAGGAAGCCGTCCCAGCGCGGGTCGTCCTTGCTGCCCGGCTTGACCTTCTTCTTTTTCGCGTCGGCGGTGAGCTCGGCCTCGGCGGCGCGGAAGCGGTAATGATCCCAGACATCCAGCACATGGACCATATAGGCCAGCGCCAGGGGCTGGTGGCCGCGCACGATCACGAGATTCTCGTCGTTCGAATAGGACGCCTTGTAACCCATATTGTGGCTGCCGAAGGCGACGACGCATTTCACCGGGTCCAGCGGATCGATCACGATCAGCTTGTCATGGATGATGGCGCGCCCGACCGTGAGTTTCTCGTCGAACTCGAAGTCGCCGAGCGGCCGGCCGATCTCGTCGTCGGTCAGCGCCGTGGCGCGCAGGACCGACACGCCGTTTTGCGTGAAGACATGCGGCGACCAGGCGGGAAGCTTCTTGCCGCCGGCGGTCTTGCTGCTGGGAACATAGCCCCACATGGCCTGCGTGTCCGAGATGGCGCCGATGACCTCAAGCGAGCTGTCCTTGACGCCCAGCGCCACGGCCTCGGACACGATCGAGTTGAGGCCGCCGCGCGAGGGCATGAAGACCAGGAAGAAGATCGAGCGCTCGGCCTTGCGCATCAGCGAGAACAGCCGGTCCATGTCGGGCGGCGGTGCCGAGGGCGTCTTCGCCATCTTCGACGGCGGCTGCGCCTTGCCCGGCATGTTCGGCGAGAACCAGACCTCCATGCTGCCGCCACCCGTCAGGCTCGCCGTCACCGGCGTGCGATCGGCGGTCTTGAGCGCATCGCCCTGGTCGGCGCCGGTCGCCTTGGCGCCGAGCGGCTTCGGCAGCTTCTGCTTGTCGGCCTGGAGCCGCTTCCAATAGGCGAGATAGGCCTCGGCGATCCTGGCATCGTCGATCCGGATGCAGTTGTTGCTCTGGCCGGCGACGCCCGACCAGGTCCAATTGGTCGAGCCGGTGAGAACCGATCGGGCCTTGCCCGCCTCGTCGACATGCACCACGAACTTGTTGTGCCCGATATGGCCGGACCCGTTGAACATGCGGTCCTGCATGGTGAATTTGGTGCCGGCTTTCTTCGCGAGGGCGCGGAGCGCCTTGCGCGCCGGGGCGTTGCGCGTGTCATAGGCGGTCGGCTGCTTGCCGCTCGCATTCGGCTCGGCATCCTCGTCCGTGCCGCTGCCGGCGTCCGACAGGATCAGGTCGAGCCGTTCGACATTGGCCTTCAGCAGCGCCACCAGCTCCTCGTCCTCGAGCTCGTAGAGGGCGGCGTGGAAACGGCCCTTGGGCTGCTGGAAGAAATCGTTCATGAGCGGCAGGACATCGCCGGCGAGATAGTTGCGCAGCCAGTCCTTCGGCTTGCGCAGATGCGCTTCCAGCTCGCCGGGCACGATCTTGCCGTCCTCCTCGAGCACGCGGAGCAGAAACTGCGTCGACAGGATGCCGTTGGTGAAGGTCGAGGTGAAGGGCGGCCTGGCGCGCGTCACGTCGATGGCGTTGCTGAGGGCAGCGTTGGTGAGATAGCCCAGCGGGATGGGTGTGCCCTCATAGCGGTTGGGCACCATCTTGCGGGTCTTGGCGTCCCAATGGCTTTCGGGAAGGATCACCACCGGATCGAGCCCGGCCTTCATCTTGCCCACGGCGCGGATCGCGTAGCGCACCCGTACCTGGTCGGGCCGGCGCTCGGCCTTGTCGCGCTTCTTGCGCAAGGTCAGGTCGCGCCAGGAGAATTTCTGTACCGGCCAGACGCTCGTGTTCTGCGGCTGCCAGTCGGGGTTGCGCTGTCCCTTGAAGGCCACGTAGGAGGCGAGCGCGCGTTCCTCGGTCACCTTGTCGGCGCTATCGAGATATTGCCGGAGGATGTGGAATCCGAGGCAGCCGGGGATCGAGCTGCCCCCGATCGTCCAGGCGAGATAGGCCACCTCGTTGTTCGCGAAGGCGCGGGCTTTGATGATCGCGGCCATGGGAATCTCTCCTGCTCAGTTCGCCACGGGGGCATGAGACCAGTGATTCGCATTCGAACCTATGCCGACGGTGATGACAGATTAGGGTTTCTGCCGCGAGATGGGAATGAAGTCTGGCCCGGTGGGTTGCGACGATGATTGAGTCGCCAATCAATTTGGCGCGCTCGCCGGCGTCCGCGGCGACACACGGGATATCGGCAGGGTTGCGCTGACGGCCTCCCCTCCGGATGTTCGAAATCGAACTTCTCTGGACTGATTGCGAAAATGGGTAAAGAGTAGGGACCTGTTTCGCCCCGGACTCATGGGGCGCCGATGGCAGAGCCCATCGGTCGCCGACGCAACGGCCCAGCTGCGTTTCGGCAAATGCTGACGTCTTATCGCCTGGATTTGCCGCCATCGGCTGCTGCTCTCCGCCGATGCGACCAATCCCGCTGGGGCCGGTGATGCCATGAGCCGAACGCTGGACGAGGTCTTTGCGGCCATCGCCCGCCTGCCGGGCGACGATGGCGAGAAATTGCGGCTGCGGGACAGGGCGCGCCGATATCACCGCGCCTGCGGCTGTGCCCTGGGCGGCCTGTTTCTCGTCGTCGCGATCCTGGCCTCCGTGGGCGCTCTCATCCTGGCCGATCCCTTTCGCTGGAGCCTGTTCGCGCTGAGCCTTGCTGGCGTCTTCGGCGCGGGGTTCCTGGGCAAGGCGGTCGGCATCGGCTGGGCCAGGGCAAAACTCATGCTGATGCACCGCTCGCTCGTTCGACGGATCGCGATCTGAAGGGGGAACCGCCATGTCGACCTGCACCAACTGGGTCAACCAAGCCGTCATCACCTGCAAGAACTGGACGTCCCAGGTCGATTATGAATGCACGAGCTGGGCCGACGAAGGCTCGGACGAATGCTCGGAATGGGCCGACGAGGGGTCCGACCAATGCACCTCCTGGGATGAATGCCACTGGTACACGCCCTGGGATTGCATCGCCGGGTTCTTCTGCCGCGCCTGGTATTGGGTCGCGAAATGGGTCTGCAAGGGCTGGTACTGGGTTGCCAAGTGGGTCTGCAAGGCCTTCGCCTGGGTGGTGGAGAAGTTCTGCGTCCTGTTCGGCTGGGTCTTCCAGCTGGTCTGCACCGCCTGGGATACCCTGCGCTGCGCATTGCTGAATTTCTGGCACTGGCTCCAATCCCTGTTCGGCCGCGGCGGGAAGGGGCGCGGTCCGCAGATTGAGCATGTCTTCGTGCTGATGCTCGAGAACCGCTCCTTCGATCACATGCTGGGCCTGAGCGGCCTCACCGGCGTGGATCTTCAGGGCAACCCCGTCGCGGCCGACGGCGTCGCCGTGGGCGTCAATACGAATCCCGATCCCGCCACCCATATCGATGTCTCGGTCGCGTCCGGCGCCGATTATTTCCTGTCGGGCATCGATGCGGGACCTGGCCATGAGTTCGAGAACGTGGTCACGCAGCTTTGCGGTGCCGGCGCGACCTATACCGACGGCGCGCCCTATCCCGATATCCACAACACGGGCTTCATCGCCGACTATGCCGACAGCGGCGCCCAGGTGCCGACGAACATCATGAAATGCTATGCCGCCGCGCAATTGCCGGTCATGAACCAGCTGGCCCGGGAGTTCGCGGTCTGCGACCGCTGGTTCTCATCGCTGCCGGGACCGACCTTTCCCAACCGGTTCTTCGCGATGGCGGCGACTTCGGGCGGCCTCGACGGCAGCCCGAGCGATCTCCAGACCGTCATCGCGACCGGATTCGAGGGCTACCGCTTCGAGAACGGCAATATCTTCGACCAGCTCGACAAATATTGCCTGCCCTGGCGGATCTATCGCGGCGACGATTTTCCGGCGGCCTTCCTGCTGAGCGGCATGAACCTCAACGAGCTGCAGGGGCGTCTCACCGGCTTCGACGATTTCGAAAGCGAGGTGAACGACACCGGCTTCGACAAGAAGTTCGTCTGGATCGAGCCCAAATACAGCGCCGACAAGTTCGACATCACCGGCCCGGGCGATTTCACTTGCGGCAACTCCATGCACCCGAAGGATGACGTGAGGCGCGGGGAAAAGCTGATCAAGAAGGTCTATGAGGCGATCCGCAACTCGCCGCATTGGGAGAAGAGCCTGCTGATCGTGACCTTCGACGAGCATGGCGGCTTCTACGATCATGTGGCGCCGACGCCGGCCACGCCGCCTGGCGATACCTTCACCCAGGATTATATCCAGCATCACTTCCCGTTCGACCGCTATGGCGCCCGGGTGCCGACGCTGGTGATCTCGCCCCTGATCCGGAAAGGCGTGATCGACAAGACCGAGTATGACCACACCTCGGCACTGGCGACGGTGCAGAAGCTGTTCGGCATGGGCCATCTGACCGCCCGCGACGGCGCTGCCAGCGACCTGCTGCCGCTTCTGTCGCTGGGCGCGCCGCGGACCGACGCGCCCCTGACCCTGCTGCCGGTTGCCGACGATCTGCCGCCTCTTCCTTGCGGCGACGATGACGACGAAACCGGCGTGATCCTCCGGATGAAGCTGGCCGAGATGAAGTCCGCGCAGGCCGGCGGCATCTATCGGGGGAAAAGGGTCCGCCAGGCGCCGGTCGATCGCTCCCAGATCGGCTTCATCCAGGTGGCCCTGCTGCGCGTGCTGCAGGACGCCGAGTATCCCGAGCGCGAGCAATGGATCGCGGAATACCGGCAGATCCAGAACAATCTCGACGCGGCGGTCTTCATGACCGAAGCCAAGCTCAAGCTTCGCTATGGCGCCGACGTCAAGAAGGAAGCCCGGTTGGAGCAGGAGAAGCTGCGGCAGGAGCAGCGCGCTCGCACGCGCTAGGCCCTCTTCGTCGAAGTTCGGCGATCGCGGCGGCGCGGTCTACGGAGCGCTGCGCAACGCCCGGCTTTCGGCGAACTGCCAGCTGACGAGGCCCGGCAGGAAGATGACGCCGTCGCGGATGCGCCGCGCGGTCGCCAGCGCCATGGCCGTCACCGGATCGAGTCCGATGGCGGCCCCGATCAGCAGGAAGGCCGCCTCCTGCACGCCGAGCGCACCCGGCACCAGAAAGGCGGCGCTGCTGACCGCCTGGATCACTGATTCGACGATGACGGCGTCGATCACGCCGATGGGCCGGCCCAGGACCCAAAGTGCCGCCCAGATCTCGGCGGCTCCGGCCAGCCATCCGGCCAGCAGCCACAACAGACAGCCCCCGATTGCGGCGTGTCGGCGGTAGAGTGCTCTGATCTCGCGATCGATCTGGGCGGAATGACCGACGGCCGCCTCGAACCGGCCCGCGGCGAGGCGATTGAGAAGCCGCATCGCCTTCTCGGTGAGCCCCGCATTTTGCAAGGCGATGAGAAGCGAGACGCCGACCGCCAGCAGCAGGAGGGCGAGAGCCATCCTGGCGAACAGGGTCGTGGCCGAATCGAGATAGAGGAAGGTCAGGCCCATCAGGGCGAAGGCCAACTGGCTGACGATCGAGAGCGCGACCTCGACGGTCACGCCGGCGACGGCCGGGGAGCGGTTGATGCCCACGCGCCGTAGCATGCGATAGGCGACGATCTCACCGCCGACCCGTGCCACGGGTAGCAAGCCGTTCACCGCCTCGCGGATCCAGATCACGCGCATCAAGCTCGCGAGCTTCGGCCGGCTCCCGACGGGGAAGAGCAGGCGCCAGGCCTGGGCGTTGATCAGCATGGGAAACAGATGAACCAGGCTCGCCAGGACCAATCCCGGCCCTGCGATCTCGAGCAAACTCAGAATTGCGCCGGGGTCGTCGCGCAGAAACAGCCACACCGCGAGAATCAGGCCGGCGAGGGCCAGAACCTTGCCGAGATGCTTCATGCTGCGTATTCCGCTGCCTTGAAATCCCCGAAGCCGCCCCGGGCGGCGCCCGTCTCCTGCAGCGCGGCAAGAACCGAGGGCGCCATGAGGGCGGCCAGTTCCTGAGCATAACCATAGCCGGGAGCGGCGCCCGGAAAATCATTCGAGACGGCGGGGTGGAGGTAGATTTCGCTCAAGCCGGCGGGAAGGTGGCGCAAAACGCCGGCCAGGCGCGATTCGGTCATGGCCCCCGACCAGGCGAGCCCGAACACCTGGCGGGGAACCAGCAGGCCCGCCATCGCAAATCTCGCCTGCAGCAGCCCGGTGACAGGCGCCAGAAGCATCGGTTGAACGGGACGCGATCCCGGCTCGATGCGGCGGAGAATGGCGGCCGGTTCCGCCGGGACCCGCGCGGCGGACATGCCGAACCGGCGGCCGATCGCGATGATCCGTCCGGCGACCGTGGGATGAAGGTGAAAATGCTTGTGGGTGTTGACGTGATCGAGCCGCAGGCCGGTCGCGCGGAAGGCCTCGAACTGCGCGGCAATCTCGGCGGTCAGTTGGTGTCGCACCGCGGGCCGAAAGAACATATCGACGCCCATAGAGGCCATGTCGGACCGGAAGAAGCCCCGGGCGTCCACCAGATCCGGAATCTCGGCCGGCGGCAGGGCCGGCGTTCCTTCGACCAGCACGAGGTGCAAGCCGACCCTCAAGGCGGGCAGGCGCCTGGCGCGCGCCACGGCGTCGGCCGCCGCCATACCGGTCACCATCAGGCTGGCCGCCGTCAGGATGCCGTCGCGATGCGCGGCCTCGACCGCCTCGTTGATCTCGATGGCGGCCCCGAAGTCGTCGGCTGTGACGATGACGCCCTTCAAGGTGCGATGGCCCGGCGCTCGCGCAGGAAGCGGAAGAACTCGACACCTTCGCGAAGCCGGCGCCGCATCATCTCGGGGCTGCGGACCATCTCGCCGACGATCGAGGCGATCTTTCCCGAGCGGAAGTAGAAGCGACGATAGAACTCCTCGACGGAATCGAAGATCTCTTCATGGCTGAGATGCGGATAGTGGAGCGGCGCGATCTGCACGCCATGCGCATCCACCAGCTCGGCATTCGCCTCGTCGAGCCAGCCGTTCTCCAGGGCCTGCTTGTAAAGGAAGGTCCCGGGATAGGGCGCGGCCAGTGACACCTGGATCGTGTGAGGGTTGATCCGGGCTGCGAAGCGGATGGTCTCCTGGATGGTTTCCCTGGATTCTCCCGGCAGTCCCAGAATAAAAGTGCCGTGGATGGCGATCCCCAGCTCGTGGCAGTCCTTGGTGAAGCGCTCGGCGACCTCGATGCGCATCCCCTTCTTGATGTTATGCAGGATCTGCTGATTGCCGGATTCATAGCCCACGAGAAGCAGCCGCAGCCCATTGTCCCGCATCACCTTGAGGGAGGCGCGCGGAACATTGGCCTTGGCGTTGCAGGACCAGGTCACGCCCAGCTTGCCCAATCCTTTGGCAATGGCCTCGGCGCGCGGCAGGTCGTCGGTGAAGGTGTCGTCGTCGAAGAAGAATTCCTTCACTTGCGGGAAGGCCTTTTGCGCCCAGGCGATCTCCTCAAGCACATGGCCGACGCTGCGCGTCCGGTAACGGTGGCCGCCCACGGTCTGTGGCCAGAGGCAGAAGGTACAACGCGATTTGCAGCCGCGACCGGTATAGATGGAGATATAGGGGTGCTTGAGGTAACCGATGAAATAGCGCTCGATCTTCAGATCGCGCTGATAGACCGGCGTCACGAAGGGGAGCAGGTCCATATTCTCGAGGATCGGACGCTCGGCGTTGTGCTTGATCCTGCCGTCGCGATGGCGGAAGGAGATGCCGGCGATCGAGGTCAAGGGGCGCTCTTCGGCGACCTCCCTGATCGCGAAATCGAACTCGTTGCGCGCGACGAAATCGAGCGCTTCCGCGGCCTTCAGGCTGCCATCCGGATCGACCGCCACCTTGGCGCCGACAAATCCGGCCATCAGCGCGGGATTGGCCGCCTTCAAGGCTTCGATCGTCTTGACGTCGGAGGCGAAGGACGGCGTCGAGGTGTGGAGGACGACAAGGTCATAATCCTTCGCGACCGCGGTCACGTCGGCAACGGTGAGGTCGTGGGCGGGCGCGTCGATCAGGCGGCTGCCTGGAATGAGGGCCGCCGGCTGCGCCAGCCAGGTCGGATACCAGAAGGACCGGATCTCGCGCCGGGCCTGGTAGCGGGAGCCGGCCCCGCCGTCGAATCCCTCGAAGGAGGGGGCTTGTAGGAACAGAGTGCGCAGCATGTCAGTGCTCCTGTGTGACGGACAGCATGCCATTCGCGCGGACCCGGAACCGCCGTCCGCGCCATGAAACCTTCTCGACAAAGAATGTCGCGCAGAAGACGGCGAAGGAAATCAGGTCTCGCAGCGGCATCAGCCACCATCCTGCGCCGCCGAGGCTGCTGCCCACCGAATGGTCGACCTGATAGCGAAGGAAATGCCGCGATGCCAAGGCGGCCAGACAAAGAGCCGTGATCCAAGGGGTCAAGCCGAAAGCCAAGCCGCTCAGGAGGGCGAGAGGCAGCGGCTGGGTCGCGATCATGCCCGCGAAGCTCGGGCCGGCGACGGAACGAATGGTGCGCGACCAGCGCAGCTCGTGATTCAGCAGCGCGCCGAGGCTCTGCTCGGTGCAGCTATGCGTCACCAGCATCGGCGCCACCGTCACCTCCAGGCCCAGCGCCCTGACCGCCTCGCCGATGGCATTGTCATCGGCAAGATGGTCGGCGAAGGCCTCGAATCCGCCGACCCGATCCAGGACGCTGCGGCGGAGGGCGATGGTCGAGCCGAAGCAGGGGCGCGCCAGACCGCTCCTGAGGCCGATGATGACGCTCGGCAGGAAGTTGTAGTCGATCGCCATGGCCGATAAAAACGGCCAGAGGCCTGCCAGCGGCGCGCCGCGATAGAGACAGGTGACGAGCCCGACCCCGGGCCGGGCGAGCTCGGTGACGGTGCGCCGTAGATAGTCCGGGCCGACCCCGATATCGCTGTCGGAAAGGACGAGAACCTCGTGGCGCGCGGCCCTCGCGATGTTCACGACGTTGGAGATCTTGCGGTTGGCCCCGTATTCGCGGGCATCGATCACCAGGGAGATCGCCATCCTCGGGTGCCGATCCTGCAGCGCCCTGACATGGCGGATGGCGGGGTCGTGAGGATCCTGGACCCCGAAGACGAGATCGATCTCGCCCGGATAGTCGATCTGGCATAGAGACTCGAGATTCAATTCCAGCTCGATTTCTTCCCCGTACAGGGGTTTCAGGATGCTGACGGAAGGAAAGTCGGAGAGTTCGCCGCCACGACTGCGAAAGAACCGTCGCACGAGGATGCCGGCGATAAAGGTGTAGAGGATGCCGAGGCCGGCGCAGAGCACGCAGAACGCACCGGTGATTTCTACGAACTGGGGATTGATGGTCATGGGGATCGCAATGGTTGCCTGGCGGGGAAAAGAATCGGGAACCGTCGTCTGTCTCTCGTCTCGACTTCCCGATGTGGCGCTCGTCATCCCCTACGACCGCTTAGCCCATGACATTGGTTGCACTGTGGCTCAAATATGCGCCAGCACTTTACTGTGAAATTATTGTAACGCCGTACCGACTCGGATTGTCGAGCGCGACGAAGATGCCGCGCCGTCTCGACACGAAACGGGAAGGAATATTTTCTCTGCGAGCTCTGGAGGCGCCGCATTCGAGCGCATGGCGGCGAGAATCTTCTAGACCGACAGGGAACCGACAGGAAGATGTGCCCGTCCCCACATTGCCGGGCGGCAACAATCCCAAGATCGGCGGAATTCTCGACCCGGCGCATTGGCGGTAATCGCGGTCGTCTCGCTGCCAGGCTGTGCTGCCGCGCTCAGGCAGCGGCCGGCCCGGAAGGTCGGCCGCCGGACTCCGTCGGCGGGAAGCAGCTACGTCAGCGCTTTCTCGCCGCCTGGATCGCGCGCCAGATGCGCTCGGGCGTCGCCGGCATGTCGATGTCGGTGACGCCTAAAGGCGCCAACGCGTCGAGCACGGCGCTCACCAGCGCCGCAGGGCCGGCGATGGCGCCCGCCTCGCCGCAGCCTTTGACGCCCAGCGGATTGTAGTGGCAGGGCGTGACGATGGATTCGATCCGCATCGAGGGCAGGTCGGAGGCCCGCGGCAGCGCGTAATCCATCAGCGAGCCCGAGAGCAGCTGCCCTGTCTCCTTGTCGAAGGCGCAGAGCTCCATCATGCCCTGGCCCACACCTTGCGCCAGGCCGCCATGGATCTGGCCCTCCACGATCATCGGATTCATCTGGTTGCCGAAATCGTCAACGGCCGCCAGCGCCAGGATCTCGATCTTGCCGGTCTCGGGATCGACCTCGATCTCGCAGAGATGGCAGCCATAGGGGAAGGTGAAGTTGGGCGGGTCGAAATAGGTGGTCATCTCGAGCCCCGGCTCCAGCTTGTCGAGCGGGTAATCGACCGGGTTGTAGGCCGCGCGCACGACCTCCTTGAAGGTGCGGCTGAGATCGGTGCCGGCGACGCGGAATACGCCCTGCTCGAAAGTCACGTCGGTCGGATTGGCCTCCATCAGATGGGCCGCGATCTGGCGCGCCTTCTCGACCACCTTGTCGAGCGAGATCTTGAGCGCCGAGCCGCCGACCGCGATCGAGCGCGAGCCATAGGTGCCGATGCCATAGGGCACGCGATCGGTGTCGCCATGGACGATCTCGACCGCGTTGAAATCGACGCCCAGCGCGTCGGCGACGATCTGGGCATAGACCGTCTCATGGCCTTGCCCATGGGTGTGGCTGCCGGTCAGCACGGTGACATTGCCGGTCGGGTTCACTCGCACCGTGCCCACTTCATATTGCCCGGCCTGGCAGCCCTGCTCGTTCAACAGCTTGGAGGGACCCATGCCGCAGGATTCCATGTAATAGGCGAAGCCCAGTCCGCGATAACGATTGCGCGTCAGCGCCTCGGCGCGGCGCGCGGGGAAGCCGGCGAAGTCGGCGACCGCGACCGCCTGGTCCATCAGCCGGTCGAACTCGGCCACGTCATAGGTCCAGAGCAGCGGCGTCTTGTAGGGGAAAGCCTCGGGCGGGATGAAGTTCCGCCGCCGCATCTCGACCCGGTCGATGCCCATCTCGCGCGCGGCCGCATCCATGGCGCGTTCCAGCACATAGGTGCATTCGGGCCGGCCGGCGCCGCGATAGGCGTCGACCGGCTGGGTGTTGGTGAAGGCGGCGCGCGTCCGGCACTGCACCGCGCGCACCTTGTAGGGACCGGGGAAGGGATAGGCATAGAAGAAGGAAGGGATCGCCGGCGCGAAGGTCGAGAGATAGGCGCCCATATTGGCGATGGTGTCCACTTTGAGTCCCTGCATGACGCCCTGGGCGTCGAGGGCAAGAGAGACCGTGGTCACATGGTCGCGCGCATGGGTGTCGCTGAGATAGGCCTCGCTGCGGTCGGAGATCCATTTCACGGGCCGCTTGAGCCGGCGCGAGGCGAACACCACCAGCACCTCCTCGGCATAGTGATAGATCTTCATGCCGAATCCGCCGCCGACATCGGGCGCCACCACGCGGATCTTCTCTTCCGAGATGCCGAGCGTGGCGACCGCCAGCAGCACGCGGATGATGTGGGGGTTCTGGTTCGAGGTGTAGAGCGTGTAGCGGTCGGTCGAGGAATCGTAATGGCCGATCGTGCCGCGCGTCTCCATCGGCGAGGCATGGATGCGGTTATTGACCAGCTTCAGGGTGGTGACATGGGCGGCATCGGCGAAGGCGCGCGCGACCGCGGCGGTGTCGCCGATCTCCCAGTCATAGCAGAGATTGCCGGGCGCCTCGGGCCAGAGCTGCGGCGCCGCGGGATCGACCGATGTCTCGAGATCGACGATATGAGGCAGGGGCTCATACTCGACCTCGATCCGCTCCATCGCATCGAGCGCCTGGGCGCGGGTCTCGGCCACGACGAAGGCGACCGGATCGCCGACATGGCGCGCGCGCTCGGTCGCCAGCACCGGATGGGGCGGCTTCGCCATCGGGGCGCCGGTGGTCTTGGGCACGATCCAGCCCACGGGCAGGCCGCCGACCTTGGCGGCGTCGAGATCGGCGCCGGTCACGATGTCGAGCACGCCCGGCATGGAACGCGTCTCCGCGATGTCGAGCTTCAGGATGCGAGCATGGGCATGGGGCGAGCGCAGCACCACGCCATAGGTCATGCCGGGAATCTGGAAATCGTCGACATAACGCCCTTCGCCGGTGATGAAGCGCCGGTCTTCCTTGCGTTTGATCCGTTGGCCGACGAGCGGAGCGGCGACGGGCTTGTTCACGGGCGAGGATCTCCTGACGGCGAGAGGTCTCGGCTCTGCTGGCGCGTATCGCTGGGGCTCCGGCCGAACCGGGCCTTGTAGTGACGGCTGAACTGGGCCTGATCGCCGAAGCCCCAGAAATGGGCGATCTCGGCGAGGGTCCGGCGCCCGCGCGGGTCGCGCAGCGCCTCGTCGCAACGGAGCAGCCGCTGCTCGCGCACCCACTGGCCCAGCGACTGGCCCCTCTCCTGGAAGAGCTGGTGCAGATAGCGCACCGAGAGGCCGCAGGCGTCGGCGACGCTCTGCGGCGAAAGCCGGCTCGAAGTCAGGTTCTGGCGCAGATGGCGCTCGATGCGCCGCAGATGCGCCTGCTTGACCGGGGACTGGCGGCTTTCGAGGATGCGCGCGTCGTTGTCGAAGGCGAGGGCGAGGAGCTCGATCAATTGCCGCCCCAGCACCTCGCGCCCCGAGGGATGGATCGCCTCGACCGTTTCCGGCACGAGGCGCAGCATATCGACGAAGAGCCGGCCGGCCCCTTGCGCGCAATCGAAGCCGAGCGAGGCGAAGCGGTCCGGGATCGAGAGGCGCTGGCGCATCAGCGAGGCCGGCACGCGCAGGACCCAGAGCGCATTGGCGTCGGGGTCGCTGAACTCGTAGGGCAGGTGACTGCGCTCGACCACGAAGCCGCCGGGGCGGCAGTCGACATCCATGCCATCCTGCCGGAAGCGGATGGGCGCCCCCTCCGGCACGGTGATGAGGAAATGCTCCTCGGGATCTTTGCGCAGATGCCGGGCATGGCGGGCATAGGTGATGCCGTCGGTCACGAGCCGCGACAGCGAGACCTCGCCCAGCTCCCAGAGCTCGAGGCTGCCCTCGAACCGGTCGGCATCGCGATAAGTCAGATCGAGCGGGAAATAGGCCTGCGCCACCGCCTCCTGCCAGAAGCGGCTGCGTTCGCCCGGTGCGATCCCTGCTGTTTCATAGCGGACGGACAATGGCGTCTCCCGAGGCTGGGTTGTTCCGATGACCCAGCCGAAGCGGTCGCGGGCCTCCCGCCCGGAACGATGCCGTTCCAGGCTAGGGCGAGCCCGAGCTTAGGGCTTGACGCGGGGCGCGCCCAGATTTGCCGAAAAGTGCGCTGGGCGGTGTCTCTACCGGTCCGCCAGAGCGTAGCTGGTGCTGCGTCCGCCGCCCGGGTTCTGGCGCAGGATTCCCCGACTCACCAGGTCCTGGATGTCGCGCGAGGCCGTGTCCTGGGAGCATTTGGCGAGTTTCGCCCATTTCGACGAGCTCAGCTTTCCCTCGAAACCGTCCAGCAAACGGTTGAGCATGAGCGTCTGACGCTCGTTGAAGGCAAGGCCCCGATGGGTCTCCCAGAACTGTGCCTTCCGCAGGACATCCGCCAATTGCCCCCGGGCGCCGTCGATCGCCCGCCCCAGGCAGGCGAGAAACCAGGCCATCCAATCCGTGACGTCGAGCGAGCCCTTCTGGGTCTGCTCCAGCGTTTCGTAATAGGCGTTCCGCTCCCGCCTGATCTGGGCGGACATGCCGTAGAACCGTTGCGGACTCTGCTCGGAGCGAGCCAGCGCCATGTCGGCTATGGCGCGCGCGATGCGGCCGTTGCCGTCCTCGAAGGGATGAATGGTCACGAACCAGAGATGCGCGAGGGCCGCCTTCAGGATGGGATCGGAGGCCGGCGATTCCTCGAACCAGGCCAGGAAACGAATCATTTCCTTTGGGACGCGGCGTGCCGGCGGCGCTTCATAGTGAATCCGCTCCCGGCCCAAGGGACCCGAGATCACCTGCATCGGCTCCTTGCTCTCGTCGCGCCAGGCGCCCACGTGGATCTGCGCCATGCCGCTGCGGCCGGCCGGAAACAACGCCGCATGCCAGCCGAACAACCGCTCCCGGGTCAGGCGACGCTCATAATGGCGGCTGGCGTCGAGCATCATCTCCACCACGCCTTCCACGGCCCGGTCTGCCGGCGTGAGCCCGCCAATATCGATCCCGAGGCGGCGGGCGATCGATGAGCGCACCTGGTCAGGGTCGAGCTTCTCGCCCTCGATCTCGCTGGACTTCAGGACGTCCTGGATCAAGGTCTGGAGCGTGGCCTCCTCGCGCAGCTCGAACCCCAACGCCTGCATCCGACCCAGCAACAAGCCTTGCCGGTGGCGGAGATCCGCGAGCGGTTCCGAAAGCCGTTCCCGGTCCCATCGAAACTCGGGCCAGGACGGGCGCTGCCAGATATACATATAATCTCCGCAAATTATGCGGAGATTATATGGCCTAATCTCCGCACGCTGCAAGGGGTTCTCCGCATAATTTGCGGAGAAAACCAGAGGGCAGGCCCGAGTTTAGGGCTTGACGAGGGGGCGCCCAGTTTTGCCGAAGAGTGCGCAGTTACCCTCTCTGAGCGCAAATTCTGGCTTCACGCTCGCTAGCAGGTGTTTCTGGCCAGCCAGAAGAACGGGCACCGCCTCCGGTATAGTCACGACCTTTAATGCTCCTTTTACTATAACGACAAAAGCGATATTATTTTGCAATTCCTGGGTGTGCTATGATTAGAGATCGGGCCCCAGAGTTTCATCGCTTCGGGTAGGCGTCTCGCTCAGCGTTGGAGGGCAAGTATGCGCAGTGCTCTTGAAATCTCGATTGTTCAGTTCGAGTCAAAATCCGCTCTGCGTGAAGGCATAGCCAAATCTTCTTCCCCACACATCATGCTAGGCGAGCGCGACGAAGCTCCACGAGAATTTTTCTGCTTTACGGTTGGAGAGCACAGGGCCAAGCATATGAACATTGGCTTGCTATCGGCCGGCGTCGGTATCAAACCGAGTGTCCTACCGCTAGGGGATAGAGTTTTCATTGGATTCAACAAGCGAATAGCGGCAATCGCACTGGAGAGTTGTGAGCAGCAAGCAGAAATCGAGCTGCGCACGCTGTTCTGGGAATTTATTGATTCTAGCATCGCGGATCATATCTATGTGCGATGTGAAACGGCAATTATAGCAATATCCACCGATTGTTCTGAGTTGTGGCGCGTCGATACCCCCGATGTAATCGTAAATTGCAAAATCAAAGAGGCAATTCTACGGCTTGAGCTCATGGATGCTCCAGCTATCGAGATCGACTTGCTCACCGGCAGAGCAAACTAAATTTCTGACCGTTAGTGGATGGCGAACGAATTGAGGGCTATCCATATTCCTGCCGCAGCAGGTTCCGGTCGACCTTGCCGCCGGCATTGTAGGGCAGGGCGTCGCGCGGGAAGACGCGGTCGGGGCAGCGATAGCTCGCCAGATGGCGCTTGCAATGGGCGAGCAGGGCGGCGGGATCGACCGGTCCGTCCCTGGCGACGACCACGGCGGCGATGATCTCGCCCCAGACCGGGTCGGGCAGGCCGATCACGACGGCGTCCCTGATGCCGGGGAAATCGAGCAGCACCTTCTCGACCTCGGCCGGATAGACGTTCTCGCCGCCGCGGATGATCATCTGTTTCTTGCGGCCGGCGAGATAGATATAGCCATCCGCGTCGCGATAGCCGAGGTCGCCGCTGAAGAGCCAGCCTTCCTTGATGGTCTTGGCGGTCTCCTCCGGCATCTCCCAATAGCCCACCATGCCGGTGCCGCCGCGGCTGGCGATCTCGCCGATCTCGCCGGTGGGAACCTCGCGGCCCTGCGCGTCGCAGATCTTGAGCTCGACGCCGATCGGCGGCCGGCCGATGGAATCGAGATGCTTCGCCCCCCGAAGAAAGGCCTCGCGATGATCCTCGATCGAGAGGATCGATTGCGGCAGATCCTCGGTCTGGCCGAAGGACTGCACCATCTCGCCGCGAAAGACCGACATGACGTCGCGCAGCAGGCGGGGATTCATCGGCGCGCCGGCATAGACGATCAGGCGCACGTCGCCGAAATAGGCCGCACCGAACTCGGGCGCCGCCGCCATCATGGCGAGCATGGTCGGCACCAGCGAGAGGAAGGTGACGCGATGCTCGCGCACGGCTGCCATGGTCGCGTCGAGCTTGAACTGCGGCAGGATCAGGACTCCGGCGCCGCGTACCAGGCAGGTCATGGTGATGACCAGGGCCGAGATATGAAACAGCGGCGTCGTCACATGGACGATATCATCGGAACGGATGCCGAACTCGATGATGAACTTATAAGCGCGCAGGCAGGCCGCGCGCTGGTCGAGGACCGCGCCCTTGGGCCTCCCCGTGGTGCCGCTGGTGTAGCAGATGACGAAAGGCGCGCTGCCCTCGACGCCCCTGAGATCGGCAGGGCTACAGGGATGCTTCGCCCGAGCCTCCTCGCAGAACCTCTCGAGCCGCTGCCAGCCGAGTGCCAGATCGGGCTTCAGCGCCTCGGCCTCGGCGTCGTAGCGCGGTCCGGCGAGCAGGAGCCGCGCGCCGGAATTCTGGATCTGATAGCGCAGCTCCGGCACGCGCTGGCGATAATTGAGCGGCACGGCGATGGCGCCCAGGGCCGCGATCGCATAGAGGATCTCGAAGAAGTCGATGCTGTCGACATCGAGCAGCGCCACCCGGTCGCCGGCCCGGATGCCCGATTCCGTCAGATGGCGCGACAGCGACGCGATCTCGCCGGCGAAGCCTTCGAAGCTGATGGTCCGCTCGGCCGCGATCAGGCAGGGCTTGGTGCCGAACCGCCCGGCGGCGGCGCGCACCAGCGCGGTCAGGCTGTCGCCGTCGGGATGAAGCGTCGAAGGCAGGCGGTCCATGGCGGGGCGGCTCTGTCCGGCGATTACTCGAAGCGCGACTGCGCCCAGCGGATTGCGGAGGCGAAGCCGTCGCGCTTCACCCGCTGCTCCAGCTCGACCTTGAAGGGATCGGGCAGGAAGCAGAGCTCGACGAAGGCGTCCTCGCCCATGGCGATGGCGCTGCTGAAACCCATGATCTCGTAGCTGCGATTGACGGCGGCCTTGTTGGCGGTCCAGATCCCGGCAGGGAAACCCTGCAGCTTGCGCGACCATTCGCGCACGCGGGCTTTCAGCTGGCCGGGATCGCAGAGCTCGTTGACGAGGCCGATGCGCTCGGCGCGCTCCGCGGTCATGAGCTCACCCAGCAGCAGCACTTCCTTCGCGTGGCGGATGCCCATGACCCAGGGGCTGATGAGGAAGGGCGCGCTGGCGGCGATGCGGGCCTCGGGCTCGCCGAAAGTCGAGCCCTTGTCGGCCAGCACGAAGTCGCAGGCCATGGCGAGCTCGAAACCGCCGCCGAGGCAGTAGCCCTCGATCGCGGCGATGACGGGCTTCTTCGAATGCCAGACCTTCCAGCAGGCGGCATTGCCGCGGCCGATATGGCGCCGGATCTCGTCGGGCCCGCCGCCCTCGAGCTCCGTCAGCGCCGCCGGCAGATCGTAGCCCGAGGAGAAATGCGAGCTCGTGCTGGCCAGCGCGATGACACGCACGTTCTCATCCGCCGCCGCGTCGTCGAGCGCCTGCCCCAGTTCCGCCCATTGGTGCTCGTCGAAGGCGTTCATCTTCCTGGCGCGATCGAGGCGGATCCAGCGCAGGCCGTTCTCGTCCTCGATCTTCACTGTCGCGAAAGCGGTGGTCATGAGCGTGATCCCTCGATGAGGCGAATTGGCAGGCGCGCCTTGATTGCGCGTCCCCTGACCGGCGAGCAGTTGAATGGCTTTTGGGTGCCGCGGCAAGAGTGCCTGTGGAGCCAAGGCGCCGAAAGCTTCGTCAGTCGCTCTGCGTCTGACGCTGCACGACATGGACCGCGCCGGAGGGCATCGTTTCATCGACCGGCGAAGTGTCGACGTCGCCCTCGGATGTCGAGGTTGCGATCTCGACCGGCGGCAGGTCGGGCTTCGCCACCGGCAGGGGGGCAAAGGAGCGGCGCGGCTGATCGAGGGCGCCCAACGCATAGGCCTTGCCTTCGAAGACATCGCGCTCGAGCAGCTCGATCGAGGCCAGCCATTCGGCGGCGCGCTGGCATTCGGGGTCGCTGTCGCCGTCGCGGCAGACCTCGGCCACCTCGCGCCCGCGATAGACCAGGGTCGCTTCCGGCAGCGGACGGTAGAGGCGGTCCCCCGGCGTCCGCGACAGGTCGAACAGCGTCTTCTGCGAATTGCCGACGAGATCCATCACCAGCCGGGGCAGCTCGAACATCGGCACCGACCCCACCCGCAAGGGTCCGCGCTTGCCGTCGATCACCAGCAGCGGCGTCGCATCGGAGACGCCGTACTGATCCGCGGTGAAATCGCCGAAGCGGTCGGCCAGAAGGCCCAATTCCACATAGCCGCCGAACTGGGCGCCCAAGCCGGGCAGATGGTCGCCAAAGGCGATGACGATCGCTTCGGGGTCGGCCGCGGTGATGCGCTCGATCTCGTCGGCCAGCTCGCGCGATTTGTGCCGGATCACGCTGCCATAGCGCTGCACCAACTCGTTCGGCGATTGGGCGGTGAGCACGGCCGGATGCCCGTCGCCCAGATCGTATGACCAGTGCCCGTAATAGGTCATGACATAGCTCAAGGTCGGGCGATCGTCCCGCTCGCGATCGAGCCTGGCCGCGACCTGCCGATAAAGGGAACGGTCCGACAGGAAGGGGCCGGTCAGATCGTCGAGATCGAAATCCTTCACCGACCAGAATTTCTCGAAGCCGGCATGGCGGTAGGCGTTCTGCCGGTTCCAGAAGCCCGGTCCATTGGGATGGGAGGCGACGGTGCGATAGCCGAGCTGGCCCAGCGCCTGCGGCAGGCAGGGCAGGTCGTTGTCGAAGCCGCTCTCGAACTTCACGGCGAAATCATGGACCGGGAAGCCGCAGAGGAACTCGAACTCGGCATTGGCGGTCTGGCCGCCGAAGGCGGGACTGAGCGCGGTCGATTTTCCGGCCTGCTCCCACAGCGCCTCGAAGCGCGGATCGAACGGCGGCTCGCTATAGCCGGCCTTCGTCAGCAGCGAGGGATCCCAGAAGCTCTCCAGCACCATCACATAGATATTGCGGGGCTTGGCCGGCACCGCGAGGTTGCCGAACCAGGGCTGTGCCAGTCTCAGGGTTGCGGCGGCGAGGGCCTCGGCGCGGGTGGACCCGGGGTGATGGCTGGCGAGCTCGCGCGCGATCTCCTGCAGGCTGTGCAGGGCCGCACCCCGCCAGACATAATTCTCGCGCTGGTCCCAGGTGGTGTTGCCGAAACGCTCATCCATCGCCGCGACGAGGGGCGCGGGCGCCAGCACGGGAATGGCGAACAGCAGCGCCAGTCCGGCCAGCCCCAGTTTGGCCCCGAGGCCGCGCCAGGTGAGATTGACGAGAACAAGCCCGGCCAGGATCGCCAGCGGCAGGCAGAGGGCGACCCAGCCCAGCGGCCCCAGCACCTCGATCAGCGCGGGAAAGGAATCGATGTCGTCCGGCATCATCGGCCGGCCCAGCAGCGCGATCTTCAGCGGATTGCCGATCCACAAGGCCGCGACCAGCAGAGTCTGGACCAGCAGGAAGACCCAGACGCGGCGCGAGGCGAGGAACAGGAGCCAGGAAACCGCGAGCAGCAACCCGCCGTCCCACAACATGCGGCTGCGCACGATGCGGATCCCGAACTGCCATTGCGCAAGGGAATCGGCCAGGAGATAGAGCAGCAGGGTGGAGACGATCGGAATCCACCAGCGCGAGCGAGCGAAATGAAGTCCGAGACCGGATATCGGGGCGGGAATTGGCATCCAGAGGCTCGGCTGCGCGGTCAATTGACTCTGAAATGAAACCTGTCTGTAGCAACAAGTTCATAAAGCAGAGTTGGACGGCGCGCCAGCCATCCGAAAGGAGGGCGTCCCGGAGCCACTCCTTCCGAGAAAAAAGTCGGTTATTTCAAGTTATTGTCGGAAATCCGCGCCCGCCGGCTGCTGTGGGCGGCCGCGCGAAGCTATCGCTTCCGCAGGAGGCGCAGGTCACATGCGGCTCTGTCAGTTGGCCGAAGATTAACGGACATAGCCGCGCTCGCGGAACCAGACGATCGCGTCCGCGATCGCTTCGCGCGCGGGCCGCGGGCGGAAGCCCAATTCCTGGATCGCGCGCTCGCTGCTGAAGAACATGGTCTTGCGTGCGAGCTTCACCGCCTCGCGGGTCGCAAAGGGCTCGGTCCCCGTCGCCCGGGCCCAGAGCTCGGCCAGCCCTGCGATCGGCATCACCAGCCCGTGCCGCAGTTTCAGGCGCGGCGGCGGGCGGTCGGTCAATTCGGCGACCGTCGCCAGGATGCTGGCGAGGCTGAGATTCTCCGAGCCCAGAATGTAGCCGCGGCCGGTGCGCCCTCGTTCGAGCGCCAGGATATGGCCTTCGGCGACATCGTCGACATGCACGACATTGAGGCCGGTGTCGACATAGGCCGGCATCCGCCCATTGGCGGCATCCACCACCATCTTGCCGGTCGGCGTCGGCTTGATGTCGCGAGGGCCGACCGGCGTCGAAGGATGGGTGATGATCACGGGCAATCCTTCCGCGATCATCTGGCGCACGACGAGTTCGGCGGCATGCTTCGATTGCTTGTAGGCGCCGACCATATCGGCGGCGCTGCCGGCATCCTCCTCGCAGGCGGGGCTGTTGTCCGGGTGCGGCAACAGGGTCGCGACGCTGCTGGTATAGACGATGCGCCGAACGCCGGTCTCGGCCGCCGCGCGCATCAGCGCCCGCGTGCCCTCGACATTGGCCTTGAACATGGGCGCCGGATCGGGAACCCAGAGCCGATAGTCGGCCGCCACATGAAAGAGCGTATCGCAGCCCTTGACGGCCGCGGCGAGCGAGGCGGGGTCCATCAAATCGCCGGCAATGATCTCGACGCGGAGATCTTCGAGGTTGCGGCGATCCGCGGCCGGGCGCACCAGCACGCGCACGGTCTCGCCTCGGGCGAGCAGCTTGTGAGCCAGCGCCGAGCCGACGAATCCCGTGGCACCCGTTATCAGCGTCGTCATGGCAGCGAGGTCCGCCCGGCCGGAAAGCGAGTCGTTTGGGCGCCCACTATCGCGTCCCCGGACCCCGGAGGCCAGCCGCTTGATGACGCGGGCGGTCGACGATCAGGGCTTGGTCGCCAGGTCGTCGATGATCGGACAGTCCGGTCGATGGTCGCCATGGCAATGGCGCGCCAGATGGTCGAGCGTGCGCCGCATGGCCTCGAGCTCGGCGATCTTCTCGTCGAGCTCCTCGATATGGCGCAGGGCCAGCGATTTGACCTCCGCGCTGGCGCGTTTGCGGTCCCGCCAGAGCTGCAGCAGCTTGGCGGTCTGCTCCAGCGAAAACCCCAGATGGCGTGAGCGCCGGACGAAACTCAGGGTGTGGACGTCGTTGTCGGTGTAATGCCGGTAGCCGGCCTCGGAGCGGGCCGAGGGGCGGACCAGCCCGATCGCGTCATAATGCCGGATCATCTTGGCCGAGATGCCGCTTTCCCGGGCGGCTTCGCCGATCGTCTTCATCGGATGTTACTCCTCGATATCGGGGCGCCAGCGGCCCAGCAGCAACGCATTGGCGACCACGCTGACGCTGGAGAGGGCCATGGCGGCACCTGCGGCGACGGGCCCCAGCAGACCGAAGGCTGCCAGCGGAATGCCCAGCAGATTGTAGACGAAGGCCCAGAACAGGTTTTGTCTGATCTTCGCGTAAGTTCGCCGTGACAGGGCGATGGCGGCGACCGCGAGGCGCGGATCGCCTCGCATCAGGGTGATGCCGGCGGCGTTGAGCGCGATATCGCTGCCGCTCGCCATGGCGAAGCCGATATCGGCCGCCGCCAGGGCCGGCGCATCGTTGATGCCGTCACCCACCATCGCCACGACGCGACGCGGCCCCTTGAGGCGCGCGAGGGCAGCGACCTTGTCGGCGGGCAGCAGCTCGGCCTCGACCTGGCCGATCCCGATGGCCTGCGCCACCGCCTGGGCCGCCGCTTCATTGTCGCCGGTCAGCATGACGCTTTGAATGCCGGCGCGCGTCAGCGCGGTTACCGCGTCGCGGGCCTCGGGCCGGATGGGATCGGCGAATCCCAGCGCGCCGATGAGCGTCGCCGGCCGGCCGGCGGCCGCGGCCCGAGCCAGATAGGAAAGACTGCGGCCGGGCGCATCGACGCGCGCCGCGATCCGCTCGAGCGTTCTCTCGTCGATGCCGCTTTCCTTCATCAGGCGCCGGCTGCCCAGCAGCAAGGCCTGGCCCTGGACCTTGCCCGCCACACCGCGACCGGGGAGGGCCTGAACCTGCTCGGCCGGCGGCAAGGGGAGTTGCCGGGAGCGCGCGGCCGCGGTCACCGCCCGCGCGAGAGGATGCTGGCTCGCGGCCTGCAGCGCCGCGGCGAGGCGCAGCAGCGAGGTCTCGTCGCCCTCGAACGACGCCAGGGCCGCCAGCTCCGGGTGGCCTTCGGTCAGCGTGCCGGTCTTGTCGAAAGCGACGGTGGTGACGGCGTGGGCCCGTTCCAACGCTTCGCCGTCGCGGATCAGGATGCCGTGGCGCGCGCCGACGCCGGAGCCCACCACCACGGCCGTCGGCGTCGCCAGGCCCAAGGCGCAGGGGCAGGCGATGACCAGCACCGTCACCGCATTGACGATGCCGGCGACCGGATCGCCGGCGCCCAGCCACCAGCCGAAGAAAGTGACGATGCCGACCGCCAGCACGATGGGAACGAAAACCGCGCTGACGCGGTCGACCAGGCGCTCGATCGGCGCCTTGCCGGCCTCGGCGGATTCGACCAGCCGGATGATGCGGGCGAGAAGCGTGTCGGCGCCGATGCGGAGGGTCTCGACCAGCAGCACGCCCTCGCCATTGATGGCGCCGGTCGCGACCTCGTCGCCCGGATGCCGCTCGACCGGCAGGCTCTCTCCGGTCAGGAGCGATTGATCGAGGCTGCTGGCCCCTTCGACGATCCGGCCGTCGACGGGAACCTGCTCGCCCGGACGGATCTGCACGCGGTCGCCCGGCCGGATCTCGGCCGCCGGCAGCTCCACGAAGGCACCGCCGCGCCAGACGCGCGCGGTCTCGGGCCGCAGCGCCGTCAACGCCCGGATGGCGGCGAGCGTGCGCCGCTTGGCCCGGCTCTCGAGCCATTTGCCGAGCCGCACCAGCGTCACGACCAGGGCGGACGCCTCGAAATAGAGATGCGGCGTCATGCCCGCGGGCGCCGTCGCCATCAGATAGAGACTGAGCCCGAAGGCAGCGCTGCTGCCGATCGAGACCAGCAGATCCATATTGCCGGTGCAGGCCTTGAGCGCGCGCCAGGCGGCGCCATAGAAGCGCGCACCGAGCCCGAACTGGATGGGCGCGGCCAGCAGCAACTGGATCCAGCCCGGCATCATCGCGTGCTGGCCGAAGAGCTGCAGCCCCATCTGCACCAGGAAGGGCAGGCAGGCGAGCCCGGCGAGGGCGAGCTTGATGCGTTCGGCGCTGTCTTGCGGGGGCTGTGCTGCCCGGGGGTGGGCAACATCGATCAACCGCGCCTGATAGCCGGCATCGGTCACGGCATCGATCAGCGACTCCGGTCGGGGTGCCTGTCCGGCCGCGAACCGGACCCGGGCATGCTCGCTTGCGAGGTTGACCTCGGCCTTGATCACGCCCGGGACCGCCCTGAGGGCGCGTTCGACCCGGCCGGCACAGGTTGCGCAGCTCATGCCGCCGATCTCGAGGGCGACCTCGCCGCCCTCGGCCGGGCCGCGGTCGGCCTTATTTTCTTCATATTTTTCAAATAACTGAGATTTTCCCGGGGCGAGCGCGACGGGACCCAGGGCGGTCAGGGCGAGCTTGGACGGGAGCGGCGGGTCGGTTTCCATGCTGCTACAGATGAGGGTTCCCATGATGGGAAGGTCAAGGCCGCGCTGCCGGCATGGCCGGGTTGTGACCCCGGTGGCTTGACCCATTGGTTCATTCGGCCGACAGATTGAAGCGGGGAAAGGGAGTGTTGCGATGCGATTCCGAGTTTCCGGCATGAGTTGCGAGGGTTGTGCCCAGGCGGTGACGCGGGCGATCCGGAAAGCGGCACCGGATGCCAAGGTCGATGTCGATCTGGCCAGCGGCGAAGTGACGGTCGACGGCCGCGTCGCCGAATGCGCCGTGGCCGCCGCGATTCAGAAGGCCGGCTACACGAATGAGGGGCGGCTGGATTAACGCTCCGCCGTCATGCCGGCCTTCGAGCTTGTGAAGAAATCGAACATGTATCCCCTCCCCCTTGATGGGGGAGGGTAGGGAGGGGGTGACTGACTCGGTCTCCCGAATGTATTCGGAGATTCCGTCCTGCCCTCGAGACCGAGATCCCCCCTCCCTAACCCTCCCCCACAAGGGGGGAGGGGATTGTTTCTTCAGCCCTTCAATTCTTTCACACGCTCCTTCGCCGGGGTGACGAAAGACATGCGTTGCCAGCCTGCGCATTGACTAATCCCACCTTCACGATCGATCAGCCAGACCTGACCGAGAGTCCAACACCCGCATCGGATCGGCCGTCGGCCGTTGCCGGTTGCGTGGGCGCTTCCTACACTCTGGCGCCGGTCGGGGAGTCGGGAGACGCTCCAGGCGGGCGCTCCGGCCCTTCGGGTCCCTTTGCCAACGATCGAGACCCCGCCCATGACGCCCTCCGACCCGAAGACCTCGACCGCGACCTCGCCCGCGGCCCGAACGCACGGATCCAACAGTCCCGCCAACGCCGCCTTCGTCTATGCCGGGGGCAATTACAGCACGGCCCAGCACAAGCTGATGGGCCGCATGTCGGCCAGCGAGAATTTCCTCAAGGGCTTCGCGCGCCATAGCGGCGTCGACCGGTTCTATTGCTATGCCATGCGCCAGCAGGATCTCGAGGACTTCACGCGCCGCGTCCAGGAGATCGCGGGCGCCGACAAGCCGGTGACGCTGGTGCCGCCGCTCGATCTCGCGGTCGTCGGCGAGCCTGGCTGCCTCTACCGGCCGGGACCCAATATCGGCTATTTCGCCTGGCAGCGGCGCGTCGCCGACCAGCGCCGTTTCAGCGTCTGCGGCGTCACCCACACCACGGCCGAGCATGTGGTGATGGACGGCATCGCCGAGGCGGTCGCGGGTCCCACCCAGGCGTGGGACGCGCTGGTCTGCACCTCGACCCAGGTGCGGACGATGGTCGAGCGGCTGGTCGATCAATGGAGCCACTATCTGAGCCGGCGCTTCGGCAGCAAGGACGTGCGGGCTCCCTTCAAGCTGCCGATGATTCCGCTGGGGGTCGATTGCGAAGGCTTTGCGCCGACGCCGCAGCGCCAGCGCGACGGCCAGGCGCTTCGCCAGAAGCTCGGCATCGCGCCCGAGGACGTCGTCGTCCTCTTCGTCGGCCGGCTCACCCATGTCGAGAAGGCCAACCCGCTGCCGATGTATCTGGCGCTGGAAGCGGCTGCGAGGCGCACCAAGAAGAAGCTGCATCTGCTGCAGGCCGGCTGGTACGCCTCGCCGGAGATCGAGAAGATCTTCGTCGAGTCCGCGCAGCGCCTGATGCCCTCGGTGCGCTATCATCATGTGGATGCGCGCGAGCCCGAATATCGCTGGAGCGCCTGGTATGCGGGCGACATCTTCACCTCGCTCTCCGACAACATCCAGGAGACCTTCGGCCTGACGCCGATCGAGGCGCAAGCCGCGGGGCTGCCGGTCGTGGTCAGCGACTGGGACGGCTACCGCGACACGGTTGTCGATGGCGAGGTCGGTTTCGCCGCACCGACCTTCATGCCGCCGCCGGGAACGGGCGCCGATCTCGGGCTGCGCTATGCCATGGCGGTCGACAGCTATGGCCGCTACTGCATGACGACGGCGCAGAGCATCTCGGTCGATGTCGAGTTCTGCGCCCGGTCTTATCTGAAGCTGATCGAGGACCCGGCGCTGCGAAAGCGCATGGGGGCCGCCGGGCTGGCGAACGCGCAATCGAAGTTCGACTGGCGCGTGGTGGTCGGCGCATATCAGACCCTGTGGCAGGAGCTGGCCGAGCTGCGCCGCGGCGCCCCGGAATCCGTGGTGCCGGAGGCCGACCGGCCGGCCCATCCCTTGCGCGACGATCCCTTCAGCCTGTTTTCTTCTTATCCGACGGGCTTCGTCGACGGCGATACGATCGCGACCGCCGCTGCCGGCGGCAACCGGCAGCATCTGGCGGAACTGCGGACCATCCCGCTCGCCAATCTGATGCCGAGCCTGCTGCTGCCCGAGCCGGAGCTGGTGAAGCTGCTGGAGCGGGTCGCGAAATCGCCCGCGTCGGTCGAGACGCTGCTCGCCGCCGCGCCGGAACCCCGTCGCAACCAGGCCCGCCGCAGCCTGGGCTGGCTCGCCAAGATCGGACTGGTCCGCTTCTCCAAGCCTTCGGCGTGATTCCGCCGCCGCCATGCAGGGCCGCGAGGGGAAACCAAGGCGGGCGGGCGCGGGTTCCCATCGTCCCGGGCTGCAGTCGGCCGGATGCCTCGCGGAAGCGGCATTTTTGTCTTCCCGTCATTCGAGCAGATTGCGTATCCTTCGCACGGAATGGTCGCCGAGTGGGCTTTCGTCGATTTGACAGGAGATGCGGATGGCGTCCGAGCCATTGCGGCTCAATATCGGTGGGATCGAGCCGCGTCCTGGATGGAAAATACTGAACATCTCCCCAGGTCCCCATGTGGACTATGTCGGCGACTGCACCGATCTGTCGCAATTTGCGACCGGGACCGTAGAGACGGTCTATGCCTCTCATGTGTTCGAGCATCTCGCCATCGTGGAATTCGCCAAGGTGCTCGCCGAGGTTCGCCGAATCCTTCAAGCGGGAGGAAGGCTTTTCGTCAGTGTCCCGGATCTCGATGTCCTCTGTCGTCTCATGCTCAGCCCCGAGCTCTCGATGGACGAAAAATGGACGGTCATGTGCATGATGTATGGCGGGCAGAGCGACCGGTATGACTTTCACAAGATCGGAATCACCCGCGATTTCATGCTCGCCTCCTTGGCGCGGTCCGGGTTTCGGGAAATCCAGATCGTGCAGAATTTCGGGGTGTTCCAGGACGGCAGCATGATGGTCTTTCATGGTACGCCGATCAGCTTGAACATGATTGCGAAGTGAAGCGCCGACGGCTCGGCGGGCAATTTTGGCCGAGCGTTCCTTCCGCCGACAGGTGTTCATGTGCCGAAATCGCTCCCTCCCGTGACGCCGGGTGTTTTCAACCCCGCCTATCTGCGGCAGCTCGTCGGGAATTCCGCATCGGTGATCCTGGAGATCGGCGCGAACGATGGCTCGCACACGCTTCAATTCCTGGACCTCTTCCCCCATGCCAGAATTTATGCGTTCGAGCCCGATCCGAGGGCCTTCGCGAAATTCAAGGCAAGGGTTGTCGATCCCAGGGTCTTCGCGTTCGAGATGGCCATCGGCGCCGAGGATGGGGAAGCGGAGTTTCATGTCAGCAGCGGCTTGCCCCCGGATCTGTCGCCGGAAGATGCGATCAACTA
This sequence comes from uncultured Alphaproteobacteria bacterium, assembly GCA_963696655.1. Lineage (GTDB taxonomy): Bacteria > Pseudomonadota > Alphaproteobacteria > Dongiales > Dongiaceae > Hypericibacter. The sequence goes on from CAVOLB010000051.1 coordinate 76,025, forward strand.
TGCACAGGGATGGGACCAGTCCGGCTCGCTGAGAGCGCCCAAGACGCACCGGACGGTCTGGCCATGGTGCAAGTTCGAGCAAAAGATCACCGTGCCGGTGAGGCGGCTCGATAGCTGGGCCCGTGAAAACGGCGTCGAGCGAATCGATCTGATATGGGCCGATACCCAGGGTGCCGAGGGCGATCTCGTTGCCGGGGGCATCGACACTCTCTCGAGGACCCGTTTCCTCTTTACCGAATACAGCAATGACGAATGGTATGAGGGGCAGCCGGACTTGCGGAAGCTCACGGCCATGCTGCCCGGTTTCGATATTCTCCATCGTTTCTCGATGGACGTGCTGCTCGAGAACACCGCCCTCCGGCCGGGTAGAACCTGAGCTCGATCGGGTCCTCTAGGGCTGGCCCGGCTTCCAGGCGTCGATCAGATGCTGCGCCATGTCGAGCTGCTCGTTGCTCATCTGCTGTCGCATCGCGTCGATCGCCATCAGGATCCGGCTGCGGTCGGGCCCCTGGGGAAAGCGCGTGGAAGCGAGGGTCAGCCACTTGACGGCTTCGACTTGATCCTTCGGCACGCCCTGGCCGAGCTGATACATGACGCCCAGGCCGAGCATGGCATCGGGATTGCTCTTCGCGGCCGCCTTCCGATACCACTTCAGGGCCTCGCCGTAATTGGCGGCGCCGACCAGGCCATATTGATAGATGCCGGCGACCTGCACCTGGGCCAGCGCATTGCCGTTCTCGGCTTCGGGCTTGAGCTCCGAAAGGGCACGGAAATAATCGCCCTTCTCGTAATAGGCCATGCCCTCGTCAAAGCCGGCCCGGGCGGCGCCGGCGATGGCCATGGCACCGGCCAGACAGAGAGCCGCGACGATGCCCCTCGCGCGGCGCATCACGGCATATCCTCCGCGGCGACGATTTCGAGATAGCGGCCATATTTGGTGTTCTTCAGCTCGGCCGCGAGCTTCAGCAACTGCCGCTTGTCGATGAAGCCCTTGCGATAGGCGATCTCCTCGATGCAGGCGATCTTGAGACCCTGGCGCTGCTCCATGATGCGCACGAAGCTCGCCGCCTCGATCAGCGAATCGTGGGTGCCGGTGTCGAGCCAGGCATAGCCGCGCCCCATCTTCTCGACATGGAGCCGTCCGGCGGTCAGATAGGCGCCGTTGACGTCGGTGATCTCCAATTCGCCGCGGCCGCCGCGATGTTGCCGCCGGAGCCGGCGCGATTTTCCACCACGAACTGCTGGCCGAAATGGTCCGACAGCCACTGCGCCATGATCCGCGCCACGGTATCCACCGGGCCGCCGGCGGTGAAGCCGATCAGCCACTTCACCGGGCGGTTCGGATAGGTGTCTGCGGCGGATGACGGCGCGATGCCAGCCGCGAGACTTGCAAGACAGACCAGGCTGAAACAGGCCGAGCGCAAAAATACCATCATGGTCCCCCCAATATCCCGTCATTGCTGTCGAACATACCGCCGACAGATCGGCGCTTTTCGCGCCCGTTGCATCCATGCTTTCACAAAATCCGGACTTTGCCTACAACCTCCCTTGCGCGAATATTCGTCACCAGCGTTCGAGGCCGAAAATGAACCTCGCTTGTATTGTCGGCGCCGGCGTCCTGCTGCTGGCGGGGAGTGCTGCGGCGCAAGATGGAGGGAAGGTCATTCAAAGGGCCACGATCAGCCTGGGGACCGCGACGCCGGGCGGCGGCTTTCCGCTTTATGGCAACGCCTTCGCGCAAATCATGAACGAGGCCGATCCGGCGCTGTCGATTCTGCCGCGCAACACCAGGGGCAGCAACGAGAACATTCCGCTGCTGGAGAAGGGCGAGCTCGATATCGCGCTGGTCGCGGGCGAGCCTTCCTATGAAGCCTTCATGGGCATCGGACGGCCGGCTACCCGTCTGAAGATCCTGACCGCGATGTATTCGAGCCCCGGCATGTTCGTGGTGCGCGCCGACAGCCCGTACCGGGCCATCCGCGATCTCATAGGCCATCCCGTCGCGT
>CAVOLB010000052.1:0-12225 GCA_963696655.1 uncultured Alphaproteobacteria bacterium
CTAATATTGCTCCCTCGGGATGCTTCTCGAACCAGGTGATGAAGGCGGCGATGTTCTTGACCGCCTGCTGCCAGGTCAGCACGTCATAGCCGACATCGATCGAGAGGTAATCGACGCCGGCCGCGCGCCAGGTTTCGAGCATTCCGAGATCGACGGAGGGATCGGGACCGAAGCCCGCATGATTGTCCCAGACCAGCGCATCGCGATGCAGCCGGCGCGCGGCGTCCGAGATTTTCCAGGACGAGGCGGCGCGGTCTGAAGGAGAGATGGCGGTCATGGGAATGAACCTTCGCAATCGACGAGAGCCTGCGGAGAAACGTCGGGATCGAAACATAGCGCCGGCTCTGCGTTCGATCGAGACACCCTGACGATCTCGTTCGCTCGGAAGCTCAGGACCGCGCCGCGCCCGGCGCCGCAACCCAGGTCGCGGTCGCCTGCGCGATCAGCCGCTCCGCCCCTTCCGTCTCGGGCCAGATGCGGATGTCATAGGTGAGCAGGCTCTTTCCGGCGCGCAGCGGCACGGCCTCGGCGATCAGCGGCGGCGCGAAGGCCGGCCGCAGGAAATTCATCAGCAGGCTGGAGGTGACGGCCGTTTCCTCATGCCGCAAGGCGAGGGTCAGCGCATAGGTCGCGACATCCGCCATGGCGAAGAGCACGGGACCGGCGATCGATCCGCCCGGCCGCCTTATATGTTCGTTGCCGACGAGCCGAACGCGGCTGCGCGCAGGCTCGGCCAGGACGATCTCCATGCCGAAGAGGGCTGCCAGCGGCAGATGCGTCGCGACATGCGGAAGAATGTTCTCCAGGTTCCATTGTTTCTTGGTCAAGACGATCCCCTGCCGGATGCCCGTCGCGGGCGCCCTCGATGAGCGTCGCCGATCTAACCGCGAGGCGACGGCTTTGTCCTCTCATGATGATTGTGGAAGTCCTCGCGCAAGGCGCCGCCCCCCGGAGCCTTTCCGCCGGGAAGCGGAATTGGCTTTGCAGGTGCTGAACTCGGGATGTATGTTCCCATTTTGTTCTGGAGGATCCGTGACGCGACGATCGGGGAGCGCCGATCTGCCTTTGCATAACGGCCGGGTGCCCGCCTGGCTGGGCCGGCGCATGACGCGGATGGGCGCGGTCATCGCCGAGGCGATCCTCCATCATTACGGTCGCGACGAGTTCCTGCGCCGCCTGTCCCATCCGTTCTGGTTCCAGTCCTTCGGTGCCGTGATGGGCATGGACTGGCATTCCTCCGGCATCACCACCAGCGTCATCGGCGCGCTGAAACGCGGGCTGGCACCGCTCTCGGGCGAACTCGGCCTCCATGTCTGCGGCGGACGGGGGAGCCACTCGCGGCGGCCCCAGGAGCTGGTCGCCATCGGCGAGCGCACCGGCCTCGATGGCTCGGCGCTCGCGAAAGCAACTGGTCACCAAGGTCGACAGCGCGGCCCTGCAGGACGGCTTCGACCTCTATCTCCACGGCTTCATCCTCGCCGACGACGGCAAATGGGTCGTGGTGCAGCAGGGCATGAGGGCTACGCGCACGGCGCGGCGCTATCATTGGCTGTCGGAAGACCTGAAGAGCTTCGTCGAGGCGCCGCACCAGGTGGGGCCGACAATATTGCCAATCTCACCGATCGCCGTGCCGCTGCGTCGCGCCAGGGCCGAGATCGTGTGCCGTGATCTCGGGGTCCTCGGCCAGATCCGCTTCCTTAGGCAAAACTGTTGCCGGCAGCGGCACCGCCCGAGGCCCCGCTCCTGCCGCATCTCGTCATGCGCATCACGACGTGCGGCCGAAGGATGTCATATTGCGGCGCCTCCATGGTGCGCTCGCCGAACCGCGTGGATTTCACCGAGCCGCCGCCGGTGCGGGGTGTGGGCGCCCGCACATTCGCTCGCCATGGCGGCCGAGATCATCCATGGCGCTGTTCGCCGATCCCGCGCGCTCTCGCTGGCGCATGGCGGCAAGGACCGGCATCCCTATCCGGTGCCGCTCAAGGTCTATGACCAGACCATCGCCGTCCTCAAATCCGCGGTCGAGAAAGCCAGGCTCGAGCAACGACGAGCGGCTCGAGGCGATCCGCCGGCTGGACGACCGCAGCGATGCGGCTGGAGCGGACGGCGACGGGCCCGTCGCTGCCGGCCTTCATCGGCGAGGAACGAAGGCGCTCGCACTACTATGGCCGGCGCAGCGTCTTCGGCTGGAGCGCGCCCGACGGGTGCTGTTGGAACGCTGACGTCTTTCGAAAGCATCGCTCCCGCGCGGGGGCGATGAAGGCGCCATTGCGGCCCCCGTCCAGGGCCGTCGATGGAGCGGCACAGCCTGCAGCTCTGGGCGCGCCCGGCAGGGCAATCGCGCAGACCCGCCCTCTGCTCGCCGGCTGCTGCGTGAGCGGCGGCCGCGCGTCGCATGCGCCAACCCTTCCAAAGCGGCAACCGATTTGTTTTGCTCCACGCCAGACAGCCGTCGGTAATGCTGACGCCATAGGGTGCGGCACAAAGTCCTGGGCGGCCGCCCTTCAGATGACTTTCGACCATGACGCCATGGATGTAATCGTTGCCCGCCGCGATCTGGCCACTGCCGCCAGGACCAATGGCTCATTCTCCGGCCGCTTGCCGCTATTGCCGTGGCTTGCATCGATCAGGAGACGAGGTTCGACGCTGGCCTGAAGGCAGGCTTGCGCCGCCTTCGCTGACGCTGACCGCATCGTAATTCGGCAGATTGCCGCCACGCAGGATGATATGCCCATCCTCGTTTCCGTGGTGGCCGCAATGGCCGCCCGCCCTTCCTTGTCGAGCGCAAGAAAGTGATGCGGATGGCATGTACCCGCTCCATCTCGTCGACCGCTGATCCCGGACATCTCCATTTGCTGCCGTCGAAACCGACCGGCAGGCCTGATGCCATCTGCCGATGGATCTGGCTTTCTGTCGTGCGGGCGCCGATGGCGAGCCCGGCGATCGGCGCCCGCACGACAGAAAGCCAGATCCATCGGCAGATGGCATCAGGCCTGTCCTGCCCGGTCGGTTTCAAGAACGGCACGAATGGAGATGTCCGGATCGCGGTCGAGGCCGTCGAGGCGGCGTCCCATCCGCATCACTTTCTTGCGCTCGACAAGGAAGGGCGGGCGGCCATTGCGGCCACCACGGGAAACGAGGATGGGCATATCATCCTGCGTGGCGGCAATCTGCCGAATTACGATGCCGTCAGCGTCACGAAGGCGGCGCAAGCCTGCCTTCAGGCCGGCGTCAAACCTCGTCTCCTGATCGATGCAAGCCACGGCAATAGCGGCAAGCGGCCGGAGAATCAGCCATTGGTCCTGGCGGCGGTCGCCGACCAGATCGCGGCGGGCAACGATTACATCCATGGCGTCATGGTCGAAAGTCATCTGAAGGGCGGCCGCCAGGACTTTGTGCCGGGCGGTCCTCACACCTATGGCGTCAGCATTACCGACGGCTGTCTGGCGTGGAGCGAATCGGTTGCCGCTTTGGAAGGGTTGGCGCATGCGACGCGCGGCCGCCGCTCGCGCCGGCACCAGCGAGCGGATGGATAAGGGCGGGTCTGCGCGATTGCCCTGCCGGGCGCGCCCAGAGCTGCAGGCTGTGCCGCTCCATCGACGGCCCTGGACGGAGCCGGGACAATGGCGCCTTCATCGCCCCCGCGCGGGAGCGATGCTTTCGAAAGACGTCAGCGTTCCGACGGCGCCCGCTCGGCGGCTTCGGGCGCCGGCTCCCAGCCGAAGACGCTGCGCCCGCCATAGTCATGCGAGCGCCTTCGTTCCTCGCCGATGAAGGCCGGCAGCGACGGGCCCGTCGCCGTCCGCTCCAGCCGTCGCGTCTGGTCGTCCAGCCGGCGGATCGCCTCGAGCCGCTCGTCGTTGCCGAGCCTGGCTTTCTCGACCGCGGATTTGAGGACGGCGATGGTCTGGTCATAGACCTTGAGCGGCACCGGATAGGGATGCCGGTCCTTGCCGCCATGCGCCAGCGAGAAGCGCGCGGGATCGGCGAAGCGGCAGGGCGCGCCATGGATGATCTCGGCCGCCATGGCGAGCGAATGCACCGTCCGGGCGCCCACACCCGGCACCAGCAGCAGCTCGGTGAAATCCGCGGGCGCCCGGTCGGCCGCCGCGGCGAGCGCACCATGGAGGCGCCGCAATATGACATCCTTCGGCCGCACGTCGTGATGCGCCGGCATGACGAGATGCGGCAGGAGCGGGGCCTCGGGCGGTGCCGCTGCCGGCAACGGTTTTCCCTGTAAGGAAGCGATCTCGCCGAGGAGGCGGTCGGGCCCCAGATCGCGCAGCAGATCGATCTGGCCCTGGCGCGACGCGGCGGCACGGCGATCGGTGAGATTGACGATCTCGCCCTGGTTCTCGCCCTCGATCGCCTGGTGCGGCGCCTCGACGAAGCTCTTCAGGTCTTCCGACAGCCAGTGATAGCGCCGCGCCGTGCGCGTCGCGCCGTTCATGCCCTGCTGCACCACGACCCATTTGCCGTCGTCGGCGAGGATGAAGCCGTGGAGATAGAGGTCGAAGCCGTCCTGCAGGGCCGCGCTGTCGACCTTGGCGACCAGCCGGCTCGCCTTGGCGAGCGCCGCCCCGTCGAGGCCGGTGCGCTCGCCGATGGCGACCAGCTCCTGGGGCGTCTGCCGCGAGTGGCTCCCCCGTCCGCCGCAGACATGGAGGCCGAGCTCGCCCGAGAGCGGCGCCAGCCCGCGCTTCAGCGCGCCGATGACGCTGGTGGTGATGCCGGAGGAATGCCAGTCCATGCCCATCACGGCACCGAAAGACTGGAACCAGAAGGGATGGGACAGGCGGCGCAGGAACTCGTCGCGGCCGTAATGATGGACGATCGCCTCGGCGATGACCGCGCCCATCCGCGTCATGCGCCGGCCCAGCCAGGCGGGGACCCGGCCGTTATGCAAAGGCAGATCGGCGCTCCCCGATCGTCGCGTCACGAGGCCTCCGGAACAAAATGGGAACTTACATCCCCTCCTCGGTGCCTGCAAAGCCAATTCCGCCTGGCGGCGGAATTGCCCCGGGAGGGCCGCGCCTCGTGCGAGAAACTCCCGATCATCATGAGAGGACAAAGCCGTCGCCTCGCGGTTAGATCGGCGACGCTCATCGAGGGCGCCCGCGACGGGCATCCGGCAGGGGATCGTCTTGACCAAGAAACAATGGAACCTGGAGAACATTCTTCCGCATGTCGCGACGCATCTGCCGCTGGCAGCCCTCTTCGGCATGGAGATCGTCCTGGCCGAGCCTGCGCGCAGCCGCGTTCGGCTCGTCGGCAACGAACATATAAGGCGGCCGGGCGGATCGATCGCCGGTCCCGTGCTCTTCGCCATGGCGGATGTCGCGACCTATGCGCTGACCCTCGCCCTGCGGCATGAGGAAACGGCCGTCACCTCCAGCCTGCTGATGAATTTCCTGCGGCCGGCCTTCGCGCCGCCGCTGATCGCCGAGGCCGTGCCGCTGCGCGCCGGAAAGAGCCTGCTCACCTATGACATCCGCATCTGGCCCGAGACGGAAGGGGCGGAGCGGCTGATCGCGCAGGCGACCGCGACCTGGGTTGCGGCGCCGGGCGCGGCGCGGTCCTGAGCTTCCGAGCGAACGAGATCGTCAGGGTGTCTCGATCGAACGCAGAGCCGGCGCTATGTTTCGATCACGACGTTTCTCCGCAGGCTCTCGTCGATTGCGAAGGTTCATTCCCATGACCGCCATCTCTCCTTCAGACCGCGCCGCCTCGTCCTGGAAAATCTCGGACGCCGCGCGCCGGCTGCATCGCGATGCGCTGGTCTGGGACAATCATGCGGGCTTCGGTCCCGATCCCTCCGTCGATCTCAGAATGCTGGAAACCTGGCGCGCCGCCGGGGTGGATTATCTCTCGATCGATGTCGGCTATGACGTGCTGACCTGGCAGCAGGCGGTCAAGAACATCGCCGCCTTCATCACCTGGTTCGAGAAGCATCCCGACGGCTTCGCGCTGGTCCAGCGGGCCGAGGACATCCTGGCGGCCAAGCGCGACGGCAAGATGGCGATCGCCTTCGATCTCGAGGGCATGAACGCGCTCGACGGCGAGGCCTATATGGTCTCGTTCTTCTATCGCCTGGGCGTGCGCCAGATGCTGTTCGCCTATAACCGCAACAATCTCGCGGGCGGCGGCTGCCATGACGAGGACCAGGGCCTGACCGATTTCGGCCGGCGCGTCATCGAGGAGATGAACCGGGTCGGCATGATGGTCGACTGCTCGCACACCGGTTATCGCACCACCATGGCGGTGCTCGAGGCGGCGTCGGCGCCGGTCATCTTTTCCCATTCCAATCCCAAGGCGCTGCGCCCGCACGGCCGCAACATCGTCGACGAGCAGATCCGCGCCTGCGCGCGCACCGGCGGTGTCGTCGGCATCAACGGCATCGGCCTGTTCCTGCCCGATCGGCAGGCGACGACCGAGACCATGGTCGATTGCCTCTGCTATGTCGCCGATCTGGTCGGCGTCGATCATGTCGGCATCGGCCTCGATTACGCGCCGCCCATGGGCGACGACGATCCGCTCAACGATCTGAGCGGCTTCAATCCCCGTTACTGGCCCGCCGACGAAGGCTATAGCGACCATCTCCAGTCGGCGGCGCCCGCCCAGCTGCCGGAGATCACCGACCGCCTCCTGGGCCGCGGCTGGTCCGAGACCGATGTCCGCAAAGCCCTGGGCGGCAACTTCCTGCGGGTCGCGCAGCAAGTCTGGAAATAACGGCGCGGCCGGCGAACTGCCGAAGAATTTCGATTGCGAGGAGATCGCGGCCTTCACGGTCTCGGCGCTGCAAGGCGCCAACCTGCTGTCGACGGCCCATCGCAACCCCGAGCCCGTCGGGCGGCTCAGGCGCGTCCTCTCCGGCAAAATCCTGCGCTGATCGCCGCGGGCGCTTTCAGCGCCCGCCGCTGACGATGTCGCCGAACAGCGTCTTCTGATCATGCGGCGGGGCGCGCCAATATTGCGGCGGCGCCTCGACGCTGGCTCCCAGCTGGGCCGCGGCATGCCAGGGCCAGCGCGGGTCGTAGAGCATCGCGCGCGCCATCGCGACCATGTCGGCCTTGCCGCTGGCGACGATCTCCTCGGCCTGCTGGAAATCGGTGATCAGCCCGACCGCGATGGTCGGGATGCCGGTCGCCTCTTTGATCGCCTGCGCGAAAGGCACCTGGTAGCCGGGGCCCAGGGTGATGCGCTGCGAGGGCGAGACGCCGCCCGACGAGGCATCGACCCAGGCGACGCCGCGCTTCTTCAATTCCTTCGCGAACTCGATCGTCTGCGCGATGTCCCAGCCGCCTTCGATCCAGTCGGACGCCGAGACCCGGATGCCAACGGGCTTGTCCGCGGGGATGGCGGCGCGCACGGCGTCGAACACCTCGAGCGGGAAGCGCATCCGGTTCGCGAGCGAGCCGCCATAGTCGTCGGTGCGCTTGTTGGCGATGGGCGAGAGGAACTCATGCATCAGATAACCATGGGCGCCGTGAAGCTCGATCGCGTCGATGCCGAGCCGGACGGCCCGCCTGGCGGTCTCGACGAAGGCGTTGCGGATGCGCGCCATGCCCGCCTTGTCGAGGGCCCGCGGCGGCGCCTCGCCCGGCTTCTGCTCCACGGCCGAGGGCGCAAAGGGCACCCAGCCGCCTTGCGACGGCGGAATCAACTGGCCGCCATCCCAGGGCAGATGGCTCGACGCCTTGCGGCCGGCATGGGCGATCTGCATGGCAACGCGGATCTTCGAGTATTGGCGGATCGCGGCCATGACGGGTCGAAGCGCCGCTTCTGTGCCGTCATCCCAGAGTCCCAGGCATCCCGGCGTGATGCGACCCTCGGGCTCGACCGCGGTCGCCTCGATGCAGAGCATGCCGGCGCCCGACAGCGCCATGTGGCCGAGATGAATCATGTGCCAAGCCGTTGCCCGGCCGTTATCGGCCGAGTATTGGCACATGGGCGAGATCACGATCCGGTTGCGAAGCGTCAGGCCCTGCAAGGTGATCGGCGAAAACAAAACGCTCATGATGACTTCCGAAGGTGAAAAGGAATCGGCCCATGATAGGGGATCGGGTTACGAAAATGAGTGCGACCAATTCCCCCCAACGCGACGGCGCGCCGCTTTCGTGATCGTGGCGCAAGGACAAGCCGCGCGCCGGCAAATCGAGGACCTAGAGACGCGGCGGCGATCGCGCCGCCTGGATCAGGGCAACTGCTTGTCGAGCTCGGCCAGATCCCGGATCGGCCTCGGCATCTGGCGCGCCAGCATGTTCCAGATCAGGACACCGAGAAGAACCGTCGGAACGAAAGGCACCATCAGGCGGCCCCACCAGGGTTCTTCCGTCAGCACGAAGATCGATATGCCGAGGGCGGCCAGGACCAGGATCCCGATCAGCACCGGTCCCAGGACGGCCGAAAATTTCGATACGCCGCGCTCGACCCGATTCTGGAGGCCCAGCGTCGCCATCTGGCCGGCGAAGGTCCGCATGGTCGCGGCATAGTGGGCGCGATGATCCCCGACCGGCGTCAGATCGAGCGGCCTGCCGGCGCCCTGCCGCCAGATCACGGTTTGAAAGATCTTGCTGTATTTGGTCTCTTCATAGCCGATCCGGATGCGCAGGATGTCCTTGGGCGCGAGGCGGATCTGGCCGCCCTTCTCGCCGATCAGGTCGAGCCGGCCCTCGCGGCAGCCGACCCAGACATGATCGCCGGCGAAGCCTTCGCGCTTGAGCGCCCGCGTCGCGATCGCGTGGAATGCCGGTCCCGCCTCGCTCGCTGCCATGATGCCGCGCTTCCCTTGCTGCGAATTCATCCGACCTGGCCATCGAATATAGCGGGAGAGTGCCCTAGTCTGCACCGCCTATCCCGGGGCGGCCTGATGCTCTCGGCCCGGTCGAGCTCCACAAACAGAAAGGGAGCCCTTTCGCATGAGTTCGAATCAGAAAACCAACAGGAACGGCAAGCCCGTCGCCGTGGTGGTCGGCGCCACCTCCAAATGGCAGTCGGATGGCCGCAACACCCTGCTGGCGCATGGCAGGACGCTGGACGACAGCGACCTGCCGGTCGGGATGCGCTGGAGCGTCGGCGGTGCCATCGCCCAGAAGTTCGCCCAAGAGGGCTTCTTCGTCGTGCTGACGACGCGCAAGGAGGCCAACGCGTCGGCACTGGCCGAGGCCATCCGGGAGCAGGGCGGCGAAGGCATGACCGTCGAGCTGGATCTGGTGTCGCAGGACTCCATCGCGGCGGCCTTCGCCCGGATCCGGCGCGAGGCGGGCGATCCGCAGGTTCTGGTCTACAACGCGGGCTATCTGGAGGGCCGCGATCTTCCGCCGGAGAAGGAGCTGCTCGAGCATATGCCGGTGGCGCTGTTCGATACCGCGCAGCACATCGCCAGCCGCGGGCCCTTTCTCATCGCCAAGGAAGTGCTGCCGGCCATGCGGAAGCGGGGCGAAGGCTCGTTCTTCTTCTCCAACAACAACAAGTCGCTGCGCGGCACCAAGCGCAAGACGGGCGAGTCGCTCTACTACCCCCGGGTCACGATGCGCGCGCTGGCGCAGGTGCTCACCGAAGAATATTCCGAGCATGGCGTGCATGTGGCCAATGTCGTAATCGACGGTCTCATCGATTCCCCCGGGGTCCGGGCGCTGCCGCAAGCGCAGCGGAACCCCGACAGCCTGATCAATCCGGTCAAGATCGCCGAGGCGTTCTACTATCTGCACACGCAAGACCGCTCCTGCTGGACGCACGAGCTTCAGCTCACACCCTTTCCGAACAAGCCGAGCTACTGATGGCGTTCCGAAGCATGACCGGATCGCCATGACCCCGCTGTCGACGAGGTCAATTTCAAGCAAGGCACTCGCGATCGGGCTCGCCAATTCTGGGGTTCTGGGGCAAAGCCCTTCGCGGTTGTGGGGATGAGAACGGGGGAGGGGTTGCGTCCTTCCGGCCAAGGGCCAGATTCAAGCGGTCAGGCGCATCGCTGCCGCCCCACGAACGGGAGCCACTCATGATTCCATTTTCGGTGCTCGATCTGTCGCCGATCTGCGCCGGCGGCACCGCCGCCGACGCCTTCCGCAACTCGGCCGACCTGGCCCGCCATGCCGAGCGCTGGGGCTATAAGCGCTACTGGCTGGCCGAGCATCACAACATGCCGGGCATCGCCAGCGCGGCCACCTCGATCGTGATCGCCCATGTGGCCGCCGCCACCAAGACCATCCGCGTCGGCTCCGGCGGCATCATGCTGCCGAACCACGCGCCGCTCGTGATCGCGGAGCAGTTCGGGACCCTGGAATCGCTGTATCCGGGCCGCATCGATCTGGGGCTGGGCCGCGCGCCCGGCACCGACCAGCGCACGGCCTGGGCGCTTCGCCGCAACCTGACGGCGTCGGACGACCAGTTCCCGCGCGACGTGATGGAGCTGCAGCAGCTGCTGGGTCCGCCCGAGCCCGGCCAGACCGTCTCCGCCGTGCCGGGCGTCGGCCTCAAGATCCCGATCTGGCTGCTGGGCTCGAGCCTCTTCAGCGCCCAGCTCTCCGCGATCCTCGGCTTGCCCTTCGCCTTCGCCTCGCATTTCGCGCCCGACCTGATGATGCAGGCGCTCGACATCTATCGCAGCCAGTTCCAGCCTTCGGCGACCCTCGAGAAGCCCTATGCGATGCTGGGCCTCAATGTCTTCGCGGCCGAGACCGATGCCGAGGCGCGGCGTCTCTTCACCTCGCTGCAGCAGCAGTTCGTCAATCTGCGCCGCGGCCATCCGACGCCGCTCCAGCCGCCCTTGGAGAGCGGCGAAGGCCATTGGTCGCCGGTTGAGCAGGCCGGCATCGACCGGTCGCTGGCCGAGGCCATCATCGGCTCGCGCGACACCGTCCGGCGCGGGCTCGACGCCTTCATCGCCAGGACCGAGGCCGACGAGATCATGATCACCGCGCAGATCTACGATCACCAGGCGCGGCTGCGTTCCTTCGAGATCGTCTCGGAGATTCGCGACCGGATGGGCTCGGCGCCGAAGGCCAAGGCTGCCGCCGGCGCCTGAGTGCTCCGGCGCTACTTCGTCTTCGCGCGCTCGACGCCGGTCCAGTCGGCGGGCGGCGGCTCGCGGCGATGGCGGTCGGCGCGGTCGCGATAGAGCTGGGCCAGCCGGTCTTCCGGCCAGCGCTCCTGCATCTGGTCGAGCCGCGCCAGCACGCCGTCCCAGTCGCGCGCGTAGTAGCGGGCGCAAGCCTCGTTCCACAGCGCGACCCGCTGGCCCGTGTCCGGGAGTTTCCCGGCGAGGCCCATCAGCTCATAGAGCGCGATCGGCTCGGTGGCGCCGACCGGCACCACGGAATCGACGAAGCGGAACAGAAAATCCTCGCCCGCCCCCTGGCGCACCGCGTCGCTGACCAGGATGGTCGTGCCATAGCGCTTGTTGAGTCCCTCGATGCGCGAGGCCAGATTCACCACATGGCCCAGCGCCGTGTAGTTGATGCGATCGACCGAGCCGATCGTGCCGACCACCACCTCGCCGGTATGAAGCCCGAAGCGCGTCGGCATGACGGGGCTGCCCTCGGCCTGGAGCGCCTCATTGAGTTTCTTCACCCGTTCGGCCGCTTCGAGTGCGCCCAGGCAGGCGAGGCGGACATGATCGGGCTGCGGCGTCGGCGCGTTCCAGAACGCCATCACGGCGTCGCCGATATACTTGTCGATGGTGCCGCCGGATTCGACCAGCGCGGCGCCCACCTCGCTGAAATAGCGTGACGCCACCTGGGTCAGGGTTTCGGGATCGAGATTCTCCGCGAGCGTGGTGAATCCCACCACGTCGCTGAAGAGCAGCGTCAGCGTCTGCCGCTTGCCGCCGAGCTCCGGCTGCACCCGGTGGGCCAGGATGTTGTGCACGAGCTGGCCCGGCACATAGCGCGAGAATTGCCGCAAGGCCGCCCGCATCGCGGTGACGGCGCCGCCCAGCGCGACGATCTCGCCGATGCTCGAGCGGCGCAGGGGCGGCTCCTCGAAATCGAACTTCATGATGCGCGCGACGTCGGCCTGCAGGTCGCGCAAAGGCCGCGTGACTCGGCCCGACACCAGCATCACGATGACGGCGCCGACCAGGATCGCGGCCAGGCCGACCAGCAGAAGGCGCGTCTGCAGGCGGTCGGCCGGCCCCAGGATCAGGTCATAGGGGGCGGCCATCGCCGTGGTCAGGCCGCGAACGGGTCCTTTCACGACCTGGAATCGCGTCAGATAGGGGCGACCCGA
>CAVOLB010000053.1:0-26797 GCA_963696655.1 uncultured Alphaproteobacteria bacterium
GATCGTGACCACACGGTCGCCCGAACCCGAATCTGTCCGATAGCTGGCAAAGAGCGCCGAGATTTCGGGATCGTCGAGCAGGGCGATCGGCGTCATCGCCTCGGGCGCGCCGGCCTGGACCTCCATGCGCAGCCGGGCCGCGTCGGGATGGGCGATCAGATTGCCGCGGTCGTCGAAGACGAAAAGCTCCATCTCCGGCGATTCGCGCAGCTCGGCCAGTTGCCGGTCGAGATCGTCGAGCTCGACATCGATCGAAATCACATCGCCCGGCGAATCCTCGAGACGCTGCGCGAGGGTGACGCCCATCACCGGCAGCGGCCGGAACTGATAGGGCGAGGTCAGGACCAGGCCGCCGAGCCGCATGGCGTCCTGGTACCAGGGTCGCAGCCGGGGATCGTAGTCGGTGGTGGTGATCGGGGTGGTGCCGATGGTCTTCAGATCGCCGTCGAGCACCTGCCAATGCTCGTCCGCCCCTTCGCCGGCGCCCGGCCCGGTCTGGAGGCCGATCCGGACCGCGAAGGCGGCCCTGTTCCTGGCGATGGCCGCGACCTCTTCCGGAATCCCGCGGCTGAGATCGAACACGGCATAGAAACGGCCGTCCCGCCGGCCGAAGGTGAGGCCCGTCACCGCCGGATTGATGCGTTCCACCTCGCGCAGCAGCCGGGCGAAGAGTGGCGCCAGCTGCTGGGGCGGCATGTCGGTGTCGAGGCTGAGGGCGGCCGTCTCGAGGAAGATCTGCGCCGAGCCGATCGCCCCGCCGATCCCCCGGGCGATCGTCGCCGAGATCCGGTCGAAATTCTCGCGGGCTTCGACCTCCGCGATTCGCGACAGCCGCTCATGGCTGTAGAGCACCAGCCCGCCCGCCGTCACCACGATGATCCCGACGAACAGCAATGTCAGGATCGCTTGCAGCGGCAAGGATCGCCGGGTGGTGGAAGGCGGCTTCGCCAAGACAGATCCCCAGGCTGGGGCCCGCGGTTGCGACGGGCCGGCGGCTGGTCATCCGGATATCACGGCCGGACGGCCATGGCGAGGCGGGTCGGCGGGACGCGTCCGGCCGGCGTCGTCGCCATCCGCAAGATCCGGGGCGCGCGACAGAGCCCGGCAAGACCTAATCCAACCGACAGCGCCAATCCGGAGAAACCCATGACGCTTGTTCCGAACGACCGCAGCCCCAGGATGACCGCCATGACCCGTTCCTCCCCGAATCGCCGCTCCCCTCGCGCCCGCTCGGATGGCGACTTGGAGAGCCGCATCCAGGCGCTGGAGTGGGAGCGCCTGGACGCCACGCTCGACGAGCGGGGCCACGCCACGACGGGCCCGCTCCTGACGCCGGCCGAGTGCGAGGCTTTGATCGCGGGCTATGACGAAGAGGCCCGCTTTCGCAGCCAGGTCATCATGGCGCGCCATGGCTTCGGGCGCGGCGAGTATAAATATTTCGGCTATCCCCTGCCCGAGGCGGTGTCGGTCCTGCGCGGCGCGCTCTATCGGCAGCTGGCGCCGCTCGCCAATCGCTGGCAGGCGGCGCTGGGCGCGGCAGCGGATTATCCCTCCACGCATGAGGCCTATCTCGAGCGCTGCCATGAGGCCGGCCAGCGCCGGCCCACGCCGCTGCTGTTGAAATACGGTGCCGGCGATTATAATTGCCTGCACCAGGATCTTTACGGCGACCTGGCCTTTCCGCTGCAGGTCGCCTTCCTGTTGAGCGCGCCCGGCCAGGATTTTACCGGAGGGGAGTTCATGCTGACGGAGCAGCGGCCTCGCCAGCAATCGCGGGGCGAGGTGGTGTCATTGACGCAGGGCGAAGGCGTGATCTTCGCGGTCAATCACCGGCCGGTGCAGGGCAAGCGCGGCGTCTATCGCAGCGCGATGCGCCATGGCGTGAGCCGGCTCAAGAGCGGGCGCCGCTTCACCCTCGGCATTATCTTTCACGACGCGCGATGAGAGAGAACATGGGCGCCTTGGCCGATCTCTTTGCCGGCACCGCGCCGAGGGCCGGTGGCATCAGTCCGCTGGCGCCGGGTGCCGCCCTGCTGCGCGGCTTCGTGCAGGCGAGCCTGCCGGCGCTGCTGCAGGAGATCGAGCATGTCGCCAAGGCGGCGCCCTTCCGCCGCATGGTGACGCCGGGCGGCTATGCGATGTCGGTCGCCATGACGAACTGCGGCGAGGCCGGCTGGATCACGGATCTCGGCGGCTATCGCTACGGCGCCGCCGATCCCGAGAGCGGCCGGCCCTGGCCTGCCTTGCCGCCGATGTTCCGCGCGCTGGCCGCGGGCGCCGCCAAGGCCGCGGGCTTTGCCGGCTTCGAGCCCGATGCCTGCCTGATCAATCGCTACGAGGCGGGCGCGAAGCTCTCGCTGCATCAGGACAGGGACGAGCGCGATTTCTCGCAGCCGATCGTCTCGGTCTCGCTCGGCCTGCCCGCGGTCTTTCTCTTCGGCGGCGAGGAGCGTCGCCAGAAGCCGGTGCGGCTGCGGCTGGAAAGCGGCGATGTGGTGGTGTGGGGCGGGCCCTCGCGCCACCGCTATCACGGGATCGACCCGCTGGCGCCGGGCATCGATCCGTTGACGGGTCCCTATCGCTACAATCTGACGCTGCGCAAGGCGCTTTAGCGGATCGAGCCCGCGCTCAAGCCGAGAGTTCCTCGATCGAGGAGACACGGTTCGGATAGAAGGCGAGGTGGCCTTTGATCGAGGCCATCGCGTCGTAGGGCGCCTCGTAGCTCCAGACCGCGTTCTCGGCGCGCTGACCGTCCTGCTCGATATTGTAGTAGGACGCGTCGCCCTTATAGGGGCAGTGGGTGCTGTGGTCGGTCCGTTTCAGCAGGTCCATCTTCACATCGGCGCGCGGAATGTACTGCACCGGGGCATAGGCCGCTTCGCGCAAGGTCAAGGCGTGCGCCGTGTCGGCGATGACCTTGCCGTTCCAGGTGATGCGGACCCGTCGCGGATTGGGCTCGATCGCGATCGGGTGATCGGGCCCCGGCAGCTTCATGGCTTTGGCTGGCATGGTCATGGGGATCTCCTGCGCCATGGGTCATTCTATCCATAGAGATAGGCAGGCCAGGACCCATTTCCACCTTTCGACCGATTCTGACGGGGCCGTCGGAAATAGCCGTAGCCCCAGAAAAACAGGGATTGATATCGTCCTGTCCTTCCAGGGACAGTCAGCGTCAATGACCGATCACAAGCTCTCGCCGCTGCTCGAGCCGCGCTCCATCGCCATCGTCGGTGCCTCGCCGAGGGAGCACAGCACCGGGCAATCGATGCTCCGGACGCTGAAGTCATTGGGCTTTGGCGGTGGCATCTTTCCCGTCAATCCGCGCTACCAGCAGATCGAGGGCTTGGCCTGCCATGCCGGGCTCGAGGCGCTGCCGGAAGCGGTCGATCTGGCCGTGCTGGCGGTTGCGAACGAGAAGCTCGAGGAGCAGCTCGGGAAGGCGATCGGGGCCGGCGCCCGGGCCGCCGCGATCTTCGGCAGCTGCGTCATGCCGGAGGCGCAGGAGCCGCGCCTCGCCGATCGTCTCTCCGCCATGGCGCGCGAGGCCGGCATGCCGATCTGCGGCGGCAACTCGATGGGGTTCTGCCATTACGAAGCCCGCATCCATGTGAACTCCTATCCCTTCATCGAGCGCCTGCCGGGCGGCGTCGCCTTCCTCAGCCAGTCCGGCTCGGTCTTCGCCGCCGTCGTCAATCACAATCATCGCCTCGGCCTGAACTTCGCGGTCTCCACCGGGCGCGAGCTCTCGACCACGACGGCGGACTATATGGATTACGCGCTGGGGCTCGATTCGACCCGCGCCATCGGCCTCTTCCTCGAGGGCGTGCGCGATCCCGAGGCGTTCCGGCGGAGCCTGGAGCGAGCGCAGGCGCAGGACGTGCCGGTGGTGGTGCTGAAGGTCGGGCGCAGCGAGCAGGCGGCGCAGATGGCCGTCAGCCATACCGGTGCCCTCGCCGGCAACGACGTGGCCTATGGCGCGCTGTTCGATCGCTACGGCGTCGCCCGTGTCGACACGATCGACGAGCTGGTGACGACCCTGCTGCTGCTCTCGCATCCGCGCCGCGTCGGGCCGGGTGCCGTGGCGACGATCCATGAATCGGGCGGCGAGCGCGAGCTCGTGGTCGATCACGCGGCCGATATCGGCATCCCCTTCGCCGCGATCGGCGAAGGGACGAAGGCGAAGCTCGCGGCGCGGCTGGATTACGGGCTCGATCCGGTCAATCCGCTCGATGCCTTCGGCACCGGCAACGACTATGGCGGGATCATGCGCGACTGCTTCCAGGCGCTGCTCGAGGATCCCGCCACCGCGATCGGCATGTTCTTCCTCGACATGCTGCAGGACAATCTCTACAGCGAGACCTGCACGCAAGCCTGCCTCGATGCGGCGGCCCAAACCTCGAAGCCGGTCGTGCTCGCGACCAACTCGGCGTCGCTCGATCATCAGCGCCGCGCGGTCGAGGTGACCCGCGCCGGCGTGCCGGTGCTCGACGGCACCGTGCCGGCGCTGCGGGCCGTGCGCCATGCGCTCGATTATCGCGATCATCGTCTGCGTCCGCGGATTGCGATGCCGTCGCTGGCGTCGGCCGCGGTCAGCCGGCGCTGGAAGGAACGGCTCGCGCGCGGCCGCGTCCTGTCCGAGGCCGAGGGGCTGGCGCTGCTGGCGGATTACGGCATTCCGGTCCTGCCCTATCGCCTGGTCTATACGCTCGCGGAGGCGAAGCAGGCGGCCGCGGTCCTGGGCTATCCGGTGGTGCTCAAGACCGCCATGCCCGACATCGCGCACAAATCCGATCTCGGCGGCGTCAAGCTCAACCTGCGCGACGAGGCCGCGGTCGAAGCGGCCTTCCTCGACCTCAACGAGCGGATCGGCTCGCATGTGCTGGTCACGCGCTTCGCGCCGGGCGGGGTCGAGCTGGTGCTGGGGCTGAAGCAGGATCCGCAATTCGGGCCGGTGATCCTCGTCGGCGCCGGCGGCACCCTGGTCGAGCTGATGCGCGACGTCCAGGCGGCGCTGGCGCCGCTCGACGAAGCGACCGCCTTGCGCCTGATCGACAAGCTCAAGGTGCGCCGGCTGCTCTCGGGCCTGCGCGGCGCACCGCCTTCGGACATCGCGGCCCTCGCGCGCGCCTTGGTGCGGCTCTCGGCCTTGGCGGTCGATCTCGGCGACCATCTCGCCGAGATCGACATCAACCCGCTGCTGGTGAAACCCCAAGGCTGCGCCGCGCTGGACGCGCTGGTGGTGCCGGCGAAGCGGTCGTAGGGAAGAAATCGAAGATCTATCCCCTCCCCCTTGATGGGGGAGGGCAGGGAGGGGGTGACTGACTCGGTCTCCGGAAATGTATTCGGAGATTCCGCCCTGCCCTCGAGATCGCGGTACCCCCCTCCCTAACCCTCCCCCACAAGGGGGGAGGGGATTGCTTCTTCGGATCGGGATTCTCGTTTTCTTCTTGTGAGAAGAAAGAAGCAGACCGTCACGCCGCTCCTGCTCAAGCCCTTCGCGATGATGGCCTCATCGCACGCGTTCCAGAATGCTGCAGTAATTCGCCACGCCGGCGCCGCCCATGTTGAAGAGGCCGCCGAGCCGGGCGCCCTCGCGCTTGGCGCCCAGGGGATCGCCCGCGAGTTGGCGCGCGGCGATGACATGCATGGAGACGCCGGTGGCGCCGATCGGATGGCCCTTGGCCTTGAGCCCGCCCGAGAGATTGACCGGCAGCCGGCCGCCCAGCGAAGTGGCACCCTCCTCGAGCAGCTCGGCGCCGTGGCCGGGCTTGGCGAGGCCCATGGCCTCGTACTGCATCAGTTCGGCGATGGTGAAGCAGTCATGGCTCTCGGCGAAATCGAGATCGTCGAGCGCGAGCCCGGCGCGCGACAGCGCTTGTTGCCAGGCCCGCGCGGCGCCTTCGAGAAAGGTCATGTCGCGTCCGCTCATGGGAAGCGCATCGTTCACATGCGCGCTCGCGCGAATCCGGATCTCGCGGTCATTGGACCCCGCGAGGTCGGGCGCCGCCAGCACGATCGCGGCGGCACCATCGGAGACCATCGAGCAATCGGTGCGCCGCAACGGCGGCGCCACCAGGGGATTTTCCGCGGTGATCCGCCGGCAGAACTCGTAGCCCAGATCCTTCTGCAGATGGGCCAGGGGATTGAGCGCGCCATAGCCGTGATTCTTGGCGGCGATCCGCGCCAACGCATCCGACTTGTCGCCATAGCGCTGGAAATAGAGCCGCGCGATCTGGGCGAAGATGCCGGCGAAGGAGGCGTCGGGCCCGCCTTCCTCGGCGACATAGCTGGCCGAGGCCAGGGCCTTCTGGATAACGGGGCCGCTGTTGCCGGTCATCTTCTCGGCCCCCACCACCAGCACCAGCCGGGCCTGGCCGGCGGCGATCGACTTGATGCCCTGCTGGATCGCGGCCGAGCCGCTGGCGCAGGCATTCTCGACCCGCGTCGCCGGCTTGTAGCGCAGATCGGGCAGGGCCTGGATCGGCAGCGAGGCGGGGAAGCCCTGCGGGTCCATGCCTTGGTTGAAGTGGCTGACGACCACCTCGTCGATGTCGCGCGCCTCGATCCCGGCATGGGCGAGGGCCTCGGTGGCGGCGGCCCCCATCAGGCTTTCCAGGGTCTGGTCGCCGAGCTTGCCGAAGCGGGTATGGCCCCAGCCGAGGATCGTGACGGGTGCCGCGCGATCGTTGGTTTTGCCGTTCATCGCCGAATGCTCCTGTGCCCGACTCCCGGATGATATGGCGATCGCGTGCGGCGCGGCAAAGCCCCTTCGGCCGGACGCGCCGGGAAGCCGCTAGACGCGGCGGGTCAGGGCGATGAGGAGGAAAACCAGGCAGGCGCCGCCGCCGGCGGCGAGGAAGCCGTAAGGATTCCAGAGATCGAGGCTGGTCCCGACGAAGACCGGCCCGACCAGGGTTCCGGTCTCGTAGGTGAAGGCGAAAAGCGCGTTGGCAGCAGCCAGATCGCCCGGCCCGAAGCGCCGCCCCACCATGGCGAGCCCGACCGTATAGAGCCCGCCGAAGGAACCGCCCCAGATGGTCAGCAGCGGCCAGGCCGCCAAACTGTCCAGCACCAGCGGCAGCAGCAGGAATCCGGCGGCGCTTCCGACCGCCAGCAGGATCAGGAGCTTGCGTCCGTCGCGGCCGTCATGCCGGTCGGCCATCATGCCGATCGGCAATTGAAGGAGGACGTTGCCCAGCGCCACGGCGAAGAGCATGCCGAAACCGGCACGCTCGCCCACACCCATGCGATCCGAGAAGATCGGGAAGAAGGCCAGCACCGAGTTGATCAGCACGCCGTTCAGCACCGCCGCCGCCATCAGGGTCGGCTGGCGCCGCAGCAGGGTGGCGTAGTGCGCGGCCGGCTCCGAGGGCAGGGACGGAATCAACCTCCGCGCGAAAATCAGGGGCAGAGCCGAAGCCGCCACCGTGCCGGTGATGAGATAGAAAGGCAGGTATCCCTCGGTGCCGGTGACCATCAGCACCGGGAATCCCAGACAGTAGGCGGCCGACATGGTCGTGACATAGAGCCCGACGACGCGTCCGCGCGTGGCGTCGTCGGCGACGGTATTGAGCCAGACCTCGCCGATCACCCAATGGATGGCGATGCCGGCACCCATCACGAAGCGCAGCACGAACCAGCCTTCGATGCTGTTCCACACCGGCAGCAGCGCGATGGCCGCCGTCATGATGGCGACGCCGAGATAGAGCGCGTTGGCGGCACCGAGGCGCCGCGCCAGGGTCGGCGTCGCGAGCGTGAAGAACAGGATCGCCGCGGCCTCGATGGCGGTGTTGAATCCGATGACGCTGCCGCTCACACCTTGCGCCTCGAGGCGCATGGAGAGGAGCGGCGTCGATATGGCGAAGGTCACGGTGGAGGCGAAGGCGCTGGCGAGGATCGCGATCAGGCTGATGCGGCGCTCGCCCGGACGAAGCAGCGGCGCCGGCAGAACGGTCGCGCTTCCGTCCGTCACCTCAGGCCTCCGTCGAGCGCCGCCGGCCCGAAATCAGAGCATGGCGGCTCGCGGAGGAGCAGGGCGAAGGCGGAGGAGGCGGCAAGCGGGGACCGCCGGTTCAGCTGAGCATGTGGCGTGCGATCTTGCCCGTGTTCGTCATCGGCAAGGCGTCGCGAATTTCGATTTGTCCCGGTGCCTGGCCGACCGGCAGTTCGCCGCGCAGCCAGTCGAGCAAAGCCTGCGCGTCGATCGCCTTCTTCTGCTTCAAGGTGACGAAGGCTTTCCCGTCCTGGCCGTAGGTCGGGTGCGGAACCGCCACCACGGCCGCCAGCGAGACGGCCGGATGACGCTGCAGCAGGCTCTCCACCACCTCGGGCACGATATGCTCGTTGCCGCGCGTGATGCGGCTGTCCATCCGCCCGATGATCTTGAGATAGCCGTCGCTGCTGAAGGTCGCGATGTCGCGCGTGTGATACCAGCCGTCCTTCATCGTGGTCGCGGTCAGATCGGGGCGGTTGATATAGCGCGTCATCATCGCGGGCGAGCGCACCAGCAGATGGCCGCGATCGGTCAGCGCCAGATCGTTGTCGTTGTCATCGACAATACGCGCCTCGATGCCCGGCAGGATCTTGCCGGTATAGCCTTCATGCTGGCCGCCGCTGGGCCAGGACCAGGCGAGCGCCGCGCAGGTCTCCGACGCGCCATAGCCGGCCCGCAGCTGGACTCCGAGCCGCTCGCGGAACTCCTTCTCCCAGCTCGCGGGCAAAGCGGCGCCGCCGCTGATGCAGAGCTTGAGCGGCACCTGCTCCTTGCGCACGCCTTCGGCATGATCCAGGAGCCAGCGGTAGAAGCTCGGCACCGCGACGATGAAGGTGGCGCCGTGATCGACGATGTTCTGCCAGACGACGCCGGGATTCCTGGCATCGATCAGGGTCTCGGGATTCTCGCATTCGAGATAGATGACGCTCTGGCCGAGGAAGACCGGCTGCAGGACGAGGAACAGCTGCGACATCATGCATTCCATCGTGAAGATGGAAAGACGCACGCGGCAATGGTCGATCTCGAACAGCGGCACGGTGAGGGCGACCACCTCGGCGACGGCGCCGGCCGAAATCTCGAGGCCCTTCTGCTTGCCGGTCGAGCCGGAGGTATAGACCACGAGCGCGGGATCCTCGCGCTCGAAATGACGGATCGTGACGCGCTCAGGCTGACCCTTCATCAGGTCGGCGAGCGACGGAAATCCTTTGACGGTCGAGGCCCCTTCGGGATCGACCGGCAGAATCCAGAGCTGCTTGACGCGCGGCACGCGGCGCATGGCGGCGATCGCGCGGGGCGCGACCTGGTCGTCGCCGTAATTGTCGAAGCAGAGAAACGCGTCGACCTCGGAATCCTCGAGCATGAAGGCGAAATCCTGCTCGGTCGACGTCCAGAGCAGATTCACGACGGTGGCGCCCGTCATCAGGATGCCGAAATAGGCGATCAGGAAGGAGGGACGGTTGTTGCAGCAGAGCGCGATGCGATCGCCAGGACCGTAACCTTGCGCCGTCAGACCGGAAGCGACCCGGCTCGCCCAGCGATGGATCTGGCTGTAGCTGTAGGGGCGGTCGCGGAAAATGACCGCGGTCGCATCGGGCGAACGCAGCGCCGTGGCTTCAAGATAGAAGGCGGCATTTGTCATGCGGTCTCTCGGTCCCCTTCTCGCCTCTGCGTGTCAACCTAACCCGCAACCGCAACAGGAAAAAGACAATTCATCCGGGAGCGGTTGCCTTGTCCGTCGACCAACAAACCGCGCCGCCCGCCGCGCCCTTGCCCGCCGCGGACCGGTCCGAACGGCGTGCCGCCCAAGCGCTGCCCTTTTTCTCCTCGAATCCCATGCTAAACTGCTGGCAGGAAAGAGAATCGGCCCTGGTCTTCCGGGTTTCCGCCCTGCGGGCGGAGGCGGACGCCGCCCGGGGGCCGGGCGAAACCGAACCCTCATGCCGGCCAAGCTCAGCAAATACACCATCGGGCAGATCGTGCGGCATCGGATCTTTCCGTTTCGCGGTGTCATTTTCGATGTCGATCCCGAATTCGCCAATACCGAGGAGTGGTATGAGGCGATCCCGGCCGAGGTCCGGCCGCGCAAGGACCAGCCCTTCTACCATCTGCTCGCCGAGAACGCCCAGACCACCTATGTGGCCTATGTGTCGGAGCAGAATTCTGTTGCCCGACGACGAGAACGGGCCGATCCGCCACCCCATGGTCACGGAGATGTTCGACGGCATCGTCGCGGGCCGCTATCAGCTGAAGCCCGCGCGGGCCAACTGAATGCCCCTACCGCCCGGCCTCTCCGCCCTGGCGAACGAATTGTCGCCGCTCGACTGGGTGGCGCTGGGCTGGTTCCTCCTCACCTGGGGCGGCTATACGATGATCGTCGATCATCTGCTGACGCGGCCCTGGGGTCTCAATCAGCATCTCAAGCGGCTGCGCGAGCAGTGGTTCCTGGTGATGATGGATCGCCGGGAACGGATCGTGGATTCCGGTCTCGTCGGCCATGTGATCCATTCGGTCTCGATCTTCGCCTCCTGCACGATCATCGTGCTCGCGGCCGTGGTCGGCCTGCTGGGCGCGCTGAAGCAGGCCTATGCGATCTTCAGCGATCTGGTGTTCGCGATCCCGACCACGGCGGGGCTGTTCCAGCTCAAGGTGCTGCTGCTGATCGCGATCTTCATCTATGGCTTCCTGCGCTTCACCTGGGCCATCCGCCAGCTCAATTATGCCTGCGTCCTGATCGGTGCCGCGCCGATGCCGCCGGTCGAGCCCGCGACCAAGAAATATTACGCCCGGCATATCTCGCAGATCCTGAGCCTCGGCATGTCGAGCTTCAATGGCGGCCTGCGGTCCTATTATTTCGGGCTGGCCGCGCTGGGATGGTTCGTCCATCCCTGGGTCTTCGTGGCGATGACCACGGTCATGCTGCTGGTGCTGTTGCGCCGGCAGATCCTGTCGCGCACTTACCGCGCGATCCGCCAGCTCAGCATCGGCGAATGAGGGCGCGTGGGCGCGTGCGCCCGGTGTCAGGCGATGGCGATGCCGCCGCCCATCAACAACGCCATCAGAATCGCCAGCATGAGGAAGAACAGGGCGTTGCCGACGGTGACGAAGGGCCGGCTGGCGCGTTCCTGCCGAAGGCGGGCCGGCGAACGTCGTTCGCGTCCGCCGACCAGCGACAGGAAGATCCCGCCTCCCGGCCAGGGCAGGCTGACCCGCAGGTCCAGCGGATGGCGCGGCTCCGGCCAGCGCTCCGACATGGCGTGCCTGATGGCCTCGGTCTGATCCTCCGACAGCGCGTTGCGGACATTCGGCGGCAGTCGCCGCAGCATCTGCTCGACGCGCGCCTCACCCATGATCGTCATCCCATGGCACTCCTTCGCTCTCGACCCCACCCGGCGCTTCCGGCCGGCTCCCGGGCCCACATGGCCGCCCGGCGGCCGGCCTCGAGCCCCTTGGCGTGAGCCGGCCCGGCGCCCCCGATCAAATCCGCGGCAAATCCTTTACGGGCCGGCTATCACATTGCCAAAACAGGGTAATATGACGGGTGTTAAAATCAGCTTTACTGTTGAGGGTGGAGGCTTGCCCTTATTTTCCAGGGGGCTAGCGTGCATCCCGATTGAACCGGCCGGCCCTGGGCCGGCCGGCGGGACCTCCCGCAGGATACGTCAGCGAAGGCGAAGGACATCACCATGCCGACCAGGGCCGAGCAGGCGAAAGCCGATCTGATCGAACGCACCGCGCAGACGACGGCGCAGCGCCTCGATCGCAAGCGCGCCGCGGATGTCGAGCGGTTCGTGCGGCTGTTCTATGCCAACGTGCCGCCCGACGACATTCTCGAGGACAGCCCCGAGAACCTGTTCTCGGCGGCGATGACCTTGTGGAATTTCGGCCTGCAGCGGGCGCCCGGCAGCGCCAAGGTGCGGGTCTACAACCCCCGTCTCGACGAGCATGGCTGGCGTTCGCCGCACACCGTGGTCGAGATCGTCAATGACGACATGCCGTTCCTGGTGGACTCGGTCACGGCCGAGCTCAACCGGCGCGAGCTCACGGTCCATCTCGTCATCCATCCGATCCTGCGCGTAAAGCGCGACGCCAAGGGCCAGCTGACCGGTACCGGCGAGGCCGCGGCGCCGGCGGAATCCTACATGCAGATCCGCATCTCCGAGCAAAGCGCTCCGGAGACGCTGGAACAGATCAAGCTGGGGCTGGAATCGGTCCTGACCGAGGTGCGCCTCGCGGTGCGCGACTGGCCGGCGATGCGCGCCCGCATCGAGCAGATCACCCGGGAGCTGGCCCAGTCCAAACTGCCGCTGCCGAAGGACGAAGTCTCGGAGGCTCACGATTTTCTCGCCTGGGTCGGCGAGGATCATTTCACCTTCCTCGGCTATCGCGAGTACGATTTTTCCGGCGAGGGCGACAACGCGACCCTGACGGTCCGCGCCGGCAGCGGGCTCGGCATCCTCAGCGACGACAACTACTCGGTCTTCGACCGGCAGAAGAATTTCGAGCGCATGCCGGCCGAGGTGCGCGCCTTCATGCGCCAGCCGCAATTGCTGGCGATCATGAAGTCGAACAAGCGCGCGACCGTGCACCGCCCGGTCCATATGGACACGATCGGCATCAAGCGCTTCGATGCCGAGGGCAATCCCGCGGGCGAGCAGCTCTTCATCGGCCTCTTCACCTCGGTCGCCTACAACAAGAGCCCGCGCGAGATCCCGCTGCTGCGGCGCAAGCTGGAGCGCGTCATCGCCCGCGCCGGCTTCGAGCCCAACAGCCATGACGGCAAGGCGCTCCTGCACATCCTCGAGAGCCATCCGCGCGACGAGCTGTTCCAGGCGACCGACGACGAGCTGTTCGAGATCGCGCTCGGCATCCTGCATCTGCAGGAGCGCCAGCGCGTCGCCCTGTTCCTGCGCAAGGACCCGTTCGAGCGCTTCGTCTCCTGCCTGATCTATGTGCCGCGCGACCGCTTCACCACGGAACTGCGCCTGCGCATGCAGGACATCGTCACCAAGGCCTTCAACGGCCGCCTTTCCGCCTTCTATACGCAGATGACCGACGCGGCCCTGAGCCGGCTGCAGCTCATCGTCGCCACCACGCCGGGCGCCGTGCCCGACGTCGATACCGCCGAACTCGAGGCGAAGCTGGTCGAGGCCGGCCGCTCCTGGGCCGACAGCCTGCAGGAAGCCTTGGTCGATGCGCGCGGCGAGGAGCAGGGGCTGCTGCTGTTGCGCCGCTATGCCGGCGCCTTCTCGACCGGCTATCGCGAGCGCTTCGACGCGCATGGCGCCGTCCTCGATATCGGCCTGATCGAGAAGGCGCTGGAAAGCGGCCGCCTGACCATGAGCCTCTACCGGCCGGTCGAGGCGCCGCCGAGCGAGCTGCGCTTCAAGATCTACAATGCCGGCGACCAGATCCCGCTCTCGGACGTGCTGCCGATGCTGGAGCATATGGGCCTCAAGGTGATCTCCGAGGCCCCGCATCTGGTGCGGCCGCTGGATCGGCCCCGCCCGGTCTGGATCCACGATTTCCTGATGTGCACCGCCGACGGCCGCGACATCGACATCGGCATCGTGAAGGACAATTTCCAGAAGGCCTTCGAGCGGGCCTGGCGCGGCAAGGCGGACGACGACGGCTTCAACCGGCTGGTGCTGCTGGCCGGCCTGACCTGGCGCGACGTGGTCATCCTGCGGGCCTATTGCAAATATCTGCGCCAGATCCAGGTGGCCTTCAGCCAGAGCTACATGGAAGAGACGCTGGCGCGCAACTTCGGCATCGCCGCCCTGCTGGTCAAGCTGTTCCGCACCCTGTTCGATCCCTCGCATCGCGCCGAGGCGGAAGCCCGCGCCGACGCGATCAAGGCCGAGATCGAGCGCGAACTCGACCAGGTGGCCAATCTCGACGAAGACCGGATCCTGCGCCGCTTCCTCAATCTGATCCTGGCGACCCAGCGCACCAACCACTACCAGACCGTGGGCGACGGCGAATCGAAGACCTATGTCTCGTTCAAGCTCGACAGCCGGCTGATCGATGAGCTGCCGCTGCCGCGTCCCGTGTACGAGATCTGGGTCTATGGACCGCGCGTGGAGGCGGTGCATTTGCGCGGCGGCAAGGTGGCGCGCGGCGGCATCCGCTGGTCCGACCGGCGCGAGGATTTCCGCACCGAGGTGCTGGGGCTGATGAAGGCGCAGATGGTGAAGAACGCCGTCATCGTGCCGGTGGGCTCCAAGGGCGGTTTCGTCGTCAAGAAGCCGCCGGTCGGCGCCAGCCGCGATCAGCTCCAGGCCGAGGTGATCGAATGCTACAAGACCATGATGCGGGGTCTCCTCGACCTGACCGACAATCTCACCGCCAACGG
Source organism: uncultured Alphaproteobacteria bacterium (assembly GCA_963696655.1). GTDB lineage: Bacteria > Pseudomonadota > Alphaproteobacteria > Dongiales > Dongiaceae > Hypericibacter. The sequence goes on from CAVOLB010000053.1 coordinate 14,346, forward strand.
CCTGGTGCCGCCGCCCAACTTGGTGCGGCGCGATCCCGACGATCCTTATCTCGTGGTGGCGGCCGACAAGGGCACGGCCACTTTCTCGGATATCGCCAACTCGGTCTCGCTCGAATACGGCTTCTGGCTGGGCGATGCCTTCGCCTCGGGCGGCTCGGTCGGGTACGACCATAAGAAGATGGCGATCACGGCGCGCGGCGCCTGGGAATCGGTCAAGCGCCATTTCCGCGAGACCGGCACGGATGTGCAGAGCACCGATTTCAGCGTCATCGGCATCGGCGACATGTCGGGCGACGTGTTCGGCAACGGCATGCTGCAGTCGCCGCACATCAAGCTCATCGGCGCCTTCAACCATCTCCATATCTTCGTCGATCCGGCGCCCGACGCAGGCAAAAGCTTCGCCGAGCGCAAGCGGCTGTTCGACCTGCCGCGCTCGAGCTGGATCGACTATGACGCCAGCCTGATCTCCGAGGGCGGCGGCGTCTTCGACCGCAAGGCCAAGCGGCTTGCCGTGACGCCGCAGATGAAAGCCGCCTTCGGCCTGACGGTCGACAGCATCTCGCCCAACGACCTGATGCGCGCGATGCTGAGGACGCCGATCGAACTGCTCTGGCTCGGCGGCATCGGCACCTATGTGAAGGCGGCGGCCGAGACCCATGCGGACGTCGGCGACCGCGCCAACGACGCGTTGCGCGTCGATGCCGAGGAGCTGCGCTGCAAGGTGGTGGGCGAGGGCGCCAATCTGGGCTTCACCCAGCGCGGCCGCATCGCCTATGCGCTGAAGGGCGGGAGGCTCAATACCGACGCGGTCGACAATTCGGCCGGCGTCGACTGCTCCGACCATGAGGTCAATATCAAGATCCTGCTGAACGCGTCGGTCGCGGCGGGCGACCTGACGCTGAAGCAGCGCGACAAGCTCCTGACGCAGATGACCGACGATGTCGCCGCCCTGGTCCTGCGCGACAATTATCTCCAGACCCAGGCGCTGACCCTGGCCGAGACGCAAGGCTGGTTCCGCCTCGACCAGCAGGGCCGCTTCATGCGGGCCTTGGAACGCGCCGGCAAGCTCGACCGCGCGATCGAGTTCCTGCCCGACGACGAGACCCTGGCGACGAGGCTGGCGCAGCGCAACGGCCTGACGCGGCCGGAGCTGGCCGTGCTGATGGCCTATGCCAAGATGTCGCTCTATGACGAGCTGCTGCCCTCCGACCTGCCCGACGATCCGCAGCTCATCGACGATCTGCGCCGCTATTTCCCGAAGCTGCTGCAGGAGCGCTTTCCCGAGCAGATCGCCCAGCATCAGTTGCGCCGCGAGATCATCGCCACCGTCGTGACCAACAGCCTGGTCAACCGCGCCGGCATCACCTTCATCCATGTGATGAAGGAGAAGACCGGCCAGGCCGCTTCCGACATCGCGCGGGCCTATGCGGTCACCCGCGCGGTGTTCGAGCTGCGGGCGCTCTGGGCCGAGATCGAGGCGCTCGACAACAAGGTGCCGGCGAAGTTCCAGGCCTTGATGGCGGACGCGACCGTGCGGCTGGCCGAGGCCGGCACGCTCTGGTTCCTGCGCAACGGCAAGCTGCCGCTCGACATCGCCGCCCACATCGAGGCGCATCGCGGCGACATCGCCAAGCTCGGGGCCAATCTCGAGGATCATCTGACCGAGACCGATCGCGCGGCCTTCGCCAAGCGGGTCGAGGCGCTGACGCTCGAGGGCGTGCCCGATCTCCTGGCGCGCAAGGTGGCGCGGCTCGATCTGCTCGCCCCCGGCCTGGATATCGTGCGGATCGCGCAGCGCAGCGGCAAGTCGCTGGAGCGCGTCGCGCGCACCTTCTATGCGGTCGGCGTGCGCTTCCATCTGAACTGGCTGCGCAGCGCCACCGGCGGGGTCAATCTCGACACCCATTGGGACCGCATGGCGGTGGCTGCCGTGCTCGACGATCTCTATTCGCATCAGCGCGTGCTGACCGAGCGGATGCTGGGGGCCAATGGCGTCGCCGACGGCCTGGCGGAATCCGAGGCGATCGAGCAATGGGCACAGGCGCGCGGATCGGCCGTCCACCGCATTGAGATGCTGTTCGCCGATCTGCGCCAGCAGGGCGGGCTCGATCTCGCGAAGCTCGCCGTCGCCAATCGCGAGCTGCGCTCGCTGCTCGGCGGCTGAGTTGACGATCGCGGGATCGGAAGCGCCGCCGGTACCGGGCGGCGGAACTCTCGAATTGGTCAAGGGTGGCAAGTCCGAGCAACGGCGCGCCATCCTCGCCTGGTGCTTCTTCGATTGGGCCAACTCCGCCTTTCCGACGGTGGTCCAGACCTTCCTCTTCAGCGCCTATTTCACCAGCTATGTGGCGGCGAGCCCCGCGGCGGGAACCGCCGCCTGGGGCCAGGCGACGGGGCTGGCCGCCCTCGTCATCGCCTTGCTCAGCCCTCTCCTGGGCGCGGTCGCCGATGTCGGGGGAAGGCGCAAGCCCTGGCTGGCGGGGCTGACGCTCCTGACCGTGGCGGCGACGGCGGCGCTGTGGTTCGTGCGGCCCGATCCGGCCTTTGCGATGCTGGCCCTGATCGCGATGGCGGTCGGGACCGTCGGTTTCGAGCTCGGCACCGTGTTCTACAATGCGATGCTGCCGGGCCTGGCGCGGCCCGACCGCATCGGGCGCATTTCCGGCTGGGCCTGGGGGCTCGGCTATGCCGGCGGCCTCGTCTGTCTCGCCCTGGCGCTGGTGGCTTTCGTGCTACCGGCCCATCCGCTGTTCGGGCTCGACAAATCGCAGGCCGAGCATGTGCGGGCCACCATGCTTCTGACCGCCGGCTGGTTCGGGCTCTTCTGCCTGCCCTTGTTCCTGTTCGTGCCGGACCGTGCCGCCACGGGACGCGGTCTGGTCGCCGCCGTCGGCGACGGGCTCGCGCAGCTGATACGGACCTTCCGCGATCTGCGCCGTCACGCCAACATCGCGCGCTTCCTGCTGGCCAAGATGATCTATATCGACGGCCTCAACACGCTCTTCGCCTTCGGCGGGATCTATGCCGCCGGCAGCTTCGGCATGAGCCTCGAGCAGGTGCTGATATTCGGCATCGCGCTCAATGTGACCGCCGGATTGGGCGCCGCCGGCTTCGCCTGGGTCGACGACTGGATCGGCGCCAAGCCCACCATCCTGATCGCGCTCGCGGCCACGACCCTGCTGGGCATCGCGATCCTGCTGGTCGACGATGTGGTCTGGTTCTGGGTGCTGGCGCTGGCGATCGGCATCTTCCTGGGCCCCACCCAGGCCGCCAGCCGCTCGATGATGGCGCGCCTGGCCCCGCCCGAGCTCGCGACCGAGTTCTTCGGGCTCTATGCCCTGGCCGGCAAGGCCACGGCCTTCTTCGGACCCTGGGCGCTCGCCATCGCCACCACCGCCTTCGACAGCCAGCGCGCCGGCATGGCGACGATCCCGCCCTTCCTGGTGCTGGGATTCCTGCTGCTGCTCTGGGTCAAGGAACCCAAGCGCTCTTCCTGACGCTTCGATGTCGCGGACGCCAAAGCGTCCGCGGCCCGGATCGGCGAAAGATCTTGCATGAGCCTCGCCCCGTCACCGCCGGTCTTCGATGCGGCCTTCCAGGCCCGGCTCGCCGAGCTCTTCGCCTGGCGGAGGGACGTGCGCCGTTTCCGCACCGACCCGCTGCCGCCGGCCCTGATCGACAGGCTGCTCGACCTCGCCAGCCTGGCGCCCTCGGTCGGCAATGCCCAGCCCTGGCGCTTCGTCTCGGTCGAGAGCGCGCCGCGCCGCGCGGCGATCATCGCCGATTTCGAGCGCGCCAACGAGGAGGCCGCCCGGCTCTATCATGACGAGCAGGCCGCCCTCTATGCGCGCCTCAAGCTCGCCGGGCTGAAGACGGCCCCGCTCCATCTCGCGGTGTTCTGCGACGAAACCACCGCGCAAGGGTCGGGCCTCGGCCGCCAGACCATGCCCGAGACGCTGCGCTATTCGGTGGTGGGGGCGATCCAGACGCTGTGGCTCGCCGCACGCGCCCATGGCGTGGGCCTGGGCTGGGTCTCGATCCTCCATCCTCCATCCCGAGCGCATGAACGCGCTGCTCGACATCGACGCCGGCTGGTTCTTCATCGGCTATCTCTGCCTGGGTTATCCCGAGGAAGAGCATCTCGACCCAGAGCTCGAGCGCCATGGCTGGCAGGCGCGAAGCGAAGAGGGGCGGAGATTGTTGCGGCGGTAACGCGTTCTCTATCCCCTCCCCCCTCGAGGGGGAGGGTTAGGGAGGAGGCAGTCTCGATAGAGATGCAGATCGAGAGCGGTCCCACTCCGGCTTCACCGACCGAGTCATCCCCCTCCCTTGCCCTCCCCCGTTCCGGGGGAGGGGATAAAATCTCAATGCCGGAAATGGCGCATCCCGGTGAAGACCATGGCGAGGCCGGCTTCGTCGGCGGCCTTGATCACGTCCTCGTCGCGCATCGAGCCGCCGGGCTGGATCACCGCGGTGGCGCCGGCTTCGGCGGCGGCGAGCAGGCCGTCGGCGAAGGGGAAGAAGGCGTCCGACGCGACCACCGATCCCTTGGCGCGGGATTCCTTCTCGCCCGCGGCCTCGGCCATCTCGCGCGATTTCCAGGCGGCGATGCGGCTTGAATCGACGCGGCGACATCTGGCCGGCGCCGATGCCGACCGTGGCGCCGTTCCTGGCATAGACGATCGCGTTCGATTTCACATGCTTCGCGACGCGGAAGGCGAAGAGCAGATCGGCCAGCTCGCGCTCGGTCGGCTTGCGCTTGGTCACGACTTTCAGATCGCGCGCCGTGACGCGGCCATTGTCGCGGTCCTGCAGCAGGAATCCGCCCGAGAGCAGCTTCAGCGACAGGCCCGGTGCCGCCGGATCCGGCAGCGCGCCGGTCGTGAGCAGCCGCAGATTGCCCTTGGCCGCCAGCAGCAGCGCCGCCTTCTCATCGACCTCGGGCGCGATCACGACCTCGAGGAAAAGTTTCGTCAGCTTCTCAGCCAGATCGGAATCCAGCTTGCGGTTGATGGCGACGATGCCGCCGAAGGCGCTGACCGGATCGCAGGCGAGCGCGCGCTCCCAGACTTCCGTCAGATCCTTGCCGATGGCGACACCGCAGGGATTGGCATGCTTGATGATCGCGACCGCGGGTTCCTCGAACTCCGCCACCAGCTCGAAGGCCGCATCGGTGTCGTTGAGATTGTTGTAGCTGAGCTCCTTGCCTTGGAGCTGGCGCGCGGTGGCGATGCCGGGGCGCCGGTCCGAGGTCGTGTAGAACGCGGCCTGCTGATGCGGGTTCTCGCCATAGCGCAGCATCTGCCGGCGCTCGCCGCCCAGCACGAAGCGCCGCGGGAAGCGATCCTTCTCCTCGGCCTGCATCCAGCGGGCGATGGCGGCGTCATAGGCGGCGGTGCGTGCATAGGCCAGCGAGGCGAGTCGTCGGCGCAAGCCCAGCGATGTGCCGCCGCCTTTGGCCGCCATCTCCTCCATCAACGCGTCGTAATCGACCGGGTCGGTCACGACCGCGACGAAATCGTGATTCTTGGCGGCGGCGCGGATGAGTGCCGGCCCGCCGATATCGATGTTCTCGACGCAATCCTCGTAAGCGGCGCCCTTCGCCACCGTGGCCTCGAAGGGATAGAGATTGACCACCACCAGATCGATCGGCGCGATGTCATGCGCCGTCATCGCCGCGCGATGCTCCGCCGAATCGCGCCGCGCCAGGATGCCGCCATGGATCTTGGGATGCAGCGTCTTGACGCGCCCGTCCATGATCTCGGGGAAGCCGGTATGGGCGGCAACCTCTGTAACGGCGAGGCCCGCTTGCGCCAGCGCCTTGGCCGAGCCGCCGGTCGAGAGCAGCTCGACGCCGCGATCGGCGAGGAAGCGCCCCAGCTCGATCAGCCCCGTCTTGTCCGAGACGGAAAGGAGCGCGCGGGCGATCTTGATCTCGTCGGTGGCGGTGCGGCGGCCGGTCGGTGCAGTCATGATGTCGGAAGGCTCCGGATCGGGGTCGGAAGGGCGTGGGGGTCGGCGTCAGCGCCACGCCATATCACGATGCCGCCTGGCCCGGAAGCCGATGGCTCGCATAGGCGCCTTGCGGCCGGTAATCGGGCACCAGCGCCGTCAGGGTCTCGACCACAAGCCCCGCCTGTCCTTCGCGGGCCGCGGCGGCCAGCCGGTCGATTCCGGTCTCGAGCTCATGGAGCGAGGCGGCGCGGGGCTCGGCCTGGAGCACGCCTGCGACCGCGGTCGGGGCCGGGTTCTCGTCCGGCGCGAACAGCATCTCGGTCAACTTCTCGCCGGGCCTGAGGCCGGTGAAGGCGATGGCGATATCGCGCTCGGGCTGGCGGCCCGAAAGCCGGATCATCTGGCGCGCGAGATCGAGGATCCGCACCGGCCGGCCCATCTCCAGCACCAGCACCTTGCCGCGGGCCTCGCCCGCAAGCGCGGGTGCCGAGGCCTGGAGCACCAGCTCGACGGCTTCCTCGGTGGTCATGAAGAATCTCGTCATGGCCGCATCGGTCACGGTGACCGGGCCGCCCTCGGCGATCTGCCTCTGGAACAGCGGCACGACCGAGCCCGACGAACCCAGCACATTGCCGAAGCGTACCGCGACGAACCGCGTGGCGCCGGGACCGCCGCTGCGATCGAGCGCCTGGCAGTAGCTCTCGGCGAGTTTCTTGGTGGCGCCCAGGACGCTTTCGGGCTGGACCGCCTTGTCGGTCGAGATCACCACCATGGCCCCGGCCCCCGACTTGATCGCCGCCGCCGCCAGATGGCGCGTGCCGACGACGTTGGTGAGCACCGCCTCGTCGGGATGGCGTTCGCAGACAGGCACATGCTTGAGCGCCGCCGCATGGAACAGGATCTCGGGCAGGGCGGCTCCCACCGCGCGCTCGAGCCGGCCGCGATCGCGCAGATCGCAGAGCTCGGTCGCCAGCGCCAGTCCCGGATGTTTCGCGGCGAGCTCGGTCGCGATCGCATGCAGCAGCGATTCCGAATGATCCAGCAGCGTGAGGCGCGCCGGCGCCAGCGCCGCGATCTGGCGGCAGAGCTCGGCGCCGATCGAGCCGCCGGCGCCGGTGACCAGCAGCCGCTTGCCCGCGACGAAGCGATCGACCGGCGCGCGGTCCAGCACATGGCGCGGACGGCCCAGCACGTCCTCGAGCGCGATCGGGCGCACCGCCAGTCGGTCCGAATGCGCGCCCGGTTTGAGCTCGGTCAATCGCGGCAGCCTTGCGAGCGTGAGGCCCTTGCTCTCGGCCAGCTCCAGCAGCTGCGCGATGGCGGCGCCGTCGAGGCTCTCCTCCGTCACGATCAGTCGCTGCGGCGCGTCGCCCTTCGCGACGAGACGATCGATCACGGCCGCCGCCGCGTCGAGATTGCCGGAGACCGGCACGCCCTGGATGCGCCTTCCGACTCGCTGGCCCGAGGGGTCGATGAGCCCCACGACATGGTAGGGCGCGGTGGTGCCGCGCGCCATGTCGCGCAGGAAGAGTTCCGCGCCGTCGCCGGCACCGATCAGCAGCACGCGGGCGCGCCCGCCATGGCTGCGCTCGAGCAGGTGACCGAGCCCGCCATCCTTCCAGATGCGATAAGCGAAACGCGGCGCGCCCAGCAGGAAGAGCAGGACGAAGGCATTGATGACCAGCGTCGAGCGCGGCAGGCCTTCGAGCCGGTTGAACAGGAACAGCGCGGGCACGAACAGCAGCATGACGATCGCGACCGCGCGGCCGATCTCGATCATGTCGCGCAGCGAGGCGTAGCGCCATACGCCGCGATAGAAGCCGCTGGCGACGAAGACGGTCGCGGCGACGATGGTGAAGATGGCGGTGCCGAGCCAGAGATAGCCCGAGGTCTGCCAGGGAAAGGCCTGGGCGCCCAGCCGCAGATAGAGGGCGAGCGGGAAGGAGATCGCGGCCATGATGGTGTCATGCAGCAGCGCTATGCCGGCGCGTCCGCCCAGATGCAGTCTCATCGCCATGCCCCCGGCCCCATTCCCATGACTCTGTTTTAGCACAAACCGCGCGCCGCGGCCGAGGCGGCGCGCGGGGAAAATCCGTGGCCGGGCATGGGCGGGATCCTCATTCCACCGGCGCGGGCGGCGGCTTGGGCGGATGTTTGAGCTTGCGCATCAGCAGCCAGACCGTCGCCGCGGCGCCGAGCAGCCCCAGGGCCTGCTGGTCGCGCTCGGCGCCAAGCGCCAGCAGGGCGAGGGCGCCATTGGCGACGAGGGCGAGGCCGGCCACCCGCGCCTGGCTGTGGCCGAGCTTGATCGCCACCGAGTTCGAATGTTCGGCATGGGATTTCAGCAGCGGCGCGCCCCGCCAGGCGCGCTTGATCAAGGTGAACGTGGTGTCGGTCAGGAACCAGGCCGGCAGAATCAACGCCGCCGCCCAGGCGCCCTCGCTCGCGGCCCAGAGCAGCAGCCAGCCGATCAGATAGCCGAGCGGGATGCTGCCGACATCGCCGAGGAAGATCTTCGCCGGCGGCCGGTTCCAGAACAGAAATCCCAGCGCGACACCGCCGAGCGCCAGCCCCTGCGCCGCTGTCAGTCCGGTGACCCAGCCCTGGTCGATCGCGATGGCGGCAAGCCCGAGCCCGATGGTGAGGGCCTGGCCGCCCGCGACCGCATCGCTGCCATCCATGAAATTGAACAGATTGACGAACCAGAGCCAGAGCAGGCCGCTCAGCGCCAGATCCAGCGGCCGCGGCAGCCAGCCCTGGAAGACCGGCGGCAATTGCGCCAGGGCGACGAGTCCCAGGACCACGGCCAGGGCCTGCACACCCAGCCGCGGCAGGGCCGGCAGGCCGTGAAGATCGTCGATCCAGGAGACGATCGCGACCAGGACGGTGCCGATCACGAGCATCCAGGGCAGCGCCATGGCGGCGGGATCGACGGCCGGCAGGAACAGCCAGAGCAGCGTGAGGATCGGCACCACCGCGAGCCCGGCCCCGCGAGGGGTCGGCACGCGATGGACGCTGCGCTCGACCGGCCGGTCGAGCACTTGGCGCCGCAGCAGATAGAGCCGCGCGCAGCCGCAGAAAAGCAGGCTGGCGAGGAAGCTGCCGGCGAAGAGCAGGGCCATGGTGGTGACGGTCATGCTGGCCGCCTTATAGCCCGGGCGCCGTCCGACCGGATAGCGATTGTGGCCATCACCGGTTGCGGCCGGGCCAGTCCCGAGGGCAATCGCATGTGACGCTTGAATCCCCTCCCCCAACTTTTGGGGGAGGGCAGGGAGGGGGATGGCTCGGTCCAGGATCTCGTCGGGGTGCGAAGGGGCTAATACCGAGCAGCCCCCTCCCCAACCCTCCCCCAAAAGTTGGGGGAGGGGATTCACTCGCCTCGCTGCATGCGATAGCCACGGGGGCGACCGGGCGGTCCTGCCTCGATTGACTTTCCCCAGGGCCTAGGGGAAAGAGGGGGCCGCTTTGATTCCGGGAGCCGCTATCTCATGAGCCTCGATCCATCGCCGACAAGCGCCCGCGCCCGGCCGCAAGCGCCGCTCCGGAGCGGCGAGCCGTCCCCGGGCGAGGCCGTGGCCATCATCGGCCTCGGCTATGTCGGCTTGCCGCTCGCCGTGGCCCTCGATCGCGGCCAGCGGAAGCAAGCTGGTGGATCGGGCTCCGTCGTCGGCTTCGACATCAATCCGCGCCGCATCGAGCTGCTGCGCCAGGGCCGGGATCACACCGGCGAGGTCGAGGGCGACGCGCTCAAGGCGGCGAAGATCCGTTACAGCGCCGATCCCACCGAGCTGCGGAACAAGGACATCTACATCGTCACCGTGCCGACGCCGGTCGACGAGAACAACAAACCGGATCTGAGCGCGGTCGAGACCGCCTGCGAGATCGTCGGCGCGGCGCTCGAGGCCTCGAAGCCCTTGCGGCAGGGCCTGCCGGTCGTGGTGTTCGAGAGCACGGTCTATCCCGGCGTGACCGAGGATTTCTGCGCGCCGATCATCGCGCGCGTCTCGGGACGCGAGGCGGGCCGGGGCTTCCTCATGGGCTACTCGCCCGAGCGCATCAATCCGGGCGACCGCACCCGCACTGTCGATCGCATCATGAAGGTGGTGTCGGGCGAGACCCCGGCGGTCGCGCAGCGCCTCGAACGACTCTATGGCCAGGTGACCTCGGGCGGCATCTTCGTCGCGCGCGACATCCGCACCGCCGAGGCCGCGAAGGTGATCGAGAACGCGCAGCGCGACATCAACATCGCCTTCATCAACGAAGTGACGATGATCTTCGGCCGGCTCGGCCTCTCGGTCTATGACGTGCTCGAGGCCGCGCGCACCAAATGGAACTTCCTCGATTTCCGCCCCGGCCTCGTCGGCGGCCATTGCATCGGCGTCGATCCCTTCTATCTCGCCCATTGCGCCGAGGCGCTGGGCCATCACGCCGAGGTCATTCTCGCCGGGCGGCGCATCAATGACGGGATGGGCGACCATATCGCCGAGCGCATCGTCGACAGCTACGCGCAAGGCGATCAGGGCAGCGGCACGCCGCGCACATTGGTGCTGGGCCTCACCTTCAAAGAGAACCTGCCCGACCTGCGCAATTCGAAAGTGGTCGACCTGATCCGGGGCCTGCGTTCGCGCGGCCATCGGGTCGATGTCCATGACGCGCGCGCCGATCCGGCCGAGGCGATGACCCTCTATGGCGAGACGCTGCGGACGGAACTGAGCCTGGCCGAAGGCGAGGCGCCGTTCGACTGCGTGGTGGGCGCCGTTCCGCACGAGGCCTACAAGGCGCTGGGCGCCGCCGAGCTCGGCCGGCTGGTGCGCCCCGGCGGCCTGGTCTGCGACGTCAAAGCGATGTGGCGCGGGCTGGCCTTGCCGGACGGGTTGCGGCGGTGGGAGTTGTAGAAAGGCGCTGTAAGTCTGCACAAATGATCTCACCCCCTTCCCAGCCGCCGAAGGCGGCGTGCGGGAGGGGGTAGGGGGAGGGTGATTGCCGACATGCGGGCTGCCGTATGAATTGCGAACACGCACGGCGTTCAAAAACTCGCTTGAACCTACCCCTCCCCCTACCCCCTCCCGCAAGGGCTACTGGATTCACACATCATGGTCGTTGACCTGATAGCAACGTCCGAGGAGGTTGGCGCCCCGTTTTCTGGCTTGGAATTCGAGCCATCCGGCGAGCATGACGACCGGCCCTGGCTTTCCGTAGTAGCCGGTCCATCCGCCGAGACGGGCACAGACCCAGGCCGCATAGGCGAGCGAGCCTTTGGGGTGGGGGTTCTTCTGTCGCTGGGTCTTGCCTTCGAGCTGGGCGCAGCAGGCTTCGAGCAGAGGAATATCCCCAGGCTCGAAGGCATCGCTCACGGGCCGCAGCGGCCCGGTTCCGCCATCGCGCGCGTGGACCAGTTGCTGGATGCAGACGGCCGCGATCAAGGTCGCTGTCACGAGCCGGTTACGCGGCCTGGGCTCCTCGATACGGATATCCTCGATGTCGAAGCCCTCGGTCTTGAGCGTGCGGAACATCTGCTCGATGGCCCAGCGTCGCCGGTAGAGCTCAGCCACGGTCCAAGCTTCCGCCGCGTTGGTCACGCCATGGGTGGTCAGAAGCCTCCAATGGACCGCGGCCTCACCCGGCGGCGGATCGATCTCGCGAATGTCGACGAGGTTCAAAGCAACGCTCGCCGGCAGGCCGGCGCGCAGGCCGTTCTTCGGTCGGGCCAGCGCTACGGTCATGAAGCGGGCCTCTATCCTCGCTGTCCGTCGCTTGCGCCCGGGCTTGGCCGGCAAGTCCAGTTCGGCCTGCCCGGCTGCGGGCGCGGCATCGATCGCTCCAAACAGCGCCCGACCATCCTCCAGACTGCGGTCATGGGCCGCTCGCACCAGAAGCTCAACCCTCTCCGGACGCAGGGCGAACGCTTCAAAGATGTCGCTCTCCCGATCGGCGATCACCGTCACGCAGGCCGCGCCGGCGCATACCGAGGCCGCCTGATCGGCCCCTTCCAGCCAGCGGAAGCTCTCCTTCTCCTCGATCGCCGCCGCCCGGCGCCCCGCCCGCCGGCCCCCATCCCGTTCCAGAAACTGGCCATCGATCAGCCCCAGGATCGCGCCATCCTGGGCATCTACAGCCAGCACCACATGCAGATAGTCGCCTCCCCCGCCTTCTGAACGCCAGCACCGTCGTGTCCTGGATCGCCAGGACAGGCCGCCCAACACAGCGCTCAGCCGTCCGCTCGGCGGCTTGCGTCAACATCTCCGTGCAGGTCACCGCATCGTTGCGCAGAAACCGCGTCAGGCGTATCTCCCCCGCCCGATTGCCACCCAGCCGGCGCACCCGCAGCTTTCGGCCACCCAACGCGATAAGGCGGGCCAAAAGAAAGGCCCCCCTTTTTCCAGGCGGCGGTCGCCAAACTGCCCCAACCGAAGCTCCATGCCGTCCTCCATCTCCAAACAACGACACGGAATCAGACCCCCTCACGCTCTGCAACCGCGATGTGTGAATGCCGTAGC
>CAVOLB010000054.1:0-16272 GCA_963696655.1 uncultured Alphaproteobacteria bacterium
ACGAAAGCGGGGGTGACATTGGGGGTTTATCCATCCACCCACGCAATCCGCAGCACGTTGGTCGACCCCGGCGTGCCGAAGGGGACGCCGGCGGTGACGACCAGGCGCTGGCCGGCCTTGGCGAAGCCTTCGGTGAGCGCGATGCGGCAGGCCTTGTCGACCATCTCGGAGAAGCTGCGGATCTCGGCGGTCTCGATGCAATGCGTGCCCCAGACCAGCGACATGCGCCGTGCGGTCTCGCGCTTCGAGGTCAAACAGAGGATCGGCACCTCGGGGCGCTCGCGCGCGGCGCGGTAGGTGGTCGAGCCCGAGGTCGTGTAGGTCACGATCGCGGCCGCCGAGATCGTGTGCGCCACCTGCTGCGCCGCATAGGTGATGGCATCGGCCGCGGTCGCCTCGGGCTCGGGGCGCTGGGCCGCGAGGATGCGGCGATAGAGCGGGTCGCGTTCCACGCGCTCGATGATGCGGTTCATGATCGAGACCGCCTCGATCGGATAGTTGCCCGACGCGGTCTCCGCCGAGAGCATCAGCGCGTCGGCGCCGTCATAGACGGCGGTGGCGCAGTCGGAGGCCTCGGCGCGGGTGGGGGCGGGCGCGCTGATCATCGATTCCAGCATCTGGGTCGCGACCACCACGGGCTTGCCCTTGAGCCGGCAGGTCGCGACGATGCGCTTCTGGATCGAGGGCACGTCCTCGGGCGGCATCTCGACGCCGAGATCGCCGCGCGCGACCATCGCCGCGTCGGCGAGGTCGAGCAGCTCCTCGAGCCGTTCGATCGCCGAGGGTTTCTCGAGCTTGACCATGATGGCGGCGCGGCCCTGCACCAGGCGGCGCGCCTCGGCCACGTCCTCGGGCCGCTGCACGAAGGAGAGCCCGATCCAGTCGACACCGAGATCGAGCGCGAAGGCGAGATCCTTGCGGTCCTTCTCGGTCAGGGGCGAGAGCGGCAGCAGCACGCCCGGCAGGTTGACGCCCTTGCGATCCTTGAGCCGTCCGCCCAGCACGACCGTGGTGTCGGCATAGCCCTGGCCGGTGCGCTCGACCTTCAGCTTCAGCCGGCCGTCGTCGATCAGGAGATCGGCGCCGGGCGTGAGCGCCGAGAGCACCTCGGGATGGGGCAGGCGCACGCGCGTGCTGTCGCCCAGCCGGTCCTCGAGGTCGAGGCGGAAGGGCTGGCCGCGCTCGATCTGCGCCTCGCCGCCGGTGAGCGCACCGATGCGGAGCTTGGGGCCCTGCAGATCGACCAGGATGCTGATGGGGCGCCCGGTATCCTGCTCGATCTCGCGGATGACGGCATGGCGCGCGCGATGATCCTCATGCGTGCCATGGCTGAGATTGAGCCGGAACACGTCGACGCCGGCATGGAACAAAGCCAGGAGCTGCTCGCGGGTCGAGCTGGCGGGCCCCAGGGTGGCGACGATCTTGGCCAGGCGTTCTCGTCTCATGCGCAACTCTACTTTCGGCTTTGTTACCGCTGAAAGCGTCCTTGCCTTCAGACGGGGCTTTCAGGCGGGACGGCAACCCTTGAGGCCGGCCCCACCCCTGGCGAGGGCAGCCGGCGACATCCTTACCCTAGCCGCTTCCCGATCAGGATGGCGCGGAAATCATTGACATTGGTAAGGGTCGGACCGGTCTTGACCAGGTCGCCAAGGGCCTCGAAGAAACTGTAGCCGTCATTGTCGGCGAGGTAAGTCTTGGCATTGACGCCCGCCGCCCAGCCCCGGGCCAGGCTGTCGGGCCCCATGAGCGCGCCGGCATTGTCCTCGGTGCCGTCGATCCCGTCGGTATCGCAGGCGATGGCATGGATGTCGGGATGGCCGTCGAGGGCGACCGCGAGCGCCAGCAGGAACTCGGCATTGCGCCCCCCACGCCCTTTGCCCCGGACCGTGACGGTGGTCTCCCCACCGGAGAGCAGAACCAGCGGCGGCTCGCCCGGCTGGCCATAGTGCGCGGCCTGGCGCGCGATGCCGGCATGGACCAGCGCCACGTCGCGCGCCTCGCCTTCGATCGAATCGCCGAGGATGAGGGGCGTGATGCCGGCGGCGCGCGCAGCCCTGGCCGCGGCCTCGAGCGCATCCTGGGGGCGCGCGATCATGATGGTGCGGGCGCGGGCGAAGCGCGGATCGCCGGGCTTCGGCGTCTCGTCCTGCCCACGCTTGAACCGCTCGATGACGGCGGGCGCTTCGGTGATCTTGTATTTCTCGATCACCGCCAGCGCGTCGGCAAAGCTTGTCGGATCGGGCACGGTCGGACCCGAGGCAACCACGGACGGATCGTCGCCCGGTACATCCGAGATCAGCAGGGTCACGACCTGGGCCGGATAGGCCGCCGCCGCCAGCCGGCCGCCCTTGATCGCCGACATATGTTTGCGCACGCAATTCATCTCGGCGATGGTCACGCCGTATTTCAGCAGCGCCTTGTTCATCGCCTGCTTGTCGGCGAGGGTGATGTCGGGCGCGGGCAGCGACAGCAGCGCCGATCCGCCGCCCGAGATCAGGCAGAGCACGAGGTCGTCGGCGGTCAGGCCCTGGACCTTCTCGAGGATGCGCCGCGCCGCGTCGCGGCCGCGCTCGTCGGGCACCGGATGCGAGGCCTCGACGATTTCGATCTGCTGGCAAGGCGCGCCATGGCCGTAGCGCGTCACCACCAGCCCTTCGAGCGGTCCCTGCCAATGGCGCTCGACCGCGGCCGCCATCGCCGCCGAGGCCTTGCCGGCGCCGACCACGACCGTGCGGCCCTTGGGCGGCTTGGGGAGATGTCGCGGCACGGCCTGCATCGGATCCGCCACCGCCAGCGCGGCGCGGAACAGGCTCAGCAGCAGATCGCGGGGGGCTTGAGACATCGGTCGCGGTCTCGGGGGTTGTGTCCGTCTAGAGAATCAGCCGCGGCGCTCGCTGTAAAGCCGCGCGATCAGGATGCCGATCAGGACCACGACGCCGGCCACGATCTGCCAGGGCGTCAGCCGCTCGCCGATCAGGAACCAGGCGAGGAAGAATGTCACCACCGGATTGACCAGCATGCTGACCGAGGAGAAGGCGATCGGCAGATGGTGCAGCGCCCAGGCGATCATGCTCTGGCCGCCGACCTGGGACACCCAGGCCAGCCCGATCAGGATGGCCCAGCCCTCGAGGCTGGGCGGGATCAGGCTCTCGCGCGAAACCAAGGCCGCGATCAGCATGACCACGGTGCCCGAGATCGCGGTCCAGCTCATGACCTGCGCGGTCGAGAAGCGCTGGCGCGCGATCTTGAGGGTCATGAGGTAGCCGGCATAGGTGATGCCGGCGCCGATGCCGGCAAGATTGCCGACCAGATGGGTCGGATCGAGATTGGCGCTGCCGAGAAGCGCCGTGACGCCGCCCAGCGCGATGACCAGCCCGATCACGAAGCCGGAACGGAAGCGCTGGCCATAGAGCAGCCAGGCGGTCAGCGTCACGAAGATCGGCGCGGTGTTGCCCAGCAGCGTCGCGGTCGCGGCCGTGGTCAGGCGGATCGACCAGTGCCAGCAGACGAGATCGGCCGCGAGATAAAGGCCGGGCAGGCAGAGGATCCAGAAATCGCGGAGCGCCTGCGGTTTGGCGGGGGCCCGCGTCTGGTGGCGGGCCTCGATCCCCTGCCAGAGCAGGAGCAGCGGGAGCGCGAGGAAGAGACGGTGGAAGCCGGTGGCCGACGGGCCCAGCTCCGAAACCTTGACGAAGATTCCGGAAAAGGAAACCGCGGTCGCTCCGATCAGCAACACAGCGAGAGCGGCCCGGCTTTGGCTGGCCGCGGGCGTCGTCGTGGGGGCCAGCGTCATGGCGCCCTTTATAGGCGCCGCCGCGATGCCGAACCATGGCCGCGGCGACCCAAGCCCTTGCATCCGCGACAGGCCTCCCATGCGATAGGGGCCGGGCCGCTTTTGGGTTCAAGGGGTTCGGCAGCGCCGACCGGCATCGTTAATTTTGAGCCATTCCAGGCTGGGCCGGGCCTCCATGTCCCCGATTGACGGGGGCGGGAGCCGGTGCGAGCCTCCCGCCGTTTTGGGCCCCAGGCTTTTCAGAAGAACCGGGTCCTTCAGAGGAGGCTTGGTCCATGACGGGCTGGCGCGGCGTATTTCCGGCGATCACCACTCAATTCAAATCCGACCAGTCGATCGACATGGCGGCGACCGCGGCCTCGATCGAGCGCCAGATCAAGGCGGGCGTCCATGGCGTCATCATGTGCGGCTCGCTCAGCGAAGCCAGCACGCTCGACGGCGACGAGAAGCGCGCCATGGTGAAGCTGGCGCTCGACACGGCCAAGGGCCGCGTCCCGGTCCTGGCCGGCACCGCCGAGCCCACCACCAAGGGCGCCTGCAAGTTCGCCGAGGATGTCGCCAAGATCGGCGGCGCCGGCCTCATGCTGTTGCCCGGCATGATCTACAAGTCGGACCGCCGCGAGACCATGGCGCATTACCGCACCGTGGCGCGCGCGACCGACCTGCCGATCATGGTCTATAACAACCCGCCGGCTTACGGTGTCGATGTCACGCCGGAGATGTTCGCCGAGCTCGCCGACGAGAAGAATCTCGTGGCGATCAAGGAGTCCTCGGACAATGTCCGGCGCATCACCGACATCGTGAATCTCTGCGGCGACCGCTACATCCTGTTCTGCGGCGTCGACGATCTCATCCTCGAGAGCCTGATGCTGGGCGCGGTGGGCTGGGTCGCGGGCCTCGTGAATGCCTTCCCCGACGAGACCGTGCAGCTCTACCGCCTGGCGCAGAAGGGCCGCTATGAGGAGGCCCGCGCGCTCTATCGCTGGTTCATGCCGCTGCTGCATCTCGACGTCTCGGTCAAGCTCGTCCAGTACATCAAGCTGGTGCAGGCCGAGGTCGGGCTCGGCACCGAGACCGTGCGCTTGCCGCGCATGCCGCTCGCGGGCGAGGAGCGCGAGCGCGTGCTCGCCATCATCCGCGCCGCCGTCGCCAAGCGGCCCAAGCTGCAGGCGCTGGCGGCGGAGTAACCGCGGCGGCCTCACGGCAGCGCTGGATCAGACGGTCGGGATCGTGCCGCCGTCGATCACATATTCGCTGCCGGTGATGGCGGAGGCGCGGTCCGACAGCAGGAAGGCCACCAGCTCGGCGACCTCGTCGGGGCGGCCGGGCCGTCCCAACGGAATGCCGCCCAGCGAATCCATCAGCGCCTGTCGCGCCGCCTTGGCGTCCGTGCCGTTGCTCCGGGCCAATCGGTCGATCAGCGCGGAGGCTGCCGTCGTCTCGATGAATCCCGGCGCGACGCTGTTGACGCGCACGCCTTTGGGGCCGACCTCGTTTGCGAGGCCCTTGCTGTAGGTCGTCAGCGCCGCCTTCGCGGCGGCGTAAGCCAGGGTGGATTCGAACAGCGGCATTCGCCGCTGGATCGACGAGATATGGACGATCGATCCCGCCTTCCGCTCCAGCATGGCGGGCAGGAACCCGCGATCGAGCCGCACCGCCGCCAGCAGGTTCGTGTTCAGCTCGCGCTGCCATTCCGCATCGTTGAGTGCTGCAAACCCGCCACCGGGCGCCGAGGAGCCGCCGACATTGTTCACCAGGAGATCGACGCCGCCGAAGCGCTCCCGGGTCTGCGCAATCACCCCGGCGACACCGTCGGCGGTCGAAACATCGGCTTCGATGAACAGGGCCGCCGGAGACGGCGCGGCCGGCGCGGCACGGGCCGTGCTGACGACGATCGCGCCCGAGCGCGCGAGGCGGTTCACGATGGCTTCCCCCATCCCCCGACTCCCGCCTGTCACGAGGGCGCGCTTGCCCTCGAACTCGTTGCCGTCAAATCGGTTTTTCTCGGTCGGCATGGAAACACCGGCATGGTTCGCGTCGCTCCGCTGTCGGCGCTGCGATCAATATGGGATAATGACCGCGCATGGCCAGAACCGACCGGAAAGTGGGCTACTCACCCACAGGTAAGCTTGAGGACGTCACGCCGAAGATGGCGGCCGATGGCGTCGAAGCGGTGCTGACGATTCTGGAAGGCCGCTGGAAGATCCTGATCCTCTTTCACCTGTTCTCCCGCTCGGTGCTGCGCTTCTCGGAGCTCGAGAAGGCGATCCCTGCTATCTCGCAGAAGATGCTGGCTCAGCAGTTGCGCGACCTTGAGCGCGCCGGCATCGTCCAGCGCACCGTTCACCCGCAGGTTCCGCCCAAGGTCGAGTATGCCCTGACCGAAATCGGACAAAAGCTCTGTCCGGCGTTGGACGCGCTGCTGGAATGGTCGGCGCTGCGGAAATCGTCGCCCGGCGGCGGACGCTAAAGTCCGAGATCGCTCCGGCCGCCGCTCAGGAAGCGGCGCGGCGCATAGCCCAGATCGCGCGCGGCGGGGCCGATGTCGAAGGCCTGGTCGCGCGCCATCCTGTTGGCGAGATCGGAGATCGCGGCCAGGCCGGGGATGCGGATCAAACGCGGCGAACGACCCAGCGTTTCGAAGATCCGCTCGATCATCGCGCGATAGGCCAGGGTCTCGCCGCCGGGCAGGGCGTAGGTCATGCCGACCGCGGCCGGGCTTTCCAGCGCCGCAAGGGCCGCTGCCGCCAGATCGTCGGCATGAACCGGCTGGCGCAGCCCTTGTGCATTCCAGGCCAGCGGGAAAAACCCGAAGCGCTCGATGAAGCGCGCCGCCGCGCTGACATTGGCATCCTCGCCGGTGCCATAGATCAAGGCCGGGCGCAGGATCGTGATGCGGATGCCGGCCTTATGGGCGGCCTCCATCACCGCGGCTTCGCCGCCGGACAGCGCGGCGACAACGGCGCGTGCCTTGGCGCTGCGGCTCGCGCGCTTGGCCTCGACCGAGGTCGAGGAGAAGGCGATCAAACGGTCGACCCCCATTCCTGCAAGCGCCGGCAAATGCGCGTCCAGCAGCCAGATCGGCAGGGTGGCGATGGCCTGCGGCGCGCGCGCCTCGGGAAAGGCCACGGCACCCAGCGCCAGATCGGCTCGATGCCAGGCCACATCGTCGCGATGCGGCTTCGATCGCCCGATCGCGGTGACGGCGCGCCGCCGGGATGCGCGGTCGAGGATGAAGCGCCCGACCGGGTCGGTGCCGCCGAGGAGGAGGAGGGGGGATGGCGAGATCACCGTCGCGACCGGCGCGTGCAACTCGACCGTCCCTCTGTCGTCGTCGCGGCTTCTCCAATGTCACCCCCGCGAAAGCGGGGGCCCATCGTGACGCTTGGCGCCTTGGATAAAGATGGGTCCCCGCTTTCGCGGGGATGACCGAAGGCGCTAAACGCGCGTGATGCCGCAGACGCCCGCTGCATCACACCAGCTGGAAACCGTGCTTATACGGGTCGCGGTCGTCGATGAAGATGGTGTTGTAGCCGGTCTGTCTCGCCCAGCCCTCGATCGAGGGCAGGATCGCGTCGTGATTGCCGACCTTGGTCTTGGCCTCGACGCGGCCGTTGAAGAGGCTGCCGATGATGCTCTCATGGATGAAGTCGTCGCCGACCTTGAGCTTGCCTTTGGCGGCGAGCTGGGCCATCCGCGCCGAGGTGCCGGTGCCGCAGGGGCTGCGGTCGATCGCCTTCTCGCCATAGAAGACGGCATTGCGCGCGTTGGCCTTCGGGTTCTTCGGCTTGCCGGTCCAGAGGATATGGCTCACGCCCTTGATGGTCGGATTCTCGGGATGGACCAGGTCGACGGCTTCGTTCAGCAGTTTTCGCAGGATCGGCGAGAGCCGCAGGATGTCGCCCGGCGTCACATCCTCGAGATCGCGGTAATTCTTCTGCGGCTCGAGGATCGCGTAGAAATTTCCGCCATAGGCGATGTCGAAGCTCAAAGCGCCCAGGCCAGGGCAGTCGACCTCGACGCCTTCGGCCGCGAGATAGGAGCCGACATTGCGGATGCGCACGGCCTCGACATAGGCGCCCTCCTGGCGATAGGTCGCCTCGACCAGGCCCGCCGGCGTCTCGAGATTGAGCTTGCCCGGCTGGCGCGGGGTGACGAGGCCGCGCTCCAGCGCGAAGGTCACGGTGCCGATCGTGCCATGGCCGCACATCGGCAGGCAGCCCGAGGTCTCGATGAAGAGCACGCCGATATCGCAATCGGGGCGCGTCGAGGGATAGAGGATCGAGCCCGACATCATGTCGTGGCCGCGCGGCTCGAACATCAGGCCGGTGCGGATCCAGTCGTAATGCTTGAGGAAATGCTGGCGCCGCTCGCTCATGCTGCTGCCTTCCAGCAGCGGGCCGCCGCCGGCCACGAGCCGCACCGGATTGCCGCAGGTATGGCCGTCGACGCAGAAGAAGGTATGGGTCGCCAAGGAGAAGGCTCCTCGAAGGAGGTCGGGGGTCTGGAACGGGGTTTTAGGCCCGTCCTCCGGGCGCGGTCAATCGCCGCTCCTTTGTCCCCTCCCCGGATCCGGGGGAGGCGATCAGACGGCTGCCCCCTGGCGCGGCGGCTCCGGCGGTCGCATATTTGGCCTCAAGAGAAGGAGTTGGCCCCATGAACGAGAAGACCCGGACGGAGCTCGAAGCCGCCGCCTTTCGCAAGCTGGTCGAGCATCTGCGCGAGCGCAAGGACGTGCAGAATGTCGATCTGATGAACCTGGCGGGCTTCTGCCGCAACTGCCTGTCAAAATGGTATCGCGCCGCCGCGGAGGATCGCGGCCTGGCGCTCAGCGACGCCGAGGCGCGCCAGATCGTCTATGGCATGCCCTATGACGAATGGAAGGCGAAGCATCAGCAGGGCGATGGCATCCCCGCTCTGAAGGCGCTCGCCGACGCGCGCGGCAAGCCGCACGCGCACTGAAGCGCGATCGAGCGCCCGTGATGACGAAAGGGCGCTTCCCCCGAGAGGGAAGCGCCCTTTGTCATGACCTCTGAGCCGGCGATCGATCTGTTGGGGAGCGCTCGCTGAGCGCCTCAGGGTCGTGACGGCTTAATCGTCACCGCCGCCATGGCCGCTGGAGCCGCCGCCTTCGCCGCCGCCCGAGCCGCCGCCGCCTTCGCCGCCACCCGAACTCCCGCCGCCTTCACCGCCGCCGGAGCCGCTGTTGCTGGAGCCGGCACCCGAACTGCCGTTGTCGCCACCTTCGCCGCCCTCGCCATTGCCGCCATTGTCGTCGCCGACATCGTGGTTGGCACCATCAACGCCATTGTCGTCACCGACATCGTGCGTGGCGCCGTCATCCTCGCCGCCGCCCGAGGCGGGCGTGCCGGGCGCATCGCCCGAGCCCTGGTCGGCGGTGCCGTCATCGCTGGCGCTCTGCGCAAAGGCGGCCTTGCCGACCAGCGGCTTATGCAGGCCGCCGAGCGTGATCGGCATGAGGGCCGTGGTGAGCGCGATGATGCTGACGCGGGTCAGGAGCAGCGCCTGGCGCGCGAGCTTGCGGCCGGTCGGTTGCGCGTCACGGTGCGGGAGGTCGATGGTCATGGGGGACTCCGTCCTGCTGTTGGGAAAGGGGGTACCGAAGCCCCGGTCTCCGGAGCGATCGGGTGATTTCGACCAGACAACGGGCCTCGGGCCGGGTTTATTCCGGCGCCGCTTCTTTCTTCTTCGGACGGTCTTGCCGCCCCCGATTCGTGCCTTTATCGTCCGCGGGCCCTGCATGCCGCCGGCGGCGCGGGCCAACTCACTAACCGTATGATTTGACAGGGAGTTTCTTCGAATGGCGGGCAAGGGCGGAATCGCGGCGGACCGGCTCAAATCCTTCATCGAGCGCATCGAGCGGCTCGAGGAGGAAAAGGCGGCGCTGGCGGCCGATATTCGCGAGGTCTATGCCGAGGCGAAGGGCACCGGCTTCGATACCAAGATCATGCGCCAGATCATCCGGATCCGGCGCATGGACAAGGCCGACCGCCAGGAGCAGGAGGAATTGCTGGTTCTCTATAAGCGCGCGCTGGATCTCGAATGAGCGTGGGGGGTCGACAGGTCGTTTTCTTTTCTTCCTGTCGTTGAGCTTGTGAAGAATCGAAGTGATATCCCCTCCCCCAACTTTTGGGGGAGGGTTGGGGAGGAGGCTGCTCGGTATCGGCCCCTTCGCATCCCGACGAGATCCTGGACCGAGTCATCCCCCTCCCCTGCCCTCCCCCAAAAGTTGGGGGAGGGGATGAATCCCTTAAATCGCCCGCGTTCCCTCGCGCCAATGACGGCAAGCAACGTCGTGGCCGTCTTGCGTGACCTCGAATCTCGCCGGCTCACCACCTTTCCTGCCCCTGTCGCTCGGCCTTTCGGGAGTGTCGCAAACAGGCTCTAATGGCGCCGCCGCGGCGCCCTATTGTCTGGCGGCACATCAAGGCGAGAGCGCGACATGGCAGGGTTTCCGGAAAAAGCGAAAGTCGTCATCATCGGGCTCGGCGGTATCGTCGGCTCGTCGGTCGCTCATCACCTGATCGCGCGCGGATGGGACGACATCGTCGGCATCGACAAGTCCGGCGTTCCGACCGACATCGGCTCGACGGCGCATGCCTCCGACTTCTGCTACACGACCAGCCATGATTTCCTGTCCTGCTGGACGACGCTCTACTCGATCGATTTCTACGAAAAGCGGGGCCATTACGCCCGCGTCGGCGGCCTCGAGGTCGCCCGCGTCGGCGACGATGCCCGCATGGAGGAGATCAAGCGCAAGATCGCTTCCGCCAAGGCCTTCGGCACGCGCGCGCGCCTGATCGGGCCGGCCGAGATCAAGCGGAAGTTCCCGCTGCTCGAGGAGCAGATGGTGCAGGGCGGCCTGTGGGATCCCGATGCCGGTCTCGTCATCCCGCGTTCGCAGACGGTCGCGGGCGAGCTGGTCGACGAGGGCGTCGCCAGCGGCAAGCTCCAGGTCTTCGCCAACACGCCGGCCAGGTCGCTCCTCGTCGAGAACGGGCGCATCAAGGGCGTCGTGACCGACCGCGGCACGATTCGCGCCGACCACGTCGTGGTCTGCGCGGGCCTGTGGGGCCGCCTGATCGCGGAAATGGCGGGCGAGGACCTGCCGGTGATGCCGGTCGATCATCCGCTCACCTTCTTCGGGCCCTATAACGAGTTCGCCGGCACCGGCAAGGAGATCGGCTGGCCGCTGCTGCGCGACCAGGGCAACTCCGCCTATATGCGCGACACCGGCGATCCCAAGACCGCCGAAGGCGGCATGATCGAGTGGGGCTATTACGAAGAGACGAATCCGCGTCTCTGCCATCCGCGCGACATCCTGGAAAAAAACCAGGCAAGGCTGTCGCCCTCGCAGCGCGACCTCGACATGGAGCAGATCGTCCAGCCGCTCGAGCGCGCGATCGAGCTGACGCCGATCCTGGGCGAGCTCGGCTATGAGGAGAAGCGCTCCTTCAACGGGCTGCTTCAGGTGACCGCCGATGGCGGGCCTTCCATCGGCGAAAGCCAGAAGGTCCGGGGGCTCTGGTACGCCGTCGCCATCTGGGTCAAGGACGGCCCGGGCATGGCCAAGCTGGTGGCCGACTGGATGACCGACGGCCGCACGCCGATCGATCACGCGAAGATCGACTATGCGCGCTTCTATCCGCACCAGCTCCAGGAGAAGTTCATCGAAGGCCGCTGCGGCGAGGCGGCGCAGAAGGTCTACAATCCCGCCGTCCATCCGCGCGAGCCCTATGCCACGGGGCGCAATGTTCGCCACTCGCCCTTCTACGAGCGGGAGAAGGAGCTCGGCGGCCATTTCATGGAGCTCGGCGGCTGGGAGCGCGCGCATGGCTATGCCGCCAACGAGCATCTCCTGAAGAAATACGGCAACCGCGTGCCGGTGCGGGAGAACGAGTGGGACAACCGCCATTTCTGGCGCGTCTCCAATGCCGAGCATCTCGCCATGAGCGAGGATTGCGGCATCGTGAACCTGTCGCACTTCTACATGTTCGACGTCGAAGGCCCGGACCATGTCGCGCTGATGGAATGGCTCTGTGCCGCCAAGATCGGCGGCGACAACATGATCGGCAAGGGCATCTACACGCATTTCCTCGATGACGAGGGCATGGTGCGCGCCGACCTGACCGTCATCCGCATGGCCGATCGCTGCCGCGTCATCGACGGCGCCGATGCGGGCCCGCGCGATTTCCACTATGTGCGCCGCACGGCGCAGGACAAGGGTTTCAACGTCACCGTCACCGACGTGACCGAAAAATTCGTGACGATCGGCATCTGGGGCCCGAACGCGCGCAGCACCCTGCAGAAGGTGGTCGAGGACCCGAACAGCCTCACGCCCGAGAACTTCCCCTTCGCCGCCATCAAGCCGGTCAGGATCGGCGGCAAGGCCGTGATGGCCTTCCGCATCTCCTATGTCGGCGAGCAGGGCTGGGAGCTGCATATGCGCTACGAGGACGGCCTCGCCGTCTGGGACGCCCTGCGCGCGACCGGCGTCATGGCCTTCGGCGTCGAGACCTACGCCAACAGCCGGCGCATGGAGAAGAGCCTGCGCCTGCAGAACGCCGATCTCCTGACCGAGTACAACCTGATCGAATCCGACCTCGCCCGCCCGAAGGTCAAGGAAGCGGATTTCCGCGGCAAGGCGAAGCATCTCGAATACAAGGCGCGCGCGCACCAGCCGGCGATGCTCTGCACGCTGGTGATGACGCGGAACATCGATGCCAAGGGCGTCGCCCGCTATCCGGTCGGCACCCTGCCGGTGCTGGACCCCGTGACCGGCGAGGGCCTGGTGGACGAGCTCGGCCGCCGGTCCTTCACGACCTCGGTCGCCTATGGCCCGACCATCGGCAAGAACATCGCGCTCGCCTATTTGCCCTGGGCCTATTGCCAGGAAGGCCGCAAGCTCAACGTCGAATATTTCGGCGAGACCTATCCGGTCGAGGTGGCGGCCGTCGGCTACAAGCCGCTCTACGACCCGGAGAACCTCAAGCCTCGGAGCTAGGCGCTGTCCTCGAGCATCAGGTTCGAGATCTCGATCAAGGCACAGATCCCGGTCGCCTCGTAACGGCGCATTCGCGCCGCCTACTCCTCGAAGCGACTCGTGGCGTCACGATTGCGCTCGTATCGTCTCGCGAGCGGAAACGGCGGCAACCAGGACTCGCGACGGACGGTCCAGAGTTCGTAGGTCGGCCTCAGCTGGTCGGGGGCGTCCAGGGATCCCAGGTTCACTTCGATTTCGTCGCCGCTGCGCCCGAAAACGGAGGAGCCGCAGCGGGGACAGAAGAACCGCCCGGCATAGTCGCGGGTTTCGCCCTCGATCGTCACCGCATCCTGAGGGAATATCGCGGACGCGTGAAAAAGCGCCCCATGATGCTTGCGGCAGTCGAGACAGTGACAAAGGCCGACCCGGTATGGGCGTCCCGACGCCACAATTCGGACATTGCCGCACAGGCAACCGCCGGTGAATCGGTCCATGCTGCGCCTCCTCAAATATCAAGCGGTCGGAATGGTTACAACGAACCCCGTCGAGCGTCCATGCTCCGGAATTTTATCGTTCTTTCAATGCACTCCGCATGACTCTCAGGCGGGATTTTAGAGGGCTGTCGCGCAAACGCAGTTCTCGTCATCATTTGAGACGGTGCGCCGCTCAAAAACTGGCGGAACGTCCGATGGCCCGCACCCGTGATGAGTTCGTGGTGACTATTGAGGCTGGCTATGAACCGCCCCAAATCTGCGGGGAACCAATTGGCTTCGAACTCGAAAGGAAAAGCCATGGCCATTGCCAAGAACATGATCTGCCTGTGGTACGACAAGGACGCCGAAGCCGCGGCCCGCTTCTACGCCAAGACGTTTCCCAACAGCTCGGTGGGTGCTGTCCATCATGCTCCCAGCGACTACCCGTCCGGTAAGGCGGGCGACGTGTTGATGGTCGAATTCACCGTCGCCGGCATCCCCTGTCTCGGCCTCAATGGCGGGCCCGCCTTCAAGCATAACGAAGCCTTCTCGTTCCAGATCTCCACTGAGGATCAGCAAGAGACCGACCGCTATTGGAACGCCATCGTCGGCAATGGCGGCCAGGAGAGTGCGTGCGGCTGGTGCAAGGACAGATGGGGCGTCTCCTGGCAAATCACGCCGCGCGTCCTGATGGAGGCGATGGCTGCCGGCGGCGACGAAGCAAAGCGTGCGTTCGAGGCGATGATGGATATGAAGAAGATCGACGTCGCCGCGATCGAGGCGGCTCGGCGCGGCTGACCGTCCTGGGTCGGCCCAAGCCAAACCATCGGCTTCAGGTGGGCGGCGGCAGGGAGGGGTAGAAAACGAAAACGGTCGTTCGCGGGATCAGTCCGCGACGACGAGCCGGTATCCGGCGTCATAGGCATCGAGGGTCAGCAATTCGGCGTAGTGGCGCTCCCACTCCCCGGTCTCGAGATCCCGCCTGAGTTTCTGCAATCCCGCTTCGGCGTTGCCGATGGCCCAAAAGGACGAGCTGCCGGAGCGGATGCGCGTATCGAGATAGGCCGCGGGCCGGCGCCAGTAGGCATAGAGGAATCCATCGCTGCAATCGTGGGGCACCGGAACCGGCGTGATCCTCACGGCGCCCAGCCATCGCTCATAATCGGACATCGCCGGCATCTGGCCCTCGTCCAGCGCCGCCAGTTCGGGGAGATAGTCGGTCAGCCACGGCCGGTGCGACGGATCGAAGGTGAGCAGGACGATCCGGCCGCGTGTCACGCGGCGCATCTCGCGCAAGCCTGCCGCCTTGTCGGACCAGTGATGAATAGTGAGGATCGCCATGGCGGCGTCGAAACTCCTGTCATCGAACGGCAGATCCTCGGCGCGGGCCTGAATCGCCTCGGCCGCCGCCGGACCGCGCTTTCGGATCATCTCGCGCGAAGGCTCGACCGCGATCAGGGATCGATCGGTCGGTTCGTAGGAACCGGTGCCGGCGCCGACATTCAACACGGTTTGGGCCGACCCGAGCGCGCTCTCGATGATCCGGGCGATCCGAGGATCCGGCTTGCGAAGCTCCGCATAGTTGATTCCGATGCTGTCGTACTTCGCGCTCATGGCGCCTTTCTTCCGTGAATCACCGGGGTTTGCAAGGGGCCGGAGATCATGGGGTGCCTACCAGGACATAGCGGTTCCCGGTGCCTCTACGCCGCGAGCCTGGCGATGCGCTGAGCGGCGCTCGGGTGCGTGTCGTTGACGGCCGAATAGATCGGGTCCGAGGTCAGGGTCGATGCGTTGTCGCGGTGCAGCTTGACGAGAGCCGAAGCCAGCTCCTCGCCGTTGGCATGGCCGGCGGCATAGGCGTCGGCTTCGAACTCCTGCCGGCGCGAAACATGGTTCGGAAGCGCCCTGAACCATGTCGAAGCCAGCGGGAAGAGCAGGAAGAACAGCAGCAGACCCGTCATCGGCATGGCGTGCGCGATCGCCGGATCGACGCCGAAGCCCTGGTAGAACCCGTCCTGGCGAAAGAGCCATCCGAGGAACGCCAGGATGAGGAGGCTGGCGCCGAAGTGGGTCAGGAGACGCCGCAGCACATGGCGCAGCTTGAAGTGGCCAAGCTCGTGCGCAAGAACCGCTTCGATCTCGTCGGGCGTCAGTTTCTCCAGCAGGGTATCGAACAGCACGATCCGCTTGGACGGACCGAAGCCGGTGAAGAAGGCGTTGCCATGGTTGGAACGTTTGCTGCCATCCATTCGATAGACGCCTTTGGGATAGATGACCTCCATCATCGCCGCGCCTTCATCGGTGCCTCCACCGGGGCCAAAGGCGACAACTTGAAATGCCGCCGGCAGGTCCCCGCTCTTCTGGGGCACTGTGCCGCGGACGATGGCATTAGGCACGCTGCCGGAAACCGAGTACGACGATCCGCGCACGGCCGACGTATCCTTGACGGAATCCGAGATGACGCCAATCGTCTGTGTCGCGCCTGTCACGCCGAATGCGGCGCGAGCCGTGTCGGCACGCATGGCAGCATCGCCCTCATTGGGGGAACTGCCCTGCTGCCGCAAGCGCCGGCCGGACTCCAGCATGATAGTGCGAATGCCGCCAACGGCCGTCAGCGCCTTGATCTGCGATACGGTCGCGCTGGCGGAGACGGTGTTCCACTGCGGCGCGGCATGCACAACGACAGCGCCCGTCGCGCGAATCTGCGCCAGAAGCGCGTCGCTGACCGGCGCGTCTATCCTGATCGCCAGAGCGTCCGCGGCGCTGGGCGACGCGAGCGCCCGGCCTTGAACAGTCTTCACGTTCTGCGCCGCACCGGCATCGTTAGCTGTCCCGGCGGTCACAGCCTGCACGGCGGGGATGAGACGAGCGTCGAGTTTGCCGGCAAGCGGTCCCAGAGCCTGGCGCTTTGCGTTCGGCGGGAGCGCGTCTTGTGCTTCGGCGAAGGGTGCGCCAGCCACTGCGAATGCGAGGAGGACAAGACCGAACCGGCGCCAGACAGA
>CAVOLB010000055.1:0-7175 GCA_963696655.1 uncultured Alphaproteobacteria bacterium
CATAGGCGCTAACTTAGGGATTCACGGGGGCGTCGCGATGTGATTCACCATTGGGATAAATCCTTCGCAGACACAAGGTGGGTACCGGGAGCTGCTGGGTCGGCTGCCGGTCGATTTCGATCTGGAAGCAACGGCGCGGGAGAGCGGTGCATTTACGCGCTCGCGTGCGGTTCGCGATGCGGCTGGGCTGCTGCGGTTGGCGCTGCTCTATGGTGCCTGCGGCTTGTCCCTGCGGGCCGTGGCAGCGATTGCCGAGCTCGAAGAGATCGCGACGCTGTCCGATGTGGCCGTGATGAAGCGCCTGCAGGCGGCGGCGCCCTGGCTGGAGCGATTGCTGGGGGCGATCCTGGCGGAGCGGGTGCCGCAAGGACTGTCCAAGCTGGGTCGCAGCCTGCGCCTGATCGACGGGACGACCCTGAGCGCCCCGGACGCCGGCGGCCGGATTGGCGGCTTCATGTGAGCTTCGATCTGGTTGGGCGGCGCATCGACGAGTTGACGCTGACGCCGGCTCGCCAGGGGGAGAGCCTGTCGCGCCTGACGCTGCGGACCGGCGATCTGGTGGTGGCCGATCGCGGCTTCGTGCGACCCAACGATCTGCGGGCCGCGGTCGAAGCCGGTGGCGACTTCCTCAATCGGCTCGGGTCACGCCAACTGCGTCTGCTGACCGCCAAGGGGCAGCGCTTCGACATTCGCAAGGCTCTTCTGGTCTCCACCCGTAAGGGCCTCTTCGATCAGCCCGTGCGCATCGCTCATGGCCGCAACGCCCGCTTCGAGCCGGTCCCAGCCCGCCTCGTGGTCCTGCCGCTTTCCCCCGAGGCCGCCGTCAAAGCCCGGCAACGGCTCGCCCGGGCCGCCCAGCGCGAGGTCTACACGCCCAGCCAAACCGCCGTCGCCGCCACCGAGCATCTGATCCTCATCACCTCGATCCCCGCCAGCGACATCGATCCCAACGACCTGGCCGATCTCTATCGGCTGCGCTGGCAGATCGAGCTCGCCATCAAGCGACTGAAGAGCCTCGCCGAGCTCAAATGCCTCCCCGCCAGGAACCCTCAACTCGCTCGAACCTGGATCTACGCCAATCTCATCGTCGCGCTCATCGCCGAGGACCTCGCCATCGAAGTCCTCGACGTTCCCCCTGAGCGCAAATCTGCCCGATGCTTCTCTCTCTGGCGCGCCTTGAAGCTCACCCTGGGCTTCTGTCGCTATGCCATCCAGACCAATCGACCCTTCAACACGGCACTCCGGCGCCTCGCCAAGATCGCCAACAAATTGCTCGACCCACCACGGCAAAGACCCATTCAAATCGTCACCGCCATAAGTTAGCGCCTATGCGCGAAAGCGGGGGCCCATGGCGACGTTCGCTGCGCTGGATCAGGATGGGTCCCCGCTTTCGCGGGGATGACAATTGAGTGGCTTCCGCACCTCTTTCGTCATCCCGGCCTCCGCCAGCATGACAATGAGGAGGGACGTGGGGAGGAGATAAGCGGTCAGCTCCCCGCCAGCCCCGTCAGCATCCGCCGCGTCACGTCTTCGCCGCGTTCCCACACCGCGTTCTTCCAGTCGTCATGGTCGGGGTAGAAGGCATCGCGGATCTCCTGCTTGATCGCG
Organism: uncultured Alphaproteobacteria bacterium; assembly: GCA_963696655.1. Taxonomy (GTDB): domain Bacteria; phylum Pseudomonadota; class Alphaproteobacteria; order Dongiales; family Dongiaceae; genus Hypericibacter. The sequence continues at coordinate 1,609 of CAVOLB010000055.1, forward strand.
CGGCCTTCCTCTGAGTCGAGCTTGCCATGGACATGCAGCCAGTTGTCGGCGCACACGGCATCGATCATGCCCTTCAGCGGCAGCGTGCCATATTCGAGCGTGATGCCGCTGAGCGTGACGCCGGGCATGGCGCGTTCGATGCCTGATAGCGTGTCGCCGGTCAGGACCGAGGAGGAGGAATCGCCACTGGCGTAGGAGGTCGCCTCGCCACCGAACCAGTCCTCGATGCGCGCGAAACCGGGCAGGCCCGGCGCATGGCCGTTCATGATCTCGCCATAGCCATAGGGCCCGAGCCCGCTATGGAGATCGATCGCCGCCACCTGGCGCGCCTCGCGCGCGATCTCGCCCGAGAGCCGGGTCAACAGCTGGTTCGACCAGCTCGGCGCCAGGCCGCCATAGAACACGCCGTCGGGGTGCGTGTACTGCCCCGCCGTGATCGCGGCCTGCAGCGCCGCATCGCCATGCTGCGAGCCATAGGCATAGAGCCGCTCGTCGGCTTCGCGGCGCTGCCCTGGCGTCCAGGAGCGCGGGCAGATGAAATTGTGCAGCTCTTCATAGGCGCGGTTCTGCGGATGGGGCCGCGTGTGATCGACGAAGTTCCGGTTGAGGTCGATGTTGTTCTCGTTGGTGCGCCGCAGCCAGGCGAAGCCGAAGGGATTGAGGGCATGGAGCATGACGACGCCGACGCCGGCGGGGAGATCCCGCAGGCCGCCGCTCTCGATCAATCCGACCTCGATGCCGGATCCCAGGAACCCTTCGACGCCATGGGTTCCCGACTTGATCAGCAGAATCCGCTCCGCCCGCTCGGGCCCGAAGCGCGCGATGTCGGTGAAGAGCGCTTCGCCGCCCGGTCCGCTCGCGGGATTTTGATGGGAGGCCAGCCGGCCGCCGGCGGCCTTGGCCGCGGCCAGGAACTTGCCGCGCGCCTCGGCATAATGGGCTGAAAAGTAAGTCGATGCGGCCAAAACCGGTCTCCCGAAAAGGGCAGGGTGGGCGACACTCTCGACCAGCGCCGAGGGCGCGGCAAGGGCCCTTGCCGCCGTTGGAGCCGAGCCCGCCGAGGGCCATACTCAATGACGGGAAATGCGAATCCGCGAGGCATGGAACGATGACAAGCCGTTCATTATCCAACCGGTTCATGGAATTGCGGTGTTGGGCGGCGGCCTTGGGCCTGCTCGTCGCCGTCGCGCTGATGGCTCCCGGCGCGGCATTCGCCGACCAGAAAGATCCGCGCCTGCCCGAATTGTTCGATCTGCTCAAGAAGGCGCCCGATCCCGGCGCCGCGCAGCAGGTCGAGGGGCTGATCTGGACCCTGTGGTTCCATTCCGACAACCCCGAGGTGCTCAAGCTGATGAACACCGGCGTCGCCGCCATGTCCGCGTCGGATTTCAAGATGGCGATCGACGCCTTCACGAAAGTGACGCAGATCGCACCGGACTTCGCGGAAGGCTGGAACAAGCTCGCGACGGTTCACTACCTGACCGGCGACTATCAGGATTCGCTGGACGAGATCGGCCATACGCTGGAGCTCGAGCCGCGTCATTTCGGGGCGCTCTCCGGGCTGGGGCTGGTCCAGGTCGAGCTCGATCATACCGAACAGGCGCTCGACGCCTTCGAGCGGGCCCTCGACGTCTATCCCCTGATGCAGGGCGCTCGCATGAACGCCGACACCCTGCGCAAGCAGCTGCAGGACAAATCGATCTAGCCGGCGTTCCGCCGCCGCTCGGTCTCACGGGATAGAAATCCGCTGGCTGTCTTGCCGCGCTCGCGCGGCGCGTGCCACACTCCGCCCCTCATTCTGGAGCCGGATCATGCGCCCCTTCTGGATCGCGCTCGCCCTGATGGCGTTCTGTATCACCACCCGAGCGGAGGCAGACGACGTGCGGACGATCCTGACCCAGCGCCTTCAGGGCTATTACGACGCGCAGAAGGCGGGCGACATCGACAAGACCCTCGGCTTCTTCGCCAAGGAGCAGCAGAAGCTCTATAGCGAGGAGATCGGCAGCGATCCCGACAAGCGCAAGATGGCGGCGGACTGGATGCAGAAGACGGCGCCGAAGAGCTTCACGGTCCAGAGGCTGACCGAGGACAAGGCCGCGCATACCGCGAGCCTTTTCACCGTCAGCGAAATGCTGGACGACGAGGGCAAGCTCGCCCATGTGGAGATACAGACCGACTTCGTGAAGGAAGGCGGAACCTGGGCCATCACCGGCCAGATCTTCGGCATGAACCTCGATGCGATCAAGCGTGCGGCCAACGACGATCCCGAGCCGGCGGACGCCTACGACAACGATACGAATCTCAATATCGGCGGTCCGATCCGGCGCGTGGCGTTCGAGAAGGATTACACGCTGATCGTCATCCGCGTGCTGGACGAGGAACATGACCTGTTCCTGCCGCCCAAGGCCAAGCTGAAGGCCATGGGCATCGACCCCGCGAAGCTGACCGAAGGCACCATCGTCAGCGGCGACGGCGCCACCAGCCGCAACGACGAGTTCAAGCACCGCATCGATTCGCTGGAGATCCAGGAATAGGGCGGCGACAGCAGCGGAGAGTGAGAAGAAAGAATCTCACCCCCTTCCCTTGCGGGAGGGGGTAGGGGGAGGGGTGCTACAGGCGAGGTTTCTGCCCGGGAAGCGAAATCTTTTCGTCACTTCGCCAGCGGCAAGCAACCCCTCCCCGCTCGCTACGCTCGCCGCCCCTCCCGCCCGCGGGCTTCGCCCGCCCACTCCTTTAGATCGCCGGCGGAGCCGGCATGGAAGGGGCTGAAGTTCTTTTTACCCGCCGAGCTCTTGATCACTTCGCCGGCACGGCAGCCTTCGCCGCGGGCGCCGTGCCGCGACCCAGCGGCACCAGCCGGACCTCGATGCCATGGACGGCCGAGCTCTCGCCCATGTCGCTCTTCCGGCCGGGATTGAGCGTGTTGATGTTGGCGTGGCCCCCCAGCGCCTTGGGCCAGCGGCTCTTCGCGCCGAGCAGCACGCCGGGCGGTGTCAGCGCCGCGACCTCGACATTCATCTCCAGCCGCCCGGTCTCGTTCTCGAGCCGCACGCGGTCGCCGGTCTCGATTCCGAGCTCTGCCGCATCCTGCGGATGGACGGTGATCCGCTCCGGCCCCATCTTGGCCTGGATCGCGGGATCGTTGCCGTAGGTCGAATTCATCAGCCACAGCGAGGCGGGCGAGAGCAGCCGGTAATGGCCGGGCGCCGGGCGCGGATCGACGGTGGCCTGCGGGGCCGCGGGATGACCGTCGGCCGCCGCGGCCGCGCTGGCGATCTCGATCTTGCCCGACGGGGTCGGGAACTTGCCGTCCGCGAACTGCGAAACGGGCGTCTCCCAGACATCGACCGTCGCCTTCGCCTTGAGCGCGTCGAAACCGCCGGCGACGCCGCAGGCTTTCGCGACGCGATCGAGGATCGGCGCGTCGGGCTCGGTCAGCGCCGGCTCGGTGAAGCCCATGGCGGTCGCGAGCCGGCGGAAGATCTCCTGGTTGGGCAAGGCCTCGCCCATCGGCGCGATCGCGCGCGCCTGGGCCGACAGGGTCAGGTCGAAGTAGGAGGAGACGATGTCGTCGAACTCGAGGAAGCTCGCCGCCGGCAGCACGATGTCGGCGAGCTCGGCGCTGTCGGTACGGAAGAGATCGATCACCACCGTGAAGAGATCCTCGCGCTTGAGCACGCGATGTAGCCGCGCCTGGTCCGGATTGGAGGCGGCGATATTGGTGTTCCAGCAGATCAGCGCCTGGATCTTGTCCGGCGCCTCGAGCGTCTCGCAGAGATCCATATGGCTGACGGCATGGCGCGGCCGCGTGCGCAGATCGGCACCCTCGATGTCGCCGCCATCGACGCCCTTGCGCGCGCCGCCATTGAGGAAGAGGAAGCCGGCGCCGGGCTTGCCGAGATTGCCGGTCGCGGGCGGCAGGAGGCCGACCGCGCGGAAGATGTTGCCGCCCTGCGGCTGGCGGCAGAGGCCCTGGCCCAGCCAGAGCAGCGACGGCCCGCGCCCATAAATCCGCGCCGCCTGCTCGATCAGCGCGGCCGGCACGCCGGTCTGCGCCTCGCCCCAGGCGGGCGTGCAGGGGTCGAGCTGCGTTTCGATCTCTTCCCAGCCGATGGCGTTGCGCGCGAGATAGTCGCGGTCGAGCAGGCCCTCGCGGCGGATCACATGCAGCATGGCGAAAGCCAGCGCCGCGTCGCTGCCGGGGAAAGGCTGCAGATGCAGATCGGCCTCGGCCGCGGTCGCGTGACGGACGGGATCGACCACGATCACCTGGCCCGGCGCCTCCTTGAGCCAGTGCTTGTGCGCATGCGGCGCCGAATGGGACGGGTTGGCGCCCCAGACCATGATGCAGGCGGCGTCCTTGGCCATGCGCGGATCGAATCCCAGGCCCGAGGTCCCGTACATGTAGCCGAAGGCGGCATGAGCCGAGAGATTGCAGATCGAATCCGGCTCGACCTCGCTGGCGCCGAGCTTGTTGAAGAAACGCATCGGGAAGGCGGTCGCCAGCAGCGAGCAGGTCCCGGTGTAATGGCAATGAAAGATCGGCTCGGGGCCGCTCCTGGCGACGATGCCCTTGAGACGGCCGGCGACGATCTCGAGCGCTTCCGCCCAGGAGATCGCCTGGAACTCGCCCTCGCCCTTGGGGCCCACGCGCTTCAGCGGCTGCATCAGCCGCTGCCGGGGATCGCGCCAGGCGCCGTTATAGGCGATCGCGCATTTGCCGCAGAGGGCACCGCGGCTCACCCGATGATCGGGATCGCCCAGCACCTTCACATGGTCGCCCCGGCGCACCACCGCGATGCCGCAGGCGTCATAGCAATCGCGCGGGCAGGTGGTGCGGATGATGGTCTTTTCGTCGGCCATGGAAGGGCCCTCTCCTGCCGCTTCGCCGTCTTTTGAGCGGCAATGCCCCGAGTCTAGGGGCAGGAGTGCCGTGGCGGCAAGCCGGCTCGCCAGACCGGCGAGTTTCGATTAGAATCGGCGTTTCATCGCAAAGCGGTCCTGAATTGGCACAGTTGCCGTCGCGCCGCGCGCATTTCCCAGCATCTGGCCCTTCATCATCCCCGTGACCCGCGATCCTCATCCTGAGCGCAAGACGCTGATCGGCGCGCTCTATGCGCTGGGCTGCTTCTGCCTCTGGGGCCTCAACCCGGTCTATTTCAAGACGGTCGCCTCGGTGCCGGTGATCGAGGTGCTGGCGCACCGCGTGGTCTGGTCGGTGCCTTTCCTCGTCATGCTGGTCGCCCTGGCGCGGCGCTGGCCGAATGTCGCCGACGTGCTGCGCAACCGGCGCGCCCGGTCGATCCTGATGCTGACGGCGCTGATCCTCGCCACCAACTGGTCGCTCTATATCTGGGCGGTGGCGAGCGCGCAGATCGTGCAATCGGGCCTCGGCTACTACATCAATCCGCTGGTCAACATGCTCCTGGGCACCTTCGTGCTGCGCGAGAGGCTGCGGCCCTGGCAATGGGCGGCGGTGGGCCTCGCCAGCGCCGGCGTGCTCAATCTCGCCCTCGCCTATGGCCAGTTCCCCTGGCTCGCGCTCAGCCTGGCGGTGACCTTCGGCG
>CAVOLB010000056.1:0-25135 GCA_963696655.1 uncultured Alphaproteobacteria bacterium
CTTTCGCGCATAGGCGCTAACTTAGGGATTCACGGGGGCGTCGCGATGTGATTCACCATTGGGATGGATCCTTCGCAGACACAAGGTGGGTACCGGGAGCTGCTGGGTCGGCTGCCGGTCGATTTCGATCTGGAAGCAACGGCGCGGGAGAGCGGTGCATTTACGCGCTCGCGTGCGGTTCGCGATGCGGCTGGGCTGCTGCGGTTGGCGCTGCTCTATGGTGCCTGCGGCTTGTCCCTGCGGGCCGTGGCAGCGATTGCCGAGCTCGAAGAGATCGCGACGCTGTCCGATGTGGCCGTGATGAAGCGCCTGCAGGCGGCGGCGCCCTGGCTGGAGCGATTGCTGGGGGCGATCCTGGCGGAGCGGGTGCCGCAAGGACTGTCCAAGCTGGGTCGCAGCCTGCGCCTGATCGACGGGACGACCCTGAGCGCCCCCGGACGCCGGCGGCCGGATTGGCGGCTTCATGTGAGCTTCGATCTGGTTGGGCGGCGCATCGACGAGTTGACGCTGACGCCGGCTCGCCAGGGGGAGAGCCTGTCGCGCCTGACGCTGCGGACCGGCGATCTGGTGGTGGCCGATCGCGGCTTCGTGCGACCCAACGATCTGCGGGCCGCGGTCGAAGCCGGTGGCGACTTCCTCAATCGGCTCGGGTCACGCCAACTGCGTCTGCTGACCGCCAAGGGGCAGCGCTTCGACATTCGCAAGGCTCTTCTGGTCTCCACCCGTAAGGGCCTCTTCGATCAGCCCGTGCGCATCGCTCATGGCCGCAACGCCCGCTTCGAGCCGGTCCCAGCCCGCCTCGTGGTCCTGCCGCTTTCCCCCGAGGCCGCCGTCAAAGCCCGGCAACGGCTCGCCCGGGCCGCCCAGCGCGAGGTCTACACGCCCAGCCAAACCGCCGTCGCCGCCACCGAGCATCTGATCCTCATCACCTCGATCCCCGCCAGCGACATCGATCCCAACGACCTGGCCGATCTCTATCGGCTGCGCTGGCAGATCGAGCTCGCCATCAAGCGACTGAAGAGCCTCGCCGAGCTCAAAGGCCTCCCCGCCAGGAACCCTCAACTCGCTCGAACCTGGATCTACGCCAATCTCATCGTCGCGCTCATCGCCGAGGACCTCGCCATCGAAGTCCTCGACGTTCCCCCCTGAGCGCAAATCTGCCCGATGCTTCTCTCTCTGGCGCGCCTTGAAGCTCACCCTGGGCTTCTGTCGCTATGCCATCCAGACCAATCGACCCTTCAACACGGCACTCCGGCGCCTCGCCAAGATCGCCAACAAATTGCTCGACCCACCACGGCAAAGACCCATTCAAATCGTCACCGCCATAAGTTAGCGCCTATGCGCTTTCGCGGGGGTGACAACAAAGTAAGAGAGCGCCGCCTCACCCTCACAGATACCATGCATACTCCCGCGGGATAATCTCGCTCATGATCTGCGCATGCTCGCCGCGTTTGACGGCGGCGTAGATCTGCAGATAGAGTGGGTGGATCGCCTGTTTGAGGATTGTGCCCTGCTCGAGCCGCTCCACCGCTGCCATCCAGTCGAAGGGCAGGTCGGCATCGACCTCGCCGCTGACATTGCGCGGCTCGGCGGGCTGGCCCGGATCGAGCTGGTGTTCGATGCCATGCTGGATCGAGGCGAGGAGGGCGGCCGCGACCAGATAGGGATTGGCATCGGCGCCGGCGGCGCGATGCTCGATCCGCCGCGCCTTGGGCGATCCGCCGGGAATGCGGAAGGCGACCGAGCGGTTCTGGACGCCCCAGCTCTTGTTCACCGGCACGAAGCGGTTGGGGCCGTAGCGGCGAAAGGCGTTGAGGTTCGGGCTGCAGATCGCCATGGCCTCGGCCATCGACGCCTGCAGGCCGCCGATCGCGTGGCGCAGGGTGGCGCTGCCGAGCGCCGAGCCGTCGTCGAACACGTTGCGCCCCGCCTTGTCCAGGAGGCTGATATGGATGTGGGTGCCGCTGCCATTGCGGTCGAGGAAGGGCTTCGACATGAAGCTCGCCTGCATCCCATGACGCTGGGCGACCGCCTTGATCACGCGCCGCTGCAGGATGGCGTGGTCGGCCGCCAGCAGCGGATCGTCGACATGGTCGAGGTTGATCTCATATTGCGCGGTCGCGAACTCGGTGCAGGCGACGGAGCTCGGGATGTTCTGCGCGCGGCAGGCCTTGTCGACCTCGGCGAGGAAGCTGCCGAAGGCGTCGAGCTCCTCCATGGAGTTGGTCTGCATGCTGACGAGGCGCTGCCGGCTGCCGGGCTGGATCGGCGATTGCGGGCGGCCTTGCGCATCGGGCGCCGGATCGAGCAGATAGAATTCGAGCTCGAACGCCATCACCGGCCTGAGGCCGGTCGCGGCGAAGCGGTCGGCCACCTGGCGCAGGATCTGGCGCGGGTCGACGAAATGGGGCGGGCGCTCGCTGCGCGCCTGCGTCATCAGCAGCTGCGCGCGCGGCTCGTTGGCCCAGGGAACCGGCGCCAGGCTGCCGGGAACGGGGAAGGTCACGCAATCGGGGTCGCCGTCGCTGAAGCCGCGCCCGCAGGGGTCCACGGAATCGCCGATCGCATAGAGGATGTAATGCGCCTCCGGCATCTGCATGCCGCTGGAATAGAGCTTGGCGGCCTTGTCGGCGGGATAGCGCTTGCCGCGCACGAAGCCGTTCAAATCGACATAGAGCGCGTCGATGAAGCGCGTTTCGGGGTGGGCGCGCAGATAATCCTGAAGCTCGTTCGCCGGTAGGCCTTCATCCATGATGAACCTGAGGTGGGTGGCAGGAGCCGGCACTCTACCGGGAACCCGCCGAACCCACAAACAGCGGCCCCTGGCGAGGGTATCAGCCGCCGGACATGACGCACGGGATTGCCAAAAAGCGCAGCCCCGGACCGGATCGATCCGGGGCTGGCCATTCGAATGGAAGGCGGTCCGGAAGAGCGACGGCTTACTTGCCGCCCAGCGGGTCGGGACCGAAGCGATTCTCGCCGACGGTGCCGCGCAGGAAGCCGCATTCGACGAGGGTCCAGATCGCCCCGATCAGGAAGATGATGCTGATGATGGAGGCGATGTCCGGCGCAATCGCCAGGAATACATATTGCGCGATCATCGGCGCATAGACGAGCAGGATCCACCAGGCGCTCTTGTTCCGGTCATGCCACCGCTTTCCGGAGACGCAGATGCCGGGATAGATCAGGACGACGCTGGCGAGAATGGTAAGAGGCCCGATCGGCAACATGCCGAATTGCAGGCCCAATGCCGCATCGATGAAGTAGGCGATGGTCCCCAGCACCATATTGGCAATGATCAGCCCCACCACGCCCCAGAGCCACCAGTTCGATCTTGTGGCGCGTCCCTGAAGCGATAGATACATCCACTTGAAGCCGCCCGATGGTGCGGCTCCTGAAGGCATCGTCGTCATGGCACATTCCCCCTGATTCGGATGTGATGAACCCACATTCACGCGAGGGGATAATAGTCCTCGTGGCCGGGCGCGACAATGACCGGGCGCCGCCGGTAACCCTAATCTGCCTTGGGTTGACCATGGGGCCGGACGGCGCGAACCTTAACCATCATGGATGATGGTTCGAACCGCAGCGAGTGGGTAAGAGCCTGTGGCCGCGAAGAGCTCGAGCGGACCAGGCGCAGGCTGTTTCGTGCCGGCGCCAAGCAGATCGTGCTGTTCGCGACGGCGAAGGGCGTTCGCGCCTGCAACAACCGTTGCCCTCATGAAGGCTACCCGTTGAGCGAAGGGACGCTCGACTCGGAGTGCCGGCTGACCTGCAACTGGCATAACTGGAAATTCGACCTCGAGGACGGCGCCAATCTCTACGGTGGCGACCGCCTGCGCACATACCCGGTTACGTTGCGGGGCGAGGATCTGTGGGTCGATGTCGCCGATCCGCCCGCCGCGCAGCGGCAGGCCGAGGCCCTGGAGCATCTGCGCGACGCCTTCGCCGACAAGGAATATGATCGGATCGCGCGCGATCTCGTCCGGCTGAAGCAGGCCGGCGGCGAACTCACCGATGCGCTCGCGGCGGCGATCCTCTGGTCGCATGACCGTCTCGAATTCGGCTGGACCCATGCCTATGCCGGCGCCGCCGACTGGCTGGCGCTGGCCGACGAGGCGGGGGCCGATACAGAGCGCGCTCTGGTTGCTGTTCTCGAAGCGATGACTCATATCGCCGAAGACAGCCTGCGCGAGCCCGAATTCGGTTATGGCGAAGCGAGCCTGCCCTATGACGAGGACGCATTCCTCGCGGCCATCGAGAGGCAGGATGAGGCGGGAGCCCTGGCGCGGTTGCGTGGCGGGCTGGATCGCGGGCTGGGGTTCGCCGATTTCGAGCCGGCCCTGAGCCGGGCTGCGCTGGCGCATTACATCGATTTCGGTCACCTCCTGATCTATGTGGTGAAATGCGGGCGCCTGATCGAGCGTCTAGGCCGGCGCGTCGAGCGGCCGCTGCTGCTGGCTCTGGTGCGGGGACTGACTTATGCCGCGCGCGAGGATTTGATCCCGGAGTTCCGCGGCTATGCCAAGGCGCTGGCGGCTTTCGGCGCGGCGCCCGCGCGACCCGTCGATCGCGACGCGCTGAGCAAAGCGGGGATCGGGCCGGCGCTCGATCTGGTGGCGGCCGCCGGCGCGTCGCCGCCGCTCGAGCTTTACGCGTCGCTGCTCGGCGTCAATGCCGAGCGGTTGCTGAATTTCGACCTCGCCTTCGACAACCGGAACGACAAACCCGTCGCGGACAATGCCAACTGGCTCGATGTCACCCACGGCGTCACCTTTGCCAACGCCGTGCGCCTGCAATGCAGCAAGCTCCCGGCGCTCTGGCCTGCCGGCCTGCTGCAGCTCGCCTGCCATGCCGGGCGCAATCTGGGCTTCACCGATCCCAGGCAGGATCCGTCACGCTGGCAGGTTCCCGACGCGGACGGTTTCTTCGAGACCGAGATTGCGGCCCTGTTCGATCACGGCATCGAAGAGGAGATCGTCGCGGTCCATCGGGTGAAGACGCTGCTGGCGGCGCGCGAGGAGTGGCGGGCCGGTGCTGCGGGAGAGGACGCGCCGCGCCTGCTGGCTGCCGTCAATCGCTATCTCCACGAGCCGATCAAGGGCCGCCATCCCCGGCGCACCGCGCGGCAAGCCATGGCGTTCGTCGCCCGCGAAGGCTAAGACATCCGCTCATGACATCTCTCTGGCTCGATCGGTTGTCGGGCAAGGAACCGGGCTGGACAGCGACGCCCCTGGCCGGTCTCACCAATCGCAGCTTCCTGCTCAGCGGCGACGCGGAGCGTGCGGTCGTTCGGCTGGCCGGACCCGGCACCGAGCGCTATATCGATCGGCGAGCGGAACTCCATAACCACGGGATTGCGGCGGGGCTCGGCATCGCGCCGCCGATCCTCTTGGCCGACCCTGACTGCCTGGTGACGCGCTATGTTGAAGGAGCCCATGGGCTCTCGCCCGAAAGCTTTCGCGACCCGGCCGTGATCGACGAGGTCGGCCGCCTGCTGGCGCGGCTGCATCGGAGCGCCCGTGCATTCCAAGGCCGGATGGAGCTCTTCCCGAAGGTCGACCAGTATTTGGCGCTCGCGGCTGCCGAGGCGCCCGGGGCGCTGCGGCGGCTGCGCGACCGGGCCGAGCCGGCACGCGCGGCATTGGCGGCGCATCCCGTGGCCTGGGTCCCCAGCCATATCGATCCTTCGCCGGCAAATTTTCTGAAGGGGCAGCAGGGTCTCTTTCTCATCGATTGGGAATATTCGGCCATGTGCGAACCCGCCTGGGATCTGGCAGGCCTCGCCATCGAGGCGAGGCTCGACGAAACCCAGCGGCGGCGATTGCTCGATGCCTATGATCCCCCGGATCGCGAAAGCCTGGCGGTCCGGGTCGAGCTGTTCCGGGCCCTGCTGCATCTGGTCGCCGCGTCATGGGCGGCGGCCCAGGTGGTGACGGCCGAGGCCCCGGACGAATATCGGCAGCTCGCCGACGAATACACGGCCCGGGCCGAACCCCTCATCGCGAGGCCGGAATTCGGATCGCTCGTCGCCGGCCTGCGCTGAACGGGTCGGTTCCCGTCGGCTTGCAATCGCGATTTCCCTCCCTATGATGGGCATCACTCAACGGGGTGCCCTTCGGGGCTGAGAGGAGAGACGGGGCCGTTCCCGCCTCCAACCCGACGAACCTGATCCGGGTCATGCCGGCGGAGGGAAATGAGCCGCTCACAGAGAACAGCTCGTCTGCACACCCTCCGCGTCACCTAGGGAGCGACGCGATGCGATTTTTCATGCCTTTGGCCGCGATGGCCGCGGCGATTTCGATTTCCTTCGGCGTCGGAACGATAGGCTTTGCCCGGGCCGAGACCCCGACCCTTCGAATCCTGACTTACGAATCCTTCACCTCGGAATGGGGGCTCGGGACCGCGATCAAGCCGGCCTTCGAGAAGGAATGCGGCTGCAAGATCGAGTTCATCTCGGTCGAGGACGGAGCGGCCCTGCTGTCGCGGCTCAAGCTGGAAGGCGCCAGCTCGAAGGCGGATATCGTGTTGGGACTGGACACCAACCTGACGGTCGAGGCGGCCGCGACCGGTCTCATCGCCGATCACGGCCTCGATCTCTCCAAGCTCGATCTGCCGATGGCCTGGACGGACAAGCAGTTCGTTCCGTTCGACTATGGCTGGTTCGCCTTCGTCTACGACAAGACGAAGCTCGCCAACCCGCCGCAGAGCCTGGCCGATCTGGTCAAGGGCGATCCGAAGGACAAGATCGTGATCGAGGATCCGCGCACCAGCACGCCGGGGCTCGGACTCCTGATGTGGGTGCGCAAGGTCTATGGCGACAAGGCACCGGATTATTGGGCGAGCCTGAAGCCGCGCATCCTGACCGTCACCAAGGGCTGGAGCGAAGCCTACGACATGTTCCTCAAGGGCGAGGCGGCCCTGGTGCTGAGCTACACGACCTCGCCCAGCTATCATCTGATCGAGGAGAAGACCGACAAATACGCAGCACCCACCTTCACGGAGGGCAACTATCTCCAGGTCGAGGTCGCCGCGAAGCTCGTTCATGCGCCCGACCCGGCGCTGGCCGACAAGTTCCTCGCCTTCATGCTGACGCCGGGTTTCCAGTCCGCGGTTGCCACCACGAACTGGATGTATCCGGCCAAGATGCCGGCGGAAGGCTTGCCGGCGGGATTCGCGACCCCGCTGACGAAAGATCAGACGCTGCTCTTCACCGCGGACGAGGCGGCGAAGGGACGGAAGGCCTGGGTCGACGAATGGCTCAAGGCGATGAGCCGGTAGTGCCTCGCGTTGCGTCCTTGCGGCAACCCCTCCCCCTACCCCCTTCCGCAAGGGGAGGGGGCGCCGTTGGCGAAAATCTCGCTCCAAGCTTTGAAGTAGAGCGAAGCGATCATATGAACTTAGGGGGTAGGGGGAGGGGTGCCGACGCGGCGACGCATCGATGACCTTCCGGCGCCATCAAGCAATTTCATGGCCCCTCATCGGCGGCCTCGCCAGCTTCGCGGTCATCGCGCTGCTGATCGGCGGGGCGTTTGTCGCGTTGCTGACGGCGGCGGCCGATATCGATCTGGGCGCGGTCGTCGGCGACGGCTATATCCGCCATGTCATCGGCTTCACTGTCTGGCAGGCGTCGCTCTCGACCTTGTTGAGCGTCGGCCTGGGCATCCCCGTCGCAAGAGCCCTGGCGCGGCGACCGGGCTTTCCGGGCCGCGAATGGCTGCGCTTTCTCTTCGCGATGCCGTTCCTCACTCCGGTCATCGTCGCGATCTTCGGGCTGGTGGCGATCTATGGCGTGACGGGCAGGCTCAACCAGGGCCTGGCACTGCTCGATCTTCCCCAGAAATTCTACCTCTATGGCCTCGCCGGCATCCTGATCGCCCATGTGTTCTTCAACATGCCGATGGTGGTGACGCTGCTGCTGCCGCGCTTCGAGGCCGTGCCGGCGGACAGCTGGCGGCTGGCCTCCCAGCTCGGCATGAGCAGCGGGGCGATCTTCCGCGTGATCGAGCTGCCCTTGCTGCGCCAGACGCTGCCCACCATCGCGCTGCTGGTGTTCCTGCTGTGCTTCGTCAGCTTCGTGGTGGTGCTGGCGCTGGGCGGCGGGCCGGCCGCGACCACGCTGGAAGTCGCGATCTACCAGGCCTTGCGGTTCGATTTCGACCTCGGCCGCGGCGTCTCCCTGGCCCTGCTGCAACTGGCGATCGGCGCCGCTTTGTTCGGTCTGACCCGTGTCTTCGAGCGTCACATGCCCATGTTGCCGAAGCTCCGTTCCACGGTCGGTCGGCCGGACGCGGCGGGCTTCGTCGGCCGCGTGCTCGATCCGATCGTCATCGCCGTCGCGGCCCTGTTCGTGGCCCTGCCGCTGCTCACGGTCGTGATCGAGGGGGCCCTGGGATCGATCGGCCAGGTCGCGTCGAACGAGAGGCTGCAGCAAGGGACGCTCCGCAGTCTCGGGATCGCCGCTTGCGCGAGCCTTCTCTGCGCCTGCCTGGCGCTCGGGATCTCGATGTCGACCCGTCAAAGCGGCGGCCGGACCCTGCGTTGGTCCGGGGCTTTCCAGGCGGCCTCGGTCGGCGGGCTCGTGGTCTCGCCGCTGGCGCTCGGCACCGGCCTTTTCCTCCTGTTCCGGCCGATCGTCGATCAGGCCTGGGTGAGCTACGCCCTGGTCATCGCGATGAACGCGATCATGGCGCTGCCCTTCGGCCTCCGGACGCTGTCCCAGGCGGTCGCGGACGCCGCGCGCGAGGACGATCGTCTCTGCGCGGCCCTGGGGCTTGCCGGGTGGAACCGCCTGCGGCTCATCGACTGGCCCAAGCTGCGCAAGCCGCTGGGGCTCTGCCTGGCGCTGGCCTTCAGTCTCGCGCTGGGCGATCTTTCGGCCATCGCGCTGTTCGGGCGGGACGGCATGGAAACGCTTCCGCTGCTGCTCTATCAGCAGATGGGCGCCTATCACATGCCCGATGCGAAGGTGACGGCGGCCCTGCTGCTGCTCCTGAATTTCCTGTCCTATGCCGCGATTGCCAAGATGGTGGGTGGCCATGTTCGCCGTTGAATTGAGCGCGGTGACCTTCCGCTACGAGGCGCTGTTGATGCGCTTCGATCTCGCGGTCGAGGCCGGCGAAAGCCTGGCGATCATCGGCCCCAGCGGTGCGGGCAAGAGCACGCTCCTCAACCTGATCGCGGGCTTCGAGGCGCCGCTTTCCGGCAGCATCAGGCTCTGCGGCGTCGATGTCGTCGGCCTGCCGCCCGCGCGGCGGCCGGTGACGATGGTGTTCCAGGACCACAATCTCTTCGCCCATCTCTCGATCTTCGACAATGTGGCGCTGGGGATCGATCCGGGCCTGAAGCTCAGGAACGGCGACGGTGCCCGCGTCGATGCGGCGCTGACCGAGGTGGGGCTGGCCGGGCTCGGCCGGCGCAAGCCCGAGCAGGTTTCCGGCGGCGAGCGGCAGCGGGCGGCACTCGCCCGTGCGCTGGTGCGCAACCGGCCGCTGCTGCTGCTGGACGAGCCCTTCGCGGCGCTGGGCCCCAAGCTGCGGCGCGAGATGCTGGATCTGGTGAACGCCTTGCGCCGGGCGCGAGGCCTGACCGTGCTCTTCGTCAGCCATCAGCCGGAGGATGCGCGTCATGGCGCCGACCGCGTCGCCTTCCTTCAGGCAGGCGAGGTCCGCCGCATCGCGCCCACGGCCGAGTTCTTCGCCGAGCCGCGCTCGGCCGAGGTCGCGGCCTATCTCGGCGAGACCGAGGGCTAGAGCCTGATCGTCTCAAGTCATCTCGACTTGAGAGGTGAATCAGCCTCTCGTCATTTTGGGATCAGTTGTCCCCGCCGGTGATCAGCCGCGAGCCGCGGTGGAACGAGACATAGGCCCAGAGCCAGCTCAGCAGCACGAAGATCCGGTTGCGGAAGCCGATCAGGAAGAAGATGTGCACGATGCCCCAGAGCAGCCAGGCGATCGTGCCGCTCAGCCGGATCCAGCCGAAATCGGCAACCGCGGCCTTGCGCCCGATGGTGGCGAGATTGCCGTAATTGCGGTAGGCGAAGGGCTTGGTGCTCTTGCCGGCCAGGGTCGAGCGGATGCGCCGCGCGACATAGTCGCCTTCCTGCTTGGCCACCGGTGCCACGCCCGGCAGCGGCTTGCCGTCGGCGCCCATCACCAGCGCCGTGTCGCCGATGACGAAGATGGCGGGATCGTCCGGCAGATGGAGGTGGGGCGTGACCGGAACGCGGCCCGCTCGGTCTCCGGTGACGCCCAGCCATTCTGCGGCCGGCGAAGCCTGGACGCCGGCGGCCCAGAGCACGGTTGCTGCCGGAATGAGACGGCGTCCGGCGCCATCCTCGATCTCGATGCCCGCATCGTCGCAGCGCGTCACCTTGGCGCCGAGCAGCAGCTCGACGCCCAACGCCTCGAGCTGCGTCTTGGCTTTGGCGGACAGCCGCTCGGGGAACGAGGTCAACGCCCGGTCGGCCGCCTCGACCAGCAGAATGCGCGCCTGACGCGGATCGATGTCGCGGAAGTCGGCCGCCACGGCCATCCTGGCCAGCTCGGCGATGGCGCCGACGAGCTCGACGCCGGTGGGCCCGGCACCGATCACGGCGAAGGTCAGCAAGCGCTGGCGCGTCGTGTCGTCGGTCGCCATCTCCGCCTTCTCGAAGGCGAGCAGGATGCGCCGCCGGATGTCGATCGCGTCCTCGATCTTTTTCAGCCCCGGCGCCACCGGCTCCCATTCGTCATGCCCGAAATAGGCATGGCGTGCGCCGGTGGCGACGATGAGGCTGTCGAAGGCAATCCGCCGCCCGTCCGAGAGCAGCACGATGCGGCTCCGGCGGTCGACCGTCTGCACCCGGCCGAGCAGCACGCGGGCATTGGACTGGCCGCGCAGGATGGCGCGGATGGGCGCGGCGACGTCCGACGGGGAGAGCCCGGCCGTCGCCACCTGATAGAGCAGGGGCTGGAACAGGTGGTAGTTGCGCCGGTCGATCACGGTGACGTCGACCGGCGCCTTGGCCAAGGCCTTGGCGGCGGAGAGCCCACCGAAGCCGGCTCCCAGGATCACCACACGATGATGTTTGCCGGCCAGCGCCATGGGATCGGTCGCCTGTGGTCTGCCCGCAGCCCGACGCCCGTCGGGCTCCGCTTGTGGCGCCATTTTGGGTGGCGGAGACGCGTTCATGAAGCGAAATCTCGGTTGCGCTCGTAAAACTTTAGGATGAGTCGATCCAACGAAAGTTTACCGCCGCCCCGCACCACCAGGAACAGCAGCATGGAGGCCCAGGTCAGATGCTCGACCCAGTTCTCGGGATAGACGAAGACCTCGATCACGAAGGTCAGGCCCAGCAAGGGCAGGGCGGCGAACCGCGTGGCCAGCCCCGCCAGGATGAAGCCCGAGCAGCCCAGCTCGGTCACGGTCGCCAGCACCGCAGCCAGCGCCGGCGGCAGCAGCGGAACCATATATTCATCCTGGAACAGCGAGATGGTGAGGTCGAAATTGGCGAGCTTGGTCATGCCCGACTTGATGAAGATCGCGGCGAGGGCGATGCGCATCATCAAGGCGAGGAGCGAGACGGGGATCCGTCCGGCGAGATCGGTTGCCTGATGCAGCCTCTCCGCCAGGCCGGGCCGGGCGGACATTTCCGTGATTTGCGTGGCCATTCTCAGTCTCCTTTGCGCCGTCGGGTCGATTTGCGTTTGGGCGGTTTGGTTGCGGGCATCTCACAGTCGAACTGGTCGATGTCGTAGGCCCGGTGGATGGCCGCGACGATCTCCTCGCGGTCCCGTCCCAGGCGGGTGACACGGACATGAGGCCTGGAGCCCTTGCGCGGTCGTTTCATCGGTCCGGCACGAGTGATGACGGCAATGAAGTCCTGATTCTCTCAGAGATAACGGTCCCGGATGTCCGTCGTGGATTCCTGGCCGAGGCGATCGAAATTCCGGCTGAGCCAAGCCTCGGCACGCTCGCGGCCCGTGTCCCTGAGCGCGGAGAGGAACCCCCAATCCGCATTGAGCTTCGAGGCGACGCCGAGCTTTCCCATCACGTCGTCGGCGGCGATCGAATGGATCATCATCCGCCGCAGCTGGCTCTCCAGCCCGTCATTCTCGTCGATCAGGCGGGTGACGAAGCCGATCGCCCTCATCTCGCGCATGAGCGATGAATTGAAGCTGATCTCGTTGATTCGATTCATGATCTCGGTGGCGCTGCGCGGCAGGTCCTCGCGCTCGATCGGATTGATATGGACCACCAGCACGTCCGCGCTGTCGCAGTTGTAGATCAGCGGGAAGATCGCCGGATTGCCCATATAGCCGCCGTCCCAATAGCTCTCGCCATCGACCTCGACCGCCTGGAACAGGAAGGGCAGGCAGCCCGAGGCCAGGACGGCATCGGCGGTGATGTCCATATTGTCGAACACCCGCACCTTGCCGCTGCGGACGTTGGTCGCCGACAGGAACAGCTTCACCGGGCATTCGGCGCGGCGGATCGCGTCGAAATCGATGGTCTGCTCCAACACCTGGCGCAGCGGATTGAAGTTCATCGGATTGAGCTGATAGGGCGAGAACAGCCGCGTCATCAGATCGAACATCACGAAGGCCGGCGACGCCTCGAGCGAGCGGTTGCCCAGGATTCGATCGAGCAGGGTCGGCTGCAGCGGCCCGAAGGCGGCGGCGTGGCTGACGCGGCGCCAGAAGCTGGCGAGCGCCTTCTTGGCGCCGTCGCGGCCGCCGACGGAGAGACCGTAAGCCAGCACCGCGGCGTTCATCGCGCCGGCGGAGGTGGCGCTGATGCCGTCGAAGCCGATGCGGTCGTCTTCCAGCAACCGATCGATCACGCCCCAGGTGAAGGCGCCGTGAGCGCCGCCGCCCTGGAGGGCCAGATTCACCAGCTTGTCGGCCGGCATGATCCGCCGCTCGGTCTTGTGGTCGTCATGATGATGCTCCCGGCCATGGGCGTGAAAGGCATGGGAGTCGGCGTCCTCGCGGCGGGGTGCGGTGGCTTCTGCGGCGACATGTCCGTCCATGGCGATCTCCTGCGCGTTCGGGGAAGTCCTACGCATGTCAGTGGGCGAGCCAGCCGCCATCGACGGGCAGAGCCGAGCCGGTGATCGAGGCGGCGTCGGGGCCGCAGAGGAAGGCGGTGAGGCCGGCGATCTCTTCGACGGTGGCGAAGCGCTTGGTCGGCTGCTGCTTCAGCAGCACGTCGCGGATCACCTGCTCGCGGGGGATGCCGTGCGACTTGGCCTGGTCCTCGAGCTGCTTCTCGACCAGCGGCGTCCAGACATAGCCGGGGCAGATCGCGTTGCAGGCGATGCCGTGCTCGGCGCCCTCCAGGGCCACCACCTTGGTGAGGCCGATCACGCCATGCTTGGCGGCGACATAGGCGGCCTTGAAGGGCGAGGCGATCAGCCCATGCACCGAGGCGACATTGACGATGCGGCCCCATTGCCGCTCCTTCATCTCGGCGAAGACCGCCTGGATGGCGTGGAAGGCGGCGCTCAGATTGATCGCCAGCACCGCGTCCCATTTGGCCAGGGCGAAGCCCTCGATCGGCGCGACATGCTGGATGCCGGCATTGTTGACCAGGATGTCGATCTTGCCGAAGGCGCTCCGGGCATGATCGACCATCGCCCGCACGGCGGCGGGCTGGCTCATATCGGCGCCGTCATAGACGATTTCCGTTCCCATCTCGGCCGCGAGGAGCCCCCGCGTCTTCTCGATCTCGACGGCATTGCCGAAGCCGTTGATCATGACCGCCGCGCCCTGGGCTGCGAGGCGGTGGGCGATGCCGAGGCCGATGCCGCTGGTCGAACCGGTCACGATGGCGGCCTTGCCCATCAGGGGGCGCGGGTCCGCGGTGGGCATCCGGATCTCGGTCTGGGTCATCAGCATGGCGGCATTCGCTCCTATCGGCGGCTCCCCCGAGAGGCGGCCGGACCATCCCGAGGATGTGACCGGCGCCGGGGTTTTTTCCTGGGTTGGAATGTGCCAAACAGGAGCGGCAGCGAGGAAATGCCGGGGTCCTATGATTTCGATGCCGCCCTGGCATGGTCGGAACAGGGCATGCTCTTCGGGCATCGAAGGGTCACTCATGGAAATCCACCAGATCCGCTATTTCCTGTCCGTCTGCGAGACGCTGAACTTCACGCGCGCGGCCGAGCGCTGCAACGTGACCCAGCCGGCCCTGAGCCGCGCGATCCAGAAGCTGGAAGAGGAACTGGGCGGCCAGCTCTTCCGCCGCGAGCGCAGCCTGACGCACCTGACCGATCTCGGCCATTTGATGCGGCCGCAGCTCGAGAAGGTGGTGATGGGTGAGAAGGCCGCGAAGTCGGCCGCCCGCGAGTTCCTGAGGCTGGACGACGCGCCGTTGAAGCTCGGCATCATGTGCACGATCGGACCGCTGCGGGGGATCGGCTTCCTGGCCGATTTCCGCGCGAAGCATCCCGGCATCGCCGTCACCTTGAAGGAAGGCGTGCCGGCCGAGCTCAGCGAGATGCTGATGTCGGGGGATCTCGACGTCGCCATCATGGCGCAGGAAAGGCCCTTCGACGAACGCTTCGACCGGCGCCCGCTCTATCGCGAGCGGTTTTCCGTGGCGCTACCGCCGGGCCACCGCCTGTCGCCGAAAAACGCGGTGCGGGTCACGGATCTCGCCAATGAGAGCTATCTGCAGCGGCTCGACTGCGAATATTACGAGACGCTCCGGGCCCTGACCGACGACTGGGACAAGCTGAACGTCAAGACGGTCTATAAGAGCGAGCGCGAGGACTGGATCCAGACCATGGTGATCGCCGGCATGGGGATCTGCTTCATTCCCGAATTCTCGCCGACCGTGCCGGGCCTCGTCACGCGGCCCCTGGTCGATCCGGAGGTCTCGCGCGAGGTGCTGCTGGTGAGCATCGCCGGCCGCCGCTTCTCGCCGGCGGTCGCGACCTTCGTCAAGGCGATCAAGGGCTATAAATGGCCGACGGCGTGACGGAAATTTTCCGGCATCACACCTGACAATCGACTTTAGCCCACCGCCTCCTTCACCAGCGCCCCGCGCGTCGACAGGAACTCGTCCAGCGCCGCCTCGAAGCGCGCCACGTCGGGCTCGCGCATCGGCAGCGACAGCGCCACGAAGCCGCGCCGGGCGAGATAGATGCCGGCCGCGATCATGTCGAGATGGAACAGCTTCAGCACCTCGCCCATCCGGTTCTCGGTCGCGGGGTCGCTGGGATGGGCGTCGGCCGGCGTGCGCACCGGGCCCTTCACGAAATGCAGGTTCATCAGCGAGCCCACGCCCGTGACCTGCAGCGGCGCCTCGTGGCGGCGCGCCACCTTGTTGAGCCGGGCGCGCATTTCGTCGCCCAGCGCATTGAGACGCACCGCTTCCTCGGGCGTGAACACCTGCGTCAGGCCGGCGACGCCGCCGGCCATCGAGCAGACATTGTTGTTGAAGGTGCCGGCATGGCCGATCGAATCCGAGCGATAGGGATCGAAGCGCTCCATCAGGTCGCGCCGGCCGCCGAAGGCGCCGAAGGAGAGGCCGCCGCCCAGATATTTGCCCAGCGTGGTCATGTCCGGCTTGATGCCGACGAGAGCCTGGCAGCCCCCGGGCGAGAGGCGCGAGGTCATGACTTCGTCGAAGATCAGCACGATGCCGCGTTTCGTGCATTCCTCGCGCAGCATCCTGAGGAAGGTGGGATCGGCGGGGAGGCAGCCGGCCGAGCCCTGCATCGGCTCGACCAGCACGGCCGCCAGATCGGTGCCATGCTCGGCGATCAACCCTTGCGTATATTCGGTCTCGTTGTAGCGGCCCTTGACCCAGTTGAGCGGCAGGTTGAGCGGATTGCCGTGGCTGCCGAAATAGAACACGCCGCCATGATAGGCGAACTCGAACACCATGATCTTGTCGCGGCCGGTCATGATGCGCGCGGTCTGGATCGCGAACAGGTTGGCCTCGGTGCCGGAATTGCAGAACCGCACCAGCTCGATCGAGGGGATCCGCTTGCAGATGGCTTCGGCCAGCTGCGCCTCGTAGCGGTTGGGGCCACCCAGCACGATGCCGTCGCTCAGGGCCTTCGAGATGGCGCCCTGGATGACCGGGTCCGAATGGCCGTAGAGCCCCGCCGTGTATTCGCCGAGGAAGTCGAGATAGTTGTGGCCGTCGAGATCGGTCAGGCGGTTGCCCTTGCCGCCGGACCAGGCGAGCGGGAAGGGGGTGTAATGCAGCACCGTCCGGGTATTGCCCCCCGGCATGACCTGGGCGGCGGCCTGCGCGCGCGCCTTGCTCTGCGGGTTGGCAGCGCCATAACGCGCCTCCGCCTCGGCGATCGCGGCATCGAGATCGGCGTTGGGACGGGAACCGTCGGCCATGGTCTTACGCTCCTGCTGATCGGCCTCTTCTCCGGAGGCCGGGGCCCCGAGCATCGGGATTGGCGGGGCCTGCGTCAATCGCTCAACTGGAGTCTGAGGTTGGCAGTTTATCGGAGCCTGCATCAACGCTTTGGAAGCCTAAGTTCCTGCAGGAATGGGGTGCATGAGGCACCACCCGCATGGAGTCACTCTGGCGAAGGAGGCTGTGAAGAACTCGAAGATGTATCCCCTCCCCCTTGATGGGGGAGGGCAGGGAGGGGGTGACTGACTCGGTCTCCCGACTGTATTCGGAGATTCCGTCCTGCACTCGAGGCCGCGATACCCCCCTCCCTGACCCTCCCCCACAAGGGGGGAGGGGATTGTTTCTTCGGATCGGGATCTTCGTCTTTCTCTTGGGAGAAGAAAGAGATCGGCCGACATGCCGCTCCTTCCCGAGCCCCTCGCTTCTTTCACACTCTCGAAGACCGGGGCCTGCGCGCAAACGTCTCCTGGCTCGGGCGTGAGAGGCCTGCTAAACGACCGCCCGCGCAGTGATCCCGAGCCGGCCTCTGCCGCCGCCTCGTTAAGGGTTCTCCCAAGGGCCGGGAGGATAATGCGATCCGGCCCACGAGTCCGGGAGTCGCGCGGATCCTGTCCCCATCGCGTCGCCCCATCACCTGAGAGAGCAAGAGCTTGGACAGCATTCTTCCTGCCGACACGGAACTGATTGACCGTCTCCTGGCGCTGCCGGAGCTGGAGCGTCCATCGCTTTCGCCCGATGGCAACTGGCTGGCCTGGAGCTGGAGCGGCCTGGGCGCCACGGTCGAGGTCTGGATCGCGCCGACCGATGGCAGCGCCCGGCCACGTCGCTTGGCACGACATGTCGACGATCTCCATGTCGAGGATTGGTGGCCCGACAGCCGGACGCTGCTGCTGTCGGGCACGCAGGATGGCGCGGAGCGCGTGCGGCTCTATCGCCAGGATCTGGCCGGCGGCGCTCCCACGCTGCTGACCGAGCCCGCGCCCGAATTCTACATCCATGGCGGCCGCGTGACGCTCGACGGGCTGTCGCTCGTCTATGCCGCCAATGTCGATCTGGCGACCGGCCGGCCGATCGAGCCCGCCTGGATCTATCGTCACGATCTGGAGGGGAACCGCCGCACGCTGCTGGCGAAGCCCAAGCGCCCCCATCACGACACGCCCCTGCCGAGCCCGAACGGGCGCCAGGTTCTCTATGCGCGGATCGACCGGGGACCCGGCGGCCGGCAGCTCTGGCTGGTCGATCTCGACGGCGGGAACGACCGCGTGCTGCTCGATCTCGGCAAGGAGACGAAGCTCTTCGCCCAGTGGAGCCCCGACGGGAAGGGGCTCGCGATCCTGGCGGAGGACGCCAGGACCAGCCTCGTCGGCTATTACGATCTGGTCGCCAACCGGATGCGCTGGCTGATCGACGACGGCCTTCGCGGCATCGAGCAGGTCTCATGGCCGCGCCGCAGCCCGGAGATCCTGGTGACGGAGACGAAGGACGGACGCAGCCAGGCGTCCCTTCTCGATCCCGCGACCGGCCGGGAGCGGCCCTTCCGCCGCGCGCCCGGCACCTGGCTGCCGCTGGGGCCGGTTCCCGACCGGACCGGCGCGCAGACCGCCTGGGTCGTGCGTTTCTATGACGCGCGGACGCCGATGCGCGTGCTGCGCCTCGTCGGCCAGGGCGAGACGACCGATCTGACGCCGCTGCCACCGGGCCATGGCATTCCGCCCGAGCTTCTGACGGCGCCGGAGGATTTCCGCTGGCGCTCGGTCGACGGGCTCGCGATCCATGGCTGGCTCTATCGCGCGACGCAGCCTTCCAAGGGCCTGATCGTCTGGGTGCATGGTGGCCCGACCTGGCATCTCGAGGCGCGCTACGATCTCGAGCTGCAGTTCCTCGTCGGCGCCGGCTTCGATGTCTTCGCGCCAAATTACCGCGGCTCCACCGGCTACGGCCCCGAATTCCGCGAAGCGATCAAGCAACAGGGCTGGGGCGGGCTGGAGCAGGAGGATATCCGCAGCGGCATCGAGGCGCTGATCGCGCAGGGCCTGGCACAGCCGGGGCGCGTCGGTATCGCCGGCATCTCCTATGGCGGCTATTCCTCCTGGTGGGCCATCACCCATTTCCCGACTTCCGTGGTGGCCGCCGCGGCGCCGATCTGCGGCATGACCGATCTGGTGGTCGATTACGAGACCACGCGGCCCGATCTGCGCAGCTATAGCGAGGAGATGATGGGCGGCGCGCCCATGGACGTGCCGGAACGCTATCGAGAGCGCTCGCCGATCCATTTCGTGCGGAATATCCGCGGCCGGCTCCTGATCGTGCAGGGCCTGCAGGATCCCAATGTCACGCCCGAGAATTTGAACGCCGTGAGCAAGGCACTCGATGAAGCCGCCATCCCCTATGAGGTGCTCGCCTTCGCGGACGAGGGCCATGGCATCGCCAAGCCCGCGAATCGGGCGCAGCTCAATCGCCGTATGGTCGCGTTCTTCGAGGAGGCGCTGCGCGGCTGAGCGAGCCGGGGGCTAGAGCCCGCGATTGACGCCGCCATCCACCATGATGTTCTGGCCCGTCGTCGCCCCGGATTCGGGCGAGAGCAGGAAGGCCGTCATGCTCGCGAGCTCGGACATCTTCGTGGCGCGGGCGAGGGGAATGGTCCGTCGGACCTCCTCGCTCAGCGGCCAGTTGTCCACGAATCCCGGCAGGATGTTGTTCATGCGGATGCCGTCGCGCGCATAGCGGTCGGCATAGAGCTTGGTATAGCCGGCCAAGGCCATGCGGACCGTGCCCGAGACCGGAAAGATCAGGCGTGGCTCGAGCGCCGCGAAGGTCGAGATATTGACGATCGATCCGCCCCCGTCGCGCTGCATGGTCGGCGTGACCAGCCGCGCCATCCGCACCACATTCAGGAAATAGAGATCGACGCCGAAGCGCCAGGCCTCGTCGGAGATGTCGATCAGCGAGCGGTCCAGATCGGGGTCATAGGGCGGGCCCGAGACATGGTGCGATTCCGGGTCGCGGCCGGTGTTGTTCACGACCCCGTCGATGCGGCCATATTTCCCCAGGGTGAGATCGACCAGCTTCGCCAGATCGTCGGGCTCCGTGACGGAGCCGCGCATCCCGACGCCGCCCAGCTCGTCCGCCAGCTTCTGGGCAGCGTCCGTTCTCGACATCAGCGCGAGGCTGTAGCCGCGCTCGGAAAGCCCGCGCGCGAGGGCGGCACCAATTCCCTGGCCCGCGGCCGTGACGATCGCTACCGGCATGAGAGGTTCCCCGCGTTTCTGGTTGGCGACGCCATGAGATTAAGCCTTGCTCCGCTGCGCGTGCGAGCGCTCATCCTGCCAGCGCTTGGCCTTGTATTCGCTGCGCGCCAGCGAGCCCGGCGCCAGGACGTCCACCAGGAAGGTGATGCCGATGCGCTTGTTGATCTTTTCCGACAAATGACGCTGCCACTGGCCGGCATCCTCCGAAGACAGGCTCCGTTTCGGCATGACGCGCAGGGTGGCGACATCGGCATCGCGCGCGTCGGAGGTCAGGATCACCTGATATTCGTCGACGTCGGCGTCGGCGAACAGCAGATCGTCGACCGCCTGCGGCCAGATATTGACCCCCTTGACCTTCTTCATGTCGTCGAGCCGGCTGATGGAGGCGACCTCGAGCCCGGCGAAGGGACGCCCGCAGCTGCAATAGCCGGGCTCGTGCCAGACGCCGCGGTCGCGGGTCCGGCAGCGGATGAGCGGCGTGTCGGTGTGATAGAGGCTGGTCACCACGATCTCGCCCACCTCGCCGTCGCGAACGGGCTCGCCGGTCGCGGGGTCGATCACCTCGGTCAGGACCATGGACTCGATGTTATGCAGCATGCCGGGGCGGGAGGCGGTGCCGATCCCCACCTCGCAGCAGAACATGTGGTCGTTGCCGGTCTGGGTCGAGCCGTAGCGATCGAACACCTTGGCGCCCCAGGCCTGCTCCAGCCGCTCCAGCCAGGCGAAGCCCGATCCCTCGCCGCCGGTGAGCAGGGCACGCAAGCCGAGGTTCGAGGCCTTGTCGCCCGCCACCGCCGCGAGATGGCCGAAATAGGAGGTGGTGCCGAGGAGGGCCGCCGGTCGGTAGCGCGCCATGAGCTCCAGCTTCCGGACGGCGTCGTAATTGCCGACGGGATAGACGGTGAGGCCATAGGCATCGGCGCCCTGGAACTCGCAGCGGCCGCCCGACATCAGCGTGATGGGCAGGGTCAGGAACACGCCGTCGCCCTGGTCGAGGCCGGCCCAGCGCATATGGAAGCCGTAGATATGGCCGGTCTGGTTGAACTCGGCGGCGGTCTGGGCATGGATCTCGACGCCCTGGCCCGAGGTGCCCGAGGTGTTGCTCACGACCAGGGGGCAATGCAGCTCCAGCGCATGCTTGTGCCGAAGCCCGAAGGGCGGAGAACCCGCCTGGTCTTCGACGAAGTCCCGCTTCTCGACCATGGGTATCTTCGCCGCGAAGCTCTCGATGCTCGTGATCTCGTCGATCGACACACCGGCCGCCTGCCACCGGTTGCGATAGAACTCGTTTTCCTTGGCGACCTTCTGCAGCAGATAGGTCAGCTGCCGCGTCTGCATGGCCTTGATCTGGTCGCGAGAAAGCCGCTCGGCGCTGGCGTCATAGATGCGCTTGTCCAAATCCCACCCCTCGCAGCCGATAATCCCGAAATCAACGATGTCTAGTTTAATAGACGGCACCGGCGCTGCCAACAATCATCATCGTGCCGAGGAAGGACCGGCGAGGCGTGGCAAAAGCCAATGGCAGCGCAACTAAGTACCCAATGTCGGCGGGTTTCGAACTCCGTTGGTTGATCCAACCCGGCCGACGAAGGGGAGATCGGTGGACTTTCTGTTTAAACAATTATAGCATTTTCGAGAAACGCGGCACCCAGGTCGCCGGAGAGACGAGCCCATGGCAGCCATCGATATCCTCTGCAACGACTTCTCGCCCGAGGGCATCCGGAAGAACTATGCCGAGAACGAGGAGGAGAAGAGCCGTTTCGCCCAGGTCGGCCGGACCCACAATTTCGTCGGCTACGAGACGCCCGAATTCCTGCGGCGCATGGATGCGCTGGGCGTGGAGAAGTTGCTCGTCTGCGCCATCAAGACCTGGTCCTACAAGCATCAGCGGCCGCTCGAGAGCTCGTCCGTGGAGGAGGTGGCCGCGCTGATGGCGCAGGCGCCCGGCCGGATCTTCGGGCTCTATGGCGTCAATGTTCATCGCGGCATGGCCGGGGTGGCCGAGTTCGAGCGGTCGGTGCGCGAGCAAGGCTTCAAGGGGCTCCACATCCACCCCCATGGCTACGGGCTGCCGCCCGACCACGCCTTCTATTTTCCCTACTACGCCAAGGCGCAGGAACTGAACGTACCGGCCGTCATCTCCATGGGGCATACGCTCGATCTCATGCCGAACGATCCGGGGCGGCCGATCCATCTCGACGCGGTGGCGCTCTACTTCTCGGACCTCGCTGTCGTCTGCACCCATACGGGCTGGCCCTGGACGGAAGAGGCGATCTCGCTGGCTTGGAAACATCCGAACCTGTTTCTCGGCACCTCGGCCCATGCGCCCCGCTATTGGAAGCCGGAGCTGGTGAAGTTCATCAACTCGCACGGCCAGGACAAGGTGATGTGGGGCACCGATTATCCGCTGATCGATCACAAGGAGTCGCTGCAGCAGGTCGACGCCCTGGGGCTGAAGGAAGCCTCCAAGGAGAAGTTCCTGCGCAAGAACGCGGCCCGGGTCTTCAACCTCTAGGGCTGCGACGAAATCGAACCGGGGCCGGCCCATGGGCGCCGTGCCCCGCGACCTCATAAAGGAGAGACGAATGTCTGAACGCAAAGTCGCTTTGGTGACCGGCGCCGCCGGCGGTATCGGCCAGGCCGTGGTGCTGCGGCTGCTGAGCGACGGTTTCACCGTTGCCGCCATGGATATCGACGAGAAGGGCCTGGCGGCCGTCACGCAGCGCGCCGGTGGCCATAAGGATGCGCTGACCACCTGGCCTTGCGACCAGACCGACGAAAAGAAGACCCGCGACGCGGTCGCGAAGATCGAGGCGCGGCTGGGCCCGGTCGAAGGACTGGTCAACACGATCGGCTGGGTCGGCACCACCCGCTTCGCCGACGAGGATTCCGCCTACTGGCGCAAGGTCATCGCCATCAATCTCGAATCCGTCCTCTATGTGACCCATGCCGTGCTGAAGGGCATGGTCGAGCGCAAGCGCGGCAAGATGGTGCATTTCGCCTCGGACGCCGGCCGCGTCGGCACCAGCGGCGAGGTGGTCTATTCGGCGACCAAGGGCGGCATCATCGCCTTCGCCAAGAGCCTGGCGCGCGAACATGCGCGCCACAACATCAACGTCAATTGCGTCTCGCCGGGTCCGACCGACACGCCGCTGCTGCAGCAGGAGATCAAGGACGATCCCGAGCTGATCAAGCGCATGGTCCGGCTCATTCCCTTCCGCCGCGTCGCCCAGCCCGAGGACCAGGCCTCGGTCGTCAGCTTCCTGCTGTCGAAGGATGCCGATTACATCACCGGCCAGACCATCAGCTGCAGCGG
The DNA here is from genome assembly GCA_963696655.1 of uncultured Alphaproteobacteria bacterium. Classification (GTDB taxonomy): domain Bacteria; phylum Pseudomonadota; class Alphaproteobacteria; order Dongiales; family Dongiaceae; genus Hypericibacter. Next base: position 22,933 of record CAVOLB010000056.1, read on the forward strand.
CGGCCTCGTCATGATCTGACCGGATCCGACCGGCAACGACCAGGAAGCGAGCTCCCCATGGACGCCGCACTGCGGACGCAGATATTGGAGACGGTCGACAAGCTGGCGCGGGAGCGGGTGCTGCCGCGCGCGGCCGAGATCGACCGCAGCGACGCGTTCCCGCGCGACCTCTACCAGGCCGCCGGCGGTCTCGGTCTCTTCGGGATCTGGATTCCCGAGGCGTTCGGCGGGACGGGACCGGACTTCGCCACGCCGCTCCTGATCTCCGAGCGGCTGGCGCGGGCCAGCGCTTCCTTCGCGCTCATCTACAGCAATTGCGGCGATGCCTGCACGCCGATCGTGCATTCGGCGCCCCAGCATCTGAAGGAACGCTATCTGCCTGGCATCGCGGCCGGCACGCTGATTCCCTGCTTCTCGCTCTCGGAGCCGGGCGCGGGCTCCGATGCCGGGGCCATCACCACCTCGGCGCGGCGCGTGGGCGACGAGTACGTCATCACCGGCCGCAAATCCTGGTGCACCAACGGCTCGGTCGGCGATGTCTTCGTCGTCTTCGCCAAGACCGATCGCGAGGCCGGCAACAAGGGCGTCTCGGCCTTTCTCGTGCCGCGGAACACGCCGGGCTTCACCATCGGCCGCGACGAGGATCTGCTGGGCCTGCGCGGCAGCCCGACCACGCAGCTGTTGTTCGACGAGGCCCGGATCCCCGCGGACCACCGGCTGGGCGAGGAGGGCGAGGGCTTCAAGATCGCCATGGTCTGCCTGGACGAGGCCCGCCTCAATTGTGCCGCCATGGCGCTGGGTGTCGCGCAGGCGGCCCTGGAGCATGCCGTCGCTTACGCCAAGGAGCGGGTGCAGTTCGGCAAGCCGATCATCCAGCATCAGGGGCTGCAGTTCCTGCTGGCGGACTCCACGGCCCGGCTCGCCGCCGCCCGCAGCCTGTGGGAGCAGGCGATGACGCTGGTCGAAACCCATCGCGACCGGCGCACCAGCACCTTCGCCGCGATGGCGAAGCTGGTCGCGACCGAGGCCGCGATGCAGATCACCACCGACGCGGTGCAGACCCTCGGCGGCAGCGGGCTCAGCCGGGATTTCCCGGTCGAGCGCATGATGCGCGACGTGAAGGCCTTCCAGATCTTCGACGGCACGAGCCAGATCCAGAAGATGCTCATCGGTCGCTACCTGGAAAAGGTCGGCCTGCCCTTCGCGGAAACCTGACGGGCACGGAAAGGAACAAACGTGGCTGACAGTCTCAGTCTGGACGTCGTCGATCGGATCGCCTGCCTGACGATCACGCGCGAGCAGGTCCGCAATGCCCTGAACGACGAAACGCTCGGACGGCTGAAGGCCAGCCTCGAGAGCCTTGCCCCGCCCAATGTCGCGGCCATCGTGATCCGGGGTGCGGGGCTCAAGGCCTTCAGCGCGGGCTCCGACATCAAGGAGCTTGCGTCCCAATCGCTGAAGGATCGCATCGCCCATACCGATCTCGGCCATGCGCTGGGCGACGCGATCGAGCAGCATCCTTGTCCCGTCATCGCCGCCATCGAGGGCTATTGCCTGGGCGGCGGGCTCGAGATCGCGCTCGCCTGCGACTATCGGATCGCCGGTGCGCGCGCCTCCTTCGGCCTGCCCGAGGTGGCGCTGGGCGCGCTGCCGAGCTGGGGCGGGACCGTGCGGCTGCCGCGCATCGTCGGCGTCGCCCGCGCGCGCGAGCTCGTGCTGTTCGGTCGCCGGCTCACCGCCGAGGAAGCGCTGGATTGGGGCGTGGTCAATCGCGTGGTGCCGGAGGGCGAGGCCTTCGCCGCGGCGAAGCTGTTGGCCGTGGAAACCTTCGGGCGAACCAACCCCGACATCGTCAGCATCGCCAAAGGCCTGCTCACGCACGGGACCGCGGTGTCGACGAGGACCGCGCGGCATCTCGAGCTGCTGGCGGACATGTCGGTGCTCGCCTCCGACGCGCTGGACGCGGGTGCGAAGAAGTTCACCGAGAAGAAGCCGTAGCGAATCGGCGCTCGAGGCCGCCGCTCAGAAGCTCGGCGGCGTGGCCGCGCTCACCATCTCGCATTCCTCGGTCCCCAGATTGCGGAAGCGATGGGGCAGGGCGCTCGAGAAGTAATAAGCCTCGCCGGGGCCGAGTTCCTTCTTCTGCCGGCCCACCGTGAGCTCGATCCGGCCGCGGATCACGACGCCGGCCTCTTCGCCTTCA
>CAVOLB010000057.1:0-27877 GCA_963696655.1 uncultured Alphaproteobacteria bacterium
CGCCTGGCAACGGGTCTGCGGCACCGATGCGCGCGCCGCGGCGCAGGGGTTACACTAGCGTCCAAATCGCAGCGCCGCCGCACGCCACCCGTGTGCCGCGCCTGTTCGACGAGCCGCTGCTCCGTCCCGGTCTTTCGGCCACGCCGCACCGGGTCCAGCCCGCGCCGAGAAAGCTCTCGCGCGTTGTCCCGAACCTTCGGATGAATTCCAGGCCATCGCCCAGACGGTGGCTGCACACCAAGCGCAGGCCATGAACACAGCTGAGGCCAAACGGGTCCTCGAAACGGCGTTGATATGCGCCACGGCACCGCTGCCGCTGCCGGAAATGCGTGCGCTCTTCGATGGCGAGGTCGGCAACGACACGCTGCGCCGGCTGCTCGACGAACTTGTCTGCGACTGGCAGGATCGCGGCGTCGAACTGGTGGCGCTGGCCAGCGGCTGGCGTTTCCAGAGCCGGCCCGAGCTGCGGCCCTTCCTCGACCGCCTGCACCCCGAGAAGCCGCCGAAGTATTCGCGCGCAGCGATGGAGACGCTGGCCATCGTGGCCTACCGCCAGCCGGTGACGCGCGGCGACATCGAGGACATCCGCGCGCTGGTCGAGCGCGAGAAGCCCGACGTGGTGGTGATCGCCACCGGTGCCGAGCCCTATCTGCCCGAGATCGAGGGGGCCGCCGAGAGCGGCCATCTGGTCAATGCCTGGCAGGTGCTGAAGGGCGAGGTCAATGTCGGCAGCTCGGTCGTCGTCGCCGACTGGCGCTGCGACTGGATCGGCATGGGGCTGGCGGAGAAGCTGGCGCGCGACGGCTGCAAGGTCCGGCTCTGCGTCGACGGGCTCCATGCGGGGCAGCGCCTGCCGCTCTATGTCCGCGACAGCTGGAACGGCATCCTGCACAAGCTCGGCGTCGAGGTGATGAATTATGCGCGCCTCTATGGCGTCGACGGCGACACCGTCTATTTCCAGCATGCCACCAGCGCCGAACCGATCGTGCTCGAGGGCATCGACACCGTGGTGACGGCGCTGGGCCATCGCCGCGTCGCCGGTCTCGACGACGAGCTGGTGGGCTGGAAGGGCGAGGTCCATATGGTGGGCGACTGCGCCACGCCGCGCACCGCCGAGGAGGCCGTGCTGGACGGACTCAAGGTCGGTTCGGCAGTCTGATCGCAGGTTTTCACAGAAATTCACACTGCGACATCCCGGTCGCTGGCCTAAGGTTGACCGCAACAGGAAAGACACCGATGATTTGTAGAACTCGTTCATCGCGGGACCGAGGATTCTTCGCCCGCAGCGGATGATGTCCTCGAGGAAGCGCTGAACCGCTCACCCGAGCAGCCCGGAGAAGCCATGCAGTCCCGACGCGGCGATGCCGGACGACCGATCAGGCCCCGGGGCCCGGCCCGGGAGATCGTGGTGGCGGTGACCCTGAAGCTGGTCGCGCTCGGGGTCATCTACGCGCTCTTCTTCAGCCCCTCGCAGCGCCCAACCGTCGATGCCGAGCGCGTCCGCGAGACGGTGATCGGACCGGCCGCTGCCGGTGCGGCGCCCGCTTCCTCATCCCACTCCCCCCAAACCCCGTCTGACGAGGTGCGTCCATGATCGATAGCGGTCTGGTCGAGTTGTCGCGGCTGCAGTTCGCGCTCACGGCCCTCTATCACTTCCTGTTCGTGCCGCTGACGCTCGGCCTCTCCGTCCTGATCGCCATCATGGAGAGCGTCTATGTCATGACCGGGCGCACCCTCTGGCGCGAGATGACGAAGTTCTGGGGGCTCCTCTTCGGCATCAACTTCGCCATGGGCGTCGCGACCGGCATCACCATGGAGTTCCAGTTCGGCACCAACTGGGCCTATTACTCGCATTACGTCGGCGACATCTTTGGCGCGCCCCTCGCGATCGAAGGGCTGATGGCCTTCTTCCTCGAGGCCACCTTCATCGGCCTCTTCTTCTTCGGCTGGGATCGCCTCTCCAAGCTCGGCCATCTGATCGTCACCTGGGCCGTCGCCATCGCCAGCAATTTCTCGGCGCTGTGGATCCTCATCGCCAATGCCTGGATGCAGAATCCGGTGGGTGCCAAGTTCAACTACGAGACCATGCGCATGGAACTGACCTCGTTCCGCGATGTCATGTTCAATCCCGTGGCCCAGGCGAAGTTCGTCCATACGGTCAGCGCCGGCTATGTCACCGGCTCGATCTTCGTGCTGGCGATCGCCGCCCTCTATCTGCTGCGGCGCAACCATGTCGAGTTCGCCAAGCGCTCGATGACCGTGGCGGCCAGCTTCGGCCTTGCTTCCGCGCTCTCGGTCGTGGTGCTCGGCGACGAGAGCGGCTATACGGCGACCGCCAACCAGAAGATGAAGATCGCGGCGATCGAGAGCATGTGGCACACCGAGCCGGCGCCCGCCTCCTTCGCGGCCTTCGGCATCCCGGACCGGGAGAGCGCGCGTCACCCATGCCGAGATCAAGATCCCCTGGCTCCTGGGGATCATCGCCACGCGCAGCTTCGACACGCCGATCCCCGGCATCTTCGAGCTGGTGGAGGACGCGAAGGGGCGCATCCAGAACGGCATCCCCGCCTATACGGCGCTGCAGACCCTGCGCGCCGATCGCGGCAACGAGGAGGCCAAGGCGGCCTTCGCGATGCACAGCCCCGATCTCGGCTATGCACTGCTGCTCAAGCGCTATACCGACGATATCGCCAACGCCACGCCCGACCAGATCGACCAGGCGGCCTGGTCGACCGTGCCCGATATCGGGCCGCTCTTCTGGGCCTTCCGCTTCATGGCGGGGCTCGGATTCTATTTCATCGCGCTCTTCGCCGTGACCTTCTATCTCTCGGCGCGCCGGCAGCTCGATCGCTACAACTGGCTCCTGCGGGTCTGTCTCTGGAGCCTGCCCTTGCCTTGGATCGCCGCCGAGTTCGGCTGGATCGTCGCCGAATATGGCCGCCAGCCCTGGGCCATCGAGGGCGTGCTGCCGACCTTCCTCGGCGCCTCCTCGCTCCATTCGGGCCAGGTGGTGTTCAGCCTGGTGGGATTCGTCCTGTTCTATTCGACGCTCGCCGTCGTCGACGTCTTCCTCATGCTCAAATATGTCAAGCGCGGCCCCCTGATCGACGAGACGGGCGAGGCGGGCGGTCTCGCCCGGCCGCCGGGCCGGGCCCCCATGACGACGCGCCGCCGCGTCGCGCCGGCGCGGTGAGGGAGAACAGCCATGCTCGATTATGAAACCCTGCGCCTGATCTGGTGGCTGCTGCTGGGTGTGCTCCTCATCGGCTTCGCCATCATGGACGGGTTCGACCTGGGCTCGGCCTTCCTCCTGCCGATCGTCGCCCGGACCGATATCGAACGCCGCATCGTCATCAACACGGTGGGGCCGGTCTGGGAAGGCAACCAGGTCTGGTTCATCCTCGGCGGCGGCGCCATCTTCGCCGCCTGGCCGCCGCTCTATGCGATCAGCTTCTCCGGCTTCTACATCGCCATGATCCTGACCCTGGGTGCGCTCATCCTGCGCCCGGTCGGATTCAAGTTCCGCTCCAAGCTCGAGCACACCCGCTGGCGCTCGGCCTGGGACACGGCGCTCTTCATCGGCGGGCTGGTCCCCTCGATCGTGTTCGGTGTCGCCGTCGGGAATCTCCTTCTGGGCGTGCCGTTCCGCTTCAATTCCTCGATGCGGGCCAGCTTCGAGTTCGGTTTCTTCGATCTGCTCTCGCCCTTCGGGTTGCTCTGCGGCCTGCTCAGCCTCTCGATCATCGCGACGCAGGGCGGCAGCTGGCTTTCGGTCAAGACCGACGGCACCGTCCAGGCCCGCGCCCGCCAGGCCGCGATGATCGCGGCCGCCGTGGCGATCCTGCTCTTCGCGGTCGGCGGCCTCTGGGTCGCGCGGCTCGACGGCTTCGTCATCACCTCGGCGATCGATCCCTCGCTGGCCTCCGACCCGCTCGCCAAGACGGTGACGCGCGAGGCCGGCGCCTGGCTCGGCAATTACGGCCGCCATCCCTGGATGGCGGCCGCGCCGATCCTGGGCTTCGGCGGCATGGCGCTGGCCCTGCTGATGGCCTGGGTGCGGAAGCCACTGGCCGGTTTCCTCGCCAGCTCCGTCGGCATCCTCGGCATCATCTCGACGGCGGGCTTGAGCCTGTTCCCGTTCCTGATGCCGTCATCGAGCGATCCCGCTTCCAGCCTCACGGTCTGGGATGCGTCCTCGAGCCATCTCACCCTCACGGTCATGCTGGTCGCGACGGTGATCTTCCTGCCGATCATCCTGGCCTACACCGCCTGGGTCTATTGGGTGATGCGCGGCAAGGTGTCGGGCGAGCATATCGAGCATTCGGATTCGGCCTATTGAGCCTCACCGGGCAAGGGAGCAAAGATCATGTGGTATTTTTCCTGGATCCTCGGCCTCGGTCTGGCCTGCGCCTTCGCGATCCTGAACGCGATGTGGTTCGAGCTCGACGCCGATCGCCGCGCGACGCAGCCGGGCGAGACGCAGGGCGAGGCGTGACCGGCGGTGGGATTGCAAGTCGCCGATCGCTGGTTCGAGCGGCGCCGCCTCGATGACGACGTCACCTTCCTGTGGGAGCCGCATGTGGCGCCGCTCCTGCGCTGCAATATCTGGCATGTGCGGGGGCGGGACCGTGACCTGATCGTCGATACCGGCATGGGCATCGCCTCCCTGCGCGACTTCGCCAAGGACATCCTCGACAAGCCGGTCACGGCCGTCGCCACCCACGCCCATATCGACCATATCGGCGGCCATCACGAGTTCGAGGATTGCATCGCGCATGCGCTCGAGGCCGAGGGCCTGCGCTCGGCCGCCGGCGACTACACTCTGGCCGATCCCGATTTCGATCCCGAGGACATGGCGACGCTGCGGATCCCGCCGGTGCCCGACTACGAGATCGAGGGGCCGATGATCACGGCCCTGCCATCGGCCGATTACGACATTCATAGTTTCCGCATTCGCCCCGCGGGCAAGATCCGCGCCGTGGAGGAGGGGGACGTAATCGATCTCGGCGACCGAGTCTTCGAGGTGCTGCATCTGCCCGGCCACTCGCCGGGCTCGATCGGCCTCTGGGAGAAAAAGACCCAGACGCTGTTCTCGGGCGACGCCATCTATGACGGCCCGCTCATTGACAATCTCCACCATTCGAGCCTGCCCGATTACATCCGCACCCTCCGCCGCCTGCGCGCGGTGCCGGCCAAGACGATCCATGCCGGACATGAGCCCAGCTTCGGCCGCGACCGGCTGGTCGAGCTGGTGGACGAGCAGCTCGCGCGGTGGGAGAAGCGGAAGTGAAACAGCGCCGCGCCTGTCCCTTCCCCCCTTGAGGGGGAAGGTTAGGAAGGGGGGTGGGCAGCAACTCGGTGCTTCAAGAGGTCCCCCCTCCTTAATCCTCCCCCACAAGGGGGGAGGAGATAAGAAAGCGGAGCGAGCTCTGGAAAAATCATCCCCTCCCCCTTGATGGGGGAGGGCCAGGGAGGGGGTGGGGACAGCGCGCTGGCTTCTATCCTTCCCCGCTTATCCCCTCTAGGGCAGCGCCACCGCCTCGAACACCGCCAGCACCGCGCCATACTCGTTCGAGAGCGTCAGATGCTCGCCGTCGATATACCACTGGCGGACCTCGTCGAGGGCCTTGAGGAACTCGCTTTCCGTGTCCATGCCCTTGACGCAGGCCATCTTGGTGGTGGCGGTCTGGCTGAAGCGCAGCTCGTTCTCCTTGAGCGCGTAGCTACCGGTCATGCGGTTGCAGCCGGCATAGCCGGTGAGCCTGCGGTCCTGGGCCTGGAGCACGAGATAGGGCTCGTGCTGTCCCGGGGCCAGAACGATCGGCTGGTAAGCGAGGCGCGTCAGCTTCCAGTAGCTGTTCTCGAGCGGCGAGCTGGCGAAGCGCTGGCCGCAGGTCTCGCCCGGCCAGATATAGTTGAACCGCATGACCGAGATGATCGGCAGATCGCCCTCGCTGCCGGCCGGCGGCGTCAGCGAGATGCGGCCCTCGAGCTCGACCTTGAGCGGCTGCCCCGGCTCGTGCGGCATCTTGTTGTAGGCCGCTTCCAGCGCCGCATTGTCGTCCTCCTTCAGCACGGCGAGCTTCATCCCGGTGCTGCATTCGGTGAAGGTGCCGGCACCGTTGTTGTTGGCATACATGCCCGCGAGCGGTGCCGCGGGGTCGAGGGCGGGGAGCTTGTCGTCGCGCACCAGCTCGTAATTCTGCTTCGAATCGATCTCCTTGCCGGTGCGGTCGAGCATGCGCAGATGACCCGCCGTCGGCAGCGAGAATTGCGTCGGCTCGCCGGTCTCGGGCGTCAGCACCAGGCGGCCGCCCTCCGGCGGAACCGACCAGGTGCCGATCTCGTCATGGACCGTCTGGCGGCCCTCATAGTCCATGCGCGAGAAGAACAGCTGGTCGGGCAGGAGATCGACCTGATAGCGGATGGCCGAGCAATTGGCGCAGGGGATCTCGCCGGTGAAGCGCGCCGGCAGCGTGCCGATATTGGGATCGACGCCCGCACTTCCCGCCGCAGCGCCCCCGGCCGCGCGCACCAGCAGCAGCTTCGCCGGGCCCTTATGGGCCATCGTCAGGATCGGATAGGCGGTGTCGGTGACGAACAGCACGTCCGTGCCCGAGAGGATCCGCGCCCGCACCACATAGAGGTGGTTGGTCACGATATCCTTGGGGTTGTAGGGGATCGCGAAATCGAACGGCGGGTTGCCGAGATTCTCGATCCGGGCCTGGCCGACGATGACGGCCGGTGCATCGGCCTTCGACACATCCTCGAGCGTCGCCTCCAGCACCGTGCCTGGCAGCAGCGCCATCCGCTCGCGATAGCTGGCCGATCCCGTCACCACCGCGCCATGGGTGGCGCAGCCGGCGAGCAGGAGGACCAGGCAGAGGAGGGAGAACCGTTTCATGGGGGCTGCCTTTTCGGTCGGCGGAACCAGGGGCCGGACAGTCTTGTTGGCGATCGCAAGCGGACGCGTCTTCACGAGTATGGGCAGATTCTCGCCGCCGGAAAATAGTCTTTGGGCCCCTTGACGGCCGCCGGGGGCGACGCTTCATAGGCGCATCGAAACGGGGAATGCGGGGTCGTCACATGTCCTTCACCATCCGTCCGGCGCGGCCCGACGATTCGGCCGCCCTGCTGCAGCTGTTCCAGGAGTTCTCGGCCTATCTGAAGTCGATCGATCCCGGGCCCTCGCCCGAGGACGATTGGGCGGGGCCGGCGGAGATGGAGCGCTGCATCGCGCTCTCCTTCGAGAAGGACCCGGTGGTCGCGACCCTGGTCGCCGAGCGGGACGGCCGGCCGATCGCCTATCTCGCCTGGCATATGGGCATTTTCGAGATCTACAAGGCGCTGTTCGTGGCCGGCCTCTTCGTCAGCGAGACGGCGCGCGGCGGCGGCATCGGCCGCGCGCTGATGGAGGAGGCGCGCCGGCTGGCGACGGAGCGTGGCGCCGGCTATGTGGCCTGGATGGTGTGGCGCCAGAATCCAGGCGCAACGGCGTTCTATCGGCGGCTGGGCGCCGAGACCTATGACGACAATTTCCAGATGACCTGGCGGCTGGCGTAAGCGGGCGCGACCCGCGCGACAGGAGCGGTGCCGCCGGGCTAGGATTGTTGTCGCCGAAGGCTGCGCCCCATCCGAGGGCAAGAAAGGACCGTCCCATGTCCAGAACCGCATCCTGCTCCTGCGGCCAGATGTCGATCACCGTCGAGGGCGAGCCGCTCCGGGTGCTGGTATGCCATTGCTTCGAATGCCAGAAGCAGACCGGCAGCGTGTTCGGCAGCTGGGGCTATTGGCCCAAGAGCGCGATCTCGTCGATCGAGGGCGAGGCCACGCTCTATCGCCGCAGTTCCGACGCCGGCCGCTGGGTCGACAATTTCTTCTGCCCGGTCTGCGGCAGCAGCATCTATGGCTATAGCGAAGGCGCGCCCGACGAGGTCACGATCGCCGTCGGCAATTTCGCCGACGCCGGCTTCGACCCGCCCGACGCCGCCATCTGGGCCGCCTGCCGCCATGGCTGGTTCCGCTGGCCGGAGCAGGTCCCGGAATATCTCGACCAGCCGGATTTGTGAGAGTTGCAGTGAACTCACCCCCTTCCCAGCCGCCGCAGGCGGCGTGCGAGAGGGGGTAGGGGGAGGGCTCTCGATGAAGATCGCGCTGCTGCGGGGATTCGAACGACGCGCAGGTCTCGACAATCGCGCGTGAACCCCTCCCCCTACCCCCTCCCGCAAGGGAAGGGGGCGAGTTCTTTCTTGTTTCCTTCATCTCTCCCGCACGCCGCCTGCGGTGGCTGGGAAGGGGGTGAAGAAAAACGCCCCGCCTCTTGTCAGCCGCTCATCCCCTTGATCCCCCGCGACAACCCCGCCTCTCTCAATTGTCACCCTGTCCCCCGAAGCCCGCAGGGCGAAGGGGGATTGACTTGGAGTGACAAAAAACATATTTTGTCATTCATCACATTCTCGCGAAAGGATCACTTCCGATGCGCACCCGTCATCTGGGCCGGAACGGCCCCGCGGTTTCCATGGTCGGTCTCGGCTGCATGGGCATGTCCGATTTCTACGGGCCGGCCGACCGCAGCGAGAGCCTGGCCACGATTCATGCGGCGGCCGAGGCCGGCATCACGCTGCTCGACACCGGCGATTTCTACGGCATGGGCCATAACGAGATGCTGGTCGCCGAGGCGATCAAGGGGAAGCGCGACCGGTTCTTCATCCAGGTCAAGTTCGGCGCGCAGCGTTCGCCCGACGGCGCCTTCATCGGCTTCGATGCCCGGCCCAACGCGGCCAAGACCGCGCTCACCTACAGCCTCAATCGCCTGGGCACCGACCATGTCGATCTCTATATGCCAGCAAGGCTCGATCCCAATGTGCCGATCGAGGAGACGGTCGGCGCCATCGGCGAGATGGTGAAGGCCGGCTATGTCCGCCATATCGGCCTGTCCGAGGTGGGGGCGGCCACGATCCGCAAGGCCCAGGCGACGCATCCGATCGCGGCGCTGCAGATCGAATATTCGCTGGCCTCGCGCGGCATCGAGGCGCAGATCCTGCCCACCTTGCGCGAGCTCGGCATCGGCGTGACCGCCTATGGCATCCTCTCGCGCGGCCTGCTCTCCGGTAGCGCGTCCACCGGCGCCAGGGACTTCCGCGCCATGAGCCCGCGCTTCCAGGGCGAGAACCTGGCGCGCAACCAGAAGCTCGTCGAAGCCCTCGCCAAGGTGGCCCAGCGCCTGCGCGTCACGTCCACGCAGATTGCGATCGCCTGGGTGCTGCATCAGGGCGCCGACATCATCCCGCTCATCGGCGCGCGCAAGCGCACGCAGCTCGCGGAATCCCTGAAGGCGCTGGAGCTCCGCCTCGAGCCGCAGGACCTCGCTCAGATCGAAGCGGCAATGCCCAAGGGTGCCGTCGCCGGCGACCGCTACCCCGCCCACGGCATGCAGCCGCTCGACAGCGAGCGCTGAGCCATGCCATGAGAAACGAATGGTGACAACGCCCACCCCGGCTCAAGCCCGACCCCTTTCTATACTTTCCTCTCCCCCACAAAGTGGGGGAGAGGGCGGGGTGAGGGGGCCCTTTGCCTAAATCCACGACCGCGCCCGACACCGCCCGCCCCATGCGCGAGCGCATCCTCGACGCGGCCGAGACGCTGCTGCGCCGCCACGGCCCCGCCAAGACCACGGTCAGCGACGTCGCCCGCGCGCTCGATATGAGCCACGCCAACATCTACCGCCATTTCGAGAGCAAGGCGGCGCTGCAGGATGCCGTGGCCGAGCGCTGGCTCGACGCGGTCTCCGCACCGCTCGAAGCGTTCGTGACGAAGAAGGGCCCGGCAGCCAGGCGGCTCGAGGGCTGGGTGCTGGCGCTGGCCAAGGTCAAGCGCCGCAAGATCCTGGACGACCCCGAGCTGTTCGCGGCCTATCATGCGGTGGCCGAAGCGGCGCGCGACGTCGTGGACCATCACCTGGCCACGCTCCACCGGCAGGTGACCGCGATCATCGCCGATGGCGTCAAGCAGGGCGAGTTCAAGGTCAAGGATGCGGCCCAAGCCGCGCGCGCGGTGCTCAGCGCCACGCTGCGCTTCCATCACCCCCACCTGGTCCGCGCCAGCGGCGGCGCCGACACCGATTCCGACATCAAGGCCCTGATGAAGCTGGTGATCGCGGGGTTGAAGGCGGGGGTGGCGTGACGCGGCTGCTCTTCGTCTGTGGCCGCAACCGCTGGCGCAGCCCGACGGCCGAAGCCGTCTTCGCGCGCTATGACGGCATCGAGACGCAGTCGGCCGGCATCAGCAAGGATGCCGACACGCCGGTCTCGGCCGAGGCGATCGCGTGGGCGGATCTCATCCTGGTGATGGAGCCCATCCACAAGGAGAAGCTCGCCAAGGCGTTCGGGCCGCTGCTGCGTTCGAAGCGCGTCGTCGTGCTCGGCATCCCCGACGAGTTCCGCTTCATGCAGCCGGAACTGATCGCCCTGCTGGAGGAACGGGTCGGGCGCTTCGTCGATCTCCCCCGACCCTGAGCCTCCAGGACTGTCTCTGTCGGACCCCGACCCTCTTGGGCCCCTCCTGCTCAAGCGACGCGGTTCATGGTTTCGATGAAGGATCGTATTTCGGCATTCAAGTTCTCCGCCTGTTTGGAGAGCTCGGTTGCGGCCCCCAGCACTTGCGTCGCGGACGAGCCGGTCTCGCCGGCAACCGCCGTGACCTCCTCGACGTTCCGCGTGACGTCCGTGGTCCCGGCCGAGGCTTGCATGACGCACTTGGCTTGACCCCGGTCCATGTCGGGCGCGTGCTGGGACAGTTGGTCGCGGACAAGATCATCTCTCTCGACCGGGATTCGCTGACCGTGCTCGACGACAAAGCCCTTGTGGATCTGTCCCGCTAGAGCCTGATCGTCTCAAGTCGAATCGACTTGGGACGTGAATCAGCCTTTCGTTATCGTCGTCTTCCCCTCGTCCGCAAGCGCTTCCCGGATCTTCCGCGCAAGATCGGCGAGCTTGTAGGGCTTCGCCAGGAAATGCACGCCCGCCTCGAGCCTGCCGTGATGCGCGATCGTGTTCTCGGTATAGCCCGAGGTGAACAGCAGCTTGAGCGACGGGCGCAGCGCCAGGGCGCGCTCGGCCAGAGCCCTTCCGGTCATGCCGCCGGGCATGACCACGTCGGTGAAGAGCAGGTCGATCTTGCGGTCGCTTTCGAGGATCGCCAGGGCCTGGGGCCCGTTCGCGGCCTCGATCACCCGGTAGCCGAGGTCCGCGAGCTGGGAGATCACCAGGCTGCGCACGCCCGCGTCGTCCTCGACCGCCAGGATCGTCTCGCCATGGGCGGCGTTCGAGACGATCGCCGGCGCCGGCATCGCGGTCTCGGCAGTATCGCCGGCGGGGCGCGGCAGATAGAGCCGCACCGTCGTGCCAAGCCCGACCTCGCTGTAGATCTTCATATGGCCGCGCGACTGCTTGGCGAAGCCGTAGATCATGCTGAGACCCAGCCCCGAGCCCTCGCCGACATCCTTGGTGGTGAAGAAGGGCTCGGTCGCCCGGGCCAGCACGGCGGGCGTCATGCCGCTGCCGGTGTCGGTCACCGCCAGCATCACATAGTCGCCTGGCGTCACGTCGCTGTTGCGTGACGCATAGACCTCGTCGAGGTGGGTGTTGGCGGTCTCGATGGTGAGCTTGCCGCCCTCGGGCATGGCATCGCGCGCATTGACGGCGAGATTGATAAGCGCGCTTTCGACCTGGCTCCTGTCGGCCAGCATGGGCCAGAGCCCGGACCCGAGCTTCAGGTCGATCTCGATCGCCTCGCCCAGGGTCCGGCGCAGGAGATCCTCGAGGCCCAGGATCAACGCGTTGGCGTCGAGCGGGCGCGGTGCCAGGGTCTGGCGGCGGGAGAAGGCCAGCAGGCGCTGGATCAGCGTGGCGCCAAGCTCGCCTGCCCGCAGCGCGTTCTCGATCATGCGACGCGTGTCGCCCTCGGTGCGGGCGAGCGCGATATCGAGATTGCCGAGCACCACCGTCAGCAGATTGTTGAAATCATGCGCCATGCCGCCGGTCAGGTGGCCGACGGCCTCCATCTTCTGGCTCTGTCGCAACTGCTCCTCGGCCTGGCGCTGCGCCGTCACGTCGCGCGCGGTCGCCAGGCTGCGGCGATGCCCCTCCTCGGTGATCGGGGCCGCATGGGTGGCGCCGATCCGCGTCACCCCGTCGAGGCCCAGATAGCGCAGGTCGGTGATCGGCAATTGCCGCCCTTCCTTGAGCGAGAGGCGGGTGCGCTCCTGGGCGCGCAGCCGGTCCTCGGGATGGATGATCGCGAAGATCGACCGGCCGACGACGGCCTGCGGGTCGGGAGCGCCGAACAGCCTAGCGGCGGCGGGATTGGCGAACAGGATCATGCCGTCCTGGTGGATCCAGACCGCCTCCTGCATGAGATCGAACAGCCGGCGATAGCGCTCCTCGCTGATGCGCTGGCGTTCCTCGCTGGCGGTGAGCGAGACCAGGGTCGCGCGGCGCTCGCGGTCGATCCGGTCTGCATAGTTGCCGATGGCCCAGACCAGGCCGGTCAGGATCGCGACGCTGGCGATGGTGAGGAGCGCGACGCCGGTCAGGGTGTCGTAAAGCCCGAGACTCTCGCCCTGGATCCGCACCCAGCCGACGACGGGCAGGCCGACCACGATCGTCGGCAGCAACCGGCGCGCCATGGCGCCGCCGGCGCTCTCCGATCGCAGCAGCGCCATCCAGCCCAGCCCGGGCCGGCTGGCGGCCGCGCCGAGGAACAGAAGGAAGAGCGCGAGGGCCGAATGCAGCGCGATCGAGCCATAGGCCTCGCGCCGATAGAGCATCGGCACGTGATAGGCGTAACCGATGATGGCGAGATAGGCGAAGGTCAGGCCCGAGATCGCGAGGGCCGTGAAGATCGTGTCGATCGCGGGCCCCGCGCGGCGCGGCAGCAGCATGAGGAGGCCGAACAGCAGGAAGCTCAAGGCCGAGATCGGCGACATGCGACCGGGCAAGGGTTCCGTCGGATCGATGGCGTCGGCGAAGAACAGGCGATCGATCGCGAGATCGACGGTTGTCAGATACTCGACCAGGGAGGCTGCGCCGAGCGCGAGGACGAGGAGGGCGCCGGCGGCGACAGCCATGCGAACGACGGGCGAGGGCGGCAGGCTTTCGCGCCGGGCGGCCAGCGCCAGCACCAGGCCCGACAGGATGAAGGCGATGGCGGTGTTCGGCTTCATCGCCGAATAGCCGGGCAGGATCGACTTGAGGAGGCTCACATCGCCGGCCCAGCCGATCAGCACCGCCACGCCGACGAGACCGACGATGAGTGCCGCGATCCGGGCCACCCGGAGCGGGTCGCCGCGCAACAACGGCGTCTCGCCGGACGCGGGCCCGCCCGCTCCGGTCGAAGCCGAGCTGCGCCGTTGCCGATCAGGTGCCATGGACCCCTGCCGAGGCGGCTGACCTTGTCAGCCTCGCCCAGGCCTTTCCCCCAAAGCCAAACGCCTATGACGGCTCGAATCGCCGCTCAATCATAGTTGTTTCCCATGGCGTGGCTACGACCACGGAGCCGGCTGCGGGACGGGGTGGGGCGACCCCGCGCCAGCGTCGGCGTCCCTCGGATCGCGGGCGATCGCCGCCCGGACGGCGTCGTCGCGGTCGGCGCTGCCATCGCGCGGCGACGGGAAACGCCGGATGTCGATCCGATTTTCAAATCGGCGTGATGCTGCAATGCAGCAGCCGGAGGCCCACGCATCCGCGGACTCTTGCCCTCGATTTGTGCATCGCAAAAGCGCGGTGCGACAGCGTTTTGCATGCGTATGCACACCTTCATTGCAATCGTATGCACAAAATTCTTGCAAACGTATGCAACGCCGGTACCATGCCGCTCGCTTCGATCGCCGGCCACGACCGGCCAGGTTCCCGAGCAAGCCCGCGAAAGACGGGACCCGGGGACGCAGAAGGATCGAAGCGATCGCCGCTGACCCCGCGATCGCGGGGTCGTGCTCCTCGGGAGGGCATGATGGAAACGCACTCGGTCCGCTCGAATTTCGACGTCCTTCGCCTGCCAACCGTCGCGTCGCGGGGCGCGCCCCGGTGATGACGGGTCCGATCGCCATCGTCGGTTGCGGCCTGGTCGGCAGGGCCTGGGCCATCGTCTTCGCCCGCGCCGGCCGCGAGGTCCGGTTGTTCGATTCCGTCCCGGGTGCCGCCGACGCGGCCCGCCGCCAGATCGCGCGCGATCTGGCGAGCCTCGCCCGCCAGCGGCTGGTCGACCGGCCGGAGGCGGTTCTCGAGCGCATCGCGGTCGCGACGACCCTGGCGGAAGCGTTCGACGGCGCGGCCTATGCGCAGGAAAGCGTGTTCGAGCGGGTCGACGTCAAGACGTCGCTCTTTGCCGAGATCGATGCCGTCATCGGGCCCGACACGATCGTCGGGAGCTCGTCCTCCGGCATCCCCGCCTCGGCCTTCACCGATGGCCTGCGCTGCCGCGAACGCTGTCTCGTCGCGCATCCCGTCAACCCGCCCTATCTGATCCCGGTGGTCGAGCTGGTGCCGGCTCCCTGGACCAGGCCTGAAACCGTCTCGGCGGCGCGGGCGCTGATGGAACAGGTCGGCCAGGTGCCGGTCGAGATGAGCCGCGAGATCGAAGGCTTCATCCTCAATCGCCTCCGGGCCGTGCTGCTGATGGAGGCCTGGCGCCTGGTCGAGGAAGGCTATGCCACGGCTGAGGATATCGATCGCACGGTCTCGCACGGCCTCGGCATGCGCTGGGCCTTCATGGGGCCGTTCGAGACCATCGACCTCAATGCGCCGGGCGGCGTCGCCGACTATGCGAGGCGCCTTGGCCCGCTCTATCAGCGCATCGCCGCCTCGCGACCGGAGCACAAGGTCTGGGACGAAGCCCTGATCGCCAAGGTCGAGGCGCAGCGGCGCGAGAGGCTGCCGGCGCAGCAGCTCGCCCGGCGCGGCGAATGGCGCGATCGCCGGCTGATGGCGCTCGCCATCCACAAGCGCGAGATCGAGCGGCAGGAGGCCGCCGAGGCTCTCGCGGCAGACGGAACGTCCCGATGAACCGGCCCGCCTCCCTCTCGCGATCGACCCGGCCGATGGGCCTCGCGGCCTTCCGGCTCGATGGCAAGCTCGCGCTCGTCACCGGCGCCAGCCGGGGCATCGGCAGGGGCTGCGCGCTGGCCCTGGCCGATGCGGGCGCGGACGTCGCCCTGATCGGACGCAGCCGCGCGGATCTCGACTCCGTCGCCGGCGAGATCGAATTCGCCGGGCGCCAGGCTCATATCCTGGCTTGCGACATCACCCGGCCCGATGCCGTCCGCGGCGCGCTCGATCGCCTGCCGCGCATCGACATCCTCGTGAACAATGCGGGCGCCAATGTTCCGCAGGCCTTTCTCGAGGTCGACGAGGCCACCTTCGATCGGCTCTTTGCCCTCAACCTCAAGGCCGCCTTCTTCCTGACGCAGGAGGTCGCGCGCCGGATGATGCAGCGGAAGATCGCGGGCTCGATCGTCAACATGTCGTCGCAGGCGGGCCATGTCGCCTTGCCCGACCGCTCGGTCTATTGCTCGACCAAGCATGCCCTCGAGGGTTTCTCGAAGGCGATCGCCGTCGAGCTGGCGCCCCATGGCATCCGCGTCAACACCGTGGCGCCGACCTTCATCGAGACGCCGATGACGCAGAAATACCTCGCCGGCGCCTTTGCCGATTACGCGCTCGGGCAGATTCCGCTCGGGCGCTTCGGCCAGGTCGAGGACGTCGTCGGCGCCGTGCTCTATCTGGCGGCGCCGGCCTCGGGCCTGGTGACGGGCACCTGCCTCAAGGTCGACGGCGGATGGACGGCGCAATGACCGCGAACCCAGGCGATACCGTGCTGGCGGTGCGCGACGCGACCAAGGCCTATGGCGCCACGGTCGCGCTGGCCGGCGTGTCGCTCTCCGTCGGTCGCGGCGAGGCCCATGCCCTGCTCGGGGAGAACGGTGCCGGCAAATCCACGCTGGTGAAGATCCTGAGCGGCGTCGTCGAGCCCGACGGCGGCAGCGTGACCCTCGAAGGTCAGCCCTTCCGCCCGCGCAGCCTGACGATGGCCCGTGCGCTCGGCGTCTCGACGGCCTTCCAGGAATTGAGCCTGCTCCCGAATCTGACGGTGGCGGCCAACCTGATGCTGCCCTCGCCGCCGCGCAACGCGCTCGGTCTGGTGTCCGCGCGCCGATCGATCGCCAAGGCGCGGGAGATTCTGGGCGCCTATGGTGCCTCCGACATCGCGCCCACGGCTTTGGTCGGCACGCTGTCGCTGGCCGAGAAGCAGCGGGTGGAGATCGTGCGCGCCGTCAGCCGGCGGCCGCGCCTTCTGATTCTCGACGAACCGACCGCGGCGCTGGCGGAGCCGGAATGGCTCTTCTCCCTGATCGACCGGTTGCGGGGCGAAGGCTGCGCCATCCTCTATATCTCGCATCGCCTGTCGGAAGTGCGTCGCCTCTGCCGGCAGGGCACGATCCTGCGCAATGGCCGCAGCATCGCCACGGTCGATCTGACGACCATGCGCGATTCCGAGATCTTCCGGATGATGGTCGGCACGGCGCCGGAGGGCGCGAGCCGGAAAGCCGCCGCCAAGCTGGCGGGTCCGGTGGCATTGCGCGCCGCGGGCCTCACCTGCCGCAGCATTCGCGGCGTCAGCTTCGACCTGCATCAGGGCGAGATTCTGGGGGTCGCGGCGCTCGAGGGGCAGGGCCAGCGCGATCTCTTCCGCGCCCTGGTCGGCCTCGAGCGGATCGAGGGCGGCAGGATCGAGGTGGCTGGGAAGCCCGTGCGGCTGCGCTCGCCGGCCGACGCCTTGCATTGCGGTCCGGGGATCGCCTTCGTGCCCGAAGAGCGCAAGACCGAGGGCGTGTTCCTCGGCATGAGCACCAGCGCCAACATCTCGCTGTCGATCATCGACCGGCTGGGGCATCTCGGACTGGTCGACCGGGCGCAGGAGCGCGCCGGGGTCGGCGCCCAGGCGCAGGTGGTGGATCTGCCGGAACGATATCTCGATGCGCGCCTCTCGGTGCTCTCGGGCGGCAACCAGCAGAAGGCCCTGATCGGCCGCGTCCTGCTGTCGGGCGCGAAGATCCTCGCCATGTTCGATCCGACCCGCGGCGTCGATGTGGGAACCAAGCAGGTGATCTATGGCGCGATCCGGCGCTTCGCCGAGCAGGGCGGCTCGGTCCTGATCTACTCCACCGAGATTCCCGAGCTGGTCAGCCTCTGCGACCGCTGCCTGGTGATCTATCGCGGCTCGGTGATCGGCGTGCTCGACCGCGCTGCCTTCTCCGAGCAGGCGCTGGTGGCGCTCGCGACCGGTCACGCCGCCGAGGCCGCGGAGTAGGAGCCCCTCATGAGCGCAACCGCCACTGTCAGGACCGCGCCCTCTCCGATCGGCGGCCTCGTCCGCCAGGGCCTCGGCAACGGCACGCTGATCGTCATCGTCATCTATGCCGTGCTGTTCGCGGCTTACGCGATCGCACAGCCCGATGCCGCCTCCCTGTCGCAGATCACCGAGCAGCTCAACAACGCCCTGCCGCTGGCGCTGGCGGCCGCCGGCGGCACTTTCGTGGTCCTGACCCGCGGCTTCGATCTGTCGGTCGCCGGTGTGGTGTCGATCGCCAATGTCGTCATGGCGACCCAGGTGGGGGACGGGCCGCTGGGCGCGCTCTATGGCCTGGCGCTGGTGGTGGCGGTCGGCCTCGCCGTCGGCGCCGTCAATGGCTGGCTCACCGCCTATGTCGGCCTGCAATCGATCGCCTCGACCCTCGGCACCATGATCATCTGCTCGGGGATTGCGCTGGTCATTCTCGATGCGCCCGGCGGCACCGTACCCGACTTCGTCTCCTACGACCTGCTGGACATGCTGTGGAACCTAGTGCCGGTCACCGGCCTGATCGCCGCTGTCGTCGTCGGCATCTGGCTGGTCATCCGGCGGACCGGATTCGGCATCGCCATCTATGCCGTCGGCGCGGACGAGACGGCGGCGACGCTGGGCGGCATCGATGTGCGCCGGACCAAGTTCCTGGCCTATTGCCTCGCCGGCATGTTCTACGGCCTCGCCGGCTACATGCTGAGCGCCCAGACGGCCACCGGCAATCCGAATGCCGGCAGCCCGCTCCTGCTCCAGGTCTTCGCGGCGATCGCCATCGGCGGCACCTCGTTCCGCGGCGGACGCGGCGGCCTGGTCGGGTCGATGGTCGGCGCGGCGACGCTGATGCTGCTGCAGAAGGTTCTGTTCGCCGCCGGTGTCTCCTCCTTCTACACCGGCCTGTTCCAGGGCGTGATCATGATCATCGCCGTGCTGATCGCGGCGCTTTCGGCCTGGTTCGCGCAGGCGGGGCGCCGATGACGGCGTTCAATCTCAAGAAGCCGATCGAGCCCGAGGCCGGGATGACGGAACCCCGTACCGATGCGCCATCGGGGTCCTGGCGCCGCGGTTTCAGCAGCGAGATCTGGACCACGATCGCGGTCTTCGCCATCAGCATCGCGCTGATCCTGGCGTCGCGGGTCATCAGCCCGGCCTTCGGCGGCTGGAACATGGCGCAGGCCATCCTGGTGCTCTCCTCCTTCGTGATGATCATCGGCTTCGGCCAGGGGCTGGTGATCCTGCTCGGCGGGCTCGATCTGTCGGTGGCCTCGGTCATGACCTTCGGCGGCGTCCTGACCTTCAGCTGGATCGGCGCTTCCGGCCCGGCGCTGCTCTGGGGCATTCCCGCGATCCTGCTCGTGACCGCCTTCGTCGGCATGATCAACGGCATCGGCGTCACCCTGCTGCGGGTGCCGCCTTTCATCATGACGCTGGCGGTCGGCATCATCGTCTACAGCCTCTGCCTCGGCTTCACGCAGGGCACGCCCCGGGGCCAGGCCTCGCCGCTGCTCTCGGCGCTCTATACCGGCCGCCTGTTCGGCATTCCGCTGGTGATCTTCTTCATGCTCCTGGCCGCGATCGTCGGGCAACTGCTGCAGTCGAGGACGCCCTTCGGTCGCAAGCTCTACGCCATCGGCACCAGCGACGCCGCCGCCTACATCGCCGGCATCGGCGTGCGCCGCCTGACGATCGCGACCTATGCGATCGCCGGCGCCTGCAGCGGGCTCGCCGGCATCATGATGGTGGGTTATGCGGGCGGCGCCACCTTGACGATGGGCCAGCCCTATCTGCTGCCCTCGATCGCCGCGGTCGTCGTCGGCGGCACCTCGATCCTCGGTGGCCGCGGCACCTATCTCGGCACGGTCGGCGGCGCCATCCTCCTCACCACGATCTCCACCATCATCGGCGCGCTGCAGATGGCGGAGGGCTGGCGCACGGTGATCTATGGCGCCGTCATCCTCGTCGCCCTCCTGCTGATGCGCGAGAAGCTGCTGGCCTCGCTCGAGCGCGGCCTTCGGCGCAAGGCCAAGTGAGGCGGGCGATGGCCATTCATTTCCCACCGCCGACTGAACCGACGATCGATCGAACCATTCGGGCCGGCGCGAGCGGCGGCCTCGAGGCACTCCGGCAGGCCGGACCGGAGAGGCTGCGGATGTCCCGCAAGAAACGCGAACGAACCAGCGTGACAACGGAGGAAACTGACTCATGACGTGGAAACGGAAACTCATCGGCGGCCTGGCCGGCCTGATCGCGGCCGGCTTCGTCTTCGTCGGCGCGGCGGACCATGCGCAAGCCGAGACGAAGAAATTCAAGATCTATCTGAGCCTGAGCTACAGCGGAAACTCGTGGCAGAGCGAGGCGGCGAACATCGTCAAGGCGCTGGCCGCGACCCCGCCCTACGACCAGATGGTCGAGCTCAAGGAAGTGATCTCGGGCACCGAGGTGTCGGCGCAGATCTCGGCCTATGAGAGCATGATCGCCGACGGCGCCGACGGCATCATCAGCTTCCCGGTGTCGCCGACCGGCCTGAACCGCACCATCCATAAGGGCTGCGAGAAAGGCGTGCTGTTCTTCATGTATGACGGCACGGTCACGGAGCCCTGCGCCTACAACGTCAGCTACATTACCGCCGGCTTCGGCGAGAACACCGCGCAGGCGCTTGTCAACATGCTGAACGGCAAGGGCAACATCTTCCTGAGCCGCGGCGTGCCTGGCAACTCGGTCGACAAGCGCCATTATGACGGCGCGATGGCGATCTTCAAGAAATACCCCGGCATCAAGGTCGTCGACGAGTATTACGGCATGTGGGACGACCAGACCACGCAGTCCGAGACGGCCAAGGCCCTGGCGGCTCATCCGGACGTCGACGGCATCTGGGCTCAGGCGGGCGAGGACGGCGTCATCAAGGCGCTGCTGGCCACCGGCAACAAGAAGCTGATCCCGGTCACCGGCGAGAACTCCAACGGCTTCCGCCTCGCGATCTCGAATCCGGATCTGCAGGCGCGCGGCCTGCAAGGCACGTCGTCGGGCTCGCCGCCGGCCACCTCGGGCTATGCCTTCAAGCTGATGATGGAGCTCCTGACCAAGAAGCGGACCCTGGACACCCACAACATCCAGTATCCGCTGCCCTGGGTTCCGGCCGATCAGGTGAAGCTCTGCCCCGGCGACAAGTTCGAGAACGGCTGCAACACTTTCCCCGAAGGCAAGGTCCCGGACTCCTTCGTGACCGAAGTGTTCGAGGCCAACCTGTTGCCCGAGCTTTCGCTGGAGACGGCGCTCAAGGGTGAGCCCACCCCCGGTGCCACCATCCAGCCTCTGTCGGCGACGGTCGAGGCGGCGCCCGACGAGCCTGGCATCAACTGTCAGAAATGCCAGCCGGCGGCGAATCTCTATCACCTGACCAAGATCGAACCGACGGTGCAGGCGACGAACTGAATGGGACGCCCGGCCGGTTTCGGCCGGCCGGGCGCTCTTCTACTGGGAACGGCGGCACATCGCCGTCGTCCGACATCGATGATGGAGTGAGGAAGACATGATTCGGCAGATCAAGACCGGAATCAGCGACGCCGAGAAACATGATGCCGACGTCAAGGTCCGGCAGACGGTCGAGGCGATTCTGGAGGACGTCGCGAAGCGCGGCGACGTGGCGGTGAGGGAGCTTTCCGCCAAGTTCGACAAATGGCAGCCGAAGGAGTTCCGCCTCACCAAGGCGGAGATCCAGGCGCTGATCGACAGCCTGCCGGCGCAGACGATCGCGGACATCAAGTTCGCGCAGGCGCAGATCCGTCGCTTCGCCGAGGCCCAGCTCTCGACGATGGGCGAGATCGAGATCGAAACCATTCCCGGCGTGCGCCTAGGCCAGAAGAACATTCCAGTCAACAGCGTCGGTTGTTATGTGCCGGGCGGCCGCTATCCGATGGTGGCCTCGGCCCATATGAGCGTGCTGACCGCGCGCGTGGCGGGCGTCAAGCGGGTCATCGCCTGCACGCCGCCCTTGAACGGCAAGCCGCCGGCGGCGACGATCGCCGCCATGGCGATGGCGGGCGCCGACGAGATCTATGTGATGGGTGGGGTCCAGGCGGTGGCGGCCATGGCGCTCGGCACCGGCTCGATCGCGCCGGTCGACATGCTGGTCGGGCCCGGCAATGCCTATGTGGCGGAGGCGAAGCGGCAGCTCTTCGGACGGGTCGGCATCGATCTGCTGGCCGGTCCGACCGAGACGCTGATCATCGCCGACGACAGCGCCGACGTGGAAATGTGCGCGACCGACCTGCTCGGCCAGGCCGAGCATGGCCCGACCTCGCCGGCCATCCTGCTGACGACCTCGCCCAAGCTCGCCAGCGGGATCGAGGCGGAGGTGCAGCGGCAATTGAAGACGCTCCCCACGGCCGACGTCGCCAGCGTGGCCTGGCGGGATTATGGCCAGGTCATTCTCTGCGACAGCGAGGACGAGCTGGTCTCGGAAGCCGACAAGATCGCGTCCGAGCATGTCCAGGTGCTCACGCGCGATCCCCAGTATTTCCTCGACCGCATGGCCAACTATGGCGCGCTCTTCCTCGGCAAGGAGACCAATGTCGCCTATGGCGACAAGGTGATCGGCACCAACCATACCCTGCCGACCAAGCGCGCCGCCCGTTATACCGGCGGCCTCTGGGTGGGCAAGTTCATCAAGACCGTGACCTATCAGCGCTGTGACGAGCAGGCCAGCGTCGTCATCGGCGAATATTGCTCGCGGCTCTGCGCGATCGAGAACTTCTCCGGCCACCAGGCGCAGGCCGATTTGCGTGTCCGACGCTATTCGGGGAAGAATGCCGCCGAGTGAAAACCGGGGGCGGTGGGATTATGAGTCGCGGAAACGGCAGCAAGGTACGGGTGCTCGACAGGCCGAGGACGGGGCCGGTGACGGCGAAGGAGGTCGCGCGCGAGCTCGGCGTCTCCCAGTCGACGATCTCCCGCGCCTTCACCAAGGATGCGAGCATCTCCGCCGATATGCGGCTCAAGGTCATGGAGGCCTCCGAGCGGCTGGGCTACAAGCCCAACGCCATGGCCCGCACCCTGATCACCCGGCGCTCGGGCATCGTCGGCATCGTGATGGGCGATCTCACCAACCCGTTCTATCCCGAGGTTCTCGAGGTGCTGGCCAAGAGGCTGCAGCAACAGAACCTGCAGACCCTGCTCTTCAACGTGCCGCCCGGCCAGGAGGTCGACGACGAGCTGCCGCTGCTCCTGCAATACCAGGTCGATGCCGTGGTGATCACTTCGGCCACCATCTCCTCGGCGATGGCCAAGTCCTGTGCCGCCCGCGGCATACCGGTGCTGCTGTTCAACCGCTATGTGCCCGGATCGGGCGTGCATGCCGTCTCCTGCGACAACTACGAGGGCGCCCGGCTGGTGGCACGCTATCTGGTCGAGCGCGGGCACCGCAGGCTGGCCTATGTCGCCGGCAAGAAGGACACCAGCACCACCATGGATCGCGAGCGCGGCTTCAACGATGAGCTGGCCGCGCTCGGCCTGACGCTGTGGGGCCGGGAGGAGGCCACGGACTATACGCATGAACAGGGTCGCGAGACGGCGCTGCGGCTGCTGCGCGGCAAGCGCCGGCCCGATGCGATCTTCTTCGCCAACGACATCATGGCGATCGGCGGCCTGGATGCGATGCGGGGCGAGCTCGGGATTCGCGTGCCGGAGGACATTTCGGTGGTCGGGTTCGACGATATCCAGATGGCGGGTTGGCCCTCGCACAGCCTCACCACCGTGCGCCAGCCGATCGGCGCGATGGTGGAGAAGACCGCCCAGCTCCTGGAGCTGTCCGCGGCCGGCAAGCTGCCGAAGCCCCGCTCGCACCTCATCCCAGGGCAGCTGATCGAACGCAGCTCCTGTCAGAACCGGAGGAAATGATCATGCGGATCGACCATAGCCAGCGGCCGGATCCCGTCCCGCTCTCCGTCGCGGGCGTGGCGCCCGCGGCGTCCTGCTGCGACGACCATGCCGCGGCGGCGCCCGACGAGCTGGCGCGTTCGCTCGACGATGCGACCGTCGCCTATGTCCTGGCGACGCGCCAGGCGTTCGACGGTCTGCGCCGGGCCGCCAGCCAGCTGGCCGGGCTTCTGGTCCTGGCGGCGTCAGGGGCCAAGTCGATCACGCAGGAACACGCCATGCTCGAGGCGGCGCGCCAGGCGCGGGCCGAGGCGATCGATGGGATCGCATCGGCGACGGTGCCGGCCCGCGCGCGCCATCATCACCGCCATCTGAGCGAGGCGGCGCAGGTGATCGGGGTCGCGCTGCAGCAGGCCGGCGCGAGCATGCACCACTATGCGGCGGGCCGGCGCGATGTCGATGCCGCGCTGGCGCCGCTGAGGGCCGGCTATCGGCATCTGCAATGGGCGGCGGCGGCGCTGCCCGGGTTCGAGCTGATCGATTTCCAGAACGCCTGCTGCGCCGTCCCCGGCCAGGAACCGACGAGATCCTAAAACGCGAACGAGATCGGAAGAGAGGAAGAAGACAATGGGTGCTTACTCGATCTGGGTTCTCGAATACAGCTACGTCAAGAAGTACCACCAGAGCGGCGTCATCTACGGGGCGCACAACGAGGGATATCGCAAGCTTCCCTACTGCTACGTCCTGATCAAGGGCCCGAACGGGGCCGCCATGGTCGATGTCGGCTACAACAACAAGGACTATGGCGGCGTGATGGCCAGGAATTTCGGCGTCGAGAACTGGCATCCGGCCAGGACGGTGCTCGCCGAATGCGGTGTCACCCCGGAGCAGGTCTCCAACGTCTTCATCACCCACGCCCATTTCGACCATCTCGGCGGCACGGACGACTTCCCCAAGGCGACCTTCCATATCCAGGAGAAGGAGCTTTCGAAGTGGATCTGGGCCATGTCGATGGGGCCCGAATTCAAATGGCTGATGGGGGCCACCGATCCGGGCGACATCATGCGCGCGGTCGATCTCGCGCGGCAGGGCCGGCTTTCGGTCATCGACGGCGACCGCCAGGATGTCATTCCCGGCATCGACCTCTATGCCGCTTTCGACAGCCATACCTGGGGCTCGATGTATGTCGCCGTCCGCAACGACAAGAAGCAGGACAGCAGCGATACCTGGGTGCTCGCGGGCGACCTGGTCTATTGCTTCGAGAATCTGCGCGGACGCAAGGAAGGCGACAACAACTACATTCCCGTCGGCCTTGCGGTCGGCAGCCAGACCAACCTGCTGCTGACCACCCACAAGATGCTGGGGCTGGTCGGGCATGAGGTGAAGCGGGTCATCCCGATTCATGAGGAAGGGTTGAAAGACACCTTCCCCTCGCGGATCACGAAGGAGGGTCTGCGGATCACCGAGTTGTGCCTCGGCGAAGGGGAAACCAGCCGGGTTCATTGATGGTTCCTCTCTCGCCACCGGGGGATGGCGGCGCCCCGCTCCGATCCGAGGATCGGGTGCCGCCGCCTGATCCCGCGCCGGTGGTTCGCATCCTGGCCGACGATCTCACCGGCGCGCTCGATACCGGGGCGCAGTTCACCGGATTGATCGGCCCTGTTCCGGTGTCGCTCGGCGGCATCGAGGGCGTGCGGAGCCTCGCCTTCGACAGCGCGACGCGAGACGAGCCCTGGGCCGCGGCGAGCGTTCGCATGCGGGGCCTCGATGGGCTGTTCGAGGGCGCGGATATCGCCTACCGGAAGATCGACAGCCTGCTGCGCGGCCATACGCTGCAGGATATCGCCGCCGGCCTGGGCGCCGGGGGGCGGCGCATCTGCGTGCTGGCGCCGGCCTTCCCGGCCCAGGATCGCGTCACGCGCGGCGGCATCCAATTGTTCCGCGATCGGGCGGGCGCCTGGCGACCGGCCGGACCGCCGCTGCCCGACGCTTTGCGCGCGCTGGGCGTGCCCGCCCGTCTCATCGCCTCGCCGGCCGATCTCGAGGGCGAGGGCGTTCTGGTCTGCGACGCGGCGACCGATGGCGACCTGGCGGCCATTGCGGCGGCGGGCACGAGGCTGGCCCACCGGTCGAAGGGCGCGCTCCTCTGGTGCGGTTCCGCGGGGCTGGCGCGTGCGGTGGCGGGGCTGCCGCCGCCCACGGTAAGGCCGCGTCTGCGGCCGGTCCTGATCGTCGTGGGTTCCGATCACGCCCAGTCGCGCGCCCAGATTCAGAGTTTCGCCGAAACCTATCCGGCGCAGTGGATCGAGATCGCCGAAATCGCGGCCGGTCTTTCGGCCCGCGTGAGCACCGTGCTGCACGTCACGGGCGCGGCGCTGGTCAGCTTCCGGCTGGGCGACCGCTTCGATCCGCCGCAGATGATGCAGCGGATCCGCGCGGCCCTGGCGAAGGTTCTGCCGGCGGTCGAACGGCCGGGCGGGCTGATCGTCTCCGGCGGCGAGACCCTGCGCGCGATCTGCGAGGTGCTTGGCGCCGACCGGCTGATGGTGACGGGCGAGGTCCGCGCCGGCATCCCGGCGGCGAGGCTCGTCGGCGGGTTGTGGGACGGGTTGCCGGTCCTGTCCAAATCCGGCGCCTTCGGGCGGCCGCGGACCCTCGTGACCCTCGCAGCGGCCATGATGTCGATCGCCTCGGATCCCGAGATTTTCGAGAGTGGAGAATGGAAATGACAGGTCCTACCAGCATCGCCTTGACCATGGGCGATCCCGCCGGCGTCGGACCGGAGATCATCGTGAAGGCCCTGCCGGCCTTTGCGCCCCGCCTCGCCGCCGGCGAGCTGGAGCTGATCCTGGTCGGTGCCACCGATTGCTTTCGCGAGGTGGCGCGGCGCCTCGGGTCCGCCTTCGACCTGGCGACGATCAATTCCTCGTCGCCGCGCGCCGGCCGCGCCGCCCTCCTGGCGGCTGGCGTTCCGACGGAGCCCATCCGGCCGGGCGTGACGTCGGCCCAGGCGGGACGGCTCGCCTATCGCGCGATCGAGGAGGCGGTCAGGCTGGCGGTCTCGGGCCGCGTCGATGCGATCGCCACCGCGCCCCTCAGCAAGGAAGCGCTCAACCTGGCCGGCTTCCATTATTCGGGCCATACCGAGCTGCTGGCCGATCTGACCGGCGCCCGCGATTCGGCGATGCTGCTGCTGCATGGCGACATGCGGGTGAGCCACGTCTCGACCCATGTCGCCTTGAGCGAGGCGGTCAAGCGGCTGACGCCGCAGCGCCTGCGCCGGGTCGTGGAGATGACGGTCGGGGCGCTGCGACGGCTGGGCATCGAGCGCCCGCGGATCGCGATCGCGGCCCTCAACCCGCATGCGGGCGAGGGCGGCATGTTCGGGCGCGAGGATCTGGAGATCACGACGCCGGTCATCGCGCAGCTGCGCGCCGAAGGCCATGAGATCGAGGGGCCGGTGCCCGGCGACACCGTCTTCGTCAAGCTGCGCGGCCGGCGCTACGACGCGGTCGTGGCGATGTATCACGACCAGGGCCATATCCCGGTTAAGCTGCTGGGATTCTCGGTCGATCCGGTGACGGGCAAATGGGACGCGCTGAGCGGCGTCAACGTGACCCTGGGCCTGCCCATCGTGCGCACCTCGGTCGATCACGGCACGGCTTTCGACATCGCCGGCAAGGGCATCGCCAACGAGCGCAGCCTGATCGAGGCGATCGACTGCGCGATTCAGCTGGGCGGAGCGAGGGGCAAGGCGGCGGCCTGAGGCGGCAAAATCAGAAAGCAAGTTTGTTTTCTGTTCCTGAAAGCAGCCTTTTTATGTTTGACCTATGCTTGAAAATAATAATAAGCGCCATCAAACACGCAAATATATGGAAATAAAGGCCATGCCCAAAAACAGGTAAAAATGAAATAATCAGAAAAAATATCGTAGCGCCTATCGTGCCCAAAGAAACATAACGGGTGGAAGCGACGATCATCACAAAGAAGCCGAGGCATATAAGAGTTCTGACTCATAAAGCTGTGCGCCTTTCAAGGTCTCGCCAAGCGTCGCGTGAGACGACGGATGTGGGCGACGAGGATCCAGGCCACGGCGCTTTCGATGGTGGCTTCGAAGTCCTTGGCGAGGCGGCGACATCGGCCGAGCCAGGCGAAGGTGCGTTCGACCACCCATCGGCGAGGCAGCAACTCGAAGCCCTTGGCGGCGTCGGAGCGCTTGATGATTTCGAAGGTCCATTGACCAAGCGCGGCCATGGCGTCGCGTAGCTTGTCGCCACCATAGCCGCCATCGGCGAACACATGGCGCAGCCACGGGTAGAGAGAGCGGATCGACATCAGCACGTCGGGCGCGCCATCGCGATCCTGGATATCCGCAGCGTGAACCTGCACCCCGACCAGGCAGCCCTCGGTATCGGTGACGATATGGCGTTTGCGGCCTTTGATCTTCTTGGCGGCATCGAAGCCTCGTGGCCCGCCACACTCGGTGCTCTTCACAGACTGGCTGTCGATCACCCCCGCCGTGGGGCTGGCCTCTCGCCCGACCCTCTCGCGCAGGGCCGTGACCAGCATGTGGTTGATGTGCGCCAGTAAGCCTTTGTGCGACCAGGCG
>CAVOLB010000058.1:0-17518 GCA_963696655.1 uncultured Alphaproteobacteria bacterium
CGGGGGCCCATTTTTCAGCTTGGCGCCCTGCATAGAGTTGGGTCCCCGCTTTCGCGGGGATGACGACTGGCGCAACGTCGGCCACTCGTACAGGTTTTCCCCTTCGCCCCTTTGCGCAAAGGGTGTTTATAGCCGCCCCAGCCGCTCGATCAGCAGATCGAAGATCCGCGGTGCGTCCGCTTCCTCGAAGGCTTCGACGTTGGCCGGGCCGCCCCAGAGGCCGCGCCAGTCGGGGACGGTCATGCCGAGCGTAAGCGAGTTTCCGGTCTCGACCCTGATCGCGACGCGCGAGCCGCGGAAGAGCTTCGGGTCGAGCAACCAGGCGATGGTGCAGGCGTCGTGGAGCGGCGCACCGAGGCCGCCTTCAGCCATGGCCTCGGTGCCGAGATAGAAATCCATCAGATCGGCGACGGTGCGCGCGGCGGCGCTCTTCGAGGCCCGCAGGCGATCCACATGCTCCTGGCGCGCCCGTATCTTCCAGGTGACGTCCAGCGGAAAGAGCGCGATCTCGATGCCACTGGCGAAGACGATCTCGGCCGCGTGGGGATCGACGAACACATTGAACTCCGCGGCCGGGGTCATGTTGCCGCCGGCACGCAGCGACCCGCCCATGACGACGAGCTTCGCGATCTTGGTGGCGATCCTCGGTTCGCGGCGCAGCGCCATCGCGATGTTGGTCAGGGGCGCGATCGCGGCGATGATGGTGGCGCGATCGCCGCGGACCATCAGCGTCTCCACCAGCCAGTCGACGGCGTGCTGCGGCTGCAGCTTCATCCGAGGCTCGGGCAGATGGGCGCCGTCGAGGCCCGACTCCCCATGGACCTCGGGGGAATGATAGGGCTGGTTGAGGAGCGGCCGCTCGCAGCCGGCAAAGACCGGCAGGTCGCTGCGCTTGGCGAGCTCGCAGATCTGCAGCGCGTTCCGCGCGGTCAGGGGGGCCGCCACATTGCCGGCCACCGTCGTCAGGCCCAGCACCTCCAGCTCCGGTGAGGCCAGGGCCAGGAGAATGGCGATGCAGTCGTCCTGACCGGGATCGGTATCGATGATGAGCGGCAGCGCCATGGATGCGGATCTCTCGTTTCGACGGCGGCTGTCACTCTAACGAAGCGGCCGGCCTGCGGCCAGTTCGCCTCCGCGCCCGGCCCATGCTAAGAACGGCGCCCTCGGGACCCGATGTTCGGCGAGGCGAAGGAAGATGAGACAGATCAATCATTTTGCGGTGTGGCTGGCGGTGCTGTTGCAGCAGGTGCTGGGCTTCGTCTGGTATCATTTCCTGTTCGGACCCGCCTGGCTGGCAGGGCTCGGCATGACGCCGGAGCAGATGCAGGGACGCAGCTGGCGCTTCGCCGTTTCCATCGGCTGCGGCCTGGTCTCGGCCTACGGGCTGGCCTGGCTCATGGAGGCGACCGGGCGGCGCGGCTTGGCCCAGGGCCTGGCCATGGGGCTCTTCACCGGCATCGCCTTCGCCGGCAGCGCCGTCCTGCTTCACTATGCCTTCATCCCCGCGGCCTGGCCCGCCGCCTGGATCGATGTCGGCGTCACGGTCGCGGCCGCCGCCCTGACCGGCGCCGTGCTGGGGATCTGGCCGAAACGCCGGCGATGAGCGGCGTTACCTCTTCTTGTTCTTGCCCTTGCGCCGGCGGCCGACGGCATCGGCCAGCAGGCAGAGGATCTCGAACATGATGGTGGCCCCGACCAGCGCCGTGTTGCCGGAGGGATCGAAGGGCGGCGAGACCTCGACGACGTCGCCGCCGATCAGATCGAGGCCCTGAAGCCCGCGCAGCAGATGCTGGGCTTCGAGCGTCGTCAGCCCGCCGATCTCGGGCGTGCCGGTGCCCGGCGCATAGACGGGGTCGAGCCCGTCCACGTCGAAGCTGATATAGGTCGGTCCGCGTCCCGCGACGCGGCGCGCCTCTTTGACCACCTTCTCGACGCCGAGCCGGGCGAATTCCTCCATATAGATGACGCGCATCCCGGAGCTCTCGGCGAATTCCATGTCGTCGGCGCTATAGATCGAGCCACGGATGCCGATCTGCACCACGCGCTTGGGGTCGAGCAGCCCCTCCTCCACCGCGCGCCGGAACGGCGTCCCGTGGGTATACATGTTGTCGCCGAAATAGCGGTCGTTGGTGTCGGAATGGGCGTCGATATGGATCATCCCGATCGGCCGCCTGGCGGCGATGGCGCGGAAGATCGGCAGGGTGACCAGGTGATCGCCCCCGGCCGAGAGCGGGATGCAGCCGCCGGCATGGACCTTGGCGAAGAATTTCTCGATCCGCGCCAGGCTGTCCATCAGGTCGATCGGATTGACCGGCGCGTCGCCGAGATCGGCCACGCGCGCCAGCTCATAGGGCGCGATCCGGCTCACATGATGAACCTTGCGCATGAAGCTCGACATGTTGCGGATCTCGCGGGGCCCATGCCGGGCGCCGGCGCGGTTGGTGGTGCCGCCATCCCATGGCACGCCGATCAGCGCGATATCGAGCTGGCTCGGATCCTTCAGATGCGGCAGCCGCATGAAGGTCGGGATCGAGCCGAAGCGCGGCGTGACCGCCGCATCCACCGGCTGTGGATTCGTCTGCTGTTTGGCCATTGCCGTTCCCCTGAGGCGTGATCTTTTCGACGAGCGGGCTGACGCCGCTCCCTGGCGATGACGTTCGGACAGTTAGAGCGGCCCGCGCATGACGAGCACCGGGAAGTTCGAGCCGGCGGCGAACTCCGCCAGCTCCGGCGGCAATTGCCCGGACAGATCGCAACCCAGCACCAGGAGCTGCGGCTGTTCGCGCTGCAGCGCCCGCTTCAAGGCCTGGCCATCGGGGCCGATGGCGGGGCGGATCAGGATGAGTTTCGGATCGGACCCGATGCCCTCCACGAGAAGGCGCCGCCGCGCCTCGTACTCGGCCTTGTCCTTGGCCGGAACGATCACCAGCAAGGGCCGCTTCTCCTCGCGCGCGGTGCGGTGCGCCAGATCGAGCGCGGCATCGCCGCAGGGCGAACTGCTGAAGACGACAGCGATCGGCGCCTGGCCCCGCGCTTGCGTGGGCATCGCCATCAACACCGAGCAACCGAGACGCTTGGCCATCTCGGTCGAGGAGCGCCCGAGGGCCTGGCCCTCGATCATCCGCTGGCGACGGCCGATCGCGAGGAGATCGGCCGAACCGGCGGCCGCTTCGATGGCGCCTTCGATGCGCCCGCGAACGACCCGGAAGGACCATCGCAGCCGCAGCGCCTCGGCCTTCATCCGCAGGGCATTGCGCGCCATGCCCGCCTGGTTGCGGAAGTCCTGCTCGAGTTTCGCCGCGTCGAGGCTCTTGGCCGTGCTCGTCAGGCGGCAGACCTCGCGGGCGAAGGGTTGGCGCGCCAGATTGATCAGGTCCTCGTCCTCGATGAACAGGCCCTCGAGCTCGGCGTGAAGGCGCGCGGCGAGGGTCACCGCATGCTCCAGCGCCGCCATGCTTTCGGGCGAGGCGTCGAGCGCCACCAGGATGCGCCTCGCGGCGGCGAATTCGCGTTCCGCGGTCATGCCTTGCCTCCTTGTCCGGTGTCGGCATTGTCGTCGCCACCGGCCCCGAAGCGGCGGCGCTGATGCGCCAAGGCAATCAGCCGATCCTCGACCCGCCGGTTGACGCTGCCCTTGGGAAACTTACCGTCATCTTCGCGCCCGCCCGCCGGGAAGCCGGTCAGCAGCTCGATGCCCTGGTCGATCGTCTCGATCGGATAGATCCGGAACTGACCCTTGCGCGCGGCCTCCACGATATCCCGCCGCAGCATCAGATGGCGGACATTCGTCGACGGGATCAGGACGCCCTGCTTGCCGGTCAGCCCGTGATGCTGGCAGACGTCGAAATAACCTTCAATCTTCTGATTGACGCCGCCGATGGCCTGCACCTGACCGAACTGGTTGACCGAGCCTGTCACGGCGAAGGACTGATCGATCGGCAGCTCGGAGAGCGCCGACAGGAGCGCGTAAAGCTCGGCCGAGGAGGCGCTGTCGCCGTCGACCCCGCCATAGGACTGCTCGAACACCAGGGTCGCCGACAGCGAGAGCGGCTGGTCGCTGGCATAGCGCGCGGCGAGGAAGGCCGAGAGGATCAGCACGCCCTTCGAATGGGTCGGGCCCCCCAGCTCGACCCGGCGCTCGACGTCGATCACCTCGCCCCGCCCGAGCCGGACCCGCGCCGTGATGCGGCTCGGTTTGCCGAAGGAGAAGTTCGGCAGCGATAACACCGAGAGCCCGTTGATCTGCCCGACCTTGCTCCCGGCCGTATCGATCAGCACGATGCCGCTATCGATGATCTCCAGCGACTTCTCGCGCACGCGGCCCGAACGATAGATCTGCTGGTCGATCGCCTTCTCGATATCATCGGCGCCGATCACCTCGCGCTTGGCCTTGCCCGCCCAATAGTCGCCCTCGCGCATCACGTCGGCAACGTCTCCGAACCGCGTGGTGAGCTTCTGATTGTCGTCGGCGATCCGGCCCGCCTGCTCGATCAACCGCGCGACCGCACCTCGATCGAGCGTCTTCAGCCCTTCGCGCCGGCCGATCGTGGCGATGAGCTGCGCATAGGCCAGAACCGCCTCCCCCTCGCGCGGCATATCGTCGTCGAAGTCCGCGGCGACCTTGAACAGGTCGTTGAACTCCGGATCCAGGGCGGCCAGCAGGTAATAGATATCGCGCGTGCCGACGATCACGATCTTGACGTCGAGGAAGACGGGCTCGGGCTCGACCGTGATGGTGGAAACCAGGCTCAGGGCCTGGCCCGGCAATTCGATCGTGATCTGGCGCGCGCGCAGCGCCCGCTTCAAGGCTTCGTAGGCATAGGGCTGCACCAACAGTTTCTGCGCGTCGAGCATCAGAAAGCCGCCATTGGCCCGATGGAGCGCGCCCGCCTTGATCAGCGTGAAGTCCGTGATCAAGGCGCCCAGCTCGGCCAGGTTCTCGACCCGCCCGACCAGATTGGGCATGGTCGGGTTGTCCTCGTAGATGACGGGGGCGCCGACCTGGTGGGTGTGGTCGACCAGGAGATTGACCCGGTAGCGGCGGAAGCGGTCGCGCACCGCCGGCGACAGGCGCGGCGTTCCCGGCATGCCCTGGCTCTCGCCCTCGGTCGGCAGGAAGGCATCGGCATTGTCCACGATGTCCTTCTCGACCGCATCCAGAAAGGCCAGCACGTCGGGCAGATCGCGGAAATGCTCCTTGACCACGGCGATGCCGCTGGCGACGGCAGCGCTCGTTACCTGGCGATCAAGCTCGCGGGCCTGGTCGCGACGTTCGCGTTCCCAGGTCGGAAATTTCCGCAGCGCCTCCTCGAGCTCCTCCTGGAGCGCCTTGAGGTCGGCCTCGATCTGCTTGCGCTCGGCCTCGGGGAGTTTCTGGAATTCCTCGGGGTTGAGCGCCGCCCCGTCGCGCACCGGCGCGAAGGCGAATCCCATGGGCGTGCGCAAGAGCGCGATGCCCTTCGGCTGCGCGTCGGCCTGCAGCCGTTCGAAGACCTCGGCCTGCCGGTTCTTGGTGGTCTCGTCGATCAATTGCCGGCGGTTGCGATATTCTTCGCCCTCGAGGATCGCCGGAATGGCGACGCGCAGATCCTCGATCAGGCCGCGCATCTCGCTTTGCAGCTTGCTGCCCCGGCCGGGTGGCAGCTTCAGTGCGATCGGCCGGTGCGAGACCTCGAAATTATTGACATAGCAGAGGTCGGGCGGCACCTCGCCGGCGCGGGCGCGCTGCTGGAGGAAGCCGAATGCGATGGTGTGCTTGCCGGTTCCTCCGGGCCCCAGCGCATAGAGGTTGTAGCCCTGGCGGCGGATCCCGATGCCGAACTCCAGTGACTCGAGCGCGCGCTCCTGTCCGACGATCCGATGAAGGTCCTTGAGCTCCGCCGTCGTTTGGAAAGGAAGTTCGGCGGATTCGCAACGGCGATAGAGCGCCTCGGGCGCGAGCGGAGCGACGGATGCGGCCACGAATCCTCACTTTTCTGCAATGTACGGTCATGACGAACCTGCCCCCTTACGGAGCAGGCTCGACTATACCATGGGCGCAGGAGGACTGCCGACCCTCTGGCCGGCAGGGCTTTTACGTCATTCCGGTACCGCGGAATCGGGGACCTGCATTTGGCCGATGGCCATATCGGGAGAAGCGGCCCCGCCGGTCTGGCTTAGAGGCTGGGTCGGCCGGGTCGCGAGGACCGTCGCGTCGAATTGGCCAAATAGGCCCACGGCGGCCACCAGCACCAGGGCGGCCATGATTGCCAAGCGAACGCGCCCGGCGAAGGGACGGTCCACCGCGGGCGACTCCCCTGCGAGCCTCTTGCGTCCCGTGATCATCGCCCGCACCAGATTCTCGCGGACGAAGAGCCAATGGGCGAAGACCGCGGCAACGTGAATCCCCGCGAGGATCATGATGAGCGAGCCGAGCGTTTCATGGATATCGCCCATGGCGCGGCTGCCGCTGCCCATGGCCGCGATGAGCGGCGCGCCCGCCTGATAGCCTCGTGCGGCCGCGCTCGACAAGCCCGTGCCGATGATCGCCAGCAGCAGAAGAAACATCGCCAGGACCATCAAGCCACCGAGCGGATTGTGTCCGACAAAATGGGCGGGCCTGAGGCGCGCGACGTCCTTCACGTAAGTCAGCGTCGAGCGCCAGGAATATACGAAATCCGAAAAACGCGAATAAGGACTGCCGATGATGCCCCACAGAATGCGGAACAACAGCAGCAGGAGAATCAAATGGCCGGCGCCGACATGGAGGACGAAAGCCGTCCCGCGTTCGCCGCCGGTGATATAGGCGACCAGGACCGAGACTGCCAGCAGCCAGTGAAAGATGCGCGTCGGCAAATCCCAGACGCGAACGGAACCATTCGTCATGACGATCCTCTCCGGCGAGGGCATGCCAGCGATACGCAGCGTCCCTACGAAATGAGCCCGCAGGATTGCGAACAAGGCGATCATAGCATTGCGGACGGCTCGCAAGGGCGCGACAGGTTGCCCGAAACAACGTGGAAACCGGCAGTGACGGCCGTCGGAGAGAGCCGACGAGTGCAAGCCAATCGCATTCGCAACCTGCTGTGCTCTCTATGTCCGCTCGAACATTCGTGCATTGAGGGAACCGCCCCTGCGATGGTGGGTGGCCGACTATCCGCCGTAATCGGGCTCTGCCAGTCCACGCTGCCCGACATCGGCCACAAGCAGATGGCCCGACAGCGGCGACGCCCGAATCTGCTCGTCGGAGAGTCCAAGCGAGGCGGTGGTGATGAAGAGCTGCTTCATTCCCTCGCCCCCGAAGCCGACGGCGCTCGGCTGCGGAACCGGGACTTTCACGCGCCGCTCCAGCTTTCCGTCCGGCCGGATCTGGGCCACGCACCAGCCATCCCAGAGGGAAACCCAGAGACAGCCATCGGCATCGACCGTCATGCCGTCCGGCTGCTCCGGCACGGCGCCGAATTTGTGGAAGCTCTGCCGGGGTCCCACGGCGCCGCTCGCCGGATCGATGTCGTAGCAATAGATCTCGCGCGAAGGACTGTCGGTCCAATAGGCGCGGCTACCGTCGGGGCTGAAAGCCGGCCCGTTGGCGCAGCCGATCTTGCGATCGATGACCGACAGCGTGCCGGCCTGGTCCAGCATATAGAAGCTGCCGGTCGGAGTGACCCAATCCTGGTTGCAGCTCCCGGTCCATAAACGGCCGCGCCGGTCGACCTTGGCGTCGTTGAAACTGTTCTCCGGCCGGCCGGCCTCGGGATTGATCATATCGGTCCGCCGGCCCGTCTTCGGATCGAGCCGATGAAGGCCGCTGTCGTCGACGACGATCCAGCGGCCCTGCCGGTCGAACACCATGCCTCCCAGCCCCGTCGGCAGGCTGGCCGTCAGCGTCTCGTTGCGCCCGCTGGCGGGATCGAAGCGGAAAATCGAGGGCCCGCGCAGATCGAGCCAGTAGAGCCTCC
The DNA here is from genome assembly GCA_963696655.1 of uncultured Alphaproteobacteria bacterium. GTDB lineage: Bacteria > Pseudomonadota > Alphaproteobacteria > Dongiales > Dongiaceae > Hypericibacter. The sequence continues at coordinate 7,938 of CAVOLB010000058.1, forward strand.
GTTCTGCCGCGCGCCAGAGCGGCCCTTCGCCCAGCACCGACCGAAAATCCAGAGCCCGCTCGACATGTTCCACGGCGCTGCCTCCCCCTGTCGGCCGGACGGACAAGCCGCCGGCTCTTTTTCATCGTCGGCAGGAATTAGGCGGCGCGCTTGGTTGCTACGTCAAGCCGCTATAGACTTGCCGTCGGGTCCTGTCCGGTTCTGCCGAGGACCGACGTTCGTGGGGCGTAGGGGTGTCGTTCATGCGAGTTTCCGGATCTTCCGGTTCGTTCACAAGAACCGGATTCCTTCCGGTCATCGGCCTGCTGGGATTGTTGCTCGGCGCGCCTGCGCAGGCGCAGGACGCGGTCCGCTGCACCGACATTCCCGATCCCGTCGCCAAGACCCGCGATGCCATCATCGCCGCGACGAAGGAGAAGGATTTCGGCGCCTTCTCCCCGCTGATCGATCGCAATGCCTTCGCCGCCTCGGTTGGCGACGACATCGAGCCCATCTCCTATTGGGAAAGCCTGAAGAAGCAGGGCGATGACGTCAGGCCGATCATGGCGGCCCTTCTGAAGATGCCTTGTTCGGTCTATCAGGGCGCCGAGGGCGAAGTCTTCACCTGGCCCGCGGCCGCCGACATTCCCTATGAGAAGCTCACCAAGAAGGAGATCGCCGCGCTCCAGAAGCTCTATGGCGGCCATCTCGAGGATCAGTATATCGAGGGTCCCGAGGTCGGCTATTACGCCGGCTGGCGCCTCTCGATCAATTCGGACGGGACCTGGTCCGAGTTCGTCGCCGGCGATTAGCGCCGGCAAGGAAAGGCACCTCTCCCGCCGATGCTGAAGAACCGTCAGATCCTGCTCGCCTCCCGCCCCTTCGGCGAACCCAGGGCGGAGAATTTCCGTCTGGTGACGACCGATATCTCGGATCTGCCGGTGCGGGGGCTCTTCCTGAAGACCCTCTGGCTGTCGCTCGATCCCTATATGCGAGGCATCATGGATGAGGGCGACTCCTATACGCCCTCGGTCGATGTCGGCGGCGTCATGGATGGCGGTACCGTCAGCCTCGTGCTCGCCTCGCGGGAACCCGATATCGAGCCCGGCGATTTCGTCGTCGGCTATACCGGCTGGCAGGAATATGCCCATGCCAGCGGCGAGGGGATGAGGAAACTCGATCCGAGGACGGCGCCGATCTCGACGGCGCTGGGCCTGCTCGGAATGCCCGGCATGACGGCCTATACCGGGCTCCTCAATATCGGGCAGCCGAAGCCGGGCGAGACCCTCGTCGTCGCGGCGGCCTCCGGCGCAGTCGGCTCGGCCGTCGGCCAGATCGCCAGGCTGAAAGGCTGCCGAGTGGTCGGCATCGCCGGCGGGCCGGAGAAAACGAGATACATCGTCGATGAGCTGGGCTTTGATGCCGGGCTCGATCACCGCGCCGCCGACTTCCCCGCGCGCCTCAAGGCGGCCTGCCCGAAAGGCATCGACATCTATTTCGAGAATGTCGGCGGCCATGTGTGGGATGCGGTCTATCCGCTGCTGAACGACTTCGCGCGCATCCCCGTCTGCGGCCAGATCGCCAATTACAGCGACACCGGCTTGCCGCCGGGACCCGACCGGACGCTGGCGTTGATCGGCACCATTCTGGTGAAGCGCTGGCGCATGCAGGGTTTCATTGTCACCGACTTCGCCGATCAGACCGCCGAGTTCCTGCGCGAGGTCGGTGACTGGATGCGCCAGGGCAAGCTGAAATACAGGGAAGATGTGGTGGTCGGCCTCGAGAACGCGCCGGCCGCCTTCATCGGCCAGCTCAAGGGCCGCAATTTCGGCAAGCTCCTGATCAAGGTCGCCGACGCGCCGGTCTGACGCCGGCCCGGCCTGGGCAAGATCGCCTGGCGGCGCCACGGGTCGGGCGGTCAGGCCTGGCTGCTCCCCGAACATGCCCGCCTCGTGACACAACGGCTGCCGTTTCGTGGGGCCGCTCTATTCCGCGCCACCCCCATGGAAGCGCAGAACCGACGCTGGCTCTTGCGGGCGTCGTCTCCGACGAGGTCGGTCATTTCCTGGTGCCGGTGTCGGCATGACCAATGGCGCGGTCACTCACCGTCCGGTTGCGGACCCCGGACGAAGGTTGCCTTTGGCTCATCTTGCGCAACGCGCCGCTGCGGTTCGCCGGCGTCGGTGGGTTCATCCTCGATGCGATGTTTCGCAACTGGCCTGTCCTACGACACTTGGAACCGGCGACTTTTCGTTTGACCGCAATTCAACAACGCGAGATCTCCCGCTGCAGCCGCCACTTGCGACGAAAGTCGTAGGTATTTCCCCCTACAGCGATCGCGGGATTCCTGCCCGAAAAAAATCACGGGCCGAAACCGCATGAAGATCGCTTATTCGGAGGGTGTGAAATATGGCTTTTGCCCTTCGATCATATTCGTGTGAACCTGACATTGTGATGTGAGCTTTTACCAAGTTCTAACTTGCCAGGATCGGTTGTCCCTGCTGCATTGAGACAAGGGCATTCGATCGTCGTATTCCCCTCGAGCGGACAATGGGGGCCGCGAGGTACGAAGGAGACGACCATGGGCAGCGTCCCCAGCTACAGTACCGACCGGCTGGATCGAAACCTTCTCCGTTATGCAATGAGGCTCCCCACTCTTTCCGCCGAGGAAGAGAGCGGGCTCACCCGGGCGTGGTCGACCGATCGCGACGAGGCTGCCCTCCAGAAGCTGGTCACCGCTCATCTCCGCATGGTGATTTCGCAGGCGACCCGGTACCGGTCCTACGGGCTCGCGCTGTCCGACCTGGTGCAGGAAGGCACCGTCGGCCTGATGCAGGCGGCGGAGCGATTCGATCCGGAGCGTCAGGTCCGATTTTCAACCTATGCGATCTGGTGGATCCGGGCGGCGATCCAGGATTATGTGCTGCGCAACTGGTCGGTCGTCCGGGTCGGGACAACCCATGCGGAGAAGCGGCTGTTCTTCAATCTGCGGCGTTTGCGCGCCAAGATCGCGCAATCGGGGGTCGGCACTCTCAATCCCGAGCAGGCCGCCATTTTGGCCAGGGAACTGAACGTCTCGCTCGATGTGATCGAGAACATCGACTCCCGTCTCTCGGCGCGGGACTGCTCGGTCAATGAGCCGTTCGGCGAGAGCGGCGACGGCGAATGGCAGGACATGCTTGCCGACGAGCGCGCCACGCCCGAAGAACAGGTGACCGCCGATCTCGACTCCCAGACCCGCTCGCGCTGGCTGGCGGCCGCGATGAGCGAGCTGCCCGAGCGCGAGCAGATCATCATCCGCAAACGCCACCTGGCCGAGAACGGCGCCACGCTCGAGGATCTGAGCCATGAGCTGGGCGTCAGCAAGGAACGGGTCCGCCAGCTCGAGAAGCGCGCGCTGGGCAAGCTTCAGGCGATCCTGGTCGATCGCGAGACCGTGGCCTGATCGGCAAGGGCGGCGGCAAGCCTTGTGCCGCCGCATGGAGTTCCAGCCCCTCCACACACCGCTTCAGCGCGGCCTGGTGCGCCACCCGCGGACCGAGCTGGCGCCCTACAGGATTCCGCGTCGGTTCGTTTCCGTGGAAGAGCTGCCGCGCGGCAGCACCGGCAAGATCCTGAAATCGAAACTCGCCGCGAGCCTCCTCGCATTACCCGGCGCGACCTAGCCCGCGGGGGTCGTCTCGTCGGAGGCACCCTGCCGCCAACCCTTGGAACGGGAGACGGCCTCGGCGAAACGCGCCCGCCAGGCGGTGCCATCGGTCGCCGGCTCGATGATGCGTTCGCCTGCGCGCGGCACCGTCAGCATCCGACCGCTGGCGGCCGCTGCCAGCCCGGCGCATCCGAACGCCGTCAGCTCATCGAACGCCCGGACGACCAGAGAGCGGCCCAGGCAGGATGCCAAGAACCGAACGAAATAGTCGCTGCGGACCAGCCCGCCATCGACCGAGACCGGAGCACCGATCGGCAGGGCCGCTCCCATGGCCTCAATGACCTCGGCCGTGCGCAGCGCGATCCCCTCGAGCAAAGCTTGCATCAGGTCCCGCGCATCGGTCTCGAGTCCCATGCCGATCCACAGACCGGCGGCGCTGCGATCCCAATGCGGACAGGCGAGACCCGACAGAGCGGGCACGAAAGCGAGAGAACGCTCGATGGCCGGCGGCCGCTCGAAGCGATCGAGCGCCGCCAGATCCGGCGCCAGGCCGAGACGCAGCGCCCAATCGACCGCAGAGCCGGCGTTATAGACCCCGCCATCGACGGCATAGCTGCGCTCGCGCCCGATCTGCCAGGCGACCGTCGGCAGCAGCCCGCGCTCGGGCAGCCGCACGATATGCGCGCCGGTCACGCCCAGCGCGAAGGCGCCGGTGCCGAAGGTGATCTTCACGTCGCCCGCCACGCGGCAGCCATGGCCATAGAGCGCCGCCTGCTGATCGACCATCGATGCCGCCACCGGAACGCCGTCGATCTCGCCGAAGGACCCGACCGTCGGGCGGATCTCGGGCAGGCATTCGCCCGGCACACCGAACAGTTGGCAGAGCTCCGGGTCCCAGGCGCCGGTCTCGAGATTCATCAGCGAGGTGCGGCTCGCCGTGGTGACGTCGGTGGCGCAGATTCCCGTCAGACGGTCGAGGAAGAAGGCATCGGTCGTGCCCAACCTCAGCCGCCCCGCCCGCGCCAGATCGCGGGCGCCCTCGGCGTGGTCGAGCAGCCAGCGCAGCTTGGTCGCCGAAAAATAGGGATCGAGCGGCAGGCCCGCCCGCATCAGGGTGAGAGCTTCGGCACCCTCGGCCTTGAGGCGCTCCACCCGATCGCTGGTGCGCGCGTCCTGCCAGACGATCACCGGCGAGATCGGGCGTTTGGTCTGCGCATCCCAGGCGAGGCAGCTTTCGCCCTGGTTGTCGATGCCGATGATATCGGCCTTGCCCGCCGCGGCCAGGCAGCGGCGGATATTGGCGATCAGTTCCTCGCCGTCATGCTCGACCAGGCCTGCGCCCGGATGATGCTGCTCGTGGCGCTCGCCATGGGCCACGCGGCAGCTGCCATCCGCCTCCACCGCGAGGGCGCGCGTCGAGGTGGTCCCCTGGTCGATGGCGACGATGCGCATGGCGGGTGGCGCTCCTCTCCCCGTTTCAGCCTGTGAATCCGACCTGCAGGCGGTCCACGCCGGGCGGAATGGAAAGCGCCTGCAGCGGAATCAGGATCCGGCGTTCCGGTCTTGTCGCGAGGCGGCGCTCCCAGAGCCTTTGCCCGCCGGCGTCGATCGTCAAGCGGCCCGACAGATCGCGATCGACGCGCAGCTGAAGCATGGCCGAAGGATCGGTCAGGCCCACCTCGATGGCTTGGGGTACGATCAGCTTGATGCCCGGGCCGCGCTCGAGCTCGATGCGTCGCGGAGACCGCGGCAACCGGCCCTGCAGATCGTCGGCGACGAACCCGCCGACGCGGCGTCCCTCCCGATGGCACCAGCCGGCCGTCTCGACCGCGCGCAGGAGATTGCCGGCCGCGAAATAGGCCGGGTCGGAGCAGCGGCCGAACTGATCGATCACGGGTCCGCCGCTGCCGCTGTCCCAGCGCAGAGGGCCCGATCGCACCAGCTCCGCCGCCGGCAGGAACCGGCCGGTGAAAATGACGCCGTCGCAATCGAGCGTCGCGGTTTTGCCACCCGTCTCGACGGTCACGGCCTCGACCCGTCCTTCGCCGCGGATCTCGACGAGCCGGGTGCCCAGATGCAGAGGCAATCCGAATGCGCGTGCCATCCAGGCGCTGGGCCATCTGGCCGTCGTGTGGCCGTTCTCCTCGATCATCGCCACCGGCCGCATGCCCGCCGCCCGCGCGGTCAGGATGGCCGAGAAGGCGACGAGCTCGGTGCCGACAATGATCGGCCGCCGGAAGGGCCGCAGGCGTTCGAGATAGACGAAGCTCTGCAAGGCCCCTGTGGTGAGAACGCCCCAAGGCCGATCGCCTCCGACGAGCCGCGCGCTGCGCGGCGCCTCGCGCAGGCCGGTCGCCAGAACGACGCGCTCCGCCGCGAGCTGCTCGAGGCCGGCAGGGCTCGCCAGATCGATCCGTCCGTCCTGATGGAGCTGCGTGACGCTGCTGCGCGTCCTGATCTCGACACCGGCTGCGAGGGCGGCATCCCGCAGGCGCCGCGCATAGACAGGCCCCGACAGGATGCGTCCGAATTCGCGCCAGCCGAAGACGGGATGTCCGCAATGGCGGGGGATGCCGCCCGCCTCGGCTTCCCGCTCGATGACGACGACGCGGTCGATGCCCCGCTGCCGCAAGGCCAGAGCGGCGCCAAGGCCCGCCGGACCGCCCCCGACGATGGCGACGCGGCAAGAGGACGAACGGGGTTGGAGATCCGTCATCGAAGCGTCTCGCCCAGTTTCTCCGGCATCGCGATGCGGCCCTTGGCGATGGCGCAGACATGGGCGCTGCAATAGAACCCCTGACAGCGCCCCATCATCGCCCGGGTCCTCCGCTTGAGCCCGCCGAGATCGCCGGCCGGCAATGGGCCGGTCAGGGCCGCCTCGATCTCGCGCTTTGTCACCAGCTCGCAGTGACAGACGATCTCGCCATAGCCGGGCTGCTGGAAATCGCGGGAAAGATGCTCGGCGATGTTGGGCATGCGCGGCCAGACTGGCGCTGGGGCAGCCGTATGACGGGGGCCGAGGCCTTCATAGAGCGACCAGACATGCCCTGCGATCCCGAGGGCGCCGGTCAGCCCCGTGGAGCGGATGCCGCCGACCGTGATCCAGCGGCGTTCCGCATGAGCGCGGATCTGATAGTCCTTATGCTCGCTCGCGGGTCGCAGGCCGGCATAGGCGGCCGTCACCGGCATCCCGGCCAGCGCCGGAACAAGGCGGGCCGCATGCTCGACCAGCCGCGCCAGGGTCGGGCCGTCGGTCGAAGGATGCTCTCGGTCGGCCTGCTCCTCAGCAGTGGGTCCGACCAGCAGATTGCCGAAGATGGTGCGCGCCAGCACCACGCCCTTGGTCCGTTCGGTCGGGACCGGCAGCAGGATGCTGCGCAGATAGGGCGCCGCGGCCTTGTCGAACACGGCGAACTGACCCTTGCGCGGTCGGATCGTGAAATCCGTTCTCCCCAGCAGCGACCGATCGAGATAATCGCCCCAGAGCCCGGCGCAATTGATCACCAGCGACGAATCGGCCCACTGTGGCCGAGGGCCGCCACGCCGCCCGTGCGCCCGCGATCGGATCGAGCTTGAACGCGCCTCGCTGCGTGCATCACGTTGACTGTCCATCATAGGGTTCAAGCCACCGGCTTTTAGCCGGTCAGCTTTAGCTCCAAGATGCGGCACCGGAGGTGCTGCGCATGGACTACAGGTACGGGAGTCATACGGTCTTTCAGATCGAGTATCACTTCGTGTGGGTGACGAAGTACAGGTACAAGGTGCTGACGGGAGAAGTGGCCGAGCGCATAGCTGTTCGAGGAGTTTTCGCATCTGAAGAAGAGGTACTGGGGCAGGCACTTCTGGGCGAGAGGGTACTTCTGCGCGACTGTGGGGCAGATGACGGAAGAGATGATCAAGCAGTACCTGGAGCACCATTTCGAATCTAAGCCGAACGACGACTTCCGGATGGAGCCGGAGTAGACGCGTCGTTCAGCCGACGCGTATCCGGACTTTCAGTCCGCAACACAAACCCACCGGCTTTAGCCGGTGGTTGTTTAGAGGCCTGGAACCCGCCGCATGCACTGCATCGCCATCCGCCCCGTTGGGTTCGAAGACCTGGGCACCTTCGAGCCGGTGCTGCGCGAACACGGGTTCGATGTGGCGTATCGCCAGCCGGGTGTCGACGCCATCGATCCGCAGTCCTGGCTGCAACAACTGATCGACCGATCAGTTGTTGCAGCCAGGACTGCGGATCGATTGCGTCGAAACTGGATGGCGATCGCCACTTCGCACCCGAGTTCGCGCGGCACGCGGCTGCGAAGGTACGGTTTCGGCGGTGGGCGATGCAGTGCATGCGGCAGCCAGGCCTCTAAACAACCACCGGCTAAAGCCGGTGGGTTTGTGTTGCGACTGAAAGTCCGGATACGCGTCGGCTGAACGACGCGTCTACTCCGGCTCCATCCGGAAGTCGTCGTTCGGCTTAGATTCGAAATGGTGCTCCAGGTACTGCTTGATCATCTCTTCCGTCCCCACAGTCGCGCAGAAGGAGAGCCTGCCCAGTACCTCTTCTTCAGATGCGAAAACTCCTCGAACCACTATGCGCTCTTCCCGCGCACCTTGTACCTGTACTTCGTCACCACAGAAGTGATACTCATCTGAAAGACCGTATGTTTCCCGTACCTGTAGTCCATGCGCAGCACCTCCGGTGCCGTCTTGGAGCTAGAGCTGACCGGCTAAAAGCCGGTGGCTTGAACTCTGTGACTGGACAGTCGAACATAGATCACACAGCAAGGGTCAAGCTGAATGGAATCGGCCTAGGGGCGTGCCGGTCCTCGGCCCACGTGCGCCCCTGATTCGGTCGCTGGTGATCAAATTCGCGGCTGTCGGCGGATGCTCTCCTCGGTCATCTTCGGAAAAGGACTTCGCCGTCCGAACAGGCGGAGGATTCGCCGTCTCGACAAGGCCGCGCCCTATCTGCGCAGCATCCTGCTGCCGGTCCCGACCGAACGGACCAAGGCGTGGTGCTGGCGCGCACCTGCTTCGGCAATCTGCTGGTCGGACCCACTGCTGAGGAGCGCCGACCCGAGCATCCTTCGACCGACGGCCCGACCCTGTCGCGCCGCTCGTCGACGTGCCGCGGCCCGCCTTGTTCCGGCGCTGGCCGGGATGCCGGTGACGGCCGCCTATGCCGGCCTGCGACCCGCGAGCGAGCATAAGGACTATCAGATCCGCGCTCATGCGGAACGCCGCTGGATCACGGTCGGCGGCATCCGCTCCACGGGGCTGACCGGCGCCCTCGGCCGTCGCGGGCATGTCTGGTCGCTCTATGAAGGCCTCGGCCCCCGTCATACGGCTGCCCCAGCGCCAGTCTGGCCGCGCATGCCCAACATCGCCGAAAGCATCTTTCCCGCGATTTCCAGCAGCCCCGGCTATGGCGACGTCACTGCGAGCTGGTGCAACAAAGCGCGAGATCGAGGCGGCCCTGACCGGCCCATCCGCGCGATGTGGAGGGCTCAAGCGGAGGACCCGGGCGATGATGGGGCGCTGTCAGGGGTTCTATTGCAGCGCCCATCTCTGCGCCATCGCCAAGGGCTCCATCGCGATGCCGGAGAAACTGGGCGGAGACCCACTTCGATGACGGATGCTCCGACCCGTTCGTCCTCTTGCCGCGTCGCCATCCGCTGGGGGCGCTGCAGGCGGGCCTTGGCGCCGCTGTGGCCTTGCGGCAGCGGGGCATCGACCGCGTCGCGGTCATCGAGCGGAACCGAGAGGCGGGCGGCATCCCCCGCCATTGCGGACATCCCGTCTTCGGCTGGCGCAAAATCCGGACGCATCCTGTCGGGGCCTGTCTATGCGCGGCGCCTGCGGGATGCCGCCCTCGGAGCCGTGTCGATCGGACAGCGCGCACGCGCGTAGCGGCCACCTCCATCAGGACGGACAGAGGATCGATCTGGCGAGCCTGGCGATAGAC
>CAVOLB010000059.1:0-16557 GCA_963696655.1 uncultured Alphaproteobacteria bacterium
GGCGGTCGTCGAAGCTGGCAAACAGGACCGAGATCGGCCGGCCCAGCTCGGCCTCGATGGTGGCGCGCGCGACGCTGGAGGAGAAGGGCGGGAGGCGGTCCTGCAGGGTCGAGAGATCGGCCGCGGCCTGGGCGCCGAGGAGATCGGTGCGGGTCGAGAGCATCTGCCCCAGCTTGATGAAAGCGGGCCCGAGCTCGGCCAATGCTGCCGCCAAGCGTTCGCCGGGCCGGCCCGAGCCCCGCCCGCGACCGAACAGCAGCTCGGCGAAGTCGAGGAAGGTCGAGCGCGCGCCCACCGCTTCGAGCGCATCGGCCAGCGGTGCCAGCGCGCCGTGGCGCGCCAGGATATGGGCCACGCGCAGAAGCCGGATCAGATTGCGCAGACTGCGGATCAAGGGCGAGGGAGCTCCCGGGATTGCGGCGTCAGAGGCGCCAGGCCGAATGCAGCGCCGCGATCCCGCCGCTCAGATTGCGATAGCGCACCTGCGCCAGTCCCGCCGCCTCGATCATCGCCACCAGATCCTCCTGGCGCGGGAAACGACGGATGCTTTCCGCGAGATAGCGATAGGAGGCCTCGTCCCTGGCGACGACCCGGCCCAATCGCGGCAGCACGGAGAAGGAGTAGATGTCGTAGAGCCGGTCGAGCATCGGCAGCACGACATGACTGAATTCGAGGCAGAGGAAGCGGCCGCCGGGCTTGAGCACGCGCCGCGCCTCGGCCAGCGCCCGGTCGATATGGGTCACGTTCCGCAGGCCGAAGGCGATGGTGTAGGCATCGACGCTCATCGATTCCAGCGGCAGCGCCTCGGCATTGCCGGCGATCCATTCGATCCCGCCGAGATGGCCGCGATCGACGCTGCGGTCGCGGCCCTTGGCCAGCATCGCCGGGGTGAGGTCGCAGACCAGGATGCGGCTGCCGCTGGCGGCCGCCTTATCGGACCCGCCCCAGCGCTCGAGGATGCGCAAGGCGATATCGCCGGTGCCGCCCGCCACGTCGAGGATGGTCTGGCCGGGGCGCGGATCGAGCCAGTCGATCATCGCCTTCTTCCAGAGGCGATGGATCCCGCCCGACATCAGGTCGTTCATCAGGTCGTAGCGGTCGGCGACGCTGTCGAAGACGCCGCGGACCAGCCCGGCCTTCTCCTCGGCCGCCACGGTGCGGAAGCCGAAGGAGACCTGCTCTGCGTCCGGCGCCGCGCTGTCCGTGGCAGCCGTGGCAGGGCCCGGTTCGGCGGGTTGGCGGGGTTCGGCGGGTTGCATGGCGGCGAACATAGCGTGGCGCTCCCAGCCGCGCTACGCTCCCGCCCGCGTTCCCCGCTGCGCCCTTCCAACCGCCCGAGTTGTTCCGCTTTGCCCGAGCTCCCCGAAGTCGAGACCGTTTGTCGCGGCCTGGCCCTGCGCCTCGAAGGGCGTCGGCTGGCCCGCGTGCAGCAGCGTCGCAGGGATCTGCGCTTTCCCTTGCCGCGCGGCTTCGTCGGGCGGCTCGAGGGGCGCCGCGTGGTCAAGATTGACCGGCGCGCCAAATACATCCTGATCCATCTCGACAGCGACGAGATCCTGCTCTGCCATCTCGGCATGAGCGGGCGGATGCTGATCGGCATCGGGCCGGTGCTCGAGCCCGAGCCGCATGACCACATCATCCTGGAGACCGACGATGGCGGGCATGTGCGCTTCAACGATGCGCGCCGTTTCGGCATGATGGATCTGGTGAGCGAGGCGGGCTTCGTCCGCCACAAGCTGATCAAGGGGCTCGGGCCCGAGCCGCTCGACGCGGCCTTCACCGGGCCCGTGCTGGCCGCGCGGCTCAAAGGCAAGGCCACCTCGATCAAGGCCGCGATCCTCGATCAGCGCGTGGTCGCCGGCATCGGCAATATCTACGCCTCGGAGGCGCTGTTCCGGGCCGGCCTCTCGCCCAAGCGCAAGGCGGGCACGGTCCAGGGCGAACGGGCCGGCAAGCTGGTCGACGCCATCAAGGCGGTTTTGAGCGAGGCGATCGCGGCCGGGGGCTCCTCGCTGCGCGATTATGTGCAGACCGACGGCGAGCTCGGCTATTTCCAGCATCGCTGGGCCGTCTACGAGCATGAAGGCGAGGCCTGCCCCGGCTGCGACTGCGACCTCGCCGCCACGGGCGGCATCCGCCGTTTGACTCAGGGCGGCCGTTCCACTTTCTACTGTCCCCGTCGCCAGCGCTGAGGTAAGGAACCGGACCATGGTTCATCGCCAGACGCCTTCTCGTCCGCCGCAGCGTCGGGCCCGTTGGGCTCACGCCTTGCTGGCGGTCCTTCTCGCGGGAGCCGGCATCGCGATCGCCGGCGCCACGGCGCCGCAGGCTTCCGCCGCCTCCGACACGGCCGGCTTCGTCGCCGGCGTCGAAGATCTGCCGCTGATGCCCGGGCTCACCGAGCTTTCCGGCTCCGGCTACGCGTTCGATTCTTCCACGGGCCGCATCGTCGAGGCCTATGCGGCCGGCGATGTCAGCCAGCAGCAGGTGCTCGATTTCTACAGCTCGACACTGCCGCAACTGGGGTGGGAGGCCGCGACCAGCCACAGCTATCGCCGGCAGGGCGAGCGCCTCGCCATCGAGTTCGTCAAGGGCAGCGGTCCCTTGACGGTCCATTTCACCGTCACGCCGGAATAATCCGACATCGGAGGGATCCGCGAGAGGATCTCTCCCGGCAGAACCATCCGTCCCTAGAGCCTGATCGTCTCAAGTCGATTCGACTTGAGACGTGAATCAGTCTCTAGTTTATTTGAATCAGAGCAAGATTCACGGATCGGCCTGAAGCAGGCCGATCCGATCTTGCTCTCGGGCGAAGGAAAAATCATGGGCTATCAGAACATCATCGTCGAGAAAAAGGGCCGGGTCGGCCTTGTCACCCTGAACCGGCCCAAGGCGTTGAACGCGCTCTGCGACGCTTTGGTGCAGGAATTGGGCAAGGCCCTCGATGAATTCGAGAGTGACGCCCATGTCGGCGCCATCGTCATCACCGGCAGCGAGAAGGCCTTCGCCGCCGGCGCCGATATCAAGGAGATGAAGGACCGCAACTTCGTCGATGTCTATGTCTCCGACTTCATCACCAAGGGCTGGGAGCGGGTGGCGCAATGCCGCAAGCCGGTGATCGCGGCGGTCGCCGGCTACGCGCTGGGTGGGGGTTGCGAGCTTGCGATGATGTGCGATGTCATCCTCGCCGCGGAAAACGCCAAGTTCGGCCAGCCCGAGATCACGCTGGGCGTGCTGCCGGGCGCCGGTGGGACGCAGCGGCTGACGCGCCTGGTCGGCAAGGCCAAGGCGATGGAGATGTGCCTCTCGGGTCGGATGATGGATGCGGCCGAAGCGGAACGGTCGGGCCTGGTCAGTCGCGTTCTGCCCGCTGAACAGCTGATGGACGAGGCCATGAAGCTGGCCGACCGGATCGCGTCGATGTCCACGCCGGTGGTGATGATGGTGAAGGAATCCGTCAACCGTGCTTATGAATCGACGCTGGCCGAGGGGCTGCGCTTCGAGCGCCGGCTGTTCCATGCGGCATTCGCCACCGAGGACCAGAAGGAAGGCATGGCGGCCTTCGTCGAGAAGCGCCAGCCGGACTTCAAGGATCGCTGAATTGGGGGCTAAGAAAGCCTTGTGGCAGGCCCTGTTTTCGGGCCTTTCGCGAGCCTTGACGGGGCCTGGGGCAGGGGCTATAACCCGCCGCCCCCGAATATGAGGGGGAGCCCCTTCCCGCATATAAGAGAGCAGGCACCATGGCCCAGCACAAGTCGGCGAAGAAGCGTATCCGCCAGACCGAGCGCCGCACGGCAGTGAACCGCGCGCGCGTGAGCCGTGTGCGCAACTTCATCAAGAAGCTCGAGACCGCGATCGCCACCGGCGACAAGACCGCCGCCCAGGCCGCCTTCAAGGAAGCGCAGCCGGAAATTCAGCGCGGCGTCCGCACCGGCGTCCTCGAGCGCAACACCGCCTCGCGCAAGCTGTCGCGGTTGAACGCGCGCATCAAGGCGCTCTGAACCCATCTATCGTGTCGAAGGCAACGCGCGCCACCATCGGTGGCGCGCGTTGTCGTTTTGCGCGTCCGGCTCCATGCTTCCCTGCCGCATCCGCGAGAGCGGCGCGGCATCGCAGTCGCGAACGAAAGCGACTGCGGACGTCGACCGCAGCATCATGGCGCCTATTGCGCGCGCGTCATTTTTCAAGCGACAGCATCGCGCGAAACCGCAGCCGTGCAGATGGGCAACGCAAGCGTTTTTTTTCTCGCGTCACCTATCGGACATATTGCGCGGCCCATACCCACTGAGTAAAGTCGGCGCCCGGTGGTCGACGGGGAGGCTCAGCGGGTTCGAGCGTGCGGTAGAAAATTCCACGAGACCGCACTTCGACACTCGGCGAAAACGAACAATCCTCTTGCGCATAATTACAAGAACGCAGGGAAAGTTCGGGTCGTATCCACTGATCGGTTTCGGAACATCGCTCCGCTCGTCGTAACGGAGGGCTGTTCAAGATTTCGGTGACTCTGACGCTGCAGGGGGCGTCGAGCCAAGGTCGGGGCGACAAAAAATGAGCTACGCCGGAGACGTCTCCCCATCGCAAGCATGGCAGATGCTGAGCCAGGACAAGCCCGCGCGGCTGGTCGATGTCCGTACGCGTCCCGAATGGGGCTTCGTCGGCGTGCCGGATCTGTCGAGCGCGGGGAAGAAGACAATGTTCCTGTCCTGGCAGGACTATCCCACCATGCAAGTCAACCCCGCCTTCGCCGCGGAGATCGCCAAGGCGATTCCCGACAAGGAGACGCCCATTCTGTTTTTGTGCCGGAGTGGCGCCCGTTCGAAGGCAGCCGCCATGGCCCTGACGGCCGCCGGCTATAGCCGTTGCTACAATATCAGCGAGGGGTTCGAGGGGGCCCTCGACGCTGAGCACCATCGCGGTCGCGCGGGCGGCTGGAAGGCCGCAGGGCTGCCCTGGGTGCAGGAATGAGGACGGTTTTGAGTGGGGGCAGCATGAAGGCTATCGGGCTCGACAGCCAGCTCAATGCGAAATGGGCGCGTGTCCGCGGACGGTTGCGCTCGGAATATGGCGAGCAGGCCTATCGCAGCTGGTTGAAGCCCCTGACCCTGGTGGGTCACACCAATGGCGAGTTCCGCATCGCGGTGCCGACCCGCTTCATCCGCGACTGGGTGATGCAGCATTACTCCGATCGCCTGCGCCAGCTCCTGGCCGGCGAGGTCAACGAATTCCGCGCGGTCGAGATCGTCGTCGACAGCGCCCGCGCCCCGGTCGATGCCGAGGCGAACCAGCCGATCTATGTCCAGGCGCCGCCCGCGGCGGTGGCCGAGCTGCCCTCGCCGGGCCCGGGTGCGGACGATGTGAGCGCGCCCCTCGATCCGCGCTTCACCTTCGAGAATTTCGTCGTCGGCAAGTCGAACGAGCTGGCCTATGCGGCGGCCCGGCGCGTCGCCGAGAGCAAGACCGTGCCTTTCAACCCGCTCTTTCTTTATGGCGGGGTCGGGCTCGGCAAGACCCATCTGATGCATGCCATCGCCTGGCATATCAAGAAGGCCCAGCCCGAGCGGCGCGTGATCTATCTCTCGGCCGAGAAGTTCATGTACCAGTTCATCCGGGCGCTCCGGCACAAGAACACCATGGCCTTCAAGGAGCAGTTCCGCTCGGTCGACGTGCTGATGATCGACGACGTCCAGTTCATCAGCGGCAAGGACTCCACCCAGGAGGAGTTCTTCCACACCTTCAATGCGCTGGTGGACCAGAACCGCCAGGTGGTGATCTCGGCCGACAAGTCGCCCTCCGACCTCGAAGGCCTCGAGGAGCGGATGCGCTCGCGCCTCGGCTGGGGCCTCGTGGCCGACATTCATCCGACCACCTACGAGCTCCGGCTCGGCATCCTGCAGAACAAGGGCGAGCAGCTGGGCGCCGAGATCCCGCCCAAGGTGCTGGAGTTCCTCGCCCACAAGATCCTCTCGAACGTGCGCGAGCTCGAGGGCGCGCTCAACCGCATCGTCGCCCATGCGACGCTGGTCGGCCGCCCGGTCACGCTCGAGACCACCCAGGAAGTGCTGCACGATCTCCTGCGCGCCAACGACCGGCGCGTCACGATCGAGGAGATTCAGCGCAAGGTAGCCGAGCACTTCAACATCAAGATCTCGGAGATGCAGTCGGCCCGGCGCGCGCGCGCCGTGGCGCGGCCGCGCCAGGTCGCGATGTATCTCGCCAAGCAGCTGACCTCGCGCTCGCTGCCGGAGATCGGCCGCAAGTTCGGCGGGCGCGACCACACCACGGTCATGCACGCGGTGCGCAAGGTCGAGGAGCTGCGCTCGACCGACAGCTCCTTTTCCGAGGATGTCGATCTGCTGCGCCGGATGCTCGAAGCCTGAGCCACCGCCGGCGCCCGGTCGGGTGCCGGCCCCGAATCCCCCTCTGCCTCGCGACTCGGAAGCTTGAAATCCGTCCCCGTGGCGGGTGTTTCCGGCCCGCTGCGGGCTGTCGCTTCGGGCAGCTTCCGGGGCACCCCCGGGAGGCCCTGATATCAGGGGCTTTTTCGGCCTCTCCGGGCCTCCGGAAGAATCGGAAAATCGCTTCCCAAAACAAGGGCTTGTGATAATATAACCGACCGTCCTGCCGCGCCCGCGGCGAGGCCCGGCCTGGGCGCATTTCGCCCGTTGGCGCCGGCCCGCCCCGAAGCCTCATTTCCGGCCGTTGCCGGACGGTCTTGAAGAAGACGGCGCAAACGGAAATCCCAAGAAACAAACCATGAAACTGACCATCGAACGTGGTGCCCTTCTCCGGTCCCTCGGCCACGTGCAGAGCGTCGTCGAACGGCGCAACACCATCCCGATCCTCTCGAATATTCTGATCGAGGGCGCGAAGGATGCGCTGCATGTGACGGCGACCGACATGGATCTCAGCATCGTCGAGCGCACCGCGGCCTCGGTCGTGCAGTCGGGCGCCACCACGGTGCCGGCCCATACGCTCTACGACATCGTCCGCAAGCTGCCCGAAGGGGCGCAGGTCGAGATCGACGGTTCCAGCGACGCGGGCCAGCTGGCCCTGCGCGCGGGCCGCGCCCGCTTCTCGCTGGCGACCCTGCCGCGCGAGGATTATCCCGCGGTCAATGTCGGCGAGCTGCCGCACCGCTTCCATATTCCGGCCGAGGAGATGCGCACCCTGATCGATCGCACCAGCTTCGCGATCTCGACCGAGGAAACGCGCTATTACCTCAACGGCATCTATCTGCACGCCCATACGCAGGGGAAGACCAAGACCCTGCGCGCGGTCGCGACCGACGGCCACCGCCTGGCGCGGGTCGAGCTCGGCCTGCCGCAGGGGGCGGGCGAGATGCCGGGCGTGATCGTGCCGCGCAAGGCCGTGGCCGAGCTGCGCAAGCTGATCGAGGAGCTCGACGGCGCCATCGAGGTGGCGCTCTCCGACACGCGCATCAGCTTCGCCTTCGCCGACGTGCTCCTGACCTCGAAGCTGATCGATGGCAGCTTCCCCGACTATCACCGCGTGATTCCGACCGGCAACGACAAGATGCTGACGGTCGACCGCAAGAGCTTCATGGAGGCGGTCGACCTGGTCGCCACCATCTCGAGCGAGAAGTCGCGCGCGGTGAAGCTGGCGCTCAAGGAAGGCCATCTGACGCTTTCGGCCTCGAGCCCGGAGAACGGCACCGCGACCGAGGAGCTCGAGGCGGCCTATGAAGGCCAGCCGATCGAGATCGGCTTCAATTCGCGCTACCTGATCGACATCCTGCGCCAGATCCAGGGCGACAACGCCGAGATCGCGCTGGCCGATGCGGCCTCGCCCACGCTCATGAAGGATCCGGCCAACGGCACAGCGCTCTATGTGCTGATGCCGATGCGCGTCTGATGCCGAGCGTTCCACGAGGCAACGAACCCTGACTGCACTGGCTAAAACCGATCCGACCGTCATCGCAGGGCCGCTCACCGCCCGACCGGTGGCGGCGCATCTGACGCGCATCGCGCTGGCCGAGTTCCGCTGCTATCGCGAGGCCGTGCTCGAGATCGACGCGCGGCCGGTGGTGCTGGCGGGCCCCAACGGCGCCGGCAAGACCAACCTGCTCGAGGCGATCTCGTTCCTGGCGCCGGGCCGGGGCCTGCGCCGTGCGAAGCTGACCGAGATCGAACGCCGTCCCGGGGACGAGCTTGCGAGGACCGCAAGCACCGCCTGGGCCGTGGCGGCGCGGCTGATGAGCGGGGCGGGCCCCGAGACCGAGATCGGCACCGGCCGCGATCCGGCTGCGGCCGAGGGCGTCTCCGAGCGCCGGGTGGTGAAGATCGATGGTGCCTTCCAGAAGAGCCAGGGCGCCTTGGCCGAGCGGCTGGCGCTGGTCTGGCTGACGCCGCAGATGGATCGCCTGTTCCTCGACGGTGCGGGCGACCGTCGGCGCTTCCTCGACCGGCTGGTCTATGGCTTCGATCCGGCCCATGCCGCCCGCGTCTCGGCCTATGAGCAGGCGATGCGCGAGCGCGCGCGGCTGCTGACGAACGGGGCCTGGTCCGGCCAGGGCGCCTGGCTCGACGGGCTCGAGGCGCAGATGGCCGAGCTCGGCGTCGCGGTGGCGGCGGCCCGGCGCGATCTGGTGGCGCGGCTGCGCGCGGCGGCGGCCGATGGCTTCGGACCCTTCCCCGGCGCGGGCCTGGCGCTCATGGGGATCGTCGACGACGCGCTGGCCGCCATGCCGGCGCTCGCGGCCGAGGACAGTCTCAAGGTCCGCCTCGCCGAAACCCGGGCCCTCGACGCGCAGAGCGGCGGGGCCTCGGTGGGCCCGCATAAGAGCGATCTCGCCGTGACCCATCTCGGCCGCGGCCGGCGCGCGGCCGATTGCTCGACCGGCGAGCAGAAGGCGCTGCTGCTGGCGATCGTGCTGGCCTATGCGCGGGCGCTGACCGAAGCGCGCGGCCATGCGCCGCTGATCCTGCTCGACGAGGTCGCGGCCCATCTCGACCGCGCCCGCCGGCGGGCCCTGTTCGAGGCGATCCTGGCGACCGGCGCGCAGGCCTGGCTCACCGGCACCGATCTCGAGACCTTTGCCGAGCTGGGCGACGCCGCCCGGTTCGTCGCGGTCGAGGAGGGGCGTCTGCGCCCCCTCTCGGGCGCGAACGCGATGTGACCCCCTCTAGAGACGGGGCGCGCCCGTCAGCCCGAGGCTCTGCGCCCGCTCGATCACCGATTTCGACGTGAAAGACACGAAGATCATGACCCCAGAAGCCCAGAAGATCACCAACCCCAGCCCCGAGATCCCGACGGCCGCCTATGACGCGGACTCGATCAAGGTGCTGAAGGGCCTCGATGCCGTGCGCAAGCGGCCGGGCATGTATATCGGCGACACCGACGACGGCTCGGGCCTGCATCACATGGTCTATGAGGTGGTGGACAACGCCATCGACGAGGCGCTGGCCGGCTATTGCGACCAGATCTTCGTCAAGCTCAACGGCAACGGCTCGGTCACGGTCCTGGACAATGGCCGCGGCATTCCCGTCGACATCCACAAGGAAGAGGGCGTCTCGGCGGCCGAGGTCATCATGACCCAGCTCCATGCCGGCGGAAAATTCGACCAGAACTCCTACAAGGTCTCGGGCGGCCTCCATGGCGTCGGCGTCTCGGTCGTGAACGCGCTCTCCTCGATCCTCGACCTGCGGATCTGGCGCGACGGCAAGGAATATTACATGCGCTTCCGCGACGGCGATCCGGAAGCGCCGCTGGCGGTCGTCGGCGAAGCCAAGGGCAAGCGCGGCACCGAGATCACCTTCACGCCCTCGACCGCGACCTTCACCAAGACCGAATTCGACATCGCCACGCTCGAGCATCGCCTGCGCGAGCTGGCCTTCCTCAATTCCGGCGTGCGCCTGACCCTGGTCGATGCGCGCGGCGTCGAGCCCAAGACGGTCGAGCTCCATTACGAGGGCGGCATCGAGGCCTTCGTGCATTATCTCGACCGCAGCAAGACGGCGCTCCATACCCCCGCCATCGTCATGAAGGGCGAGCGCGAGGGCATCGTGGTCGAAGCGGCCATGGAATGGACCGACAGCTATCACGAGACCATGCTCTGCTTCACCAACAACATCCCGCAGCGCGACGGCGGCACGCATCTCGCGGGCTTCCGCGGCGCGCTCACGCGCCAGATCAACCAGTATGCGGGCGACAGCGGCATCGCCAAGAAGGAGAAGGTGGCGCTGACCGGCGAGGATGCGCGCGAGGGCCTCACCTGCGTGCTCTCGGTCAAGGTGCCCGATCCGAAATTCTCGTCGCAGACCAAGGACAAGCTGGTCTCCTCCGAGGTCCGCCCGGTGGTCGAGAACGTCATCAACGAGAAGCTGAACCAGTGGTTCGAGGAGCATCCGGGCGAGGCCAAGCGCATCGTCGCCAAGGTGGTCGAGGCCGCGGCCGCGCGCGAGGCGGCGCGCAAGGCCCGCGAGCTGACGCGGCGCAAAGGCGCGCTCGACATGGCCTCGCTGCCGGGCAAGCTCGCCGACTGCCAGGAGCGCGATCCGGCGCTGGCCGAGCTCTTCATCGTCGAGGGCGATTCGGCCGGCGGCTCGGCCAAGCAGGGCCGCAACCGGAAGAACCAGGCGATCCTGCCCTTGCGCGGCAAGATCCTCAATGTCGAGCGCGCGCGCTTCGACAAGATGCTGGGCTCGCAGGAGATCGGCACCCTGATCGCGGCCTTCGGCACCGGCATCGGCAGCGAGGAGTTCGATCTCGACAAGATCCGCTATCACAAGATCATCATCATGACCGACGCGGACGTGGACGGCTCGCATATCCGCACCCTGCTCCTGACCTTCTTCTACCGGCAGATGCCGACGCTGATCGAGAAGGGCTATCTCTATATCGCCCAGCCGCCGCTTTACCGCGCCAAGCGCGGCAGCTCGCAGCGCTATCTCAAGGACGACCGCGAGCTCGAAACCTATCTGATCGATGGCGGGCTCGATGGCGCGATCCTCAAGCTCGCCGACGGCAGCCAGGTGGCAGGCACGGATCTGCGCGAGCGGGTCGAGCGCGCCAGCGTCGGGCGCAACCTGATGCAGCCGCTGATCCGCAAGGTCGGCAGCAGCGCGGTGGTGGAGCAGGCGGCGATCGTCGGCGCCCTCAACCCGCAGCTCACCCCCGACCAGACCAAGGCAACCGCGGCGGTGATCGCACACCGGCTCGACGGGCTCTCGCCCATCACCGAGCGCGGCTGGGTCGGCCAAGCCGAGTCCGATGGCGGCTTGTCCTTCACGCGGCGCCTGCGCGGCGTGACCGAATATTTCCTGATCGATGGCCCGCTGATCCGCAGCGCCGAGGCCCATCGCCTCGACACCATGGCGGGCGAGTTCCAGGCGAGCTTCCAGAAGCCCGCGATCCTGGTCGCCAAGGACAAGGAGACGCCGATCGCGGGACCGATCGAGCTGATCGAGGCGATCATGGAGCTGGGCAAGCGCAACGTCGCGATCCAGCGCTACAAGGGCCTGGGCGAGATGAACCCCGAACAGCTCTGGGAAACCACGCTCGATCCCAACAGCCGCGCCATGCTCCAGGTCCGCGTCAGCCATGTCGACGAGGCCGAGGAAGTGTTCTCGACCCTGATGGGCGACCTGGTCGAGCCGCGCCGCGACTTCATCCAGCAGAACGCGCTGTCGGTGGCGAACCTGGACGTGTAGGGCGGGGCTTGCGAAATCTCGCTTGAGGTAGAGAGGCGGGCGACACAGTCATGATCGGCATCCTCTACGCGCTGGCGTCGGCCGTTCTGTTCGGCCTCAGCGCGCCGCTCGCCAAGATCCTCCTGGGCGGCGTTTCGCCCTGGCTGTTGGCGGGCCTGCTCTATCTCGGATCCGGTCTGGGCCTGGCGCTTGTGCGGCTCCTCTGGCGCAGCAAGGAAACAGGGATCCAGAAAGCGGACCTGCCCTGGCTTGCCGCGGCGATCCTGTCGGGAGGCGTCGCGGGGCCGGTTCTCCTCCTCTTCGGCCTTGCCCAGAGCTCGGCGTCGGAAGCCTCGCTGCTGCTGAACCTGGAGAGTGCGCTTACGCTCGTCATGGCGTGGGTCATCTTCAAGGAGAATGTCGATCGGCGCCTTCTCCTCGGCGCAGTCGCCATCGTCGCCGGTGCCGTCGTCCTCTCCTGGCCCAGGGACGTCGCCCTGGGGTTCAGCTGGGGCCCGGTCCTGATCGCGGCGGCCTGCCTGGCCTGGGCCATCGACAACAACTTCACGCGAAAGGTCTCGGCCAGCGATCCGATGCAGATCGCCATGGTCAAGGGGCTGGTCGCCGGGGCCGTGAACGTCGCCATCGCCCTGGCCCTGGGGGCGTCATGGCCCGCCGGCACCGTCGTGATGGAATCTGCCGTCGTCGGATTTCTGGGCTACGGCATCTCGCTGACCCTCTTCGTCCTGGCGCTGCGCCATCTCGGGACGGCGCGAACCGGCGCCTACTATTCGCTGGCACCCTTCATCGGCGCCGCGACGGCGATTGCGCTGCTGGGCGATCCGGTCACGACGAGCTTCATTGCCGGCGGCATCCTGATGGCCATCGGGCTCTGGCTGCATCTGACCGAGCGCCATCTCCATCTGCATGAGCATGAGCCGATGGAGCACGACCATCTACACGCGCATGATGAGCATCACCAGCATCCGCATGCGCCGGATGTCCCGCCCGAGCCGCATGCTCATCCGCACCGGCACCGGCGGCTCCTGCACCGGCATCTCCATTATCCGGACATCCATCACCGGCATACGCATTAGGTCGGCGATATCCCGATTGCGCTGCGTCCGTTGTCAGGGCCGACCGGCCGGTTTGGACGGTCTGTGGGACGTCCAATTATGGGTCTCGTCCATCGCATCCCTGCACCATCGATAGAACGCGTCATAGAGCGACATGCCGGCTTCGAGCTGCTCCAGATCGTCCGCATACATGCGTGACAGTCCCAGCGAGGCGGCCAGCAGGCCCGGCGCTTCGGGCGCGAGATCGAGACGGCCGGTATCCGCACCGCGCACGATGACCGCGAGCCGGGCGAGCAATTCGATGGTACCGAGCCCGAACTCCTCGACCATCACGTCGAAGGTGCAGCGCTCGCCCCGGTGGCTCCAGAACGCGTCCGGGCTCTCGATATCGAACGGCGTGGCGCCGAAGCGATCGGCGACGCCCTGCACTTCGGACGGCGTCACGAAAAGGAAGACGGCGCCTGGATCGACGAACCGGCGGATGAGCCAGGGACAGGCGATGCGGTCGATCTTGGGCCGCGCGCGCGTGACCCACAGGGTCCGGTTCTGGCGATCGCGCGCAGGGAGTCTGGCTGCCGGCACCATGGGAAGCCCCGCCTCCCGCCAGGCGATCGCCCCGCCCTCGAGCGATTCTGCGGGCACGCCTGCATGCCGCAGCCAGGCGGCGACGCCGTGACTGAGCTTCAGACCCTTCTGGCATATGATGACTGCATTGCGCCCCCGGAATTCCGCGGCCCAATCGGCAACGCCGGCAAAGGGGCGCCGGACGGCACCCGGAATCAGGTGGGGATCCGCCTCGAAATCCTCATCTGTCTGGACGTCGATGAGGGCGGGACAATTGCGCGTCCCTATCAGGCGCAGAAGCTTATCGACGGGAATGCTGTTGAATGTGGGCATGCTGCGTCCTCATGGAAAAACGGGACGCGATACTTCAGCATGTCGCCTCATGGGGAGATCGCAGCGCCCCCATGAGCATAATCATGTCGCGGGCGTCCCCGCTCTGTCAACTGGGCTTGCTTCGTCCCCAGAATCCGTTCGACGTGGCTCTCGCCGCCACGCAGAATCCAGGGATTGCGAGAATGGGGATTTCAGCATGACGGATTTTCCGAGAGACAAACTGCGCGTCGGTTTCGTCGGCAGCGGCTTCATCGCCCATTTCCATTTGAAAGCCATGCTGGGCGTGCGCCAAGTCGAGGTAACGGGCGTCCATAGCCGCAAGGCCGAAAACCGCGCCCGCATCGTCGAGGCCGTGGCCGAGCTGGGGCTCGGGAATTGTCGCGGCCATGACAGCCTCCAGTCGCTGTTCCGGGCCGAGGATGTCGACGCGATCTGGATCCTGTCGCCGAATTATACGCGGCTCGAGGTGATGCGCGCGCTCCATGCGGAGGTGAAGGCCGGGCGGTCGAGAGTGTTCGCGGTGGCCTGCGAGAAGCCGCTCGCGCGAACCGTGGCGGAGGCGCGCGAGATGCTGCGTCTCGCGGAGGATGCCGGGCTGAACCATGGCTATCTGGAGAACCAGGTCTTCGCGACGCCGGTGCAGCGCGGCAAGGAGATCATCTGGCGGCGCGCCGCCTCGGCGACCGGGCGTCCCTACCTGGCGCGCGCGGCCGAGGAACATGCCGGCCCCCATGAGCCGTGGTTCTGGCAGGGCGACAAGCAGGGCGGCGGCGTGCTTTCCGACATGATGTGCCACAGCGTCGAGGTCGCGCGTCACCTGCTGACGGAACCCGGCGCGCCGCGCGGGTCGCTAAAGGTCAAGTCCGTCAACGGAACCGTCGCCAATCTCAAATGGATCCGGCCGCATTATGCCGCGCAGCTGAGCAAGCGTTTCGGCGCCGAGGTCGACTACCGCAACCGCCCGGCGGAGGATTTCGCGCGCGCCACCGTGTCGCTCGAGGACGCCGACGGCAACCCCTTGATGATCGAGGCCACGACCTCCTGGGCCTATGTCGGCGCCGGCCTGCGCATCCAGCTCGAGCTCCTGGGCCCGGAGTACGCGATGGAGTTCAACTCGCTGGGAACGGGCTTGAAGATCTTCATGTCGCGCGCGGTGACCGGCTCGGAAGGCGAGGATCTCGTCGAGAAGCAGAATGCCGAGCAGGGCCTGATGCCGGTGCTGGAGGACGAGGCGGGCGTCTATGGTTATACCGACGAGAACCGCCACATGGTCGAGCGCTTCCGCAAGGGGGAGGCGCCGCTCGAGACCTTCCATGACGGCCTGGCCGTGGTCGAGATGCTGATGGGGCTCTACCGGTCGGCCGAGACCGGCCGGACCGTCACCTTCCCCTGTCCGGAGCTGGAGACCTACATTCCCGTGGTCGCGCGGCGGGCGTCCCCGGCTTGAGGGGTGGGTGGGTTCCGGCCGCAGCAGGAAGGCTCACTTCGTCCCGGGAAA
Source organism: uncultured Alphaproteobacteria bacterium (assembly GCA_963696655.1). Taxonomy (GTDB): domain Bacteria; phylum Pseudomonadota; class Alphaproteobacteria; order Dongiales; family Dongiaceae; genus Hypericibacter. The sequence goes on from CAVOLB010000059.1 coordinate 15,120, forward strand.
CCGCTCGACATGGGTCTCGCCGCCGCGGCCGTAATAGACCGCGCAGCGTCCGGCGAGGGTGACGAAATAGCCGACGCAGCCGGCGGCGGCGATCTGCCGGCAGAACTCCCGATACCGGGTCTTCTGCGCCTGGACGGCGCGTACCGCGGCATCGACCCCGGCGGCGGAGAAGGCCGGCGCTGCCGCATCCGTCGCGTGACAGGTCGTCGTTTCGAAGCTTCCGTCCGGCATGTAGTAGGTCTTGGTCGAGCAGACCAGGTCGGCGTGGTAGCGCTCGACGCCCGCTTTCATCAGGCCGCCCACGACCTCGGGGAAGGTGATCCGCTCCTCGTCGGACGCCCTCGTCATCTCGCGCACGACATCCTTCACATGACTGTCCATGATGCTTCTCCTCTCAGCTTGTTGAGCGATGATCGGGGCGGTGCCCTCCCGTCAGTCGACGGGGGCGGCCTTGAGCCCGTGCCGTCGCACGATCGTCTTCATCTCCGCCTCGATCGTCGCCCGCAGGGCGGGGGTGAGGTGGCCGAAGAACTCCTCGTCGTTCCGGTCGGCCAGCGCCGAAAGCCGGGGCACGAGCGCGCGGCCCTCGCCGGTCAGGGCCAGCGTCTGGAAGCGACGATCAGATCCACCCGATTTGCGGACCAGCAATCCCTTCGCGACGAGCCGGTCGGCGAGCTTGGAGATGGCGCCCCGCGTCATGCCGAGCCGGTCGGCCAGCGCGCTCGGGACTACGGCATCGCTGTCATAGGCCTCGCGCATCACCACCCACTCCGCCACAGTCACGTCGCGCGCCGCGAGCTTCTGCCCGAAGGCATGCGAGACCTGGTTCGAGACATAGCGCAGCCAGTAGCCGAGATGGGCTTCGAGCGGGCTGACAGGCTTGTGGGGCTTCGGCATCAAGGGTTTCCACTATTGGTTGACAAGGAAACTAGTTGTGGGTGGTTTCCTTGTCAACTACTGTGATGCCGATGCGAACCGAGGGCGGCGGGCGCCGCCATCGTCACCGAGTACCGCGGTTTGACCGTCACCAACCTGGCCGAGCTGCGCAGGTCGCTGGGCAACGGGGCCACGTACACGGTGGCCAAGAACACGCGATCAAGCGGGCGGCGTCGGAGGCGGGAGTCGAAGGTCTCGACGACCTGTTCGCCGGTCCTACCGCTATCGCGTTCGTCAACGGGGAACCGGTCGACGCCGCCAAGGCGATCAAGACGTTCGCCAAGGACAACAAGGCGCTGGTCATCAAGGGCGGCTACATGGACGGTCGCGCGCTGACGGTCGCCGAGGTCGAGCGCATCGCCGATCTCGACGTCGCGCGAGGTGCTGCTGGCGCGTGTCGCCGGTGCAATGAAGGGCAAGCACGCCCAGGCCGCAGGGCTGTTCGCAGCGCCCGCGTCGCAGGTCGCTCGTCTGGCGGCAGCTCTGCAGGAAAAGAAGTCCG
>CAVOLB010000060.1:0-19334 GCA_963696655.1 uncultured Alphaproteobacteria bacterium
ACGAGCTAGGGGGAGCGACCGCGCCGCCCGGCCAGGATCGCCAGCATATTCACGACGGAACAGGTCGCCTCCGCGCATAGCGCTGCCGTTCTGAAATCGGCCGTACGTTTGTGCTGGAGCGCGAGCGCGAGATCCATGGCGGCGCGCGCATGGCGCCTGGCTTCCTCGTTGGCGCTCCCCTTGAACTCGGTGTCAAAGATGCCGCCCAGCATCCGTTTACCGTCGGTGGCGCTGGGTTTTACCCCATCGGCCGTAAAATGCTTATCGGCGTCGTAGACTTCTTGCGCGGCGGAAATGAGAACTTCGCGGCACAACAATCCGACGGCCTGGAACTGTTCCTCTGACTGGGCGGAATCCAGGCGCGAGTGCATCTCCTGAAGCTGACGGTCGACCTTCTGCCAGCCGGTCGGTTCTTCAAAGACGACGGCGCGGCCTCCGATCTTGCGCGCGCCGAACATGGGTTTGCCGGATATCCGCTTGACCTCGGCGAGTGCCCAGCCGTCGTGTGCCAGTTCCTCGTTATAGATCGCCATGAGCTGCGCGACCCGCTCGCTATCGGGCTGCACTACAGGATGTAGGGTTTCGCAGAGAAACCTCAGGAACTCCGCGTCTCTGGCATGCAGCAAGCGAAACCGGTCGTCGTAGAAGACCCAGTCGGGCGACCAGTCGTAATTCCGGACGCAATGCTGATAGATGTCGCCGGCGGCGTTGGTATAGCGGTGGTCATGGGACGGCAATTTCGAGAGATCGTAAAGGCGCGCGAGAAACTCGTCGTCCGTCAGCCGCCCCGACCAAGGGATGGTCCCGGCTGTGAGCTGGTCGATGATCGACCGTCGCGTGACCTCCGTGATCGTATCGGCTTCAGGTCCCGGCATCGGTCCAAAATACTTCTCGACGAGATCGATAGCATTGACCTCGAGGAACGTCCGGGCCTGTTCATTCGTCAGCGGATGAATACCCTCCGGCGCTCCGTCGTGGTCATAGACGGCCTCAAAGAAAACGCCGCTTTGGGTCCGATAGAGATGCCATGAGGCCGACGACATGTCGTGGTCGTGATCGCCTCTCGCGATATGCTCGGCCTTGTCCGTGTCGTACATGACCCCTCCAATGATTTGCTTCATCACCCACCCGCCAAAATAGGGGCCGTTCGCAGACAGGCGGCGGGACTCACCCAGGGTCACATTCGCAACGAGGCATTCGGTCCCGGCTCTTAGCTGGAAGCGGCCTTGAATGTTTTCTTCGCCGCCAGTGCCGTCGCGCTGGCTGCATCCTTCGCCTTAACTAGAATCTTGGGCGTTTCGCCATCGGTGTAGCAATATCCAAACTGCTGGTCGTCTGGCAGCGCGGCCAATTCGCGGAGGAGGTACTGAAATATCTGGTTTCCGTAGAATTGCAGAGAGCCGACGATGTTGCCGTGACGGTTTTCGATCCAGGCGGCAATGCTGCCGCGAATGATCTTCAGGACGTCGCTGTCCTGATTGTCAGGAAATGGGTCGTCGAAGACCTTATATCTGATCGTTCCAGCTTCCCCACAGATAAAAGAGCGCAGATAATCCCAATGCGGCTTGAGAGCCTCTTCCTCGCCAAAATATTTGGCGAGGAAGTTCATGAGGATTTTCGCATGGGCGCGCCTGTGCGTATGAGTGACTTCGCCGGTGATGAGCACGGGAAGAGTCGAGGCGTCGAACGGGTGCTTCTCGTCGCCGCTCAGACCGGGCAATTCAAACGGCTCTGCCGGAATGAAGGCGATGCCGTTCGCCTGTAGCGCCTCGACGATCTCGTCATGATCCGCTTTTGACCCTGCGAAGATGGCGCATTTCCAAGTCCCGTTTCCCGATCCGTCGCCGGGCCGGCCGTAAACGTCATCTGGCAATTTCAGCCCGGCGATCTGCTTCTTGAAATAGGTCTCGGTTTTGCCGCTCTGCTGATTCAGGATATGAAACTGTGCCAGCGGCTTCATGAGTTCGCCGGTCGTGCCATCGATCGCCACCTTCATGCCGGCAAAGTCGCCGGTCTGCGGCCCTTCGTCCAGGGCGATATGAAGATGCTTCTGGGGCCGCGCTTCCGAAGAGAAAATTCCGTTCTTGTAGCGGATGACGCCTTCCAGCGTTTCGCGCGCAAGATAGATGTCGAGAGTCCGGCCGAAGCCACCGTTGCACTCATCGCAAACGCATTTCAGTGTCGGCGTTTCGCTGCCGAAAACGCCGAAAGCCTGCGGAATGACGTGCTCGACCCCATCGAACGTGACTGCGCTCTCATCCCGCTTGCAGTAGATGCACGTGTTCGGTCCCGCCATGCCGATACTTAACAACCGGCCGAGCGCCTAGTCTAGTGTGGACGCAGCGAGTGCCTCCAAAAGGCATTGGAAATCGGGAGCGTGGCAATCACGAAAAGGCGCGCCGCTCCGACAAAGGCAGGGCTGTGAAGGGCGGATGTATCTGAGCGCCACATGCGCGAGCGCGGCCTCCTTCGCTATCATGAGCGGCTGATAGACACGCGGGTCCACTCTGACCTCCAGCGTGCCGGGTTTGGTGTTTTCCTCCTCATAGTCATAAATTGCGCGCTCGGCCTGGAATACCTCCTGAATGGCGGGATCGCTTTTCAGTGCCTTGCAGATATTGGGGACGCGCCGATTCAGCTTGTAGTCGTAAGGGTGCGACGGGTCCGGAACGAACACGATCTTTTCGACAGGCTTCGGCGTCAGATCCACAAACCGTCCGTCCGGGGTGCACCAGACCGAATGATGTTCGGCCTTGAGCCATACATGCGGCCAGGTCCAGATGTTCCAGCCGAACACGATTTCGCCGCCGTCCCTCATCTGCCGCTGCTGGACGATATAGAAGCAGTCGCGCTCGACGCCCGCAGCGTCAGACGCGACGGGTACAAATATGGGCGCGGCATTCGCCACGATTGAGCGGCAAAACGCCGTGACGTGCGCGCTTATCCTATCCGGCGTGCTGTCAAATATGAACCTCCGCTCTCCGGTAGGGGGGGGGCACTTCATGTTCCATGGCGCCTGAGTTTAGGGCAATTCGCCTTCAATGCGCAGGTGCGAGCTAGGTTGGCGGGCTTTGCAAAGGGATCGTGGGTATGTCGGACGTGGTACGGCGCCGGTTTTGCCGGGTCAAGGCGGGGTCGAGGATGCGGCGATAGCCTCCGCCCGCGCCTTTGACCGGCGTCTGGTGATCGGCGCCACCATCTTCGGCGCCGGCTGGGGCCTCGTCGGGCTTTGCCCGGGGCCGGCGATCGCTGATCTCGTCCTGGTTCCGCGCAACATCGCCTTGGCCATGCTGGCCGGCATGGTGATGTTCCGGATTCAGACAATCTACGAGGCATCGTGCTCGGGCACTGAGGCACCGGCCTCCCGTCGCACGTGCTCCTAGTTTCGAGCGAGGCCGGACGCTTGTGCTCGGAATGGAACGCGAGATGCGCGCATCAGGTGCGAGCGTGCCAGGAAGAAAGAATCCAGTTCAACCTCTCATCGTCATACCGGCGAAGGCCGGTATCCAAGAACACTAACTGCCGAGACCCTCTCTCGGTGATTGGCTGTGCATGGATGCCGGCCTTCGCCGGCTTGACAGCAAGAGTGAACGCCCTCCGGAGACCGTCTTTACTTTAGGCGACCGCACTAGACCGCGCGACTAGCCCCGCCGCCGCCGCGCGCGGCGCGCTTCGGCTTCGGCGCCGCCGGCGACTTCCTTGTGCGGCGGCAGCGTCACCACCTTGGCGAGGTTCTCGTAGGGCGCCGTCTTGTGCGGGATCGCCATGGCCTCGACGAAATGCTGCTGGAACATCGGTTCCACCGCGGTCTCGACCTTCTCGACCTGCTTGACCACGCGCGCGATCTCGTCGCGCGCCTTGAGGTTGAGGAGCGCGATGCGGGCGCCGGTGCCGGCGGCGTTGCCGGCCGAGGTGACCTTCGACAGATCGCAATCGGGGATCATGCCGAGGATCATCGCGTATTTGACGTCGATATGGCTGCCGAAGGCGCCCGCCAGCGTGATGCGGTCGAGCTTGTCGATGCCGAGCTTGTCCATGAGCAGGCGCGCGCCGGCATAGAGCGCGGCCTTGGCGAGCTGGATCGCGCGCACGTCGGTCTGTGTGATGCGGATCGTCGGCTCGCCTTCGCGCAACAGATAGGAGAAGGTGCGGCCCTCGGGCTGGATGCGCGGGCTCTTCGCCGCCATGCCTCCGTCGATCACGCCGTCCTGGTTGATGATGCCGGTCAGATACATCTCGGCCAGCGCCTCGATGATGCCCGAGCCGCAGATGCCGGTGACGCCGATCAGCGCAGTCTCCTCGAAAAAGCCCGGCTCGTTCGACCATTTGTCCGAGCCGATCACCTTGAATTTCGGCTCGAGCGTCTCGGGATCGATGCGCACGCGCTCGATGGCGCCGGGCGCCGCGCGCTGGCCGCCCGAGATCTGCGCGCCCTCGAAGGCGGGGCCGGTCGGCGAGGAGGCCGCGAGCAGGCGGTCGCGATTGCCCAGCACGATCTCGGCATTGGTGCCGACATCGACGATCAAGGTCATGTCGGCCGACATATGCGGGGATTCGGAGAGGATCACGCCCGCGGTATCGGCGCCGACATGGCCGGCGATGCAGGGCAGCACGAAGATGCGCGCATTGGGATGGACCTGGAGATCGATCTCCGAGGCCCAGATCGTGATCGGCCCGTCGGTGGCGAGCGCGAAGGGCGCGCCGCCGAGCTCGGTCGGATCGATGCCGAGCAGCAGGTGATGCATGATCGGGTTGCCGACGAAGGTGACCTCGAGAATGTTGGTCTTCTCGATCTTGGCTTCGCGCGCGACATTCTCGGCCAGCTCGTTGAGCGCGGCGCGCACGGCCTTGGTCATCTCGACATCGCCGCCCGGATTCATCATCACATAGGAGACGCGGCTCATCAGATCCTCGCCGAAGCGGATCTGCGGATTCATCATGCCCGAGGAGGCGACCACCTCGCCCGTGGCGAGGTCGCAGAGATGGCCGGCGATGGTGGTCGAGCCGATATCGACCGCGAGCCCGAAGGCGCGGTCATGGAAACCCGGCCACACCGCCGTGATCTGCTTCTTCTGATGCACCGCGACCGTCGCGGTCCAGTCGCCCTTGCGCAAGGCCTTCTGCAGATGCTGGATCACGCGCAGGTCGGTATCGAGGCCCTTCAGGTCCCACTGCGAGGCCAGCGCCTGCTCGAGCCGCTGCAGATCGCCCGAGGGATCATGCATGTTGGGCTCGGCCACCTCGACATAGTGGAGCGTGACGACCGGATCGAGCTCGATCGCGCGCATCTCGGCGCGCTTGCGCACCACCTGCTTATGGACCTGGCTGTCGGGCGGCACGTCGATGACGACGTCGCCCTGGACACGGGTCGAGCAGGAGAGACGCCTTCCCTCGGCCAGGCCCTTGCGCTCGGCATAGCGCTTCTCGACCTCGCCGAAGGCGGTCAGATGCGAGGCCTCGGACTTGACGCCGAGCTTCATGAACTCGCCTTCGGAGACCAGCACCTGGCAGCGCCCGCAGATGCCGCGCCCGCCGCAGACGGAATCGATATCGACGCCGAGCTTGCGCGCGGCCTGCAGCACCGGCGTCCCGATCGAGAACCGGCCGCGCTTGCCCGAGGGCATGAAGACAACGAGTGCGTCTTGGGTCTGCGCCATGATGGGTGCGCTTATGCTTTGCTGGTTCCGAGGGACAGGCCACCCCCCACCCTAACCTCCCCCTCAAGGGGGGAGGGGAAAAGCTGGAGGGCGGACTGAATTCCCTGCTCTTGTTGCAGAAAGAACCGCAGATCAGATCCACCCCAAAGACAGAACCCCTCCCCCCTTGAGGGGGAGGTTAGGGTGGGGGGTGCCGCAGTCTCGATCAATGTAAAACCGAGCGCCGCTCCGCGCTCACACCGCTTCCGTGGTCGCGCCCGCCGCGCGGCGGCGGCGGTTCTCGCGGCCGGCGCGCTGGCCCTGGTTGGCGGCGTCGGCCGAGATCGGCTCGCGGAATTTCTGGATCCAGCGCATGCAGTTCTCGTCATGGCCGTTGGCGACGTCGGCCGCCAGGATCGCCGTCATCTCCTCGGGCCGCAGCGGATTCATGATCGCCGAGGTCATGCCGGCTCCGGTCAGCATCGCCAGGAACGAGGCGTTGAGGCCATGGCGGTTCGGCAGGCCGAACGAGAAGTTCGAGGCGCCGCAGCAGGTATTGACCTTCAGCTCCTCGCGCAGGCGGCGCACCAGGCGGAACACCTGGCGGCCGGCATCGTTGAGCGCGCCCACCGGCATGACCAGCGGATCCACCACCACGTCGGCGGCCGGGATGCCGTAATCCATCGCGCGCTGCACGATCTTCTTGGCGACCTCGTAGCGCACATCGGGATCGGGCGAGATGCCGGTCTCGTCGTTCGAGATCGCGATCACGGCGGCGCCATATTTCTTCACCAGCGGCAGCACGACCTCGAGCCGTTCCTCTTCGCCGGTGACCGAGTTCAGCAGCGCCTTGCCCTTATAGACCTTCAGGCCCGCCTCGAGCGCGGCGACGATCGAGCTGTCGATCGAGAGCGGCACGTCGGTCAGCGACTGCACCAGCTGGATGCTCTCCGCCAGGATCGCGGGTTCGTCGGCCAGCGGGATGCCGGCATTGACGTCGAGCATATGGGCGCCGGCCTCGACCTGCGCGATCGCATCGGCCCGAACGCGGCTGTAATCGCCCGCCGCCATCTCGGCCGCGAGCAGCTTGCGGCCCGTCGGGTTGATGCGCTCGCCGATCACGACGAAGGGGCGATCGAAGCCGATCACGACTTCCTTGGTCGCGGAGCTGACGACGGTGTGGGTCATGGGAGGCGACGTCCTTTCGAGGAGATTCCGGCCGGGGGAGGGCCGGGAGGAATTTAAGAGGCGACCGCGGTTTCGACCAGTGAGAAACCCTTGCCGTTGCGATCGAGCGCGAAATGGCCGGCCTTGACCGCATTGAACCAGGTACAGGTCTTGGCGAAGCCGCCGAAGGGGTAGAGATGGATGCCGTCGAGGCGCCCCGCCGTATCCTGCGCCTTGAACTCGGCCATGGCCGCCAGCAGCTCGTCCGGCGTCTGCACGGTCAGGAGCTTGGCGATATTGGCGGCCTGGCGGGTGATGACGCGCATCGAGGGGCCGATGCCGCATTCCTGGGCAAAGCGCAGCAGCGTCTTGATGCTGGCCGGGCCGGGCACGCCGATGCGCACCGGCAAGGCGACGCCATGGTCGGCAAGCCATTTCATCCAGGCCATGACCGGATCGGCCTCGAAGCAGAACTGGGTCACCAGATACATCGAAAGGCCGCGATCGGCCGCCCATTTCGCCTTCGCCAGCGTATGGCGCTTGACCTCGTCGGGGGCGATGTCAGGCGTGCCTTCGGGATGGCCGGCGACGCCGATCTTGCGGATGCCATGCTTCTCGAACAGGCCGGTCTCCAGCAGCTGGAGCGCGGCGTCGAACACGCCCAGCGGCCTCTTGAGGCCGCCGCCGATCACGAGCGCCTGGGTGACCCCGGCCTCATCATGCAGCCGGCCGAGATAGGTCTCGAGCGCGGCCTGGGTCGGGATCGAGCGCGCCGCGATATGCGGCACCGGCACCATCCCGTCATCCTTCAGGCGCCGCGCGGTCGCGACCGTGTCGTTGTAATCCGTGCCCGGCAGGAAGGTGACATTGACGCAGGTCCCGGCCGGCAACAGAGCCTTGAAGCTCTCGACCTTGGCCGCGGTGCCGGGCGTGGTCTCGATGGAATAGTCGCGGGTGAGCGCGATGATCTGGGACGCGGTCGCCATGGGCCTCATGTCCTGCTGCGTGTTACCGGCTGGGGAAATCGAGTTTCCACCCCGCCGGCGGGCGCCCTGACAATCCTCCCGGCGGCCCCGAAACACGCGCCGGACAACGCCATTCATCGGCTTGAAAACGACATGGGTCCGGGCGGGCTTTCGACCCGGCATGCGGACGGCCCGACGGCGCTCCGGCCGGCGGCCGAAGATCGTTTCAGGGCCTGTTTTTCTGGGGCTTTGGCCAAGCTCGGGACGGGGTGGTTAACGCCCGCGAAGCCTGGGAAGGGGCGTTGCGCCCGGCGCCGGATGACGCAAATGGGCGAACCGGTCCGGCCTTTCAGGCCGGGGTCTTGCCGCCGGCCATCACGAAGGCGGTCAGCCGCTCCTCGGGGAACTCGGCCTCGAGCCGGGCCGCGGCGGCGGCGGCCTCGGCCTCCAGATCGGCGCCGCATTCGACCGGATCGGCCCGGCGCCATTCCGCCAGATAGGAGTCCGTGTCGCGGAGATTGGCCCGCATCGCCGCCCGGTCGATCGCCTTCTCGAAGCGCTCATTGAGGACGCGCTTGGCGGTGGTGCGGCCGGCCTTGGCGATGACCTGGGCCGGGATGTCGCGCCAATAGACGACGGTGATCTGAGGCATCGGAACGGAACTCCTGAGGAGGCGAGGTTAGTGGGATTTGGTGGGGGCGCCGGCAGCCGGGGCCACCGGGGTGGCGGCACCGGCGGGCGTCGCCTGCCAGTCATCGAGGAAGGTCTTGAGATCGCCATAGCCGGTGAAGCGGCGCTCATAGGCGAGCCCGAGACGGGCCGCGGCCTTCTCGGCCTTGGCGTCGAGCAGCGGATCGTCGATCTGCGCCAGATAGATCAGCTTCTTGTAATTGCCGAAATAGGCGTCGCGCAGCTCGGGATGCCGGTCGATCCCGAGCCCTTCGATGATGAGCTTGTCGAACTGCCGCACGAGGTAGTCGGTCAGATAGAAGGTGCCGAGCTCGGCCTCATGCATGGCGGCGAAATTCGCGGGGCCGGCATAGAAATCGTAGCAATGGGGCCCGGCGATGCGCTCGACCCCACCCTCTTCCTCCAGCACGCGGTCGAGCTCGCCGCCCGAGCCGCAATCGCCATAGAGCACCAGCAGCCGGTCATAGCGGTCGCGGTTCTCGCGGATCTTCTGCCGCACGCCCTCGGGGATGCGCTCCGGCCGGTTGTGCCAGATGGCCGGCAGGCAGGTGATCGACAGGTTGGTCCAGCCCGCCTGCTCGATCACAGCCAGAATCTCGCGCGCCAGCGCGCCGCAGGCAATGATGAGGGTGGTGGGGGCTTTATCCATGTCTGTCGTTAAGGGTTTCGGATGCCGAGTCAAAAAGATGTGGAACCGTCCGCGTCAGGGCCGAGGGTTGCCTCGCTCCTCTCTATATGGGCATGGCGCTTTGAGGGCGCCATGCCGCCTGAATCGTCTTTAGCCTAGAAAGGCTCGGAAAGGCCGGCTACGCGCCTGGCGACCAACGCTGGCGTCGGGACGACAGGAATCCGTCGGGGGGTTATCTTTCAAGCGCGATCGGGCGATCGAGCGATCTTCCGGCGTCTCAAGAGCATCCGAACGAGCCCGGCCTCTCCGATCAGCAGGAAGAGAGCGATGTAGACGGTTCCCCAGAATGACAAGCCGAACAAAGCCAGCTCCAGATAATCGAGCGAGCAGTGGCCGGCCGTGACAGGCCCCGCACAAAACTCGCGCCGGGGGTTGAAATCGAAGGCCACCGTCGCGGCACAGAGCCCTGGAATTCCCGAAACAAACGTCAAGGCAACGCCCCCTCGGAGAAAGGAGGCGCGTTCGGCTGAGGAAGAGCAGAGATCGAAGAGCGCGAGCAGAAGCGTAGCCGTCACCGCCACCATGCCGCTGAGCGCGACCAAGCCTCCGTGATGCGCCTCAGGCAACACCCAAGCAGCGAGCGGCGGGAGCGCACACAACGCCAACGCGATCCACCGACGATAGGAGGTCAGTAGGAAGAATGCCGTTGCCGGGAGCAATGACGACGCGAGGACAACGAGGATGACAAGCCTCATGGATGACTCGTGCGGAACGACAGGATCGACGACGATATTGGAAGCTCGATGCAGGGTTTCATTGTTTCAACAGAACAGGCGTAACCCTGGTACCGCGCCCGGCACGAACAGCAGAGCAGCGCCGGCGAAGCTCATCGCAAGACCAAGCGGCGCTTCCACCAACCAGAGATCACGATTGTCGTGATGATCAGCGACAATCCAATCCCCAGCAGCAGATTTGCCCAAAGCCGCGCGAACGTGGCGAACAGAGAGGGCGACGCGAACAGGAAAAACAGCGTCACAGCGGCGATAGCCCGCACCACTCGGCCGGACTTGGAGCGCGCGGGCGTTCGGTCCGCGACAAGCAGGCAAACAACGCCGAAAAGGCTCGCGAATGCCGGCAGCGATAGATGTTCCGCGGAACGCCATTGTTCCGGGATCAGCAAAAGCCCCAGCAGCGGTAACGCGGCGAACCAGGGAGCACACCAGCCCCGCGCAGGAGACAGGATCGGAGATATGGCAAGGGGTAGCAGGATGGAGGGGCAGATGCCGCCCCAAAAGATGACAGCCGAAGCCATGAAACGGAAAGGAACGTCATCCCACATGCTAGTCGCACCGCAAAATGGAAATCCGAAAATGCCGCTTGGTGAAAGCGGTTCTTGGCGGTCACAACCCTCTGCGTTTCTCGATAAGACCTTCAATTAGCAGCGCCGCCGTCAAAAGGAAGAACACGATCGTCTGAAGAGGCCCCCAGTAGATGAGCCCGATCATGCCCAACTTCGAGTAATTCAGTGCGCAGTCGCTTGCCGAAGTGTCTTCCAGACAGAATTCGCCCTGCGGATTGTGATCAGCGGCGATGAGCACGATAAGCGCAGGCAAGACGCTGACAATCAGCAATAGAAGCCCAACTCCAGAAATGGACCGGTACCATTGGCGTGGTGACCGGCTTCGCTGATGAAGCAGAAGCAAAAGAGTACCCACAACCGTCAAGGCGGTGCAGGAGAAGATAAACGGCGCTTCTTTGAGACGCGGAAAGGCAATTATCGCAACGAGCGACACCATGCAGAGAGCAAGTGACAGGTAGCGGCGCCAGGATTCGAGCAGAATGAGCGCTGTCGCTGGAGCCAGCATAGAGATCAAGGCAGCGGCAACGATGTACGGCATATCGAGTATCGCCATCTCTCGAGAAGAGAAAATTCAATCACAAAGCCGAAGGCCGCCTCTATCGATACGCCAATCCAAGGAAGCCGTCATGGCTCGCGGTCGCCCAAATTGATCTTCCCGGGAAAACGCCGCCGATTCCATTCTTTGGTCCGATAAATTTCATCGACGCGTTTCCCGTAGTCCGTGACGTTCTCCATGCTCAATCCGTTATAGAGAGTCGCGATGTTCTGAATGCTGGGATCTTGCAGCCGATCCCGAATTCTCCTGAGCAACGTCGCGCCTGTGCGGATGTTGAGGCGTGGGTCATCAAGAACGTCCTGTCCTTGATCGATCACCACGCCTTTATCGCGTCCAGCCTCGATGTATCGTCGAGAATAAGGTCGTCCATCGTTGAGCAGGCCTCCCCAGAGCGAACGCTTCACATTCATGGGGAGGATCGAATCAGACCAATCGAGGAGTTCGGCCGGGTAGCCATAGGCTCCCTGGGAGACCTCCATGTACATGATCGCCCGCAAGAGATCGGGATCAACGCCGACGCGCTCCGCTTCCTCTTTAATCAGAGAATCGTGCTGGCGGACTTGCGTCGCGCCGAGAGCTTCTTGCCGAAGCAAAGCCTTTACCCCCTGCTCCAACGCATGAACAGGGTGGAAGCCATCAGCATTGGCGTATTTGCCGACGCGAAAAATTGCCGGGCTGTTCTCGATAATGCTCTGACGCCGGGCGCGCTCGTCCTTCGCATCGATCACCGGCCAGCGGTTTTCGGCGCGATGCGCCTCGTCGAGCGATGTCGAAACTGGCGCCTGCGTTGAAGCCTGCGCCAGCATCGGCGCATGGCGCGGCGCTGAAGGCGACGGGTTGTCGTTGGCCTCGCGATGGAGCGCTTCGATGTAGGAGAGCAGGCCCTGCGGCGTTCTCGGCGCGGGACGCGGGTTCGGTTGGGGGGTTCCACTGCCCGGCAGGCGGTGGCTCCAGCCCTCCGGCAGGCTCGAAGGATCGCGGGGCTTGGCCATCGATGAAGGGTTCCCTGTCAGTTGTTAAATAGAAATATAATACTACCTTCAGCGGAGAGTTATCAAGAACAAAATAGGAACAATGAGGCCGCGGCAAATATCGACGGTTGCAGAAAACTTGTCCTGCAAACGTGGCGCTTGCGTGATTGAAAAAGGGAAAACCCGCGGCGAAAAGCGGGGCTTCAGGCGACGGCGACCAACTCCCGGCCGCCCCGCCCTACTCCGCCGCGGCGCGCAGCGAGAGGCGCTTGAGGCAGCGGTCGATCCAGAGCGCCGTCAGCTTCTCCTGCGTGCCGTTCTGCGTCAGCCGCTCGCGCAGGCCCTTGAAATCGACCTGGTCGATCGGCTGGTCCTGGTTGAAGCAGGTGAAGACCGTGTAGCGATCGCCGGTCGAAGGATCGATATGGGTCTGCAGGCACTGGGCGCAGATCTCCTTCATCATGCATTGCATCGGCGAGTTGATCGACGCGACCGCGTGATGGGAGGGTTTGAGGAACGGCTTCAGCACGGCATGGCGCGCACGGCCCACCGCCGCCATCATCCCGTCCGAGCCGATCGCGATGATGCGGTCGACGTCGCGCAGATGGATGCTGGGCTCGCCGAGCTTGCCTTCGCCATAGGCCGTCATGGCGTCGACGATATTGCCGACGAAGGCGCGGTCCTGCGGCCGGTCGGGCTCGAAGCCCGGCGCCTCGTCGGAGCACCAGATCACGACATCGGCCGCGGCCTTGATATCGTCGATCTTGTAACGGTCGATCAGCTTCTTGTAGCCGGCGAAATAAAGCACGCGCGAGCCGACGGCCCTGAGCGCGCGGCCGATCGAGAACAGCACCGCATTGCCGAGCCCGCCGCCCACCAGCAGCACGGTCTCGTCGGCCGGCGTCTCGGTCGGATGACCGGTCGGCCCCATCAGGATCACCGGCTCGCCCGGCTTCATCATCATGCAGAGATCCGAGGAGCCGCCCATCTCGAGCGCGATCAGCCCGACCAGGCCCTTCTCCTTGTCGACCCAGGCGCCGGTGAGCGCGATGCCTTCCATCGCCAGCAGCGTGCCGTCGACCCGGTAGGCGTTGGCCTCGTAATTCTGCAGGCGATAGAACTCGCCCGGCTCGAAATTGCCGGCGGCCTGCGGTGCCGCGACGACCACCTCGATGATCGTCGGCGTCAGGCGGTTGACCGCATGCACCACGGCGCGGAGCCGGCGGTTGATCGAGGCCAGGAAATTCGTCTCGTCGCCGGCCTTGGCCGCCGGGAGCTTCGCCAGGGTCGCATCCACCACCGGCCAGCCCTGCTTGGCCGAGGCCATGGCCTTGACCACATTGCCGGCGAAAGAGGGATGGAGATCGCCGAAGAAGCTGACGGCGCGGCCATCGGGGCGAAGCTGCTGCAGCACGCGCACCGCCGAGGGCTTCGCCAGCCGTTCGGGGCGCGCGGGGGCACCCTCCTCATCGACCGCCTGGAAGTAGGAGCCGTCGACGCCGAAATTGTCGTGATCCTCGCGCGCCAGGACCGTGTTGGGCTTGGTGCCGGCCGCGACCAGCACGGCCCGCGCCGGCAGCTCGACCTCTTCGCCCTCGCCGCGCTTGAAGCGGATGGCGCTGGTGTGGCCATGGGCATCGACCACGATCTCGCTCGGCGACAGATTCTCGCCGAAGCGGATGCCCTCCTCGAGCGCCTTCTCGACTTCCTCATGATTAAGGGTGTAGCTCGGCGAATCGATCAGGCGGCGGCGATAGGCGAGCGTCACGCCGCCCCACCCGTCGATCAGCTTGGTCAGATTCGGGCTGCGGCCTTCGCGTTTCGCGAGCTCGCGCTCGGCGCGGATCGCGCGGCCATGGGCGAGGAACTCGTCCGCGGTCTCGGCCTCCCGCGGCAGCCAGGCGCGCCGGACGTCGGCCTCGCCGCGCTCGGCCGCCAGCGTCTCATAGCGCTGGAGGAACTTCTCGACCTGCACCGGGTAATAAGCGAGCGCCTCGGTCGCGGTGTCGATCGCGGTCAGGCCGCCGCCGATCACCACCACCGGCAGGCGGATCTGCAGATTGGCGATCGATTCCGCGCGCGCGGCGCCGGTCAGCTGCAGCGCCATCAGGAAGTCCGAGGCCTGGCGCACGCCCGGCGCCAGCCCGTTCGGCATGTCGAGGATGGTGGGTTTGCCCGCCCCCAGCGCCAGCGCCACATGGTCGAAGCCCATCTCGAAGGCCTGGTCGAGCGTGATGGTGCCGCCGAAGCGCACGCCGCCATGCATCGCGAATTTCGCGCGGCGCTCCAAGAGAAGCCGGATCAGCTTCAGGAAGTTCTTGTCCCACCGCACCGTGATGCCGTATTCGGCGACGCCGCCGAAGCCCGCCATCACGCGGGCATCGAGCGATTCATAGAGCGCCGTCACATCGCGAACCGGCTTGAAGGGCACGCGCGCGCCCCTGGCATCGACGCCGGAGATCTCCGCCGGCAACGGCTCGATCTTGAGCCCGTCCACCGCGACGACGAGATGGCCCTGGTTCAGCAGGTGATGCGAGAGCGTGAAACCGGCCGGCCCCAGCCCCGCCACCAGCACCTTGCGGCCGGACGGCGGCTTGGCCACGGGAACGCGCAGATTGAGCGGGTTCCAGCGCGTCATCAGGCTGTAGATCTCGAAACCCCAGGGCAGATCGAGCACGTCCTTCAGCGTGCGGGTCTCGACCTGCGGAATATCGACCGGGTCCTGCTTCTGATAGATGCAGGCCTTCATGCAGTCGTTGCAGATGCGATGGCCCGTGCCGGCGATCATCGGATTGTCGGTGACCGCGATCGCGAGCGCGCCCAGGGCCACGCCATCGGCCTTGAGCGTGTGCATCTCGGAGATCTTCTCCTCGAGCGGGCAGCCGGCGAGCGTCACGCTGAACGGGCTCTTCTTGAACGTCCCGTCCTTCTCCTTCAGGCCCTTCGAGCAGCTGTCCTTGCCCTGGTTGTGGCAGAAGATGCAGTAGTTCGCCTGGTCGAGCGCGCTGGTGAGGTCGGTGCCCTTGTCGGTGAGGGCGAAGCCCTCGCGATGGCGGTGATGGCCGGCCGCGCCCAGCTCCAGCGCCTTGGCGGGATGGCTCTCCGCGACATGCAGCGGCACCAGATGGAGATGATCCAGCTTGCGCGGCTGCTTGAACAGCACGCCCTTGCGATGGCGCGCCTTGCCGGACTCGGTCAGCGTGGCCCAGGCGGCATAGCGCGCGGCCTTCTCGAGCTTGTCGGCATTCGCCGCCTCGTCGGCCTGCCAGCCCTGCACGGCGTTGGCGAAGGCGAGCTCGTCGAAGGGCGCGACCGCGAGGCCCAGATCCGCCAGCAGCGCGTCGGCATCGAGGCTCGCCAGCTCTTCCGGCTTGGCGCCCTTGAGCGCGCGGCGCTGCACGAACAAGCGCTTGCAGGTGAAGAGCGGCGCCAGCTTGTTGTGGCGGGCCGCCAACGCCCGAACCTCGGACTCGATGCCGAAGAGCCTGGCCAGGAAGTCTTCCAGATGCGGCGCCACCGCCAGCAGCAGCTCGGACTCCGCCTTCGCGACGACCGAGACCGGCGCCGCGCGCCCCGCCTCGAGCTGCGCACGCAGATCGGCGTCGAGGCTTTCCAGGAAAAGCCGGTCGATGCGGGCCAGTCCTTCCGGGCGATAGAGATCCTCGAAGCCGAGGTCGTGAGCGAGGCGGAGGTCGGTCATCGTCTGTCGCAAATCCGTATTCGAAAACTCAACGCCCCTTCCCCTAGCGGGAGGGGGTAGGGGGAAGGGTCGCCCGATTCAGGGGCCGATGCCGCGCTTCTGCGCCTGGAGGCTGAGATAGAGCCAGGCCACGGTGGCGCCGGCCAGCGCCGTGATCTCGGCCACGTCATAGGGCGGCGAGACTTCGACGATATCCATGCCGATGAAATTCACCGGCGCCAGCCGCATCAGGATCGCGCGAACTTCGAGCGTGGTGAGGCCGCCGATCTCGGGCGTGCCGGTGCCGGGCGCCTGGCTCGGATCGATCCCGTCGATGTCGAAGGTCAGATAGCTCTTGCCCTTGCCGGTCCGCTCGATGATCGCCTCGGCGACATGGGCAGGGCCCATCTCATGGGCTTCCTCGGCGGAGATGATTCTGACGCCCTTGCCGATGGTCCAGTCATAGACATCGCGGCCCAGCGGCGAGCGAATGCCGATCTGGATCATGCGCGTGGGATCGACGATGCCCTCGTTGATCGCGTGATAGAAGCAGGAGCCGTGGCCATAGACCTGCCCGAACGTGTCGGGCCAGGTGTCGACATGGGCGTCGAAATGCACCAGCCCGAGGGGCCCGCCGTGGCGTTTCGAGGCGGCGCGCAGCAGCGGCAGCGCGATGGCATGGTCGCCGCCGAGCGCGATCAGGTGGCCGATCTTCGCCGCCTGCGCCTCGATCAGCGCCAGGCTCTTCTCGGTATCGCCGAGCGCGATGTCGAAGTCGCCGATATCGGCGATGTCGAGCTTCTGCGGATTCTGCCAATTGCCGGTGTTGGCCCCGTCGACCAGCATGCGGCTGATGGCGCGGATCGCCATCGGGCCGAAGCGCGCCCCGGCGCGATGCGAGGTGCCGATATCGAACGGAATCCCGGCGACCACATAGTCGGCGGTCGGGAACTCGTTGGCGACGCCGAGGAAGCTCGGGCGCGTGGAGAAGGTCGGCTTCATGACATTCGGGACCTGATGCAACCCCGCCGGCGGTGCTGACCCAAGGGTGGCTCGATAACCAGCGGCCCCGTTTTCTAGCGGAAACGGGCACGCGGTCAAAGGCCTATTTGCCCCCAAATTAACTGTGGTTCTTGCAGATTTACGCAGTCACCGCGCGATTAAGCGGTTCGGCGCAGGAATCCGGGCTAGAACAGGCTGAATCCGGAGGCTTCGCGGAAGGCGCCCCGTTCGATCAGCCCCTTCACCGCCTCGATGTCGGGGGCCATGGCGCGATCCTGGTCCCAGAAAGCGGCCTTCTTGCGGATCGCAGCCATGACCGGCTCGAGCGTCGGGCTGGTCTTGAGCGGCCGGCGCAGCTCGACGCCCTGGGCCGCCGCCAAGAGCTCGATCGCGACGATCGCCGTCACATTGTCGGCGATGTCGTGGAGCCGGCGCGCGCCCCAGGTCGCCATGCTGACATGGTCCTCCTGGTTGGCCGAGGTCGGCAGGCTGTCGACCGAGGCCGGATGCGACAGGCCCTTGTTCTCGCTGGCCAGCGCCGCCGCGGTGACATGGGCGATCATGAACCCCGAATTCAGACCCGGCTCGGGCACCAGGAAGGCCGGCAGGCCGCTCATCCGCGAATCCGTCAGGAGTGCGATGCGCCGCTCCGCGATCGAGCCGATCTCCGCAAGCGCGATCGCCGCCGCGTCGGCCGCCATCGCCACCGGCTCGGCGTGGAAATTGCCGCCCGAGAGGATCTCGCCTTTGTCGGCGAAGACCAGCGGATTGTCGGAGACCGCGTTCATCTCGCGCTCGATCACGCCGGCCGCAAAGCGCAGCATGTCGAGAGCGGCCCCCATCACCTGCGGCTGGCAGCGCAGGCTGTAGGGATCCTGCACCCGGTCGCAATCGATGTGCGACTGACGAATCTCGCTGCTGGAAAGGATGGCGCGATAGAGCTTCGCCACCTCGATCTGACCCGGCTGGCCGCGCACCGCCTGGATGCGGGGATCGAACGGCACGTCGCTGCCGGCCGCGGCATCGACACAGAGCGAACCCGACACCAGTGCCGCCTGGAACAGGCGCTCGGCCGCGAGCAAGGCCGCGGCCGCGAGGGCCGTCGACACCTGCGTCCCGTTCAACAGCGCCAGCCCTTCCTTGGCTTCGAGAGCCAGCGGCTTCAGCTCCAGCGCGGCGAGCGCCGCCTCGGCCGGCATGACCTCGCCGGCAAGTTTGATCTCGCCCTGACCGATCATCGCGGCCGTCATATGGGCCAGCGGCGCCAGATCTCCCGACGCGCCGACCGAGCCCTTGGAAGGAATGACCGGCAGCGCTTCGGCCTCATAGAGCCTGAGCAGCATCTCGATCGCCTCGCGGCGCACGCCCGAATGGCCGCGCGCGAGGCCATTCGCCTTCAACAGCAGGACCAGCCGCACCACCCGATCCGGCAGCGCAGGACCGGTTCCCGCGGCATGGCTCAGCACCAGCCGGCGCTGCAGCTCGGCCAGCGCCGCATCGGCGATGCGCGTGCGCGCCAGGCTGCCGAAGCCGGTATTGACGCCATAGACGGTGCGATTCTCGCGGATGACCGCGCGCACGGTCTCGACCGAGGAGTCGATCGCCTTGTGCGCCGCCGGATCCAGCGTCACCGCGACGCCGCCCGCTTCCAGGCCCCGGAGATCGGCGAGGGTCAGATGGCCGGCGCGGAGCGTGAAGGTCGGGCGATTCGCCATGCTGTACAGGGATGGCATACAGCGCGCTGGCCAACAGGTGCGCGAAGGCCAGTCCTTATCCGGCGCCCTGACGCATCAGGATTTGTTCCCGGAATTGATGTTGCAACTGGTCCGGGTAGGTGAAGAAAGCAGCGCGCTGGCGCAGATGCTGGCGCATCTCGCGGATATTTACGCCATGGAGGTTGACGCCATTGCCAAACGTCTGCTCGCATTGCTGGAGCCGGTGCTGGTATTGCTGATCGGCGGCGTGATGGCAGTGGTGATTGTTGGGCTGATTGGGGCTATTTCGGGTATTAATGATCTGGTGGTAAGATAGGTTTGGGTGGCTGGCATGCATGAAATGAAAACAAACCGGCAGCGCGGCTTCACATTGGTGGAACTGCTGGTGGTGCTGGTGGTGCTGGGATTGCTGATCAGCATCGTGGCGCCGCGCGCAATCGGCTATCTTGGCGGCGCGCGTTCGGATACGGCGCGCATCCAGATGGAAACTTTTGCTGCGGCGCTTGATCTGTACAGGCTGGATATGCGCAAATATCCTACAGCAGAGGTTGGCCTTAATGCCCTGGTCAGCGCCCCGGCAGGCGCCACGCGCTGGCGCGGGCCATATCTGAACAAGCCGGAACTGCCGCTGGATCCCTGGGATAATGCGTATGTATACCAGTCTCCGGGGCCGGGTGGCGCACCTTACCGGATACTGTCCTATGGTGGAGATGGCAGGGAAGGTGGCGAAGACGAGGACGCGGACATCAGCGTGCCATGACCTGTTTATCAGCTTTATCAGTCTACAGACAAAATCATGGAATGAACGGTGGCTTCACTCTGATTGAATTGCTGGTGGTTCTGGTGATCCTTGCGCTGGCCATGAGTGTCACTGTACCGGCATTGTTTGAGGCGAATGAGCGCGGGCGGCTGGAAGGCGCAACCATGCAGGTGTATGACGGTTTGCGCCGCGCCCGGTCTCAGGC
>CAVOLB010000061.1:0-37218 GCA_963696655.1 uncultured Alphaproteobacteria bacterium
TAATCATCCAGACAAGAATTACCGGTGGGTTTTAATACCCAGCAACCCAAAATTAGCCACGGTTTGACACATGCCCACCATTTTTATACTTGGCGTAATTTATGGGTTTTGGCTAAATTTGCCAATGAAAGCAACTATTCATCTATGAAGTTTGTGATCAGTAGTTCAAATATTAATATATCAAAATTGTATCGCTATCGCGCTAATGGCAAAGGTGGAAATGTTTCTGGAACTCTGTACCTTCCTTCCACGCCACAAGAAAATAATGCTATTGATGTTTTGAAACGGAAAATAAATGATATTTCTGATTCGCTTAGTTTTCATTTTGAAAAATCTTCTGTAAATTGCGCAAGTTCTAGCCAAATGCAAAACTTCGTTTCTGGGAAAGTCGACTACATTTTTGTTGATCCACCCTTTGGTGGGAATTTGATGTATTCAGAGTTGAATTTCCTTTGGGAAACCTGGTTACAGGTGTATACCAATAACAAACCCGAAGCGATCATGAATAAAATCCAACGCAAAGGATTAGTTGAATATCAGGGATTGATGCAAGAATGCTTTGATGAGTTCCATCGCATACTAAAAGCTGGACGTTGGATTACTATAGAATTTCACAATTCGCAAAACTCGGTCTGGAATGCTATCCAGGAAGCTTTGCAGCGAGCAGGGTTTGTGATTGCCGATGTACGAATATTGGATAAACAGCAGGAAACGTTCAAGCAAGCAACCACGACCATGACGGTGGCGGCGGCCACGGCGATCGACGGACCGTTGGGCGCCCAATCGCCGAAGATCGAGCCGTCGCCGACGAAATCCCAGAGATCCGAGGAAGCCATCGAGGTCTGGATCTGGGTGTTGTAGTCGATCACCAGGATATCGAAGCCGGCACGCCCGATGATCAGGGTGACCAGCGTGGTCAGGAAGGCGCGCAGCCGCATATAGCCGACCAGATAGCCATTGATGCAGCCGAAGATCAGGCCGGTCAGCATGGCGGCGAGGAAGGCCACCCAGACCGGCTGGTTCCAGACGAAGAAGCAGCCGACCGCGGCGAAATTGGCGAGGGCGAAGATCGAGCCCACGGAAAGATCGATCCCGCCGCCCAGCACGACGATCGTGAGCCCGACAACGACGATGGAAAACTCGCCGAGCTGGCGCGTGGAATCGCTCAAGGAGGATGGCAGGAAGAAACCGGGAATGGCGGTGCCGAAGGCGACGATGGTCACGACCAGCGCGACGAACGGAATCGCATTGTCGGTCCAGCGCTTGGTCAGGATCTCGCCGATCAGGTGATCGGGGATATAATTATAGCGCAGGCGCAGCGCCCGCTCTCGCAAGGTCATGAGCCGATCCGGTTGAGGAAAGCGGGAGCGGCCGGCCTGTCCCGGCCGCTCCCTTTATCGAAGAGGCGTCAGTACTGCCCGGCCTGCAGGGCCTTGACGTCCCAGCAGGTGCTCGGCTTCAGGTCGGCCTTCGTGGTCGCCTTTTCCAAGGTGTAGATGTAGGTCTTGGAGGTTCCCGCCGGCTGGCCGCTCTGCAGCAGGAACTTGATGATCGCGTTCATGTCGCGCGACTGGTTGGCCAGATCGGTCATGACGACGGCCCCGAAGGTTCCGTCCTCGAGCGCCTTGCAGTCGACCATCTCGCCGCCGCCGGTCGTGACCAGGAACACCTTGCCGTCGAGCTTGGCGTCATGGATCGCGGCCGACGCGCCCGTCGCGTCGCCGTCCCAGAAGTCGATGATGGCGCAGATATCTGGATTCTGCTGCAGCATGGTCGTGGTGACGTTGCGCGACGTGGTCGGATCCCAGTTCGAGAACGGCTTCGCGACCACCTTGAAGTCCGGATGCTTCTCCAGCACCTTCATGATGCCGTTATACTGATAGATCGAAGAGGCGTTGGCGGCATCGCCCTGCACCAGGCCGATCTTCTTCGAGGAATTCTCGCCGCAGCCCTTGACGGCCGCTTCGGCCTCGAGCTGGCCCAGCCGGTCCCAGTCACTGCCGACGAAGGCATCGGCCGGATAGTTCATCGGGTTGTCGACCAGCACCACATAGATCCCATCCTTCTGCGCCTTCTTCAGCAGCTTGGAATAGGAATTGAGGTCGGGCGAGTGGACCACGAGCACGTCCGGCTTCTGGCTGCCGGAGATCAGGTCCGTGATGGCCTGCGCGCCGGCGCTGGTATCCCAGTTCGGGTCGCGGGTCTCGAAGGTCCCGCCCCAGCCCTCGACTTCGCGCTTCAGATAGGCGGCCCAGCCCTGGGCCAGGTCGAAGCCCATCGCCATCGGCACCAGCACGACGCGTTTGCCCTGCAGGGCCTTCGAGTAAGCGGCCGGCCCCGGATCTTCCTGGGCCTTGGCTGCGGTATTCAGGGCTACCGTACCCAGCAGCGTCAGGGCGACGGCTGTCAGCATTCCCTTGAGTTTCATGATGCACTCCCTTTCCTGTCAGATGATCTCTTGTGCGTGCCCGCTTCAGATGTCGCCTTGCTGCGCCGTTTGCTCGTCGCGTGGATTCAGCAGGCTGTCCACGATGATGGCGATCAGCAGGATCGTCGATTTGATGAGGTTCTGATAGACGTTGGAGAAGTCCAGGATGGTCATGGCGTTCTGCAGGATGCCGATCAGCAGGGCGCCGACAATGACATTGCGCATGCCGCCCTTGCCGCCGGAAAGCCCGATGCCGCCGATCACCACCACCAGAATCACGTCATAGAGCAGGGTCGAATTGACCACGCGGACATTGATGCTGTGGAGGCTGGAGGCTGTGAGGATGCCTGCGGAGAACGCGATCAGGGCGGAGATCACGTAGCGCAGCACGGTCATCGGCCGGACCGGGATGCCCATATTGCGCGCCGCCAGAAAATTGTCGCCCATAAGATAGACGTAGCGGCCCCACTTGGTGAAGCGCAGGAACAGGAACGCCAGGAAGGCGGCCCCAGAGAAGATGAACACCTCGACCGGGATCTCCCCCAGATGGATCTGAGCGAACTGGTCAATCCGGCTCGGGATCTGTCCGAGCTCGTTGATCCAGTTGCCCGCCGGCACCGGGGTCGCGTCCTGCGCGATCAGTTGCGAGCGGCAGAACCCGTAGACGAAGGCGCCGCTGGCCAGGGTCGCGAAGATCGCCGGCACATCGGCATAGGCCACCATGAAACCGTTGATGAGGCCGATGGCGACGACGCCGGCGAGGGCCAGGGCCAGGGCCTCGCCGCCGGAAACGCCGTTCTGCAGCATCTGCAGGTACCAGGCGACCGACATCGCCATGATCGCAACGGCCGAGAGGTCGATGCCGCGCCCGATGATCACGATTCCCATGCCGACCGCGAGGATGCCCAGCACGCTGACGCTGCGCACGATGGCGATCAGATTGTCGGCCTGGAGAAAGCCCCCGAGCGTGATCGAGCAGGCGACGAAGATCGCCAGCGCCAGCGCAAAGACGATCCGCTCCTGAGACAGGTTCTTGAAGAAATTCACTCGCGCCAAAGCTGTCGACCCTGCTTCCCTGTTTCGGCCGGGGGACCGTTGTCTCCTGGGTCCAGACACGCCATTGCAGATCAGGCGACAGCAATAGCGGGATACTGGGCCAAGCCCCCTCGGCGAGACCGGCAAGGATGTTAGTAGAGGACTTTGGCCGGCGCCAGCGTCAGCACCGACAGACCCCCGGGATTTCCAGGGGTTAGACGCGACTTTGGGCCCAATCCGGTGAGACCGGTTCCGGCCGGCGGTTCGGCCTCACCGGCGCGTCCTGCGAAAGGTCAGGCCCTCTCCACCACCCGTGCCACCGCCTCCCCCATCTCCCGGGTCGAGGCCTTGCCGCCCATGTCGGGCGTGAGGTTGTTGCTGGCGGCCAGGACGGAGGCGAAGGCGCGCTCGACCGCGGCGGCCGCCTCGGCATGGCCCAGATGCGCCAGCATCATGGCGCCCGACCAGATCTGGCCGATCGGATTGGCGATGCCCTTGCCCGCGATGTCGGGCGCCGAGCCGTGGACCGGCTCGAACATCGAGGGATGCTCGCGTTCCGGATTGAGGTTGGCCGAGGGCGCGATGCCGATCGTGCCCGCGATCGCCGGCCCCAGGTCGGACAGGATGTCGCCGAAGAGATTGCTGCCCACCACCACGTCGAAGCGCTGCGGATTGCGCACGAAATGCGCCGTCAGAATATCGACATGGTACTGGTCGGCGCGGATCTCTGGATAATTCTTGGCCATCGCCGCGAAACGCTCGTCCCAGAAGGGCATCGTATGGATGATGCCGTTCGACTTGGTGGCGGAGGTCACATGCCTGGCCGGGCGGGTCCGGGCGAGCTCGAAGGCGTAGCGCAGGATCCGGTCCACGCCATGGCGGGTGAAGACGCTTTCCTGCATCGCCATTTCGCGGTCGGTACCGGCGAAGAGACGGCCGCCGATCTCCGAATATTCGCCTTCGTTGTTCTCGCGCACGATCCAGAAATCGACGTCGCCGGGCTTCACGTCGGCCAGCGGCGAGCGCACGCCCTGGAGCAGCTTCACGGGGCGCAGATTTACATATTGCTGGAAGGTCCGGCGGATCGGGATCAGCAGGCCCCAGAGCGAGATGTGGTCGGGCACGCCGGGAAAGCCGACGGCCCCCAGGAAGATCGCGTCATGCTTCGCGATCCGCTGGAGCCCGTCCTCCGGCATCATGCGGCCGGTCTTGCGATAGGTCTCGCAAGACCAGTCGAAATGATCCCACTGGAACTCGATCCCGAAACGGCGACCTGCCGCGTCGAGCACGCGGATCCCTTCCGGCACGACTTCCTTGCCGATGCCGTCGCCCGGAATGACGGCGATGCGATGCTTGGTCTTCATCCCTGCTGACGGATCCAGGCTTGCGCGTCGTCGAGCGTCTTGCGGAAGCGGCTGATCATCTCCCCGATCTGCGCCGCGTCGATGATGAGCGGCGGGCAGAAGGCGATGCTGTCGCCGATGGCCCGGACGATGAGCCCGTGATCATGGGCGCGCTCGAAGACCCAGTTCCCCACCTTGCCGATCGGATCGAACGGCTTCTTGGTCGCCTTGTCCGCCACCAGCTCGACCGCGGCGATGAGCCCCATGCCGCGCACCTCGCCCACCAGCGGATGATCGCCGAGCTTCCGCAATCCGTCCTGCAGGACCGGCGCCATGGCCGCCGCGTTCTGGATCAGCTTGCGCTCCTCGATGATGTTGAGATTCTCCATCGCGACCGCGAGCACGACCGGATGGGCGCTGGCGGTGAAGCCATGGCCGAAGACGCCGATCTTGTTCGTGTTGTCGGCGACGGCCTGATAGATCTGATCGGTGAACAGGACGGCCGCCAGCGGCTGGTAGGACGAGGTGATCGCCTTCGACAGCACCAGCATGTCCGGCTTGATGTTGAAGGTTTCGCAGGCGAAGGTCTTGCCGGTGCGCCCGAAGCCGTTGATGACCTCGTCGGCGATGATCAGCAGGTCGTATTTGCGGCAGACCTTCTGGATCTTCTCCCAATAGGTCTTGGGCGGCACGATGACGCCGCCGGCCCCCATCAGGGGCTCGCCAATGAAGGCCGCCACGGTATCCGGCCCTTCGCGCAGGATCAGATCCTCGAGATCCTGCGCCATGCGGGTCGCGAAATCCTCCTCGCTCTCGCCGTCGCGCCCGAAGCGGTAGTAA
The DNA here is from genome assembly GCA_963696655.1 of uncultured Alphaproteobacteria bacterium. Classification (GTDB taxonomy): domain Bacteria; phylum Pseudomonadota; class Alphaproteobacteria; order Dongiales; family Dongiaceae; genus Hypericibacter. The sequence continues at coordinate 5,647 of CAVOLB010000061.1, forward strand.
TGCGGGCAGGAGGTGTGGAGGATGTTGGCGATCGGCAGATCGAAATCGCGGTGATTGAGCGGCAGCCCGGTCAGGCTGCCCGCGCCGATGGTGATGCCGTGATAGGCCTTGATGCGCGAGATGATCTTCTTCTTGTTCGGGCGGCCGATGGCGTTGTTGTAGTACCAGACCAGCTTGACGGCCGTGTCGTTCGCCTCGGAGCCGGAGTTCGTATAGAAGACCTTCGACATCTTGACGGGCGCCATCTTGACGAGGCGTTCCGAGAGCTCGATGCCCGGCATATGCGATTTGTGGCTGAAGGAATGGTAATAGGGCAGCTTCTCCATCTGGGCCGCCGCCGCCTTCGCCAGGCGCGGCTCGCCGAACCCTATCGCCACGCTCCAGAGGCCGGCCAGTGCCTCGATATATTCCCGGCCCTGGTCGTCATAGACATAGATGCCCTTGCCGCGCTCGATGATGCGCGGGCCGACCTGCTCATGCCGGCGCGCATTCGTCACCGGATGGAAGAAATAGGCGATGTCGCGGGCGGCGGGTGAATTCGGGATGGTGTCCATTCGGGAGGATCCAGTTCGAGTTTGAGGAGAGTCGGGCTTTCGAGGGTCCGGGAGGACCGCGTCGGCGTGGGTCCAGGCTATCAGGGGCAGGACGCCATTCAAACCGCCGCTACAGGGGTCCCCCGAGGGCGCTTGGGCATCGGAACCGTCGCAATCTGTATATCCCGCGCCGCCGCCCGGGACCAGTTTCGCGTGGCTCAGAATCCGCCGAGGTTCACTCTCCATGGGCCGCGGCGTAACGGGCGCGCGGAACCGCGGGCGGGCGGCGGCGGCTTTTGCGCGGTCGGAGGGCCTCCCGCCCTGCCGGAAGCTCGCCTATAATCCCGGCGCCACCGAGACGAGCGGCGCCCGAGAAAGGACCGAAGGACCGAACCGATGCCTTATGTGATCCGCCCCGACAGCCCCGAAGCCATGGGGCCCCGCTATCGCGAGCGCGCCATCGTCCCCGCCCGTACCGCGCTGCTGAGCGTCGACATGCAGAATGCCGACTGCGCCGCCAGGGTCCGGCATCGTCCGCTGGAGCCGACGCCGAAGAACGACGGCTATCGCTATTTCTATGACCGGTTGGAAAAGATGGTGATCCCGAACCAGCGGCGGCTCCAGGCCGCAACCCGCAAGATGGGCATCGAGAACATCTATATCGTGATCGAGAGCCTGACCCGGGACGGCCGCGACCGCGGCATCGATCACAAGGCCTCGCAGATGCATTATCCGCGCGGATCCTGGGAGGCCGCCGTGATCGACGAGGTGGCGCCCGAGGAGGACGATATCGTCATCCGCAAGACCGCCTCGGGGCCCTTCGGCACCACCAACCTCGACTATCTGCTGCGCAATATGGGGTTCGACCAGATCATCGTGTTCGGCGTGCTCAGCGACCAATGCGTCGAGAACACGGTGCGGGTCGGCGGCGATCTCGGCTACCTGGTGACGCTGGTGACCGATTGCTGCGCCACCTACAGCCAGGAGCGCCAGGATTTCTCCGAGCGCGCGATCAAGGGCTATTGCCGGCAGCGCACCACCGACCAGCTCATCGCGGAACTGGCCGACATTGCCAAAAGCGGTCCGGGCTCCCTGACCGCAGCGTGATGCCGGTCGGACGTCAACGCTTCTAATCTCTACCAGGCCAGATAGATGGCCACATGCGCCGGCCGCCCCGACGAGTCGAAATCGACGATTTCCGCGCGCAGGTGAAAATCGTTGGGCGCCAGCTCCTTCTGGTAGAATTTGTAGGCCCGCTCCGCCCAGCCTTGAAGCGATTTGGGCCAATCGGGCTCGGCATTGTTGATGGCACGTCCGCTATCGGTGCAATAGGTCGCCGGAAACTCCATGATCTTGACAGAGGTCATGCCCATCTCCGCGGCGCGTTGCAATGCGGTATTGACGCGGTTGTGAACCTCCGGATGCAGATCCTTCTGCATGAAGTCTTCGCGAAGCTCGCGTTCGGCATTGGCGAGCACGTCGCTTCGGCTCAGGGCCTCCTTGGCCTTGGCCATCTCCGCGTCTTCGGTGATCTTGCGAAGGTCCTTAGAGTTCTGAACTCATAAAGCTGTTGCGCCTTTCAAGGTCTCGCCAAGCGTCGCGTGAGACGACGGATGTGGGCGACGAGGATCCAGGCCACGGCGCTTTCGATGGTGGCTTCGAAGTCCTTGGCGAGGCGGCGACATCGGCCGAGCCAGGCGAAGGTGCGTTCGACCACCCATCGGCGAGGCAGCAACTCGAAGCCCTTGGCGGCGTCGGAGCGCTTGATGATTTCGAAGGTCCATTGACCAAGCGCGGCCATGGCGTCGCGTAGCTTGTCGCCACCATAGCCGCCATCGGCGAACACATGGCGCAGCCACGGGTAGAGAGAGCGGATCGACATCAGCACGTCGGGCGCGCCATCGCGATCCTGGATATCCGCAGCGTGAACCTGCACCCCGACCAGGCAGCCCTCGGTATCGGTGACGATATGGCGTTTGCGGCCTTTGATCTTCTTGGCGGCATCGAAGCCTCGTGGCCCGCCACACTCGGTGCTCTTCACAGACTGGCTGTCGATCACCCCCGCCGTGGGGCTGGCCTCTCGCCCGACCCTCTCGCGCAGGGCCGTGACCAGCATGTGGTTGATGTGCGCCAGTAAGCCTTTGTGCGACCAGGCGTAGAAGTAGCTCTGCACCGTCGAGTAGGGCGGGAACTCCTTGGGGATCGCGCGCCATTGGCAGCCGGTCGAAGCCATGTACAGGATCGCCTCCACCACCGAGCGCAGATTTGTCTTTCTCGGCCGCCCCAGTTTGGAAGCCATCGGCATCAAGGGCGCGATCAACGCCCATTCCGCATTCGTCAGGTCGCTTGCGTATCGCAAGGCATCGCGCCGATAGTGCGGTCGGGTGGTTTCAGTCCAGGCCATCGTGATCTCCATTGAGATTCGCAACCCAACGGAATCACAACCGATTGAAATCACCCAACTCCTTTTTCAGTCAGCCTCTGAGGCGGACTGATCTTGCTGCTCATTTGCTTCTCCTTTGCGCAACCCCCCTGTGGTCGGGATTGCTGCCCATGACCGTCACGAATGAAAAGTGATGCCGTCGAAGCGCTTGGAAATCAGCGTTCCCTTCTTGCCCTGGACCATCGCCGGAATGTCCGCCAGGGCACCGATCGCCGCGGTCTTCCCGGTCGCCGTCGCGAAATGGCAGGCGGCATCGACCTTGGGACCCATCGATCCGGCCGGAAAACTGTACTTCCCGATCGCGGCCGGCGTGGACCGGTGGATCACCTTGGCCTCTGGCTTGCCGAAATCGATGTAAACGCCGGGTGCGTCGGTCGCCATGATGAAGAGGTCCGCATCGAGCTCTCGCGCCAGCAGCTCCGAGCATAAATCCTTATCGATGACCGCCTCAATACCCACGAGCTTCCGGCTGGCGCCGCGCTCATACATGGTGGGAATGCCCCCACCGCCCGCGCAGATCACGACGGTATTGTGCTCGATCAACCACTTGATCGGCCGGATCTCGAAGATCCGCTTGGGCTGCGGCGACGGAACGACGCGCCGCCATTTCGGCCCGTCCGCCTTGAACACCCAGCCCTTCTCCTTGGCCATGCGGTCGGCGTCGGGCTTTTCATAGACTGGCCCCACGAACTTGGTCGGGTTCTTGAAACCGGGGTCGTCGGGATCGACCTCCACCATGGTCAGCAGCGTCGCAAACGGCACCTCGAACGGCAGCAGATTGCCCATCTCCTGCTCGATCATGTAACCGATCATGCCTTCGGTTTCCGCGCCCAGCACGTCGAGCGGATAAGCCTCATCCGGCTTGTAGGCGGCACCCTGAAGCGCGAGCAACCCGACCTGCGGCCCGTTGCCATGGCTGATGACCAGTTCGTGCTCCTTCGCGACCGGCGCCATGGCCTCGGCGGCAATGCGGATGTTGCGACGCTGCATCTCGGCCGTCATCGGCTCGCCGCGCTTCAGCAGCGCATTGCCGCCCAGCGCAATCACCACGCGCATGGCTCACTCTCCGAGGGTCGCGACGAGGATCGCCTTGATGGTATGGAGGCGATTCTCCGCCTGCTCGAAGGCGACGTTCAGGTCGGACTCGAACACCGCATTGGTGACTTCGAGGCCGTCCTTGATTCCATAGGTATCGGCCATTTCCTTGCCGACCTTGGTCTCGGTGTCGTGGAAGGCCGGGAGGCAATGCATGAACTTGACCTGCGGATTGCCGCTGGCCTTGATCAGCTTGTCGTTCACCTGGAACGGCATCAGAAGCTTGATCCGCTCCTTCCAGACCTCCTTCGGCTCGCCCATCGAGACCCAGACGTCGGTATGGATGAAGTCCACGCCCTTGACGGCCTTCTTCGGATCGTCGGTGATGGTCAGCTTGGCTCCCGACGCCTCGGCCAGGGTCTCGGCGATCTTGCGGTACTCTCCCTCGGGCCAGAGCTTCTTCGGCCCCGCGATGCGGACGTCCATGCCCATCAGGCAGCCGACGATCATGAGCGAATGGCCCATGTTGGAGTGCGTATCGCCAACATAGGCATATTTGATCTGATGCAGCGGCTTGTCGCTGTGCTCGCGCATGGTCATCACGTCGGCCAGCATCTGGGTCGGGTGATACTCGTCGGTGAGGCCGTTATAGACCGGGACTCCGGCATATTTCGCGAGCTGCTCCACGCCCTTCTGCGACGAGCCGCGATACTCGATTGCGTCGAACATGCGGCCGAGGACGCGGGCGGTGTCCTTGAACGATTCCTTATGGCCGATCTGCGATCCGGCCGGATCCAGATAGGTGACATGCGCCCCTTGGTCATGGCAGGCCACCTCGAAGGCGCAGCGCGTCCGCGTCGAGGTCTTCTCGAAGATCAGGCAGATCTCCTTGCCGTCGAGATGCTTCTGCTCGGTCCGGGCGTATTTCGCGCGCTTGAGGTCACGGGACAGATCGAGAAGATAGCGAAACTCGCGCGGCGTATAGTCCTGGACGGTCAGCAGCGAACGATTACGGAGATTGAAGCTCATCGGATTGCTCCTCGATTTCGATTTTTCTGCGGGGATCGCCGGTCAGTAGGCCGGATCGCGGGAGATCGGACAGGTCATGCAATGCCCGCCGCCCCGACCGCGGCCGAGCTCGGAGCCCCGGATCGTGATGACTTCGACGCCGGCCTTGCGCAACAGGGTGTTGGTATAGATGTTGCGGTCGTAGGCGACGACGACGCCGGGTTCGAGCGCCACGACATTGTTGCCATCGTCCCACTGCTCGCGCTCCGCCTCATAGGCGTCGCCGCCGGTCTGGACCACGCGAAGCTTGTTCAGGCCCAACGCGTCGCGAACGACATCGAGAAGAGGCTTCTCCTCCTTCCTGAACTCGAAATCGCCGCTCTTGCCGGTCGGATAGGCGCTGTAGCACCGGATCTGGTCGACCACGTCGCGGAACACCGTCACCAGGTCGCGATCGCAGAATGTGAAGACCGTATCGAGATGCATCGCCGCCCGGCTCTTCGGCATGACGCAACCGATGACGCGGGTCGCCGCTTCGCTCTTGAAGAGGCTCTGGCAGACCTGCGAAACCGCCTGCCGCGTGGTACGTTCGCCCATGCCGATCAGAACGATGCCCTTGCCGATGGGCATGACGTCGCCGCCCTCCATCGACGCGCCGGAGAAATTCTCGTCCGAATCGCCCCACCAGATCTTGAAATCCGCGCCCTTGAATCGAGGGTGGAACTTGTAGATCGCGCGCTGGAGCAGGGTCTCCGGCTGACGGGCCGGCCAGAACATCGGATTGACGGTGACGCCCTTGTAGATCCAGCAGGAGGGGTCGCGCTGGAACAGCGTGTTGGGGATCGGCGGGATCACGAAATCCATTCCGCCCTGCGTCTCGAGAAGCGCGCTCTTGCCCTCGATGTCGGGCAGTTCCTTGATGGCGATGCCGCCGATCAGATGCTCGGCCAGCTTCTTCGACTCCATCGTGTTCAGCCAGGGCCGCAAGGCCCGGCCGGTATGGATGCCGACCGCATTTGCCGAAAGACGGCGGTCGAGGATGAAGTTCCGGCCTTCGTTCGTCTCCAGGGTCTCGGCCAGCATATCGTGCAGCTCGAGCACCTCGATGCCGCGTTCCTTCATCTTCAGCACGAAGTCGAAATGATCCTTCTGCGCTTCATGGACCCAGATCACGTCGTCGTAGAGAAGATCGTGACAATTGGCCGGCGTGAGACGCTGATGCGCAAGGCCCGGCCTGCAGACCATCACGGTGCGAAGCTTGCCGACCTCGGAGTGGACGCCCAGTTCGGTCATAGTGAACTCCTCCGATTGTTCCGCCGGCGCGGTTGCTGCCGGCGCCTGCGCATTAAAGCGGGCTGATCTGACCGGTCCACATCAGCCACGCCGCCAGCAAGGCGACCGCCACGAGGGCGACCGCGATGACGGCCTCCGCACCGGTGAAGATCCGACCGCCCTGTTCCTTGCGGGCCTTCGCATAGACGAGGATGCCGGGTGCGAACAGGATCGCGCACATCAGCAGATATTGCAGGCCCGCGGCATAGATGAGCCAGATGCCATAGATCGTGGCGATCGCGCCGACAACGAGCTGCCGCCGGCGGGCCTTGTCGCCCGCCTGGTAGCCCTCTCCCGTGATGGCGAGCTTCAGCGCATAGGCCCCGGAGAACACATAGGGCGGCAGGATGGCGACCGAGGCGATGAAGTAGAAGAACTGATAGGCGCTCTGGGAGAAATAACTCAGCACCAGGAAGAGCTGGATCAATCCGTTGGTGATCCAGAGCGAGTTCGCCGGCGAGCCGTTGCGGTTCTCGACCGCGAACCACTTGGGAAAGGTCCCGTCCCGGCCGCAGACATAGGGGATCTCGGCACAGAGCAGGGTCCAGGCCAGATAGGCGCCGCCGACCGAGACGATCAGGCCGAGATTGATCAAGGCCGCGCCCCAGGGGCCGACCAGCGTCTCGAACACGCCGGCCATCGACGGGACCTTGAGACCGGCCAGCTCGGGCTGGCTCATCAGGCCCGTCGCCAGCAGCGAGACCAGCGCGTAGAGCCCGAGGCAGCCGATGAGCGTGGCGCGCCCCACATCCGAGCGCTTGGCCGCGCGCGTGGAATAGACGCTGGCGCCCTCGATGCCGATGAAGACCCAGACCGTCACCAGCATCGTGCTCTTGACCTGGGACAGGAGCGAGCCCAGGCCGCCCTGCCCGGCCGCGTCCGGCTGGCCCCAGAAGTTGAAATTGAGCTTGTCCCAGTGGAACGCGACGATCGCGACCAGCAGGAACAGGAAAATCGGCACCAGCTTCGAGATCGTCGTGATCACGTTGATGAAAGCCGCCTGCCGGATCCCCTTGAGGACGAGGAAATGGACCGCCCAGACGCCGATCGACGCGCAGATGATCGACGGCAGATTGCTGCCGCCGCCGAAGATCGGGAGGAAATAGGAGAGCGCCGAGAAGATCGCGGCCGCATAGGCCACGTTGCCGAGGAACGCGCTGATCCAATATCCCCAGGCGCTGTTGAAGCCGATGAACGAGCCGAAGCCGGCCTTGGCATAGGCGTAGGGACCGGCATTCAGCGCCGGTTTGCGGACGGCCAGATCCTGATAGACGAAGGCCAGCATCAGCATGCCGAGGCCCGTCACCAGCCACCCGATCACGATGGCGCCGGGCGACGCGCCCCTCGACATGTCGGAGGGCAGGTTGAAGACCCCGCCTCCGATCATCGAGCCGACCACCAATGCGATCAGCGGTATCAGCGTCAGTTTGTGATCGGCCGGTGCTGCCGTCGGAACAGCCACCGTATCGGTTGTCGCGGCCATGTTGCTCTCCATCCCCTGCTGCTGCTCGACAACCGATACCAAGCCTTGAGGAGCATGCCCCTGACTTAGATCAAGACAATGGGGCAAAGGGTTTCCGGATCAAGATTTCAGTTCCGTGGCACATCGAGATCGAAGAGGATTTCCCCGAATGCGCCGCCGGTCTCGCCGATCGGATCGATATTTTCTTGCTCGCTTGTCCGGACGCGCCAGCTCGTCTGCGAATGAGCGATCCACCCGTCAAACACACTGTCGGCACCGACGCTCAAACAATAACAGCGATACTGCCCTTCTGTGTCGGAACCTGGACGTCACCGTTCCGCCTCTTGGCCGCCGCGACTTGCGGCCGGCTCCATTCAGAAGCCGATATAGAATCCGACGCCGGTCTCCCAGCTATTGTCGTCCTGGTGGCCCGTGTTGCCGCCAGAGTTCTGGGCGGCGTAACCGGCCATGGCATCCAGTGAAATGCCGGGCCCGAGGTCATATCGGGCGGTGAATTCGATGATGTCGATCCGGTCCGACGAGCTGCCGCTGTTGGCATACTCGTAGTCGCCGTGCGACCAGGCGAGACCGACGCTCCAGGCATCCCAATTGTAAACGACACCCAGGCCCGCCACCCAGTAATCGGCGCCGCTGGCGCTCTGCCAGTTATCCCGCCACAGCCCGCTGGCACCAATCGTGAAGCCGGAGAAGGTGACATCCAGATGACCGTCCATGGCCCAGGTCATGTCGACGTTGTGATTGCCGCCGGTCGATTCGAACTGGCCTTCGGAGAAACCCACGCCGGTCGCCAGGCTGACGCCATTGAAGTCATGGTCGAAGTTCACCGCCGCCGAGACGACGTTCTGGATCTGGCCCGAGTTGTTGCTGAGCGTCGTACCGCCGGACTGCGACCAGTAGGAGTATGTGTCTTCGCCGCGGCGATCCGGCGCGAAGGAAACCGCAAAAGAAAAGCCGGCGAAGGTCGGGCTGAAATACATGACTTTCGTCGCGTCACCCGACATTTGCAGCAATGTGCTGTTGGTCTGGAACGAGCCATTGCTGAAATTATTGCCGTGGCTGTTGGAGAACTCGAAGTAAGGCGTATCGACGCCGAAGATGTTCGATGCCGACGGTATCAGATACTGCAAATCCTCGGTGGCATCGTCTTGGTCACCGAACCTTACCTCGCCCCAGCCGCCCTTGAAGTACGCCCAGACCTCGTCGATCTGGTCGTCGGACTGCTGCCCCTCCATCTCGATTCTGGCGCCGATCGTCAATCCATTGTCGAGTGTCGTCTCACCCTTGAAATGGACCTCGACATCCTGCCGGAAGACGACGTCGCGCGTATGCTGGCCCGGGTCCCCGCTACCGCTGTCCTGGCTCAGCAGGAGTCCCGCCGCGGCGCCGTAATAGCCGCCGATTCCCAGCTGAACCCCCTGCGCCGCCATTGTCGAGCCGGCCGCGAGCCCGCTCACGACGATCGCCGTCGTGCCGAGAAGGTACTGTCTCATGTGATTCTCTGGCTCCCCAACTGCTTCGAAAGAACGCGTGATGCGCTCTTCTTCACGACGGTAGGAAAGGCAAACTGCCCTTCCCTTGCTTCGAAACCGCCCGCAACGAAGCCTTCGGAAAGAAACTCTTGGCGCCGATCTTCACCGACGCAGCATCGCCATCACTCTTATCCTGCAAAGGCGGCCAGTCAATGCGAATCGCCCCCGATCGACAGAGACCTGCAGACAACACCGGCGCTTCGGAGCAAGAAGCGATGCGATCCGAAAACTATGCAACCTCGCCGTGTCGGCCCCACGCCCGACATCGCGAGAATCCTCTCCGAGGTTCCTCCCTACTGCCCCGACGACCCTCCCAGCCCTTGTAGATCCGGAACCCGGGCAAGCGCCAGGTCCTCAGGAAGCGAATAGACCTTCTCGAGCGCACGATCGAGCAGTTCCAGTTCATTGTGCAGCGCTCCTCGATGATGCTCGGGCAGCGCCGGCAGCAGATTCAGGATCATCGCGCGCAGGCGCCTTGCAATCTGGAAGTTCTCGGCGCCGTAGAGGCGTATCTCGCTGAACGTCAACTGGACGAAGTCCTCCCAATTCGGAGTCCGAAGGATCACACGAATCTCACCGGCACCATCCCTGATCTCTTCATCGTAGAGGTGCCGATTGCCGACCACGCGAAGCAGCCGCTGCAATTGATCGATCGCGAGTACGGCAGTCGTCGGATCGTTGATCGCCTTGGACAACGCCTTGATGGCGATATCGACGATGATGCGAAATGCAAAGGTGGAGTCCTGCTCCATCGTTCGCTCCGGCCCGAAGGCGATCAGGCTCCTGAGCCGTCGGTCGTCGATCGCGCCGGCGTCCCCGTACAGGTGGAACAGAGGGTCGTCCGTGGCCACGAAATCGCCGACGCGGGGCACGAGCTCGACGATGGCGTCGGCTTTCTGTGCCGCCGCGACAAGGGCCTTCAGATTCACCGCCAGGACGATCGCGGATCTGCCGCGATGCAGGATCGTTCGGACGGGCGGGGGGCGCTTTCCGGGCACGCTCCCCGAAAGGCTCGATATCCCAGCCGGCGCCGGATAGACGCTCTCGATGACCGCGCGCCCTCCCTCGCCGACCCGCCAAATGATACTGACCGGCCGCAACAGTCGCGCCGCGTAGTCGATCAGATAGAGAAAGGCGGCGATGGAGCTGAAACCAAGAAGACCCGCGATTCCTCCGACCCCATGAGGAACGGTCTCCTCCAACCTGGCCAGCACACCCGCGGCGAACAGAAGCGTGAAGATGAACAGGCCGACGGTGAACCGGATGGCGTTGTCGCACAGCAACGTGGCGGCGATGATCCGCGGCGAAAGCTGCCCGCCCGCGATCTGGATGGCAACCAGCAAGGAACCAAAGGTGAAGACGATGAAGGTGAGCGCCAGGGTGATGATCAGCTGAAGCATCGCCTCCGTTCCCGCTACCCCCCAAGGAAACAAAGGCACCCAGGTGATCAGCGCGTCCATCGCATAGATCACGCGTATGATCACGACATAGAGCAGCAACGCGATGAACGGAACGATCCAGAGAGAGGATTTGACGTAGCTCTTGAGGCTGTACCACTGGTTCCAACGCATCTCGGTTCGTCCTTCGATGGCCCCTGTAAGGCTTCAATGCCGAGAGCCCGCCTGGTCGGCAATGTTGTCGAAACCTGGAAAGTCCGCCTTTCAACGTTGCGATCGGCCGAGGGGGCTTCGCAAAGGATGCGTTCGAAGACGTCCCGGAGACTTGACTTGCATCAAACGACGGCGTTCTAAGCCACCCATAGTGACACTGTCGAACCTCCACCTGGCGCGGCGGAGATTGCCCCGGAAGGCGGTGAACGGCCCGATATGCTGGCGTCTCTTGGTGTCGGTCCCGTCACGGGCGCCGCTGCAAAGAGGACAGCAAACGATGTCCCCGCGCTTGTCGTCGACGTCTGCAAGAATCGGGGGGCCAAGCCCCACGGCATCCTTTCCCTACTCGCTGCCGAACCAGGTTTCGTAGATCCGCTCATAGGTGCCGTCCTGACGCATGGCGATCAGCTCATGATTTACTTGCCGGCGCAGAGGGCTGTTCAGCTGAAACACGAAGCCGATGTCCTGTCGATTGACTTCCGGCCCGACCACGCTCGCCCGGCCCGCCCCGTCATGTGACGCGAAGTATCGAAGGGCAGGCGCGTTGGCGAACACGGCATCGACCTTCTGATCCATCAGAGCGGTCAGCAGGTCGTCGGCCGTCTCGAACTGCTGCACCTGCGCGCCCATGTCCTGCAGATAGCGCACGGCAGTGCTTCCCGTGACGGTGGCAACTCGCTTGCCCGGCAAATCGGAGGGCCCGTTGATGGCGCCTCGAAGCTGCTGGGTCGTCAATGTGGCCGTCAGCTGCGCGGTATAGAGCGCAATGAAAACGACGCCGGCGAACATCCAGAGAAGCCCGAGCAGGCGCGCCAGCCAGTATCCTGGCAGTTGCTGCACCTGGGAAACCAGCGCGGTGGCTGACCAAACCATCGCCTGAAGAATGCCCGGGAAGTAACTTCGGCTCGGACTGACGCCATCCTCGCCCCCGCGATCGAGCAGCCAGAGCAGATGAGCCGGGATCAGAATGATAATCACGCCTACGCCGAGCCAAATGAGGGCCGATCGGGAGAACAGCAGATTGAGCACATCCCTCAGCGGCGTCGGCCCGGCTTCCTCGCCGGCACCTCGCACGAGGACCTGCATCCCCGCCTCCAATATGGGATGGGAAAAATCATAAATCCGGTCGCGCTCGGTCGAGTAGAATACGGGCGCAACAAGAACGTCGGCGCCGTTTGCCTTCATCACGTCGAGTAGCGTGGAGACGTTGGGCGCTACCTGATAATTCGTCTTGAGGTTCAGCCGTGCCGCAACCTCGTTCCAAAGGTCGATGCAGAAGCCCGTCAGCTCGTCTCCCTGTTTCATGACGAATGGAGGCGCGGTTACGGTAAGGGCCCGGATTTCAGTCGCTTGATCCTGTGCCGAGGCGGGCATGGCCATCATCATCGCGAGCGAGAGAACTGCGATGCACCGCCAACAGAAGGCCAACAAAGACGCTCCCATTCCCGGACTCCCTTTCCGCAATAAGATCGACGAACAATCCATCGGGACCCCCGGCAACATGCCAGGACGGCCCGGCGGGACCTTGCCGCCAGTTACTGGACCGGAATCGTCAGAAGCGGCCCCTCCGGCACGACGCCTGTCTCCGCCAGCGAGAAGAACAGCAGCAGGAAGGTCAAGGAGCGCTTCGACGTGAAGTCCTGGTCCGAAATCCAATACCAGGTGTCGCGATAGCGCACCGCGGTGAAGGCATCGCTTGGCGGGGTCGTCCCGGAGTGAATTCTCACCCGGGGCAAGTCGTAAGGAGAAGCGCTCGGACCCAGCTCGACGGTCGCGTAAGTGCGACCGCTGGAGACATCGCCGGCCGGCACCTCGATATCGGCGGACATCTCGTTCATGACTTCGATCATGGACCGAGACAGCACGGCAAGCTCGCTTGGGTCGCGTTGCGCAGCACCATATTCAAGCGCCGTCTCGCCATTTTCGCTGTGCAGGTTAAGCGTCTTCCTCACGAAGTCGACGTCCCGCTGAACCTCAGGGTCCAGCGGTCGGGATGCAAAGGTTCCGATCGCGACCTGGTCGTTGTCGCGCTTCTCGATGCGCATGCTGAAAGCGCGCGAGGCCTGGATCCGCCGCAGGGCCTCCACCAGGGGGTAGAAATCCGGGTCGCTTGGCCGCCGCGTGCCCCCCGTCGATGACCGATTGTAAATGCCGTTGAGTGCGCGCACCGTCGCGAGAAGCACGACATCTGCTGGATAACCCGCCGAGATCAGCGAAAAGATCGCTTCTGGAGGAATCGGCTTCAGCAAACTCTTGGCAAACTTGGCGCCGGTAAGCGGGGTGTATGAGATGGTCGGGCGGTCGTTGTAGCCGCCGGCAACGCCCACGGACGCGGTGGCATTCGGCAGCGTTGTCGAATTGCTGGAGACGCCAATGTTCCCTGCCGCACCCGCGCTGCCCGCAATCTGGATCGTGTAGGCGGCGATGACCGAGGAGACATCCATGAAGGTGGGCGTGTCGGCATAGCGCAGCCGCACGATGTTGAGCAGCATCTGATCCTTCCAGGAATCCGACAGCGCATTGGCGTAGTCGACGCGGTCGCGCGGAACGGTGCCCGGCCCCATGCTGCTGCAGCCATAGAGCGTCAGCACGACGAGCATGCTGGAGACAGCCTTCCGACCGCGGCGGGAGATCATCCCAGCCTCCGTGAAACGGGATTGGCGATGGAAAGCGCGTTCATGGATTCCGCTCAGTTCGCGCGCTCGACGAAGACACCGATCATGGCGAGGCTGCGCATGATCACTTGCAGCCCGAGCGCGATCTGGGTGACACCGAGCACCACGGCGAAGACCTGCAAAGCAGGCCCCGCCCATTTCAGGACGGCTTCGGCGAACAGCATGGCAAGCCAGTCCAAGACGAGGATCAGCAGGACGGCGCCCACAAGCATCAGTTTCGCGCTGTCGTTGTCCTGCGCCAGTGCCGCAAACACGATGACCGCGGCGATGCCGTAAGGCGTGACGATGGTGGGGAATGCCAAGGGGGTGAATGCGAGATGCAAACCCTGCTGCGGCTCGCCTTGGGGCGGATTGGGCGAGCCCGAGGACTGCTTCAGCACGGTCTGCAGCGCGACCAGGAAGAGAATGATGCCGCCGGTCAAGGTCAGTACAGGCAGGGATATGTTGAAGTTCTCGATGAAGCTGCGTCCCATCGATCCGGCCACCGCCAACGCCGCTGCCGACAGGACGATGGCGCGGGTCGCGAGCCGGCGCCGGAAAGAGCCATCGGCGCCCTTCGTCATGTTGACAAAGGGCACCAGGATCTTGAGGGGACCCAGCATCAGAAACAGCATCAGGAATATTTTGCGCGTGCTGATCGCCGGTTGATCGGCGGCGGCGTCCGCCGCGGCCTGCGCGATCATGGGTGCCATCATGGCAAACGCGAAGACCGACGCTGTCACAACAGCCGAACCCGCGTTGCCCGCGCCACGACGGCCGCTCGGCTTCATGAATCCCCCCGACGCATCGACAACTATGACTCCAGGTGAACGTCGATCTTGCCCGCCCGGACGGCGGCCTTCAGGACCGCATGGTCGCGTTCGGTCTGGTTGGCGTAGGCCACGGCAAAATTGCCCATCGCGTCGTCGAAATTCCCGGTCGTGCCCAGATAGCCGGTAATCGTCAGCTCCGAATTGCCCGCCTTGGCATGGGCCCGCGCCAGGGCCCATCCGCATGCCGCGGCATAGAGGGTCAAGAGCGCGGCATCCATGGCCTCCACCACCGGCTTGATCTTTATGTCGCGCAGTTGCCGCACATAGCCTTGAATGCCGATATTGCTGGTGGCCCAACCCAGGAATATGTCCGAGGCCGATTGCATCAGCTTCTGCCCCATCACGACCCGCTGGCCAGGGTGAGAATAGGCGCTCTCGCCCACATAGGGCTCGAGCACCGATTGCCTGGCTTGCTTCCATTGCAGGAAAAGGGGGCGTTGTTGGCCGACATCATGAGGATCACGGCGCAGAAAGTCCCTACGCTGCCGATGCCCACCACCTTGAAGGCCCCGTCCACCAACCGGTATTGGTCGAGCAGCTCGCGTCGATCATCGGTCAGCGTCTCCCGATAGCACTTCAGTCCATCCTCAATTCGTGCCTGGTACTCTTCCGTGCTGACATCGGAGGGATGGAAGATCAGCGGCGGGACGTCGTGAATCCGGATATGACCGCTGACCAACCCAGCGAGCTGCGGGTACTGCATGTCCGATCCGCGTGTCTCCGTCTCCTTGGCCACCCGCCCCTGCAAGCGCTTCTCGATGTCCTTGGCGAGCCCGCCGGTCGCCAGAGTGCTGAGGTCAACCAGGTCAATTCTGGCGTACCAGACCTCGAGCGGACTCATCTCCGAGTATTCGCGCAGGTGCTCGCGATAGCTCCGGGCGCACGCAACCGCCGCGTCTCGGCCGACGGATTCCTTCATGCCTTGACTTCGGGCAGCGAGGACGAAGGAGGCGACCAACCGCTTGACGTCCCATTCCCACGGCCCCGGCAGCGTCTCGTCGAAATCGTTGATGTCGAACGCAACGTTGCGCTCAGGCGTCGCGAAGCCGCCGAAGTTCAACAGATGGCAATCGCCGCAGGCCTGCACCCGAAGTCCGGTCGTCGGCGATTTGGCCAGGTCGGCCGCCATCACTGCCGCGGCACCGCGATAGAAGGTGAAGGGCGACTGCAACATCCGACCGTATCGAATCGGGATCAGCTGCTGCATGCGGCCCTTGTCCTGGGCGCGCAGGATCGCGAGCGGATCGACCTTATCCTTGTCGCGCTTGAAAGCGGCGAGAGCCTTGCGGGGAAGTTTCTCGCGTATGGCCTTGCCGGCCGCCAGCAGTTGGGCCGAGGGAAGTTCGCGACTGGCGAGTTTTTTTTCGGCGGCGTTCGCCTCGTGTGCAGGCACCCCGGCGGCATCCCCGTGTGAACCGATGGGCGCGGACCTGCTGCTCTCGGCACCCAACTTCTTCAACGCGAGAAAGGCGGATTGAGCCTTCTGCTTCTTCTCCTTCGATATGGAAGCGACCGGCCTTCTCCGGCCCGTTGCGGACCGCAATCCACGGTTGGACTTTGCCTTTGCGCTCACCCTACTTGCCCCTTCAGTGATACCCGAGAATCTCGCTCCCGCCTCCGCAGCCGAAAGCAGACATATGCGAAAATATTCTCATCGCGAACCGGTTCGCACATTGACGTATGTCAAGAATGCCGTTGGGAGCTCGGCGATGTCCTATCCGGCCAGGGTCTCCGGCACCCCGCACCTGGAGGGGCAACGATCGGGCACCAACGCCCTTCAGCATTGCATCTCAATAGGTTGTGCGAGGACCTGCCACCCGGGCCCTCGAGAAGAACTCCGGCCGGCGGTCAGTCGACCAGCGCGACTGGCTTGGCTTTGTTGCCGCGTTCCGTGAAGGCGAGAAAGACACGGAACAACGGCGCCGTCGCCAGGCCCAACGCCATGCTGACCGCCACAGCGGTGCCCGCGGACACGACGATGACGCCCAGGCAATAGGCGATGGTGATCAGCGCCACCCAGACCAGCTGGCGCGTCACGATCTTCTGCTGCACATAATGCGCCACCGAGACGGCTGCGAAGATATAGGGCGTCAGGACCAGCAGCACGGCGATATCGGCCAGCACCATGAAGGTCTCCCCGATCGTGGGCGACACCGTCAGGAATATGATCACGCTCATGATGGTAGAGACGATCGCCAGACCCCGGATCGGCACGCCGCGCGAATCGGTCTTGGCGAACATCACCGGGAACAACCCGTCGCGCGCCGTCGCCAGCGCCGTCTCGGCGTTGATCAGCGTCCAGCCGCCGAGGCAGCCCGAACCCTTGACGATCGCGCAGATCGTGATGATCACTGCGCCGACGGGCCCCAGCGCCCGCATCGCCGCGTCGGCGAAGGGAGCGGTGGAATGGCGCAGCTCGTCGTTCGGAATCATGCCCATGATCGCGGTGGTGCTGAGGACATAGACGACCGCGGCGATGGCGACGCCGAGGAGGGTCGCCCGCCCCACATTCTTCTCGGGGTTCTTCACCACGGCGGCGGCGACCGACGCGCTTTCGACACCCATGAACGACCAGAACATGATCGAGACGGCCGCCGAGATCGCATGGCCCGCGCTGAGTCCGGTCGGATTCCAGCCCGCCCGGAACAACTCGGGATCGAAGACGAACCATCCGCCGAACCCGACCAACGCGATGGGGCCGATCCCGAGCAGGGTGGTGACGATCTCGAACCGCGTCACCAGCCGCGGCCCGATCATGTTCAGAATCGCCGAGAGCCAGACCATCAGCACGGTCCAGCAGGCGCCAAGCAGGGGCTCGCGCAGCACCGGCAGGAAGACGGCCATATAGCCGGTGATCGAGGTGGCGATCGCGATGTTCGCGATGACGTTCGAGAACCAGTAGAGAAGATTGCACTGGAAGCCGGCGAAGTCGCCCAACCCCTCTCGGGCATAGGCGTAGGGCCCGCCCGCCTTGGGCCGCACCTGCCCCAGCCGCGCGAACATGTAGCCCATGATGAAGGCGCCGGGTGCCGTCACCAGCCAACCCAATGTCGCGATACCGCCGATGCTCGCCATCACCGTCGGCATCATGAAGATGCCGGCGCCGATCATGTTGCCGGCGACCAGCATGGTCGCGGGGAACAGCCCGATCTGCCTTGCTTTCGACGACATATCGCCCCCTGCCCCCTCACTCCGGCATCGATGAAGCTTTGATCTGCGATTGAAGTTCTGCCGCCTGCGGACCGAAATAGGTCCCCAAGAGCAGGGAGAACTCGGGCGTCGCGTAGAACGCGCTCAGAACGCGATCCACCAGAAGCCTGAGATCGGCGTCCCCCCGCGCCATGGCGATGCCATACTCCTCATGCGTGAGAAGGCGGGTGCCGAGGATCAGGCGCGACGGGCGCTGCGCCCGCGCCAGCAACCCGACCAACAGGGCGCGGTCGGCAAAATAGGCATCGATCTCCCGAGCCTCGAGCGCCGACAAGCCGGCCTCATGCGTCGGATAGCCGACGATCGTCGTGGCATAGCCACCCTCGCTGACCGCGCGGCGCAGCACGGCTTCGGTCGTCGTCCCCGCCCGGACGCCGACATGGCTGGTGGCGAAGGGTTGCATCTCCAACGACCGCGGCGGGCTGATGCTGCGCTCTCCCAGAAACAATTCGCGAAGATCGCGCGGCGAATCGGTACGCAGGAGGGCGCTCGCCCCCGTCACGAAAATCGGTTCGGAGAAGTCCACGGTTTCGCGCCGACCCAGCGTCGCGGTGATCGCGCCGCAAAGGAGATCGATCCGGCCCGCAGCGACAGCGTCGAAGGCGTCGGCCAGGCTGGTCTCGACATAGCTGACGGAGATCCCGGGAACGGTCCCTCGAATCTTGGTCGCGACGCGATTGCAGAGATCGATCGCATAGCCGGTGGGCGGTCCGTCCGCGTTCGGGATCGCGAATGGCGCCTGGTCGGGAATGAAGCCGATATGGATGGTCTGGGTCGCCGCGATACGATCCATCGTCTGCGCCGACGCCGCGCCGGGCAGGATGCAAAGGCAAAGCGCTCCCGCCAAGGCAAGCGTCACGACAATGCGAGGCGTCATCGATGCCACCGCCAAAGACCAATGTCTCGCCCGACTGCTGCCAGAGTAACCGGCGGCCAGTATTTGCGATAGCCGCTAACGGCGCGAAGTCGTCGGGGGCAGCCCAAAGGCCGTCGGCGATCCCATAGATGTCGGAGAGCGAAGCCCAAACTTGGGACCCTTGTGCGCCCGAGGCGGGTGTCAGGAGGCTTCGAGGACGGTCCGCGCCAGCCCGAGTTCCTTGCGCGTGTCGGCGTCCACCTCGGGATAGGCCGGGCCCGGCGAATCCAGCGCGTCGGCGATCGCGGCCGCGACGATGATCTGTGTGTGCCGTTTGTTGTCCTCGGGCACGACTTACCTGGGCGCGTCGTCGGTCGCCGTCTCCCGGATCATCTCCTGGTAGGCGGCCATGTCATCATCCCAATGCTCGCGCTCGGTCGCGCCGGCGCTGGAAAATTTTCAATTCTTCGACGGCTCGCCGGGTTCAGCGGTTTATGCGCGTGACCTTCGTCCCTTCGATCCCGAGACCGGCCATGAGACCCTGCTGGCCGAAGATGAAGGCGTAGATCTCGGCCTTCAGGGTCGTGGTGGTCGCCTTTGTGGCGAATCCTTCATCGGCGACGACGATCGACGGACCGACGCCGATTTCCCAGCCATCGGATTTGTTGAGGTACTGCATCGCGTTGTCGGTCATCAGGAACAGCGCATAGCTGAACCGCTGAATGCCGATCTGGAGGCCATAGGAAGCGGCGGCCGAACTGTAATAGCCGGCGGTCCTGCCGTTGACCAGCAAGGTGCCTTCGCCATAGGCGGCGCCGATCATGAAGCCCCCCTTCGCGATCGTCGGGAAGACGAGGATGCCCTTGGCTTTCTCGCCCAGCACGCGGGCGCCTTCGTTCGAGGCATACAGCTTCTTGAGGGTCGTCATCGCGTCCGCATCCATCTGCGCATCGGCCGCGGCAAGGCGGGGGCCGATGGCCACCGCTCCTGCCGCTGCCATCGAGCCCAGCAACAGACGACGGGAAAGGGTTCGCGAGAGGCCAGGCCTTTCCGCGTTCGCAACCTTCGTCATCAGAACCCCATGCTATCGTGATGTGAAACCGGCCGACCCTCAATCGGGCAGCGCACTCGCCAGAAACAGCGATTCCAGAATCGGTCCCGGAGGACGGTCGCCGAAATTCGTGCGCAGGATGTGGGTCAGATCCTTGGAAACGTAGATCTGACTGAGGGCGCGGTCGACCGCAAGGCGAAAGTCCTCGTCATTACGTCGCAGGCCCAGCGCGTAAGTCTCGGCGCTCAGCATGAGGTCGCCGAGCTTGAGCTGGTCGTTGCCCGAGGATTTCAACAGATCCACGAGAATGCCGCGATCGCCGAAGAAGACGGAGATCTCGTTGGTGCCGAGCGCCTTGGCGCCCGCTTCGTAGCTGTCGTAGGTGACGACTTGCGCGGCGATGTCCAGCTTCTTCAGGACGCCGTTGAGGACCGTTTCGGTGGTCGTTCCCGATTTGACACCGACCTTCTTGTCCTTGAGATCGTAGAGCGAGCTCGGACCGTCGGTGCGATAGAGCACGGCGGCGCCAGTGATGAAGACCGGAACCGAGAAGCTCACCTGCTCGCGGCGCTTTAGCGTGACGGTGTCGGGGCCGCAGAGCAGATCGACCTTGCCCTCGCTGATGGCGTTGAAGCGAGTTTCGGTCGTGACCTTCACATATTCCGTCTTGAGGCCCGGCAGGCTGTACGCGGTCTTGAGCTTCTCGACGACCGCGTTGCAGAGATCGACGACATAGCCCTTCGCCGTCCCGTCGGCATCCATATAGGAGAAGGGCTTGGTGTCTTCGCGGACACCCAGTCTGATCGTGCCGTTCTTCTTGAGATCATCGAGCGTTCCTGCCCCTGCCGTCGCCGAGACGGCGAGAACCAGACCCAAAGCACCGGATAGCACTCGAAGCGATCGTCCGTACGCCACCATGTCGCGGCTCCATTTCCCTGTCGATTTGCGTGAGCGGCAGGGCCGGATCGCAACGACGTGCCCCCTGCCCGGCCTCCGCGGTTCCTCTCGAAGTCCCCCAAGAGCGGCTCGAGCCCATCCCCGGCTCGGATCTCGATCCTATCCAGCATGACGCGTCTCTGCGCTCGCGCCCAGTCTGCAAATGCGAGGGCAACAAATTGTCATTTTATAACAATAAATTACCAGACCGTTCGCCCCACAATCGGCGGGCCTTCGGCGGCGTCTCTGGCGCTTAGGGACAAGTCGGCGTGCCTTCGGCGGGCAGCCTGAGCGAAGCCAGTTGAGGGTGAGGATCCCGAATCCAGGAACCGCTGATCGCCTCGGGACGTTAACAACCCGGTGCTCCCAGTGGGGCGGAGGCTTTTGTGGGGCCGGTCATTTCGGCCTTCCGACCGGGGGGCAAAATCGTTAACGATAAAACTCGACACCGGTCTCGCTGCAGAGGCCTCTGACTCGGAACGAAAAACAGTGTATGGTTCGGAGTCGGGCGAGACGGGGCTGCTGGTAGAGTTTATCATCCTGCCGAATTGTTACGGATCCAATCTTGAGATCCCCGCCCAGAAAAAAGAGGAGTTCAACAATGAAGATAAAATTCCTGATCGCGTCCGCCGCTCTCGGCATGGCTCTGTCCACGGGCGCGATGGCCGCCGTGATCTCGAACGTTACGCCGAACAATCGCTGCACTCTCTACGCACAGGACCTGGACTGGGACATCATGATCATGGGCAAGGCCCCGGGGACCGACGCCGCGAGCGCGTCTCTGGCGCAGGGGCAGGATGAGTGCGCCCACGGTAAGTATGACGAAGGCATCGCGACCATCACGGGCGCGGTCAAGGCTTTGGGCCTGCCGGTCAACGAGCACTAAGACCGCTTCGTCGCACCGCTAAAGTCCGTCTGCTGAGGAACGGCAGGCCTCGATTGGGCCTGCCGTTTTCTTTTGTCCGCGAGCCGCCGCCGGGGGTTCGGTCTAGAGCCCGAGATAGCTGGTGCGGATCCGGGGATCGGCGGCCAGGTCGCCGGCCGCGCCGGCCATGACGATCCGGCCGTTCTCCAGCACATAGCCCCGGTCGGCGATGGCGAGACTCATCCGGACGTCCTGTTCGGCCAGGAGCAGCGTCAACCCGGCGGCCCTGAGTTCCCGGGTAAGATCGAACACGAAGCGCGCCATCTTGGGCGCCAGCCCCAAGGTCGGCTCGTCGAGCAGGATCAATTGGGGTCGGGCCATGAGCGCCCGCGCGATCGCCAGCATCTGCTGCTCGCCGCCGGAGAGAGCGCCCGCCGACTGCCGCCGGCGCTCCGCCAGTCGCGGAAACAGCGCATAGGCCCGCGCCAGGCTCTCGGCATAATGAGGTCGCGCCCAAGCACCATAAGCCCCCACCCGCAAGGTCTCCTCGACCGTGAGATGCGGGAAGATCATCCGGCCTTCGGGCACGAGCGCGATCCCGCGTCCGACCCGTTCATGGGCGGCAAGACGCTCGAGGCTCGCCCCGTCGAACCGGATCGAGCCGCGCCTAGGGGTCATCAACCCCGCCAGCGTGCGCATCAGGCTGGTCTTGCCGGCGCCGTTGCTGCCGAGCAGGACCGTGATCGACCCGGGCAGGACCGACAGCGAGACACCGTGCAGCACCTCGATCGCACCATAGCCGGCGACCAGATCGCGAACCTCCAGCAAGGGAGACGGCACCGGCAGATCCTCTGCGACCGCGCTCATGCTTCGACCCCGAGATAAGCGTCGAGCACGTGGGGATCGCGCGCGATCGCCTGCGGCGTGCCCTCGGCGATCTTCATCCCGTGATGCAGCACGATGATGCGCTGGCAGAGATCCATCAGGGCCGACATCACATGCTCGATCACCAGCACCGTCAGGGCATGCTTCTCCTTGATGCGCCGGATCATGGCCATGGCGTCGGCAATCTCGGTCGGCGTCAGGCCGGCCATGACCTCGTCGAGCAGCAGCAATCGCGGCCGCTGCGCCAGCGCGCGGGCGATCTCGAGCCGCTTCTGACCGGCCAGGGTAAGGCTCCCCGCCAGCGCGTCGGCGCGATCCGCCAAGCCGACATCGTCCAGGATCGACCGGGCAAATTCGTCCGCCGCGTCCGGCCGCCGCTCGGCGGAGCCGAACAGGGCTCCGATCCGAACGTTCTCGCGGACGGTGAGGCCACGGAAGGGCCGCACGATCTGGAAGGTCCGCGCGACACCCCGCGCCGCCACCTGATCGGCGCGACGGCCGACGAGCGAATGCCCGTCGAACCGGATATCGCCGGCGGTGGGCCGCTCGTTGCCGGCGACGAGGCTGACGAGCGTGGTCTTGCCGGCGCCGTTGGCGCCCATGAGACCGACCATCTCGCCGCTCTCGATCGAGAAGCTCACATCGTCGAGGGCCTTCAGCCCCCCGAAGCGCTTTCCCACGCCTCGAAGCTCGAGCAGGCTCATGGCCCGAACCTCCGCCGCAACAGCCCGTCGATGCCCGAGGGCGCAAACAGCACGAAGCCGATCAGCAGCAGCCCGAGGATGATCATGTAGAGTTCGGCCAGGTTGGCCCAGAGCAGCTCAGACAGCAGCACCAGGAACAGGGCGCCCATGAGGGGACCGCGGGCGCGGTCGCTGCCGCCGATCATGGCCATGGTCACGACCGTGAAGGAGATGGTCGGGCTGAAAATCTGCTGCGGCTCGAAATAGCTGGTGCGCAGCGCCGCCAGCCCCCCAACCATGCCGGGGATGGCGGCCGAAAGCGCATAGGCCGCGAGCTTGTAGCGCGCGGTCGGAACGCCCACGGTTTCCGCCGCCGGCTCGTCCTCTCGGATCGCCCGCAGGCCGGCGCCGAAACGCGAACGACCGACCAGCACCACCAGCAGCGTTGCTGCGACCGCCAGGGCCAGCATCGTCCAATAGAGCGTCGAAAGCCCCGGCGCGCCCATCATCAGCCGCCCGAACTTGCCCAGCGCCGCCTCGACATTGATGACGATGTATTTGACCAGCTCCGCGAGGCCGAAAGTCAGGATCACGAAATAGGGCCCGCGCACGCGCATGACCGGATAGCCGATCAGGCCCGCGAACAGGGCGGCCACGAGACCGGAGAGGGGGATCGCGAGAGGCAGCGGGACGATGTGCCAGGTCAGCACGGTGAGATATCCGCCCAACCCGTAGAACACGGCATGGCCGAGGGAGATGTAGCCGGTGAAACCGGAGAGCAGGACCCAGCTTTGGGTCAGGGCGATCCACATCAGCAGCTGGAAGCCGACGCCCTGATAGTAGTCGCCGGCCAGGAGCGGCAGGACTGCCATGGCCGCGAAGAAGAGGATCGGCAACAGGTTGGAGAACGGCTTCATCGCACGATCCGGGTCCGGCCCAAGAGACCTTGCGGACGGATCAGCAGCACCGCGATGAAGACGCCATAGACCAGGATCGAGCGGTAGTTGGGCGAGGTCAGCGCCACGCCATAGGTCTCGAGCAGCCCCAGGATCAGCCCGCCGATCAGGCTTCCGGTCAGATTGCCGAGCCCGCCCAGAATGATGATGACGAAGGCAGCGATCATGTAGGGGAAGCCCATGAAGGGCGAAACCTGCTCCACCATGCTGACCAGGGCGCCCGCGAGGCCCGCGACCGCGAAGCCCGCGACGAAGCTCCAGCGCTCGAGCTTCTCCGTGTCGATCCCGGCCAGGCTGGCCGCCTCGCGATTCTGGATCAGCGCCTTGACCGCCAGGCCCACGGTGTTGAAATGCAGCAGCAGCATGGCGGCGACGGTGACGATGCCGGCAACGACGAGGACCAGCAGCCGTCCCCCCGTGACCGAGGCGACGCCCAGATCGATCACGGCGCCGCCGAAGGGTTGATAGCCGCGCGGCGTCGCCGTGAAGAGCAGCGACACCAGATTTTGCAGGATGATCGAGATGCCGAAGAACAGCAGCAGCGAATTGGCCTCGATGCGCTGGGACAGAGCGGGGTTCGCGAGCAGCCGGCGGAACAGACCGCGATAGAGGCCGTAACCCAGGAGGCCGGCCGCGACCGGCGAGAGGACCAGCGCCGGCCAGGGCCCCAGCCCCAGCAGGCTGAAGGACCAGCACGCGACGTAGCTTCCGACCATCACCAGCTCGCCATGGGCCACGTTCAGCAGCCGCATGGTGCCGTAGATCAGATTCAGGCCCAGCGCCACCAGCGCATAGAGCGCGCCCGCGATCAGCGCGGCCGCCAGTAGCTGGGGAGAGAGCAGCAGATCCAAGGCTCGAAAGCTCGCCGGTATGGAGGGTTGCAAACGAAGCGGCGCGGGAGAAGCGGTCGCCCGCTCCTCCCGCGCCCTTCGATTTTCAGGCCATCAGCTGCGCGGCTTGTAGGGCGCGGTCGCCGCTTCCGGCGGCCATACCAGCTGTGCCTTGCCATCCTGGAACTGCAGGAACGAGGTCGGCGTGGTCACGTTCTGGACGCCCTCGAACTTCACCGGGCCGTTGATGGTGTCGAAGGTCATGGTCGAGATCGCTTCCCGGATCTTGGCCTTGTCGAGACCCGCCGTCGCCACCGCCTGCTGCAGGATCTCGCAGGACATGTAGGCGAGCGCGGAATCGAGATAGTCCGGGTTGGCGTTGAACTTCGCGACATAGGCGTCGAAGAAGGGCTTCGCCTTCGGCCAGTCGGCCTTGGCCGGGGTCCAATGGCCGATGGTGACGATGCCGTCGAGATCCTTGCCGAACATCTTGCCGAAGAAGTCGATGGTCGGGCCCACCAGCACGAACTGGAACGGCGCCTTGATGCCCACTTCCTTGGCCTGGTTCATATAAAGGATCGAATCGTTCGGATAGGAGAGCGCCAGAACCGCGTCCGGGTTGGCCGCCTTCACCTTGCCGAGCAGCGCCGTCATGTCCTTCACGTCGGGCGGATACTCGTCATTGACGGCGACCTTGATGCCGGCCTTGTCGAGGGCCGGGATCAGGAACTGCTTGATCTCCAGCGAGAAGGGCAGCTGGTTGGTGATGACGGCGGCGGTCTTGGCGCCGTTTGCCGTCAGCATCTTGGCGAGCTCATCCGCCATCCGGTCGGGAATGGCCGAGGTCGGGAACCAGATATTGCCGGGCTTGAGATCGCGCAGCTGCACCGAGGCGGCGGAGTTGCCGACGACCGGGAACTGGTATTTCTCGAGCACGCCCGCGATCGCGAAATGCATCGGCGTGCCCCAGGGGGCCAGCAGCAGATCGACCTTGTCCTCGGTGATCAGCTTCTCATAGATGCGCACGGTCTGGTCGGGATTGGACTGGTCGTCATACATGACGAACTCGATCGGCCGCTTGGTGCCTCCGACATCGAGCCCGCCCGCCGCATTCACCTGCTCCTTCCACAGCTCGTAGGCATTGAGCTGCGAGGGCGCGGCGGCCGCGAACAGGCCGGTCTGCGCGATCGAGAATCCGATCCGGACCGGCTCGGCCGCCTGGGCCGCCGCCATACCGGCAAGAGCGAGGCCCGCCACCGCGAGGGCCGCTCCCATCCATTTCTTCAACATCGTCTTCGCCTCCCCTGTCGTCTTTATGGTTGCTTGTTCATCCAGTCGATGGCCGCCGGCACCCACGGGCCGGCGGGTTCGCCGCCCGCATAGCTGGCGGTAAAATGGTCACGGCCCGGCAGCACGATCCGAGAAACCTCGCCCCCGGCTGCCTTCAAGGCGGCCTCCATGGCTTCAGCTTGCCGGATCAGATGCGGAAAGTCGCGTTCGCCATGCGCCATGAAGAAGGGTCGCGGCCGCCCGTCGATCCGGTGGATCGGGCTGGCTGCCCGGTCGGTGTCGCCGGTCCCGAGGAAACGAGGCCGCATGGAGAGGCCTGAGCCGGCCGCGAAATCGTAAACGCCCGAGATGGGCAGGCAGCCGCGGATCGCATCACCCGCTATGCCCTGCCGGTCCTGCCAGTCCCGGGTCACCGCCAGCAGGCTGGCGGAATGGCCGCCGGCGGAATGGCCGCCGACAAAGATGGGCTTGCGGCCGCTTTCCCTCCAGACCCAGGCGACGCCCGCCGCGGCATCCTCGACGCCGGTGGGGAAAACATGCTGCGGCGCAAGGCGATAGCCGATCGAGGCGAAGAGATAGCCGGCCGCGGTGAAGGCCGGCGCCATGAAGGCCATCCATTCCTTGTAGCCGTTGGTCCAGCCGCCGCCATGGAGGAACGCCAGCACCCGGCCGTTGGGCCTGGCCGGGCGGTAGAGGGCGACACCCTGATAGGGATCGTCGCCATAGGAGTGATCCTCGCCGGTGATGCCGGCCCCCAGCCGCATGGCCTCGTCATGGTAGCGCCTGCCGACCTCGGAGAAGGGCTCCTGCGGCGGATAATCCTCAATGCGCAAGGCCGCCCTCCTTCGCCCCGTCTTCCTTTGCCCCATCTTCCTTTGCCAAGCAGGCGCGCAGCACCCGTTCGGCATTCATCGGCAGGCGGCGCAGCCGCACACCCGCGGCGTCATGGATCGCATTGGCGATGGCGCAAGGCACGGGCACGAGCGAGATCTCGCCGACGCCCTTCGCGCCGAAGGGCCCATCGCCCTGCGCATGCTCGACGATGATCGACTGGAGCTCGTAGGGAATGTCCATCGTGCCGGGGATCTTGTAGTCCATGAGGGTGGGGTTCGCGAGGCGCGCGCCGTCCCAGACCACTTCCTCGATCAGCGCGAAGCCGATCCCCTGCACCACCCCGCCCTCGATCTGGCCTTCGACCAGGCGCGGATTGATCGCCTTGCCCACATCGACCGCGGTCCAGAGGCGCTTGACCTCGGTCTGCCCCGTGGCTTCATCAATCTCCACCTCCGTCACCAGCGCGGCGAAGCTGTAGACGCCGATCTGCGCGAAGGGCAGACCCAGGGCGATCGCCCGCTTGGGGTCGACCGTCGGCGTGTCATAGACGAGCGTGTTGCTGCCGACGATCGGGCCGCCCTTGCGCCAATGGGCACGTGCCGAGACCACGAGGAAGGGCAGCTCCTTGGCCTGCACGCCCTTGATGCCGACGCGGCCCCCCGGGCGCAGCTCCAGATCGTCCACGCTGCATTCGAAGATGTCGGCCGCCTGTTCCTTGATCTGGCGCTCGACCTCGTGCGAGGCCGCCACCACGGCGCGGCCCGTGGTGTAGGTGACGCGGCTGGCGGTCGTGCCCCAGTTGTAGGGCGAGCCGTCCGTGTCGGGCGACGCGGTCGAGACCTGCTCCATCGGGATCTTCAGCACCTCGGCGCACATCTGCGTGAGCACGGTGTCCGATCCCTGGCCGATATCGACCGCCCCGGTATTGAGCACGACCGAGCCGTCCTCGAGCAGCCGCACGATGGCGCCGGTGCCGAGCAGCCCGCTGATGTGACCGGCGACAGCGAAGCCGAAGCCGCGCCGCTTTCCCTCCGGCGGCGCCCGCAGCGATTGGCGCCGGTCCCAGCCCGAGGCCTTGCGCACCGCGTCGATGCAGTCCGCCAGGCCATTGGAATCGACCCGCTGCCCGCCCAGCCAATGATCGCCGGGCTTCATCATGTTCTTGAGGCGAAGCTCGATCGGATCCATGCCGAGCGCCTCGGCGATCTCGTCGAGCTGCGTTTCGGTCCCGAACGAGACTTGCGGGTTGCCGAAGCCGCGGAAGGCCCCGGAGCGCAGCTTGTTGGTATAGACGACGTGGCCGTGGACGCGCGCATGCGGGATGCGATAGGGCCCGCGCGACATCAGCAGCGCATAGCCCAGCACGCCGGGACTGTCGTCGCCGAAGGCGCCGCCGTCGAGATAGAGCTCGCATTCGCGCGCGACCAGCGTGCCGTCGCGTTTCACGCCGGTCTTGACGCGGATCTTCGCCGGATGGCGCACCCGCACCATCTGGAAATCCTCCTCGCGGGTGAGGATCATCTTGACCGGCCGGCCGGTGACGATGGCGAGCTTGACCGCGATCGGCTGGATATGCGCTTCCATCTTGTTGCCGAAGCCGCCGCCGATACGCGGCGTCACGCAGCGCAGCTTCGACATCGGCAGGCCCAGCGATTCGCAGACATTGGCCTGGACGCGGAAAACCGACTGGTTCGCAGACCAGAGCGTGACCCGGCCCTGCGCGTCGGTCTCGGCCAGCGCCCCGCAGGGCTCGATGGCGAGATGAGCCTGGGCCGGCGTCTCGAACGTATTCTCGAAGATCAGGTCGCTCTCGCGCCAACCCTGCTCGAGATCGCCTTCCTTGATCTCGGTATAGGAGAGCGAGTTGCCCTTGGAGATCGCCGAAAAGACTTTGAAATAATCGGCGAGCCCCTCATGGACGATCGCCGCATCGGGCGCCAGCGCCTCCTCGACGGTCAGGACCGCAGGCAACTCTTCATATTCGACGTCGATCAATTGGCAGGCCCGGCGCGCGGTCGCCTCGTCCTCGGCCGCGACCGCAGCGACCGGCTCGCCGACATAGCGCACCTTGCCCTTGGCGATGGCGGTCTCGTCCTTGACGAAGGCGCCCATGCGATGCTCGCCGAAATCCTCGCCGGTCACGACCGCATGGACCCCCGGCAGCGCCAGCGCCGCGCTGGTATCGTAACGGAGAATGCGCGCATGGGCATAAGGGCTCTGCAACACGGCGCCATGCAGCATGTTGGGCCGCGACATGTCCGCGATATATTGTGCGCGACCCGTCACCTTCTCGAGCGTCTCGAGCTTGGGGAGGTTCAATCCGACGGCCATGGCGGGCTCGTTCATCGCGGCGCCCCCGCGACGACCGACAAAACGGCCTCGACGATCTTGCGATAGCCCGAGCAGCGGCAGAGATTGCCGGCAAGCCCGGCCCTGATCTCGTCGACCGTCGCGTTCGGCCGCTCCGCGACGAGTGCCGTCGCCGCCAGCATCATGCCGGCGGAACAGAAGCCGCATTGCACGGCGCCGGCGTCGGCGAAGGCCTGCTGGATCGGCGCCAGGACCTGGCCCTTGGCCAGGCCCTCGACCGTGGTGACGGCACTGCCGTCGCAATTGGCCGAGAGCGAGAGGCAACCGCGCACCGGCTGGCCCTCGATCAGCACGGTACAGGCGCCGCAGACGCCCTGATTGCAGCCGCGCTTGGCGCCGGTCAGGCCGAGCCGCACGCGCAAGGTCTCGAGCAGGGTCTCGTCGGCCGGGACATGGCAGGTGCGGTCGCGGCCATTGACCTTCAGGGTGACGGCGATGTCGCTCATCGGGCCAGCGCCTTCGCCGCGCGCACCGCCCGGCGAACCAGGCGCGGGATCACCAGGCGCCGGTAATCGGCGCTGGCGCGGACATCGTCGACGGGATCGGCGGCGTCCGCCAGGAGTGCACCGGCCGCGGCGAGCGACGCATCGTCGAGCTTGCTGCCGATGAGCTTGCGCTCGGCCTCGGCCAACCGCACCGGCTTCGGCCCGCAGGCGCCGACTGCGACCGCGATCCCGGTGCAAGTTTCGCCCTCGAGGGTCAGCACCACCGCGACCGAGGCCGTCGCGTAATCGCCCTCGACCCGCGCCAGCTTGTCGTAGTGACCGATGGCCCGGCTGTCGCCGCCCGGCAGATGGATCGCCGCGACCAGCTCGCCAGGCTCCAGCGCCGTCTGATACCAGTCGATGAAGAAATCGGCCGCCTGGATGCGGCGCGCGCCGGCAACGCCGATGAGCTCGATCTCGGCATCGGCCGCGACCAGGGCCGGCGGATAGTCCGCGCCCGGATCGGCGAAGGCGATCGAGCCGCCCATCGTGCCCATATTGCGCACCGGCGGATTGGCGATCACGGAGGCCGCCTGCTTCACGACCGTCTGGCCGGCCGCGAGCTCGGACGAGTTCGCCGTGATGCGATGGCGCGTCATGGCACCGATCCGGACCGAGCCATCGACCTGGCGCTCGATGCCCGCCAGCCTCTCGATCCTGCGCAGGCTGACAAGGGCGCTCGGCTGCACCAGCCCGGCATTCATCATCGCCACGAGGGTGGCGCCGCCGGCGAGGCATTTCGCCTCGGGATCCGCCGCCAACAGACGGGCCGCCTCTTCCAGGCTGTTCGGCATATGGAGCAGCGGCGCGCTCATGCCGCGGGCTCGAGCCTTTCGCGCATGGTCTTCACGAAGTCGCCGCCGATGCCTTCCGCCTTCTTCTTCATGACACCCAGGCCGAACTTGCCGAGCCGACCGACGATCGAAATCTCGGTGCTGTAGCGGACTTCCGTGACGCCGGGCTCCGGCTCCTGCAGCTCCAGCAGCGTCTTGGCCTGGAGCATGGAGGCACGATGCGCAGCAGCTACAACTGGGGCACACGGCTGAACGGTCCCAACATCCCGGCCAGGCAGCGGGGTATGGTCAGGATGGAAACGAGCAGCGGCAAACAGACCTCTTCAAAATTTCTCACGTTCAGGGTGATGACTGAAAATTCCCCAGGCTGGATCGTGCCACCCAAGCCGGGACGGTTCATCGTCAAAGGCGTGGCCGAACGGGCAAAGGACATGCTGGAGTTCAACGTTCAGAACGCGATAGCCAGCGTGGCAGGGATATAGGGGTGAACCATCGCCAGGGGGCTCTACCTTAGCAAGTGAAACCGGAATACTTGGGAGCTGGTGATGGTTCGGCAAAGCCGGTTTCTGTTGGCAATTATGCACAATTCATCACCAGGCGTTAAACTGATACCGCAGTTGCGATAGGGGCCGATGACCCGAAAGGGCACAGGTTAGCTGCCGGTGGGGTAACTCCCGGACTCGTAGAGTCCCGAAAGACCGAAGGGCCAAGGCTGGTCACTTTTCGGAGTGGTCGCCAATCAAGTCACCGCCCGTAGCCGTACCCTGCACAGTTGAGCGCGGCGACTTGCGAAGCGCACCAGGTACGGTGGACGCTTCACCCATTCTTTTGACCACCCTGAGCGAGCTCTGAAAAACGAAAAAAGACCGCGCAAAGCGGCCAGGGGTATCAAAAACATTTGGGGGTAACTTTGGGGGTAACTTTTGATGTTTTTTGCAAATCCTCCCAGCATATTCAATGGCGTCACACGCCCTCGAAGTCAAACCGTACTCTGCGGCTGCGCTGGCAGAGGCGCAGAAAGCAGGCAAGCCTGTGGCTTTGCATTTCCATGCGGACTGGTGCCCGAC
>CAVOLB010000062.1:0-14878 GCA_963696655.1 uncultured Alphaproteobacteria bacterium
CAGCTGCCGCCGATGAAGGCGGTGCCGATGCCCGCCGTCAGCGCCGCCGCGGCCGCGTCGAGCGCCACGGTCTCGCGGCCCGCGACATTGACGTTCGTGAATCCGGCGGGCGCCATGTTCATGACGATCGGCGCGCTCGCATGGCTCTGCATCATCTGGGTGAAAGCCGCGGTGCCGCGCAGATCGCCGATCTTGGTGTCGGCCTTGACCAGCACCTCCTTCGATTCCTTGCGGCATTCTCGGCAGCCGCAGACGCATTTCGATTTCGGATGGCCGCAGCCGTGACAGAAGCCATGGCCCATCTGGCCCGGATAGAACGGGATCCCCGGCATCATGGGACCGGGATGACCCCCGGGAAATCCCGGCTGGCCGGTGTAATGCGGATGTGCGGGATGCATGGCCTCTACTCCTTCTGTCGGATGGGTTCAGCAGCAGATCCGTTCGCACCAGCGCAACCGCGCCACCGCGTCGGTGACCGAGATCGTGACCTTCGTGCCGGCGTCGGCGGCGAGGAACGCCTCCTCGCTGTGATAGCCCTCGGCGAGATCGGTGGCGGTCCAGGTCTGGGTGGTGCCGCCCGATTCGAGCGTGACCTCGACCTGGGGCGCGGGCGCGCCCGCATCGACCAGATATTCGAGCGTCAGATGCGTGTCGCTATGGCCGCCGACGAAACCCTGCTTGGGCGAGCCCGCCGGATCGACCTCGATCTCGCGCGGCACGATCATCTCGGCGCAGGCGGGCTTGCAATCGACCGGCGGGCAAGGCACCGGCACCGCGAAGAAGGCGATATAATAGGGACCGGCCCAGCTCTGGCAGCCGCCGCCATGATATCCGCTCGGTGAATGATACATCGCTGATCCTCCTTCAGGGTCCGCCGTTGGGCGGGGTGTCGTCCGCGGGTTTCGTCACGTCCTGAACCACCTTCAGGCTGTCCTTGATCACGTCGAAGCCCGATTTCACGGCGGTGTTGATCGCGTCGGCGAGCTTGTCCGTGACCCCGTTGTCGATGAGCGACGTCGCGGTCCCGTGAACCAGCTTTCCGATCGAGTCCAAGATCGATGCCATGCTGCCGACTCCTCTTTCAGGCGGGTGCCGCGATGCGACCCTGCCGCTGCAATGACGTCTGATGAATGCCGGCGGGCTGCGTCAGGCCCGGCGTCTCCGCCACGCCCCGCTGAACCAGCCTGACCGCCTTGGTCGCGACCTCGATGCCCCAGTCGAGATTGGCGAGCGGGTCGCGCACCATCTCGACGCCGGCGAGCCCCAGGCTCTGCGCGGCACCGCGGGCGATCCGCATCGGTCCCAGGATCGAGCCGCCTTCGGCCGCGAACATCGCCTGCCAGACCCGCGGGTCCTTCGGGAAGGCGTCATAGAGCGCGCGCGGCGAGAGGCAGATGCTCTGCGAGATGGCGCCGCTGAAGACGCCGCTGCAGAACTCCTGAAACTGCCGGTCGGCATCGGTGAGCCGCCCGATCTGGGTGAGCGTGAACAGGCAGAAATCGCGCAAATGTGGATTCTTGGCGATCGAGAGGAAGAGCTCCGCCGTCTGCCAGTCGAACCCCACATGCCGGCCCCAGCGCCGCTCATAGGCGCGCAGGCCCCGTGCCGAGCAGTCGCCGGCGGCAAGGGCCGCCACGGCCGTCTCGGCCGCGAAGAAGGCGCTCTCCATCGCCTTGTGGATGCCGCCGCCATTGAGCGGGTCGGCATGGTTGGCGGCGTCGCCCACCAGCATGATCCGGTCGGCGAGGATCGCGTTGGGCTTGAAGAAGGCGGCCGAGCCGCCCGAGGGCGGGCCGCAGCGCGTCGCATGGCGCAGCATGGTTCTCAGCTCGCGGTCGAGGAAGCGGCGGAAATCCTCAGCGAGCTTGCCCGGCATCGAGAAATTGCGGTCGACCGCATAGCCGAGCCCGACATTGGCGAAACCCTTGTCGTCGACGAAGAGCCAGCCATAGCCGGGGAAATACTCGCGGTCGAAATAGACCTTGATCTGCGCGCCTTCACATTCGACGTCGCGGTAATAGGCGCGCAAGGAGAGCGCCATGGCGCCGGTCTTGAGCGTGTTGCCGATGGCGCGCGAGACGGTGGATGAGACGCCGTCGGCGCCGATCACGATCCGGCCCTTGAAGCTCCGGGTTCCCTCGCGGGTCTGGCAAGTGAGCTCGACGGCGTCGCGCCCGACCTGCAGCTCGCGCAGGATGCGCCCGCCCTCGAACCGCGCACCCTTGGCGACGGCGTTGCGCAGCAGCGTGTCGTCGAAGCGCTTGCGGTCGAGCAGGATCGCGAAATCGGGATAGGCGGTGCCGACCGGGAAGCCGCCGGTCAGCAGATGCTGGCCGTTGATGAAGAGATCGCAGTCGCGGATGCAGGCCTCGGTCTGGGCCATCACCTCGTCGGCGCAACCCAGCTGGTCCAGCCAGTAGACCGCCTGCGGCGTCAGCCCGTCGCCGCAGACCTTGTCGCGCGGAAACTCCGAGCGGTCGATCACCAGCACGTCCAGCCCCTCGCGCGCGAGGAAAGCCGCGGCGCTGCTGCCGCCGGGGCCGGCGCCCACCACCACCACATCATGGATGCGGTCGCCGCTCACGAGACGAGATCCGTCATGGCGACACCACCAGCCGGACCGGAATCCGCAGCTCGTCCTCGGACGAGACCAGGATCCAGCCGAAATAGACGTCGGGCGGCGTCTCCACCGGCACCGCGCCGCGCAACACGAACTTCTCGAAATCGACCGGGGCGATGGCTTTCGTCTGCGGCTTGATCGACATGGCGGCCGCCGGCAAGGAGGCGCCGGTGGTCTCGCCCTGGAAGCCTTCGATTTGCAAGCTCACCTTCTTCGGCGCCACCATCGAGTCATTGTTGATGGAGAAGGAGACCTTGACCGTGCCGCCCGGCGCCAGCGGCAGACGGTTGGTGATGTAGAAAGCCGTGGGTTCGGCCGGCGGCTCGGCCGCCTCGGACATTGGCGGCGGCGCGCTTTCGGGTGGAGCCTCGCGCTGCATGGCGGCCGCCATCCGCTCCATCACCTGCTGCTGGGCGGCGCTGCCGATGCGATTGACGATGGTGACTCCGAGGCTGACGCCGGCCTCGGCCAGATCCAGCCCCTTGGCCAGGATCATGCCCATCTGGTCGACCTTCTCGCGCAGGTCGAGCCCGCCCTCGCTGCCGCGCGGCTGCGGCCCGCCCTCGGGCTTCGGCGGCGGCTTCTCCGCGCGCGGAGCCGTACCATCCGGTTCGTTGGTGGCAGCCATGGCAGCGCCTCTCAACAGATGTCGCCGCCGGGAAGCGGCGGGATGCAGCTATAGCGGTAGCGATGGATCACATGGCCGGCCTGTGCCGGTGCCGGCGGCCAGGGGCGATCCCAAATCATGCGGTGGATCAGATGCCGGACCGCGGCGACGTTGGCGGCACCCGCATAGAAGGCCGCGGCCGGCAGCGCCATCGCGTTCTCGCGCAGGGACGCGGCGCGGCATTGCGGGCAGTTGCAAGGATTCGCCGCCATGGCCTAGCTCCCCGAGCTGACGCTGCCGCCGGTCGCATCGAACGGAGGATGCGGCGCGGGGCTGGGGGCGGGTTGGGCCGGAAACTGGAAACGCGGCGCGCCGGCATGCATGGCGGGACGCTGTTGTGCCGCCAGATGCGGCGGCGGTCCCCGCTCGGCGCGATGCGCATGGTCGCGGTGGGGCACCGGCGGCCGCGGCGCCGCGACCTGGGAAACGGTGCAGCTTTCGGAGATCCGCACCGGGATGCCCGGATTGCCGGCGGCGGCCACATCGGTGTAACTGCGATCGTCGCTCTTCGACTGTTCGCGCCGATATTTGTCCTTCGGCACCACCTTGGTCGTGCCATGCAGGGCCATGCGCAGGATCTCGAAACCGAAGAAGCGCGTATGGACCGTGTAGCTCGAGCAGAGCTCGAGATTCTGCTGCAGCGTGACGGCGACCGGCGGCACCCGCTTCACATTGAGATCGACCGAAGGCAGCCGGCTCAGCGACAGATTGACGGTGGGGATGCTGGTGACGTTGAAGCGCTCCACCTGGAGCGGATCGAGATTATGGACCCGGTCGATCCGCAGGGATTCGATCGAGAACGGATCGATATTGTTCAGTTCCTTGATGTGGACCGCGGCCGGCGCGATCTTCTGCACCTTGGCGATCGTCACCGGATCGATGTTGCGGACCTCCGAGATCCGTACCGGTTCTATGTTTTTGACTTTATTGACATCGACATCCATGGCGCTCTCCTGCGACCCGGCTCAGAGCAGGCCGGGCCAGACATAATTCAGCTGCAGCACTTTCGCGTCGTCGACCACGCCCGGCTGCGCCTGGACGCGCGCGCGGACCGTGGCCAGATGCGTGCCGCCGAGATTGGGCATCTTGTAGAGGAAGGTCAGCGCGGTGCCGGCCTGCAGCACGCCATCGACCAGCCATTCGACGGCGGTGCCTGTCGTGTGGCTCAGCCGCGTCTCGAACAGCTGCATCTTGTTGGAATCGTCGATATAGGCGTTGTGGTCGCCCTGCGCGTAATAGAGCGTGGCGCGCTTGGGCCAGATCTCGATCACGGGGGCCGGTGCCGGTTCGGGGCCGATGCCGATGACCGTGACCCAGGCGAAGGCCTTGCGCAGCGGGTCCTCGAGCGCGGTCGCGACCACGAGATCGGTGAAGGGGCTGGCGAGCGCGCCCTTGTTAGGCGCGCGATAGAGGCCCTGCGCGTCGATGCTGCCCGCACCGGGGCCACCCGCCGGGCTCAGGACCTCCCAGCTGGCGCCGCGGCGCGAGTTATAGACCTTCGCTTCGAAGCGGGTTTGCGTGTTGATCGGGTTGACGAAGCGCTCGTCGCGGAAGGCGAGCTCCACGCGCGGCGGCGAGATCTCGATCTCGACCTGGTGGCGCGCGACCACATGATGCGTCACCTCGGTAATCGCCGGAGGCCCGTGGCGGCCGTGGGGTCCGTGAAGATGGGGGCGCATCGCGGGGCTCAGCTCTCCTCGCTGCTCTCGAGCGCGCTCTTGAGCGCCGCGCCCAGGACCTTCTTCGGCATCTCCGCACTCAGCTCGACATCGAGCTTGCAGGCTCCGATGCCGGCCAGGTCGACCTGCAGCCCGTCCTTGCCGATCTTGGCCTTGGCCCAGCATTCGATCATCTTGAGCTTCGCGTCGAAGGGATCGATCTCGACGTCGAAGGGCCCGACCGCCATCGCCTGGACATGGCCATGGGCGCGCGCCAGGAACGGGATGCGCACGGTCACTGGGATCTTCCCGATCCGCGCCCGGATCGGGCCGGTCGAGAGCTTGAAGGCGCCCTCGCAGCGCAGATCAAGCTCGATCGGGTCGGTCTTCGCCCGCAGCTTGAGGTCGGGATGGCCATGCAGCTCGATCTTGGATTTCAGCGTCATGACGCGCTCTCTCCGGCCTCGCGGGGCTTGCCCGCCTCGGCCGCCTTCTCGAGATCGGGATAAACCCGCTCGGCCAGATCGCTGAACATGGTGCCGACGGTCTTGTTCAGATGCTCGAAGCCATGGAGCGCGCGGCTGATCTCCTCGCAGGAATCGCCGACCACCTCGAAATGAACCAGCGGCCCGAGCCGGATAGACAGGGTGATGTTGGCCATCAGTTCACCTCCTCGGATCCGGGCGCCTTGCCGATCATTCGCGCGTCTCCTTGCCGTTGGCTGCCGACCCGTTCCGGTCATGGCCATTGGCGGCATGGCCGTTCGCCTTGGCGCCGCCGTTCAGCCCCTGGTCGAGATCGCGGATCTTGCGCGTCATCTCGTCGAGCGAGAGCAGGGTCATCAGCACGAGGCCCTTCTCGCGCTCGCCCAGCTTGGCGTAGAAGCCCTCGATCTCGGACTTGATCCGGCCGCCGTCGCCGCCCTTGCGGAACTCCTTGCCGCGCTCGCGCAGCACGCCGCTGAACTGGTTGACGACCGACAGCACGCCATAGAGCAGATCGGCTACGTCGCCCTGCGGCGCCTTGCCGTTCTTGTCGGGGCCGCTGCGCTCCGATTCCGACGGGCCCGCGGCTGCTTTCTTCTCCGGGTCCGGCTTCTCCGCCTCCGGTTTCTCGGCCCTGCCAGATCCGGCCGGATTGCAGCGTGGACAGGCGAAACGGCTCTCGACCGGAGAGATCTTCCAGACGCCATAAAGCGCGGTGCGGGCGCTCTCGGGGATCGCCTTGCAGTCGCGACGATGGAGCAGGCCCGCCGCCGGATCGAACTGGAACGGCGCCTGTGCCGCCTCCTCGCGATTGTCGATCTTCAGCAGCGCTTCGCGCACGTCGATCTTGCTCTCCTTGTAGAGCTCCTGGATTTTCAGGGCGACGAAGTCGCCGATCGAGCCGCCGGGGCTGGGCTTATTCATAGACGGCCCAGGCCGGCCCTCGCAGGCGGCGCTGCTCCCGATGTTTCTGCAGGCGGGTCACGTAATAGCGGGTGAGGAAGGCGATCAGCAGGTCGCGGCCCGCGGCGGGGCGCAGGCCCTGCATCAGTTTCTCGATATGCGAGAAGAAAATCCGCCGCAGCGCCTGCTCCGGCCGGCCCAGCGCGTTCATGTAGGTGACGCGGCGGTCGGCGCGATCGGCATAGCAGTCGCCATGATCGTCGATGAACATGATGAGCGCGCCGGCGACGAAGATGTGCCGGATGTAATCCAGCGACAGGTTCGGCAACAGGAACGCCGCCAGCAGGATGATGGCATGCCCGCTGCGGTCGCGGGCCAGGCGCTTGAGCCGCGCCAGCCGCCGGGCGCGGGGCAGCGCCTTCATCTCCGCCTCGAGGCCGCGCATCTCGACGTCGCGCCGCTGCGCCTCGAACAGGCGCAGGATCGCCTGGCGCAGGGTCGGCTCGAGGATATCCCGCTCGGCGAAGAGCCGGGAGACCACGATATAAAAGAGAGTCTCGCGCTCGTTCCCGACCTCGAACCAGCCGGTGGCGAAGAGCCGTTCCAGCCGCGTCACATAGGCGCGGGTCGCCTCCTCGCCGAAATCGTCGAGGAAACTGTCGGCCAGGAAGCAACAGCAGCCGAACAGGCAGGTGATCCGCTGCCGGCGCTCGTCATAGGGATAGTCCGCGATCTCGGTGCAGGCATGGCCGACCAGCATCATCTTGGTGCTGAGCTCGACCATCTTCCGGTATTCGTTGCCGGCATTCTCGAGCAAAGCCGGGTAATAGGCCTTCACGATCGGCTCGAGGCTGCTCGTGACGAAGCGGCGATAGACCGGCATCAGGGAATCGACCCGCTCGCGCGCAGCCGCCGGCGGTTGCCAGCCCAATGTCTTCCGCGCTGCGTGTGGCTCCCAGGCCATGCGCACCCCACCCTTCCCCTGCGCGCGTGTCGATGCGCGGGGTCACCTTGTGGTCCTCAGCTTGCCTGCATTCCGGCGGCGGC
The DNA here is from genome assembly GCA_963696655.1 of uncultured Alphaproteobacteria bacterium. Classification (GTDB taxonomy): domain Bacteria; phylum Pseudomonadota; class Alphaproteobacteria; order Dongiales; family Dongiaceae; genus Hypericibacter. The sequence continues at coordinate 7,381 of CAVOLB010000062.1, forward strand.
GCGCCTTTCATGCCAATGAAGTTTCGGTGGGATAGCCCGCAGGCGACCTTTCTGGCCTCAACTCGACCAATGTCACAACGAACTCACAGCCGCGGGGATTGTATGGCGCGCCAATCAGCGGCGCCGGGAAAGGATAAGACTTCTGTCATATCTCCCGCCCCCGGGCACTCGCCCGCCCGGCGCCGGCCGAAGAATATTTTCTTGCCATCCTTCTCAAGCTTTCCTTGCGCCGGAAAGGGGCAATCCCGAGCCCGGGCTCCTCCCGATGCGGCTCCTGCCGCCGAGACACGCAGTGACGCGGTTTGTTACCGAGGCGATACCGGGTGAGCGCGCGGTGCCCGGGGTCACCTCGGCCTGTCGGGTGCTTCACAAATCGCCGCGGGCGCTGCGGCGGGAGGCCAAGCGGTCACTTGCCGATGCCGGCCTTCGTGAACATGTTTTTGGCGCGGGGCGGAAACCACCCCGCGCCGCGCATCGCCGCCAAACACAAGGATCGGATCATTGGCCAGCTCACGACAATTGCGTCTCGGCGCCTTCATGCGCCCGGTCAGCATCCACACCGCCGCCTGGCGCTATCCGGGCGCCTTTCCGGACGCCAACTTCAACTTCGCCCATCTGAAGCGCTTCGCGCAGACGCTCGAGCGCGGGCGCTTCGATGCCTTCTTCATGGCCGATCATCTGGCGCTGCTGAACATGCCGATGCAGGCGCTGAAACGCAGCGCCACCGTGACCTCGTTCGATCCCTTGACCCTGCTGCCGGCGCTGGCGGTGGTGACCGAGCGGCTCGGCCTGATCGCCACCGCCTCCACCACCTATAACGAGCCCTACCATGTCGCGCGCAAATTCGCGTCGCTGGACCATCTGAGCGGCGGACGTGCCGGCTGGAATCTGGTCACCTCCGCCAACCCGCTCGAGGCGAAGAATTTCGGCCTCGACGAGCATGTCGAGCATTCGACCCGCTATCGCCGCGCCCGCGAGTTCTTCGACGTGGTCACCGGCCTTTGGGACAGCTGGGCCGACGATGCCTTCATCCGCGATGTGGAATCCGGCCTCTATTTCGACCCTGACAGGCTTCACGTCCTCGATCACAAGGGCCGCGACCTCTCGGTGCGCGGGCCTTTGAACGTCGCGCGCCCGATCCAGGGCTGGCCGGTGATCGTCCAGGCGGGCGCCTCGGAAGCCGGACGCCAGATCGCGGCCGAGACGGCCGAGGTCGTCTTCACCGGCCAGAACAACCTGGCCGATGGCCAGCGTTTCTATGCCGACGTGAAGGGACGCATGGAGAAGCTCGGACGCTCGCGCGACCATCTCAAGATCATGCCCGGCGCCTTCGTCGTGGTGGGCGACAGTCTAGAGGAGGCGCGCGAGAAGAAGGCGCGGCTGGACGGGCTGGTGCATCCGGACAGCGGCATCGCCTCGCTCTCGGTCCAGCTCGGAACCGATGTCTCGGGCTTCGATCTCGACGGGCCCCTGCCCGACATTCCGGACAGCAATGCCAGCAAGAGCGCGCGCGAGAAGCTGATCCTGAAGGCCAGGCGGGAGAACCTCACCGTCCGGCAGCTCGCGCAATATGTCGGCGGCAGTTACGGCACGCTGGAGATGATCGGGACGCCTGCCATGATCGCCGATCAGATGGAGGAGTGGCTCGTGACCGAAGGCGCCGACGGTTTCAACGTGATGTTCCCCTATCTGCCCGGCGGGCTCGACGATTTCGTCGACCGCGTCGTCCCGGAGCTGCAGCGCCGCGGCCTGTTTCGGAGAGACTACGAGGGGAAGACGTTGCGCGAGAATCTGGGGCTGCCGCGACCGCCGAACCGCTTCTTCCCCGAGACCTGACGCTCTCGGTAAAACGGCCCCGGGAACTCGTCCGGGGCCGCTTCATGCAGGGTCGTTGGCGCCGGCCCGGCCGGCCCGCGATCTCTATTCGAGAATGAACGTCACCTCGAGCGTGACGCGATATTCCTCGATCTTGCCCTTCGAGACCTTGGCCTTCTGCCTGATCACCTCGATTCCGGTGATTCCGCGCAACGTCTTGGCCGCGCGCTTGACGGCGGCATCCACGGCGTCCTGAAAGCCCTTCGATGAACTGGCGGTCAATTTTGTGACACGGGCGACAGACATGCTGCTTCTCCCCATCGAGGTTGGAAAAGCGATGCTACTCCCCTTGGTCAGGGGCCGGCCAGGGACTGAAGGGCGGGGGGAGGACTGAAGGGCGGGGGAGGATAAGCACAGGGCCCGCAGCCGGGGGGAAGACTGCGGGCCCTGCCAGTACTGGGAGCCAGGCCAAACTGGGCCTGGCGCCCCGCCCGCTGGCCGGGGGGAAAGCCAGCGGGAGCTCGTGAGAAATCCGGCCGGTCGCCGTGATCTCGGCGTTCGGCCTAGGCGCCCGCCTGCATCGGTGCCGATCCGACAGCGCTGCGGCGGAGAGCCGGCGCCTTCGACTTCAGGGTCTCGGGCTTGGCGCCATGCGCCCGGCGCCAGGCGCTCGGGCTGGAGCCCTCCTGCCGGCGGAACAGCCGTGAGAAATGCGATTGATCGGCGAAGCCGCAATCCAGGGCCACCTGGCTCAGGGGCTCCTCGGTCGCGAGCATCATCTCCCGGGCGCGCGCGATCCGCCGGCGCACCACATAGCCGTGCGGCGGCTCGCCAAAGCTGATCTTGAAGGCCCGCGCGAAATGGCTGACGCTCAGGCGGCAGAGCTCGGCCATCTCTTCCAGGGTGATCGCCGAGGCCAGCTGGCTTTCCACCAGGGCCTTCAGGCGGTTGATCTGCCAGGGGGCGAGCCCGCCGCGAGCCAGATAAGCGGGACCCTCCTCGGCCTCGGCATCCTCCGCCGGCTTGAGCGATTCCAGCAGGCTTGTGGCACGATTGAGGCAACGGCGGGCCGCGCCCTGGTCGCGCTCCAGGAAGCCGCTGGCGCTGGTCAGAAGCTGGACCACCGTGGCCTGGACGTCGCCGAGGCCGACAGGCGCCGCGGCCGGAAAGAAAGCTGCGTTGGCGGTGTGGCTTTTCGCGGCGATCGATGTCTCTCGAAACATGAGGGATCCCTTCCTGATGGTACCGGCTTCGGTCGCTTCGTGACCGGGAGGCCTTGTTGACACCTTGAGCATCGGACTGAATGCCGCGGCGAACAATTCTACGGAGGGAAGGACGGCTAGGACGCTAGTGTCACCCGCCCATACCTTGGTATGAGCGCCCGGCACGGGTGTTTCGCGGGCGATTTCCGGCTGCGGGGCGGGTCCGGGCATGCGTTATGATCGGCCATTCCCGGATCCATAGCCCCTGAGACGAAAGCCCCGTGGTCATTCAATCAGCTGCCGATAGCGGCCCCGCCGCCCCGCCCCCGCGCCGCAGTTTCCTGATGGTGCCCGCGGGCGTATCGCGGATCCGGATCGCGCTCGCGATCGCGCTCGCCGCCGCCATCTTCCTCTTCGACACGGTGAGTCCGGCCGGCATCGCCGTCGCGGTGCTTTATGCCGTCGTCATCATGATGTCGGTCGATCTCTGCGACCGGCGGGGCATCGTCCTGGTGTCGTTCGGCTGCGCCGTGTTGACGATGATCGCCTTCCTGATCGGCCACGGCTGGAGCTTCGAGGGAGACCCGATGCTTCGCTGCCTGGTCAGCCTGTCCGCCGTCGGCATCACCAGCCTGCTGGCGCTGCGAAATCAGCGCGCGACGGCGGTCTTGAAGGACAGCGAACGGCGCTATCGCAACATCTTTCAGACGGCCGGCGTCTCCATCTTCGAGGAGGATTACAGCGCCGTGCGGTCCGCGCTCAGGACCTTGAAGCAGCGCGGCGTCACCGACATCCGCGGCTACCTCGCGGATCATCCCTCCTTCGTGCAGCACTGCATCGCCATGGTGCAGATCCTGGATGTCAACGAAGCGGCGATCCGGCTGCTTGGCGCGCGCGAGAAGACGCAGGCGATCTCCTCGCTGCGCAACTATCTCTTGCCCGAGACGACCGACTCCTTCCGTGAGATGCTCTGCGCCATGTTCGACGGCGAGCATTCGTTCGAGTATGAGACGGCAATCCGGACCATCGACGGCGAGCGCCGGGCGATCCTGATGGCAGCGACCTTCCCGCCGGAAGGCGACTCCTATCGCAATGTGCTGATCAGCGTGCTCGACATCACGGAACGCGAGCGGGCGCAACGCGCCCTCGAACAGGCCCAATCCGCGCTGGCCCATGTCTCCCGCATCTCGACGCTGGGCGAGTTGACCGCCTCGATCGCGCATGAGGTCAATCAGCCGCTGGCGGCGATCGTGACCAACAGCGAGGCCTGCCTGCGCTGGCTCAACCGCGTGCCGCCCGACCTGGGCGAGGTGCGGGCCTGCGTCGAGCACAGTGTCGCCGAGGGCCGGCGCGCCGGTGCGGTGGTCCAGCGGCTGCGCAATCTGGCACGCCGCGCCGATCCCCAGGTCGTGGCGCTCGACGTCAACGGGGTGATCGAGGAAGTCGCGCTGCTGGTGGAGCGCGAAGCCGCCGAGCATGGCGTGGCCTTGCGGCTCGATCTGGGATCGCCGCTGCCGCCCTTGCGGATCGACCGGATTCAACTGCAGCAGATCCTGATCAATCTGACGATCAATGCCATGCATGCGATGGAAGACGTCACCGGCCGCCCCCGGCAGGTGACGGTCGAATCGCGCGCGCAGTGGCCGTCCTCGATCCGGATCTCGGTGCGCGATCAGGGCACCGGCATCGCGACCGATGCGATGCCCCGGCTGTTCGACGCCTTCTTCACCACGCGGCAGGAGGGCATCGGATTGGGCCTTTCGATCTGCCGTTCGATCGTCGAGGCCCATGGCGGCCGGATCTGGGCCGAGAACAATCCCGACCATGGCGCCATCTTTCATATTCTGCTCGCTGCGGCGAAGGACAAGGAATGAGCACGGAGCCGATATCGAACCTGGAGAATCCGGACGAGGCGGCCCTGGTCGTCATCGTCGATGACGACGGCGCGGTGCGCAGCGCCCTGAGCAGCCTGCTGCGGTCGGTGGGCTTCAAGGTCGAGGCCTTCGGCGCGCCGAAGGAGCTCATGCAGAAAGGCATCCCGGAGACGGCGAGCTGCCTGGTGCTCGATGTCAGGCTGCCGATGATCAGCGGTCTCGATTTCCAGAAGCAGTTGGCCGAAGCCAATCACCGGATACCGATCGTCTTCATGACCGGTCATGGCGACATTCCGATGTCGGTGAAGGCGATGAAGGCCGGCGCCATCGATTTCCTGCCCAAGCCGTTTCGCGACCAGGACATGCTCGACGCGGTGACGACGGCGATCGAACGCGACCGGACCCGGCGCCTCAACGAGGCCGGCCTCGACGAGCTGCGCAAGCGCCTCGACAGCCTCAGCAAGCGCGAACGCGAGATCATGGCCTTCGCGACCGCGGGGCTGATGAACAAGCAGATCGCCGGCGAGCTCGGCATCAGCGAGGTCACGGTGAAGATCCATCGCGGCCACGTCATGCAGAAGATGGGCGCTCGTTCATTCGCGGAGCTGGTGCGCATCGCCGAGTCTCTCGGGGTTCACCCCCAGTCCGGGACATCCGCATAGCCCGTCGCGCACCGATCCGCGCCATGGCGACAATTCGCCCAAGGCGCCGCCGGCCGGGCGGCAGCGGAACGGTCCTATTTCCGCAAGCCTGTTCAAGCCGGAGGGCCCCCGATGGCGGTCCATGGCGGGGACGCGCGGGTCTTCTCCTGCGCGTCGAACGCACGGGCTTGCCATGTCGACTTCGGTCATCCTCATCCACGGCGAGTTTCTGTCGCCGGACTGCTGGCAGGGATGGCAGCAACGTTTCGAGAAGGCAGGTTATCCCTGCCTCGCGCCCGCCTGGCCCTGCCACGACCGGCCGGTCAGCGAGCTGCGGCGGGAGCCCGATCCGCGACTGAGATCGCTCTGCGTCGGCGACCTGGTCGACCATTATGCGAGCCTCATCGCGGGCTTGCCGGCGCCGCCGATCCTCATCGGTCATTCCATCGGCGGCTTGGTGGTGCAGATGCTGCTCGACCGCGGGCTGGGCCTCGCCGGAGTCGGTCTGGCACCCCTGCCCCCGCGCGGCGCCCTGCCCAGCCTGTCGATGAAGGGGGCACTGCTGGCATCGCTGCTGGTTCTGGCCGGATGGCGGCGGAGTCCGGCCTTGAGCCTGAGAGGTTTCGCGAGGCGCATGGCGCACACCTTGTCGGCCGCCGAGCAGGCCGCGGCTTACCAGCGCTTTCTGGTTCCGGCCGCAGCGCGGCTCGTGTTCGAGGCGACGTTGGGAATCGGCACGGCGATCGATTTCGCCAATCCGGCGCGGGCGCCCTTGCTGCTGGTCGGCGGCGAGGAAGATCGCATCCTCGAGCCCTCCGCGCTTCGCGCCCTCTATCGCGCCCATCTTCGCTCGCCGGCAGAAACCGCCCTGCGGCTTCTGCCGCGCCGCTCTCATTGGCTCCTGACCGAGCCCGGATGGGAAACGCTGGCGGATTTCTGCCTGGCCTGGGCGGCCACTCACGCGGCCACGATCTGATTTCCGGGACATCCACGGCGGGGCTGCTGCGGGAACGCGCGAAACGTTCAAGCTCCGCGAGCAGAACGCAATCCCTTCGCCGCACTCTCCCCTAGCGTGGCCACAGCATCGATCACTCGCGAGAGAGACAGCGCCATGAACATGCAACGGCGGCTTGCGGAGGTCCCGCTCTTCGCCGTCCCATCGGATCGCATCGGCGCCGAGCCGATCTCGGCAACCACCGGCACGCTCAACGCGTTGCTCGAGGATCTCTCCGCGCTCTATGCCCGGGCGAAAACCGTTCATTGGCATCTGTCGGGGCCCTATTTCCGCGACCATCGCCTGCCGCCGGACGAGCGGACGCTCCGGATCATCGGCGCGATGGACGCGATCGCGGACCGGACCCGGAAGCTCGGCGGCGCCGTGTTGGGCTGTCTCGATCATATAGACCGCCTGCGCCATCTCGTCGGCGACGAAGCCGACCTGGTGCTGCCGCGTCGCATGCTGGCCAAGCTGCATGAGGAAATGGTGGCGCTGGCGGTCTATATCCATGACGTCGATGCGCTCCAGACGGCTCCCTCGAGTCGGGCCGCCGCCAGCTCGCTGGAACTCTGGATGGACGGCGCCGAGGCGTGCGGCCGCCGACGGGTCGAGGCGGCCCGCCTGACCTGAGTGGGTCCGGGAGAGGGCGCTTGGGCATCCCCCTTCTCCCGACCTTCCCCTGGAGCGGCGAAGGGGTAAAGATGCGAGACTGCTTTTCCTCGCTCCGCTGTGCAGTACCCATGACTTCCGCCGCCTCCACGACCGACGCCACGTCGCACATCCCCTTCGTCGCCACCGGTTCCTATCCCGCACGGGACGGCAATCGGCTGCGGCCGCTGGTGGATGGCGTGCCGGCCTTTCGGCGGATCGGCGAGGCGGTGGAGGCGGCGCGGCGCCGGATTTGGGTGACGGTCACCTTCATCGCGCCGGATTTCAGGCTGCCGGACGGTCGCGGCTCCTTCTTCGATC
>CAVOLB010000063.1:0-7313 GCA_963696655.1 uncultured Alphaproteobacteria bacterium
CCACTTCGTGGGGGCGAGGAAATGCAATCGGCTTGCTACTTATCCGGCCCCAGCCGCACGATCATCTTGCCGAGATTGGCGCCGCTGAAGAGGCCGAGGAAGGCATCGGGCGCCCTCTCGATTCCCTCGAACACCGTCTCGTGCCATTTGACGCGGCCTTCCGCGATCCAGCGCGGCATGTCGAGCTCGAAGTCGGGGCCCATATCCTGCAGGTCCAGGAACAGGATGCCCTGCACCGTCAGGCGCCGGCGCACGATGCGCATGAGATTGGGCGGACCGGGCGTGCGCGCGTTATAGGCGCCGATCATGCCGCACATGATGATGCGGCCATGCACCTTCATGTTGTCGAGCGCCGCCTCCAGATGCGCGCCGCCGACATTCTCGAAATAGATGTCGATGCCGTCGGGCGCCAGGCGCTTCAGTTCCGCGCCGAGGTCGCTCGCGGCCTTGTAGTCGATCGCGTGGTCGACGCCCGCGACCTCCTTCAGCCATTTCGTCTTCTCGGGGCCACCGGCGCTGCCGATCACCTGGCAGCCTTTGATCTTCGCGACCTGGCAGGCGACGCTGCCGACCGCCCCCGCGGCCCCCGACACGAACACGGTCTGGCCGCGCTTGGGCTGGCCATAGCGCAGAAGCCCGCCATAGGCGGTGTGACCCGGCATGCCGAGCACGCCCAGATAGGCCGTCAGCGGCGCCGCCTTGCCGTCGACCGGCGAGAGCTGATCGCCGGCCGCGACGAAGGCTTCGCGCCAGCCCAGCATCGAGGTGACATAGGCGCCGACCGGATAAGTCCCATCGCGCGAGGCCACGATCTGGCCGACCGCTTCGCCCAGCATCGGCTGGCCCAGCTCGAAGGGCGGAACGTAGCTGTCGCGAGCCCCCGTCATGCGGCCGCGCATATAGGGATCGACCGACATGGCGATGTTGCGCACCACCATCTGCCCGTCGGCCAGATCGGGCAGGGTGACTTCGACCAGGTCGAAATCGTCGCGCGTCGGCGTCCCCGGGGGATAGCGCTTCAGGCGGATCTCGCGGCTGGTCTTGGGCGGATGGCTGCCAGATGCCATGGGCCACCTCTCTCGCAAAAAAAATGATCTTGCGAGCTTAATCGAACGGCGTCGAGGAGTCAGGCCGCGCGGGCGCGCTCGGGAGCGATATCGCCCCAGGCGTAGGAGGCCATGCTGAGGCTGCCATGGGCGAAGCTGCGATGGATCGGACGACCCGCCTCGCCCTCGCCCGCGCCCAGCGCCACGAAGAAGGGCAGGAAATGCTCGTCGCGCGGATGGGCCTGCCGGCCTTCGGGCTTGAGGCGGCGATATTCGATCAGGCTGGCGGTATCCCGGGCCGCAACCCGGTCGGCCAGCCAATCGTCGAAGCCGGTGGCCCAGTCCGCCGGCGTCTCGCGGTCGACGCCGAACTGACGCAGATTATGGACCGCCCCGCCGCTCGCCAGGATCAGGATCCCTTCCTTGCGCAGGGGCTTGAGGGCGCGGCCCATGGCAACATGGTGACCCGGCCCGGCCGGATGCTGGATCGAGAGCTGCGTCACCGGAATGTCGGCATGGGGATAGATCAGCAGCAGCGGATTCCAGGCGCCGTGATCGAGGCCCCGGCTCGGGTCGGTGCTGGTGGGAAGGCCCGCGGCGTTCAACAGCGCCTGCGTGCGCTCGGCCAGGGCCGGCGCGCCGGGCGCCTTGTAAGCGAGGCGATAGAGCGCTTCGGGGAAGCCGTAGAAATCATGAATGGTCTCGGGCTCGCGGGCCGTGCTGACGGCCGGCGCCGGCGTCTCCCAATGGGCGGAAATGCAGAGAATCGCCTCGGGCCGCGGCAGGCGTGCGCCCAGGCCCGCCATGAAATCGCGCGCCGGAATCTCCTCGAAAGGAAGCATCGGCGAGCCGTGGGAAAGGAACAGAACGGGGAGCGTCTTGTCGATCATGGCGCTAGAGATAGCGATTCCGACCGCGAACTTCCATGACCCACCCGTCGGTAACCTGCTCTCCCGACGGTGCCCGGCTCAGAGGGTCGGCTTCTGCTGCTTGGCCTGGGCCAGCCGTTCCAGCACCGGCTTGGCATGGACGGAGTTGCCCATGAGCTGGGCCCAGGGGACGATCATCGTCATCTGCTTCAGCTCCTTCATCCATTCGTCGGCATAGCCCAGATCCTTGGTCTCCGGAAAGCAGGGCATGCCGGCGGTATAGTGCAGAAGCTTTGCCGGCTTCGGCCGATCGTACATGACGAGATGGTTCCATTCGGCCGGCAGCGTCCCGATCTTGTCGGTCCAGCCGATGCCGTGAAGCCCTTCGGCGGTCTCGACATATTCCGACGTGAGCGTGCGATTGTCCGGGTGGCCGCAATTGAAGAGGATCACCGAGGCCCATTCGAAGCGGGCGTTGCTCTTGACCACCATCACCGCCTGGCTCTCGTCGGCCAGATCGAACAGCTCGGCGATGTCGCCCTGCACCAGCATGTCGAGATCGAGGAAGAGGGCCCAACCCTCGTAGTTGCAGAGCTGCGGCACGAGGAAGCGAGAATAGGTGAAGGGCGTCAGGCCCATGCGCTTCATCGGCAGCTGCTGGATCACCAGCGGCGTGACGGCGACGGGCCGCGTCGAGCGCCGCATCAGCGAGAATTGCAGCACGTTGTAGGCGACCGGCTGACGCGGGTCGTAGCCAATGAAGACACGCAGCATCTTTGTCCTCGCTCCGCCTCTGCGGGATTATATCCCTGATATTTGTCAGGATAAGGCTTGGCCGCCTCGGTTGGAAACAATCCTCTCTGCCAGCCTGGCGGTTAACCCGGCGATAACAGGGTCCCACTCGCCGGGCCGGGCTTGGCGGAAAAGCTGCAATTCGGGCCACCACAGGCAGTCGCTGCGCGCCAGGAGCCAGCGCCATTCCGGCGGGTGCGGCAATATCACCCAGCAAGGCACGCCGAGCGCGCCCGCCATATGGGCCGTGCTGTTGTCGATGGTGATGACCAGATCGAGCGCCGCGATCTGGGCGGCCCATCCGTCGAGATCGTTCCAGGCATCGATCTCGGGATCCTGCAGCAGCTCGATTCCCTGAGCGGCGAGCGCCGCGATCTCCGCGGCATGATCGCCATATTGCAGGCTGATGAAATGCGCGCCCGGATGGCGCAGCAGCGGCGTCAATTTCGACAAGGCGAGCTGTCGGCGCAAACCCGCATTGGGCGCGGTGGTGTGCCAGGCAATGCCGACCCGCAGGCGATCGCGACCGTAACGCGATGTCAGCGCGTCGCGGCGTTCAGGATCGGCCAAGAGATAGGAACCGCCTTGGATGAAGCTCGCCAGGTCCGGCCGCAAATGGCGCATCAGGGATCCTGCCGGACATTGCGCGACGATGTCGGCGGGCCAATGCGGCGCCGCCGCTCCTTCGGGCAGCCGGGCGACAAACTCGATTGCCGGCAGCGAGCGGCGGAACAAGGCGAGCAGCCGCGGATCGCATTCGACCAGCAGCCGCATGTCTCGGGCGAGTTCCGGCAGGAGACTGAGGAACATCAGTTCGTCGCCGACGCCCTGCTCGTTCCAGATCAAAAGACGTCCCGCCAGATCGCGCTGCCCGTTCCATCGGGCTTGCGGATAGCGAGCGGCCTTGCCCTGCATCTGCGGCGTCCGCAGCCGCCATTCATAGGCCTCCCAGCCTTCCTTGAAGCGGCCGAGCAGCAGAAGCGTGAAAGATTCGAAGTGATGCGCCTCCACATTGCCGGGCGCTACCGCCTGCGCCCGCCGATAGGTCGCGATGGCGTCGTCGAAACGGTCCACCAGTGTCAGGCTGTTGCCGAGATTGAGCATCAGATCGACGTTCGAGGGGTTGGCCGCCAATCCTCTTTCATAGAGTGCGATCGCCTCGTCGCCCTCGCCGCTCGCCTGCAACAGAAGACCGAGATTGTTGATCGCGCCGGCCAGGTCGGGCTTGAGCGCCAGCGCCGCGCGATAATGCGCGCGGGCCTCGTCATGCCGGCCCGCATGCTGCAGGACGCGCGCCAGATTGTAATGGAGATCGGCCTGATCGCCATGGCGGGCCAGCCCCTCGCCAAAGACGGCGATCGCGTCCTCGTCGCTGCCGGCCTCGGCCAGGATATTGCCGAGATTGACCCGGGCCGCGAGATAATCGGGACGCAAGGCCAGCGCGCGCCGATAGGCGGCTGCCGCGTCGCCGCTTCGGCCGACATGCTGCAAGGCCAGGGCCAGGTTGTAATGCGAGGCGGGATCGGTCGATTTCGCCTCTGCAACCCGTGTCAGATGCTGCACCGCCTCGTCGTGGGCGCCGCGCTGGTCGAGCAGGAGACCCAACAGCATGGTGATGTCGGTATTGCCGGGGGCCGCCGCCAGGAGACGCCGATAGGCGGCTTCGGCCTCGGCCAGGCGGCCGGCCTTGTGCTGCGCGAAGGCGATGGCGAGCGGCGACTGGCTCATCGGGAGCGCTGCCCGGCATGAAGGGCCAGCGCCTGGGCCGCCGCCGCGATCGGCGCCCTCCATTCCCGCCACGTCGTCTGCCGGAAGAGCCGCAGGGACGGCCACCAGAGGCAATCCTCCCCCTCGATCAGCCAGCGCCATTCGGGCGGCTGCGGCAGCAGCACCCAACACGGAACGCCGAGAGCCCCGGCCATATGGGCGGCGCTGTTGTCGATGCCGATGACCAGATCGAGGGCGGCCGTCTGCGCCGCGAAGTCATCGAGACTCTTGAGCTGATCGATCGCCGGGTCCTGCAGCAGCTCGACACCGGCCTCGGATCTGAGCTTCGCGATCGCCTCGCGATGGTCGCCATATTGCAGGCTGATGAAGCGCACGCCCGGGACCTGGAGAATCGGCAGCAGCTCCTCGAGCTTGATGCGCCGCTGCGCGGTCGGCTCGTTCTTGGTGGTGTGCCAGGCGATCCCGACATTCAGCCTGTCGGTCCCATAACGCGCCCGGCAGCGATCGCGCTTCTCGGGATCCGGCAGGAGATAGGCGCCGCCATGACCGGCGAAGCTGGCCCGGTCCGGCCGCAGCCAGCGGCCGAGGCTGCCGGCGGCGATCTGGGCGCGGATGTCGGGGGCTTTCAGCCTTGCCGGCAGGGGATCGGCGCGCGCCACCAACTCGACCTTCGGCAGGGCACGGGCGAAGAGCGGCAGCAATCGCGGATCGCATTCCAGTACGCAGTCCGTTGTGGCGGCGAGCTCCGGCAGCAAACTCGCGAACATGATCTCGTCGCCGACGCCCTGCTCGCTCCAGACCAGCAGCTTGCCATCGGGCAAAGCGCTGCCATCCCAGACGGGCTGCGGAAAGAGCCGGCCGCGGTCGTCGCTCTCCTCGCGGGTGCGCCAGCGCCATTCATAACCGCGCCAGCCCGCCTTGAACCGCCCGAGCAAGAGCTGGAGCTGGGCCTCGGCCCAATGCGCCCGCGCATAGTCCGGATCGAGGCGAGCCGCCGCCTGGAACGCCTGATGCGCCGGCTGATAGCGCGCCAGAATCTTCAGATTGAGACCCATATTCACGAGCGCGTCGGGAAAATCCGGGCGCGCGGCCAGCGCCCGCTTGAATAGCTTGATTCCGTTCTCGAGATCGCCGCGCGTGCTGAAAAAGAGTCCGACGCTGTTGAGCGCGTCGGCATGGCGGGGATCGAGCCGCAGCACGGTCTTGTAGATGTCGATCGCCTCGCGCAGGCGGCCGGCGCGCTGATAGGCGCGGCCCAGGCTGTAATGCAGCGGCGCCGAACCCGGATGGCGGCCGACCGCCGATTCCAGAAGGCCGATGGCGTCATCGACCGAGCCCTGGTCGCGGAGGCTGTCGCCAAGGCCCGCCAGGGCTTCGGTCGAGCCGGGCGTCTGCGCGAGCACCTGGCGGAAGCCGGCCACGGCCTCCGGCCATCGCGCCGCCGCTTGATGGGCCCGGGCGACCGCCAGCTCTGGCAGGACCGAAGCACCTGGCGCAGCGGCGGCAGCCGAATCGTCGGATGCGGTCATCCCTCGGATCGTCCCTCGCGGGCCGCCTCCCAACGGCGGCGAGTCAGAGTAATGGAAGGGGCGGCAGCGGGCCATGATGATGGGTCGCTCTGTCGATCCCCTCCCCCGTCTTCGCAGGGCTGTCCGGGGAAACTCATGCATAGCAGAAGGCGAGTTGGTTGGTTGGGGTTCTGGGCTTTGGCTTGCTTGGATTGACGGGTGGTGGTCGGTCGATCTGGCGGAACTGCTTGCGGATGAAGAGGCATTGAGCGACCAGCTCGACCAGACGGAGCATGGGGATTTTGACCCTGTTGAAGCGCGCGGCCATACGCAGCAGCAGATAGGCGATCATGGCGGCGAAGATCTGGATCTTGACGGCATTTTCGTTGTTGCCGAAGAACTTGCGGATATCGAGGTGCTGCTTGATCCATCGGAACAGCAGCTCGATCTCCCAGCGGGTCTTGTAGAGTGCGGCAATCTCCACGGCCGAGCGCGCCATATCGTTGGTGAGGAGCGTGATGACGCCGCCCTTCTCGCGCCGGTCCGTTCGCGTCGAGTGAGATGACGCTGCCAGACGAAATCGCGCCCTCAGCCCATTCATGCACCAACGCCCCTTGCAGGCGCTGGATGGTTATCTCACCGGCCAGGGCGAGTGGTTGGTCAATTACGCCCAGCGTCATCGTGCCGGATTGCGAGTTGGCACTGCGATCACCGAAGGGACCGCCAATTTCCTGGTGAACCGCCGAATGAATAAATCGCAGCAGATGCGATGGTCGCGACGCGGCGCCATTTCCGCCGCAGGTTCGTTGCGCCGTCTACAATGGCGCGTTGGGTTCCACCTGTGGACAGAAATTTCAGCCCACGAACGATTTAACCCCGCCAGTGGCGATCGCAGCCTGACCCCCAATCTTGAGCCAGTCCCACGTATCAGTCGAATGTTCCCGCAAAGCGCTAAGAGCGGCCGTCCCCCGGGGAATGAGTTCACGACCAATTGCGAGACACGATCGCTGCGATTGAATGCTCCCGAGCGCAACCGGACGCTCGGTGAGCGCCAGCCTTGAGAAGCACGGTCGCCGAGTTATCGTGACGGCGACGAAGACACACCTGGTTTTTTGTGGGCAGATGCACGCCGCTGGGCATGATCCGAATTGTTGTGGTCATGCCCGGCTTGAGCCGGAGATACCGATTTGTCGTGGTGATGACAACGTCATAGTTCGCGTTGGCTTCGCTCGGTCTCGGGTTAAGCGAAATTTGCGTTAGTCTTCCGACAAACGGATCGCTCAAATCCGTTTCGAGGCTTACCAACAGCGCGTCACCCAGTCGCAGCGCGTCGGCAGCAATACGAGTTGTCGCCAGCAGCAGGCACATAA
>CAVOLB010000064.1:0-14809 GCA_963696655.1 uncultured Alphaproteobacteria bacterium
TCTCCCGGGATATTTCATTCCGGCCGCCGGCCATGGCCGGGAGGTGCGGCCTCTCCTGATCCTGACCAACGGCTATGACGGCACGATCACGGATATGTATTTCGCCAGCGCCGTGGCGGCGTCGCGCCGCGGCTATCAATGCCTGCTGTTCGACGGTCCCGGCCAGGGCGGGATGCTAATCGAGCAAGGCGTGCCTCTGCGGCACGATTGGGAGACTGTCGTCACGGCGGTGGTCGATTTCGCGCTGACATTGCCGCTGGTCGATCCCGCGCGCATCGCGCTCGCCGGCTGGAGTCTCGGCGGTTATCTGGCGCCTCGGGCGGGCGGCGGCGAGCCGCGGCTTCGTGCCTGCATCGCCGATCCGGGCCAGCCGAGCGTCGCCCAAGGTTTCATCGATTATGCCGTCAAGCTGGGAGCCACGCCGGCAGCCGCCGCCCATCTCGGGGAGGTCGATCAGGCCCTGCTCGACCGGATGTGGAAGGTCGTCCAGGGCGACCGCAAGCTGCGCTGGAGCGTCGTGCAACGCGGCTTCTGGGTGAACGGGGCCGACAATCTGCGCGACTATCTGCGCTCGGTGGAGCTCTTCACCATGGAGGGCCGCACCGAGCTGATCCGCTGTCCGACACTGGTGACGGCGGCGGAAGAGGATCCCCTGTCGAGCGGCGCGCTGGCTTTCTTCGACGCGCTGCGCTGCCCCAAGGATCTCATCCGCTTCACGGCCGCCGAAGGGGCCGGCGATCACTGCGAGATGGCCAACCGCTCTTTGCTGAATCGCCGGGTGCTCGACTGGCTCGACGGGATCATGGCCGGCTGAGCCGCTCGTTGCGTTGAAGCGCCGCGATCGGGCGTGCAGGAGACTTAGGCGTCAGGCGGACTTCTTTTCCCGCAGCCATTTCAGCACGCCCTTGCCGGCGGCCCGACCGGTCGCCATGCAGCCCTGCAGCAGATAGCCGCCCGTGGGGGCTTCCCAATCCAGCATCTCGCCGGCCGCGAAGACTCCCGGCCGCTTGCGCAACATCAGCCGTTCGTCGAGCTCCGAGAGCGCGATGCCGCCGGCGGTCGAGATCGAGCGCGCCAGGCCGAAGGGGGCGGTTAGGCGCAGCGGCAATGACTTAACCAGTGCCGGCAGCGGTTTTGTCTCGCCGGCATGCAAGGCCTCCTGGATGAGGCCCACGGCGACCGGCGGCAGGCCGGCGCGCTTGCGCAGGAAGCTCGAGAGCGAGGCGCTGCCGCGCGATCCCTCGTCCAGCCGGTCGGCGAGCGCGGCGAGCGTCATATCCGGGCGCAGATCGACCTCCAGCGATGCGACGCCGTCGCGCGCGATCGTCTCGCGCGCCAGCGCCGACATGGCATAGACGGCGCCGCCTTCGATGCCGGCGGCGGTGATCATGGCTTCGCCCTCGACCGTCCGGTCGGCCAGCGAGAGGGCGACGCGCTTCAGCGGCGTGCCGGCGAAACGGTCGCGGAAGATCGCCGACCACTCGACGGCGAAGCCGCAGTTCGCCGGCCGCAGCGGCGCGATCTCGAGTTCGGGCAGCAAGGCCGTCCAGCCGCCATCCGCACCCAGCCTCGGCCAGGAGGCGCCGCCCAAGGCCAGCAGCACCGCATCGGCGGCGCAGGTGCTGCCGTCGGCGAAGGTGAGCGCACCGGCTTCGTTCCAGCCGGTCCATCGCGCCTGCGTGACGAAGCGCACGCCCAGGCCTTCCAGCCGCCGGATCCAGGCGCGCAGCAGGGGGCTCGCCTTCATCGCCTTCGGGAAGACGCGCCCGCTGCTGCCGACAAAGGTCGGTTGTCCCAGCCCCTCGCACCAGTCGATCAGGGCCTGGGGCGGGAAGGCGTCCAGCAACGGACCCATCCAGGCGGCGGCCTCGCCATAGCGCGTGCGGAAGCGGTCGAGCGGCTCCGAATGGGTGAGGTTCAGGCCGCCGCGCCCCGCCATCAGGAATTTGCGCCCGACGCTGGGCATGCCTTCGAACAGCGTCACGGCCAAGCCGGCAGCCGCCATGACCTCGGCGGCCATCAGCCCGGCAGGGCCGCCGCCGATGACGGCAACGCGATCGTGGCTCAAGCGGATCCGATCCTCTCGGGGCGAGCTCATCGGCCTTGCATCGCTCGCTCGATCGACTTGAAGATTCGCGCGTCCGTCGATTGGGCCACATTGAAGCGCAAGTAGCTGCCGGAGGCCCGCGAGAGGCTGAACGCATTGCCGGGTGCCAGCACGACGTTCTGCGCCAGGGCCCGCCGGGCGACGTCGGCGGCGTCGATGCCGTCGGGCAAGCGGCACCACAGGAACATGCCGGCCTGCGGTTCCAGCCAAGGCACGATACCGAGTGCCTTCAGACGGGCGCTCGTTTCGCTCATGACCTGGGACAGGCGCGCCTTCAGCGCATCCATATGTTTGCGGTAGCTGCCATCCTTGAGCATCGCCAACACCAGCTCGGCGGAGAGATGGCCGCCGCCGAAGGAGGTGGCGATCTTGAGATCGGTCAGGCCCTCGATCCAGCCGCGGGGTGCCGCGATGAATCCACAACGCACCGACGCCGACAGCGCTTTCGAGAAGCTGCCGATATGAACCACCCGGTCGAGCCCGTCGAAGGCCGCGAGCCGCGGGGCCGGTGCCTGTTCGAAATCGGCGAAGATGTCGTCCTCGATAATGGTCAATCCGGCGGCTTCAGCGAGCTTGAGGAGCCGGTGCGCGACGATGGGCGACAGGGTGGCGCCCGTCGGATTGTGAATGGCCGAGTTGGTGATGTAGAGGCGCGGCCGCTGCGTCTCCAGCGCCTGGGCGAAGAGATCGATATCCGGTCCGGCGGGCGTGTAGGGAACGCCGACGACCTTCGCCCGATGGGCCCGCAGCAAGGCATGAAAGTTGAAGTAGCAGGGGTCGTCGACGAGGACGGTATCGCCGGGCTCGATCAGGAAGCGGCAAAGAAGGTCGATCGCCTGCGTGCCCGATTCCGTCAGCATGATCTGGTCGGGCGATGCCTCGATGCCATGCTCGGCCATGCGCCGCGAGAGGAGCTGGCGCAGCGGCGCGAGGCCGAGCGGCGTATCGTAGTCGGCCAGGGCGGCGTTGCCGGCGCGAGACAGCGTCCGCAGCGCCCGGCGCAATCCGGCATCCAGGAGGCGGGCAGCCAGCCGCAGCCGGGCTTGAGGACGTCCTCCCCTGCTTCCAGCGACTGGCGGGAGATCCATAACGGGTCGACGTCGCGATCGAGCTTGGGGCCGATCTCGGCGAGCGACAGCGGTGCCAGGGGCGCGGAGACAAAGAAACCCGAACCCTGCCGCGCCTGGATCACGCCTTCCGCCGCCAGCCGCTCATAGGCCTCGACGATGGTGGATTTGGAGACCTGCATGGTCTTGGCGAAGGCGCGGATGGAGGGCAGGCGCGAGCCGGGCGTGAGGGCGCGGGCCGCGATCCGCTGCCGGATCGTCGCCATCGCGCGCTCGATCAGCGTGGAACCGTCGTCTTCCTGGGTTTCCGCCAGCCCGCTCATCTGTACTGTTTCATTGTCCATTACAGTATAGAGAAATTGTACCTTACTGTCTCTGGAAAGGCCAGGCCCCGCGATCCGATATGGGCGCAACGAGCGCGGAGCCTGCGATGGACAAGACGACGAGCGGCTGGATCAACGGGTTTCTGGGCATGGTGATCTTCAGCGGATCCCTGCCGGCCACGCGGCTGGCGGTGATGGATTTCGATCCGCTGTTCCTGACCGTGGCGCGGGCCGCCATCGCCGGGATCCTCGGCCTGGGGCTGCTGCTGATCTTTCAGGAGAAAAGGCCGGCGCGGAGCGACCTCATCTCGCTTTGCATCGTGGCGCTGGGCGTGGTCGTCGGCTTCCCGCTGCTCACGGCCATCGCGCTCAAACATATCACCTCGGCGCATTCCATCGTCTTCGTCGGATTGCTGCCGCTGGCGACGGCGATCTTCGGCGTGCTGCGCGGCGGCGAGCGCCCGCGTCCGGCCTTCTGGCTCTTCTCCTGCCTCGGCAGTGCGCTGGTGGCGGGCTTCGCCGTCACGCAGGGATTTGCCGCGGCGCCGATCGGCGACCTGCTGATGTTCGCCGCCATCATCGTCTGCGGCCTGGGCTACGCCGAGGGGGCGAAGCTGTCGCGCAGGCTGGGCGGCTGGCAGGTGATCTCATGGGCCCTGGTGCTGTCGCTGCCGATCACGATCCTGCTCGTTCTCGCCAATCTGCCGGCGACATTCCACGGCATCGGCCGCCCGGCCTGGCTCGGGCTTGCCTATGTGTCGCTCTTCAGCATGCTGATCGGCTTCATCTTCTGGTATCGCGGCCTGGCGCAGGGCGGCATCGCCGCGGTGGGACAGGTGCAATTGCTGCAGGCCTTCTTCGGGCTGGCACTGGCAGGCACCCTGCTGCATGAGAAAGTGAGCCCGCTGATGATCGTCGTCACCTTGGCGGTCGTTCTCTGCGTTTTCGGCGCGCGGAAGTTCGCAAAGTAGCGAGGGCGCCCGTCATCAGCCGTCAGGACAGGCTCAGGCTCCAGAGCGATTCCTCGTCCTTGCGGCAGACCTCCAGCTCCAGCAGCGTGGCGCAATCGGGGCAGGAGAACTCGCGCAGCTCGAGCTCGCGATGGGTCCGGACATGGGGCCCGCAGGCGCTGGGATCGACTTTCCGCATCGAGGCTCTCGGCTTCCAGTCTTCGGAGACGGGACCGAGATCGGCGCCGCAGGCGCAATGGAAATGGCGGTCCTCGCCGATCCGCATCTCGGCGCTTCCATCGTTGCGGGCCTTGGGCGCGGCCGTCCTTGGCTTCTTGCCGCCCAGCCGCTCGCGCCGGATCGCGTCGCGCCTGGCTTCGGTCGCGGCCCGGTCGATCTCGGCCGATTTGCCCTTCGCCACCACGCCGTAGAGGGTCGCGGCGCTTTCCGTCGAGACATGGCCGTCGCGGATATCCTGCGCCACGCGCGAGGGGGTGCGCAGCAGCGGATCGCCATAACCGCCGCCGCCCTGGAAGGTATAGCAGAAGACGTCGCCCTGGCCGATGCGGAAGCCGCCGGGCTTGGCGCCCAGATCCTCGACGCCGGCATCCGCCATCACGAGCCCCGCGTTCCAATAGCGGTCGATGAGCGCGCCCACGCCCTGGTTGCTGCGCTTGAGGAGGTGATAGGCGCAAGAACCCGGCAGCCCGCCATAGAGGCCGGTCGAGTTCGGCACCTCGACGCCATGGCCGATGACCATCGCATCCAGCCCCTCGACGTCATGCGCCACCAGCGCCAGGCCGGTCGAGCCGCCGCCACGCATCCGCCCGGGTCCCGCCGTGTCGGGCACGAAAGAGCGGAAGAGATAAAGGATCGGGCCCATCGCCTCGTTGGCCTCGACATTCGCGATGGCGGGGCGCGGCACGTCGTAATCGCCCGAGCCGTCGAGCCCGTCCTTGTCGATCGAGGCCCCGCCCCCGCCCGCCATTGAGTCGAGCAGCAGGGTGCCATAGGCCTCGCCATTGCGGTTGAGGCCGGCGAGGGTCAGCACCGACATCTGTCCCTTGGTGACGGCCTGCGCCTCGCGCACCATGTCGGGCGCGCAGCTGACCATGCGCGAGAGGGCGGCGACCGCGACATTCATCACGATCCAGACCGCGCAGACGGTGGCGCCCGAGACCGGCGCCGGCCAGCGCGCGTTGCAGAGCGTGCCTTCGGGCGCGTGGATGGTGACCGGCCTTAAGACGCCCTCGTTCCAGCGGATGTCGGGCGCCAGGATCGGCAGCAGGCCGGTGAGGAGTGCCCCCTTCATGCCGGACCAGGTGCAGTTGATGAAGCCCGGCGCCTGCTCCGAGGTGCCCTCGAGATCGAACTCGAGCGTATCGCCTCTCTTGTGAATGGCGAGGCAGACCCGATAGAGCGCGTTGCTGTGCCCGTCATGGTCGATATAGTCGCGGGCGCGATAGACGCCGTCCGGAATCTTTCGCAAGCGCTCGCGCATGCGCCGCTCCGAGGCGTCGATCTCGGCATTCATCACGGCATCGACGGTGTCCATGCCGTAGCGATCGAACAGCTCGGTCAGGCGCTGGATCGCCACATGGTTGGCCGCGATCATGCCCTTGAGGTCGAGACCCAGATAGTTCGGCAGCCGGGTCATGCTCATGATCATCTGCCAGAGATCGTCGCGCAGCTTGCCGCCGTCGATCAGCTTGAGGCCCGTGAGCAGCATGGCTTCCTGCTGCACCTCGGTCGCGCGATAGGCCCAGCTGCCGAAGCTCATGCCGCCGACATCGAGCTGATGGGCGCAGGAGCCGGCCCAGCCGCAATGCTTGCCCTTGTAGAAGAAGGGCGCCACGATCGAGACGTCGGGCTGGTGGATGGCGCCGCGATAGGGGTCGTTGAGGATGAACATGTCGCCTTCGCGGATCTCGCCGCGCGGCTCGAAGTCCTTGATGATGTTACGGATCACCGTGGACATGGTGCCGGTGTGGAAGATCACCTGCGGGCCCATGGTCACGATCGAGCCGTCGGCGAGATAAAGCCCGTTGTTGAAATCGGTCGCCTCGGTCACCACCGGCGAGCCCGAGACCCGCTTCAGGGTGATGGCCTGCTCCTCGGTGATGGCCTGGAGCTTGTGGCGGATCACTTCGAACGTGATGGGATCGATGCGGGCCGCGCTGTCGGCTTTGAGGATGGTCGCGGCAGTCATCGCTGCAGCTCCGCAAGATCGATGGAAAGATTGCCGGTCGAATCGATCAGCGCCGTCTGCCGGACGCCGACATAGACCGTCGTCTCGGGATGTTCGATCACCGCCGGCCCCTCGATCCGGTGACCGACCGGCAGGTCGAGCCATTGCCAGACCGGCACTTTGACCTTCGTGCCGGTGCCGGGCTCGAAGACCTGGCGCGAGCCCGGCGCCGGCGCCTGGCGGGCACCGACCCATTGCGGCGCCGGCGCCATGTTATGCCCCGTCGCCTGCATGCGGAAGGTGCTGAGCTCGACGCCGGCATCGCTGAAGCCGGAGCCCTTGCCATAGAGCCCCTCATAGTCGGCCTCGAAGCGCTCGACCGCCTTGCGGACGGCGGCTTCATCGACCGGCCCGTCCGGGAAATTCACGATCAGGTCGTGGGTCTGGCGGCGATAGCGCATATCGACGGTGCGCACCACGCTCGCATGCTCGCGCGCGATACCGGTGCGCTCCATGCCGGCGATGCAGCGCGCCTCGAGGTCGGCGAAGATCTCGGCGACCTGCCCGGCATCGATCCCTTCCCAGGGCTTTCGGCCGCTACCGCCGCCGCGCATGAGCTGCGAGCGCTCGCTCGAATGATGGACGTCCGAGGCGAGCGCGCCATAGGCCGAATGCGCCATGCTGGTGGCGGGAATGAGGATGCGGCTGGCGCCGAGCTCGGCGCCATAGCCGGCGCAATGGGCGGGGCCGGCGCCGCCATAGGCGAAGATCACGAAGTCGCGCGGATCGAAGCCGCGCCCGATCGTGACCTCGCGCAGCGTGTCGGCCATATGGCCGTTGACGATCCGCACGATGCCGGCCGCGGCTTCCTCGATGCCGAGGCCGAGCGGTTCGGCGATCTGGGTGCGGATCGCCTCGCGCGCCGCGTCCAGATCGAGCTTCATGCGCCCGCCCAGGAAATTGTCGGGCGAGATGATGCCGAGCACGACATCGGCGTCGGTCACGGTCGCCTGGACCCCGCCGCGGCCATAGCAGACGGGGCCGGGCCGGGCACCCGCACTTTCGGGGCCGACGCGCAGCAGCCCGTCCTCCACCCGCGCGATCGAGCCGCCGCCGGCCCCCACGACCAGGATGTCGATCATCGGCGTGTTCAGGTGATAGCCGCCGGCCTCGTGGCTGGCGGAGACCAGCGGCTTGCCGTCGACGATGAGCGAGACGTCGAAGCTGGTCCCGCCCATGTCGGTGGTGATGACGTTGCGATGGCCCAGGGCCTTGGCAAGCTGCAGCGATCCCAGCACGCCGCCGGCGGGACCGCTCGCCACCAGCAGCACCGGCTTGCGCGCCGCTTCCGGCGCTGGCATCACGCCGCCCGCGCTGTTGAGGATGTAGAACTTGCCGCGGAAGCCATTGTCGCGCAGCACCGTCTCGACCCGGTCGAGATAGGACACCACTTTAAGCGCGAGATAGGAGTTGAGCGCCGTGGTGGCGGTCCGCTCATATTCGCCGATGATCGGCGAGACCTCGGAGGAGAGGCTCACATAGGCCTGCGGATGCAGCTCCCGGATGATCTCGCCGATGGCCTGCTCGTGGGCGGGATTGCGGAAGGCCCAGAGCAGCGCGACGGCGAAGGTCTCGACACCCGCCTCGATCAGCTCCTCGACCGCCGCGCGCGCTGCGCTCCGGTCGAGCGCCAGCAGGATGCGGCCCGCGTGATCGACGCGCTCGGGCACCTCGCGGCGCAGCGCGATCGGCACGATCGGATCGGGATAGCGCCGGCGGCTGTACCAGCCGAGCTGGTCGACGGGAACGCCCGCCGAGAATCCCAGCAGGCGCTGCAACCCGATCGTGTCGATGAAGCCGCGCGTGGTGATGAGGCCGGTGCGGGCGCCGGTGCGCTCGATCAGAGCGTTGGTGGCCTGGGTCGTGCCATGGCCGAAGATCTTGACCTGCGAGAGCAGCTCGCCGACCGACATCGACCGGCTCTGCGCTGCGAGCGAGACGGCGTTGAGCACGCCGGTCTCGAGCTCGCCCGGCGTGCTCAGCGCCTTGGCGGTGCTGAGGGTACCCTGCTCGTCCATCATGACGAGGTCGGTGAAGGTGCCGCCGATATCGACGCCCAGATACATGGCGGGCCCTCTAGCTCGCGCCGTCGGCGTCGGTTTCGGCGCGCACCGGATTGCGCAGGACGCCGATCCGCTCGACCTCGATCTCGACCACGTCGCCCGGCTTGAGCCAGATCGGCGGCTTCCGGGTGAAGCCGACGCCGCTGGGCGTGCCGGTGGCGATGATGTCGCCGGGGGCGAGCGGCGTGAAGGAGGAGATATAGGCGACGATCGCCGGGATATCGAAGATGAGCTCGCTGGTATTGCCGTTCTGCAGCTCGACGCCGTTGAGCCGGGTACGGAGATCGAGCTTGCCCGGCTCCGGGATCTCGTCGGCGGTCACGATCCAGGGCCCGCAGGGGCCGGTCCCGATGAAATTCTTGCCGGCATCGAGCGAATGCTTGAGCTGGAAGTCGCGCACCGAAGCGTCGTGGAAGCAGGTATAGCCGGCGATGTAATCGAACGCGTTGGCCGCCGGCACATGGCGGCCGGCGCGCCCGATGACGAGGGCGAGCTCGGTCTCGTAATCCAGCTCCGACGAGACGCGCGGCACGATGATGGCGCTGCCATGCCCCACCAAGGTGTTCGCCAGCCGCACGAAGAGCGAGGGATATTCCGGGATCTTCAGGCCCGCTTCCAGCACATGCTCGCGGTAATTATTGCCGAAGCAGATGACCTTTTCCGGATCGGGGATGGGCGGCAGCAAAGTCACGGCATCGAGCGCGACATCGGGCTTCGCGTTGCGAGCCGCCGCGGCGATCCGGGTCTGCGCGGCCGCGGCCAGCGCGCGGCGCAGGCTCGGCAGGTCGGGCAGGCGTCGGGCCATGTCGACGATCCCGCTTTCGGTCACGACGCCCCAGGAGGGGCGGCCGGCATGGATATAGCTCGCCAGTTTCACGATTCCGCTTCCTTCGGTCTGCTCATCGCCGCGCCGGGTCCCCGGATCAGAGACGGAATGTCAGCAATCCGCCATCGATATTGATCACCTGGCCGATGCTGTAGGGCAATGCGCCGGTGGCGAGGCTGGCGACCGCCTTGCCGACTTCCTCGGTGGCGCCCCAGCGCCGGATGGGAGTCAGCCCTTCCGCCATCATCTTGCTGTAGCGCTCATGCACCGGCCCCGACATCTGGGTGGTGATCAGGCCGGGCCGGATCTCGAAGACCGGGATCCCATGCTCGGCCAGCCTGACGGCGAAGAGCTGGGCCGCCATGGAGGCGGCCGATTTGGAGATGCAATAGGCGGCCTTCTCCGGCGACACCATCAGGGCGTTGGCCGAGGTGATGGTGACGATCGAGCGGCCGGGGCGGTCGGGGCTCTCGGCGATCATGCGCCGCGCGACCGCCTGGGTCAGGAAGAAGGTGCCGCGCAGATTGATCTGCCAGAGGCCGTCGAGCTCTTCCGGGCCGGTCTCGAGGATGTCGCCGCGGCGCTGCGCGATCATCCCGGCATTGTTGACCAGGCAATCGAGCCGCCCGAACTCGCCATAGATCTCGTCGAGCAGCCGGCCATGGCCCTCGATCTCGGTGATGTCGCCGAGGAGGAAGCGCGAGCGCACCCCCCGGTCGGCCAGGCCGCGCAGGGTCGTCTCGGCGTCGGCATCGCGCTCCAGATCGTTGAGGACGATGTCGAATCCGGCTTCCGCCAGCGCGAAGGCCGCGGCCCGGCCGATGCCGCGCCGGGAGCCGGTGATGAAGGCCACTCTGCGTTCGTTCAAGGCGATCCACCCGGTTCAGGGCCCGGAGGCGGGATTTCTGCAATCGATTGCATAGAAAGCCGGCGGCGCTGTCAAGCTTGACGGGGCGAGACCGCGATGGCTAAGCAAGGGCATGCCCAAGCCCCGAAAACGCGGACCGAAGCCGGATCCGGGCGCGATCCGCCTCAGCGATGTGGCGCGGCGCGTCGGCTGCTCGACCTCGACCGTGTCGCGCGCCCTCACCATGCCGGCGGTGGTGAACGAGGAGGTGCGGGCGCGCATCCATGCCGCGATCGCGGAGCTGGGCTATCTGCGTAACAACGCGGCGGGGGCCTTGCGCACGCGCCGCACGCGGACCATCGGCGCCGTCATTCCCACCCTGGATCATGCGATCTATGCGCGCCTGGTCGAGACCCTGCAGAATGCCGCCGGCGAGAACGGCTATTCGCTGCTGGTCACGACCTCGAACTTCGAGGTCGAGCGCGAATGGCGCCAGGCGCGCCTCCTGGTGGAGCGGGGGGCCGAAGGGCTGGTGCTGGTCGGCCATACCCATGCGCCCGAACTCATGGCTCTCCTCGCCGCCAAGCAGATCCCCTTCATCAACACCTATACCTACCGGCCGAAGAGCGCCCAATCCTCGGTCGGCTTCGATAACCGCGCCGCATCGGCACAAATCGCGCAATATCTCTATGAGCTGGGTCACCGGCAGTTCGGCCTGATCGTCGGCTTCCGCAAGAACAACGACCGCGTCAAGGACCGGATCGACGGCGTGGTCGAGACGCTCGCGGCCCATGGCGTCGAGGTTTCCGAAACCGCGATCGTCGAGGAGCCTTACAGCATCGAAGGCGGACGCGGGGGCTTGCGCCGACTTCTCGAGGGCACGCCGAAACCGACGGCCGTGATCTGCGGCAGCGACGTGCTCGCCTTCGGCGCGGTTGTCGAATGCGACGAGCGCGGGATCGAGATCCCGCGCCAGCTCTCGATCGCCGGCTTCGACGATCTGGATTTCGCCGCCCATCTGCGGCCGGCGCTGACCACCGTCCGGGTTCCGGCCGCCGAGATGGGCAAGCGCGCCGCGGACTATCTGATGGCGCAGCTCGACGGCAAGCCGCACGCCGCGCATTACCCGCTCGACACCAGCCTCATTCTGCGTCAGTCGACGGCGCCGCCGCGCGCGATGCGGGGCGCGCGCGACGCGCCGGTGGCCAAAAAGGGGCTTGTGCGAAGCCGCAGGAGCAAGGCCGGCGGAAAGCACCGCAAGGCCATTTAGGCAATCGATTGCAGAGCCGGCTTGCGGCATAATGGGCGAAATCATCGGAGAGACCGGAATGGCCGATCGTTTCATCCTCGCCGACGACCCGATCGCCTTGCCCAAGGGCGCCTGGGCCAAGACCGAGCGGCGCACGCTGCGGCGCGGGTCCCAGCCGGTCTTCAGCCTGACGCAGGGCCGCCATCGCCCCTATCTCTTTCCCGTCTATACGCCGCTGGGCTTCGCGGTCACGTCGGAATGTCCGGCCGACCATCCGCATCACAATTCCTTCTGGATCGCCTCGGACCATGTCGATTGCTGGATGCCGGCGGCGGCCGGCCGGAAGGAGCAGTACACCTACAACTTCTATGTCGACGAGACCTTCCAGGGGCGTGCCCCCGGGCGGATTGTGCAGACAAAAGCCAACGGCGAGGAAACGCCGGGCGGCTATCGCATCACCCAGACGATGGAATGGCGCGGACCGGTGGAATGGGCGGCGCCCGAGGGGCGGCTGGCGGCGCGCGAGCAGCGGCTCCTGGATCTCAAGACGATCGAGGGCGCCTATGTCATCGATGTCGAATCGCGGCTGTCGGCCGCCGAGTGGGACCTGTCGCTCGGGCCGACGCGTCACGCCTATTTCAATCTGCGGGTCGCCGAATCGGTCGCCGTCACCTCGGGCGGGCGGGTGCGGGACGATCGCGGCAACAGCGCGCGCTGGGTCCATTACAACGGCCCGGTCGGCGGCGGACATTGGGCGGGCCTGGCGCTCTTCCCCGACCCGCGCGATCACCGCGATCCCTATTGGTTCGTCTCCGATTGGGGCGTCGTCACGGTGGGGCCCTTCCGCCTCGAGAAGCGCGACATCAGGCAGGGCGAGACGATGGCGCTGCGCTATCGCGTGCTGCTGCATGACGGCGACCTGGCCGCCGATGTGATCGCCGCGCATTACGCGACCTATCTCGCCGGCTTGAGCTGACCCGACCGCCGCGATGGGGACAGCGGGCGGCCTGCGCATCGAGATGATCGGCACGCCGATCGCCCATGTCCGCACGCCGCACCTTCTCAACGGGCTGTTCCAGCGCGACGGAGAGGTGCTGCGCGTCGTGAAGAAACGGCTCGGCCTGGCCGGGCTGGGCAATCATGTCCGCGGCTTGCGGAAGGACCGCGGCGTCATCGGCCTGGTGGTGACGACGCCGCTCAAGACCGCGATCTGCGATCATCTCGACCGCCGCACGACGCTCGTGGCGCTGGTCGGCAGCGCCAATTGCATCCGCTTCGACAAGGCGGGCTGGATCGGCGCCAATTTCGACGGCATGGGATTCGAGTCGGCGCTGGCGGGGGCGGGCGTGGCTCTGGCCGGCAAGCATGTGCGGCTCGCCGGATGCGGCGGTGCCGGCAAGGCGATCGCGGCGCGGATCGTGGCGGCCGGGGCCGCCTCCCTGGCGATCGAGGATGGCGAGCCGGGGAAGGCCGCGGATTTCCTGCGGCGGCTGC
The DNA here is from genome assembly GCA_963696655.1 of uncultured Alphaproteobacteria bacterium. Lineage (GTDB taxonomy): Bacteria > Pseudomonadota > Alphaproteobacteria > Dongiales > Dongiaceae > Hypericibacter. The sequence goes on from CAVOLB010000064.1 coordinate 13,175, forward strand.
GCCGGGTCGCGCGCGGTTGCGCGCTGAGCGACGGTGCGACGACGAATCGGGACTACCAGATCCTGGTGAATGCGACGACACTAGGAATGCAGGCCGGAGACCCGTCGCCCTTTCGGCCCGAGATCGTCGCGCGCGGCGAGACCGTGGTGGATATCGTGATCGGCGAATCGCCCTTCCGCCTGCAGCGCGACGCGCGCAAGCTTGGCAAGACCTTCGTCGGCGGCCCGGCGATGGTGCAGGGGCAGGTCGCGCTGTTGTAACCCGGCGGAGGCGCGAAACCGCCGAACTCCCGCTCGAGGAGTTCGGCGAAGCCGATCGTGGTGCGATCTTCGAGGTAAGGTCCTATGATCTGCACGCCGATCGGCAAGCCGGTCTCGGTTCGATCGATCGGCGCCACCGTCGCCGGCAGGCCGGGAGTCGTGGCGAGCTCCGCCCACACAATTTGCGCATCGAGGTAGGCGTAGGATCGGCCGTTGATCTCGATGCGTCGCGACTCGATCGGCGAATGATCGTGTGGAAAAGCAGGCGTCGGCATCGCCGGGCAGAGCACGACGTCCCAGTCACGAAAGAGCTCTCGCCACCGCTCCTGAAGCTCGCTCCGCGCCCCGTCGGCCGCGAGCCAATCCCGATGGCTGATGACCGCGCCGCGCGCACGTTCGGCCGCGAGGCTCCGGTTCCGGGGCGACAGCGCTGCGGCCGCGCTGCGAAGTCTGGCATAGACGCCGGGTCGCAAATCCGCGCCCCAAAATGCGGACAACAGCCGAACATAGAGACGCGCCGATTCTGCAAGGTCAGGTAGTAAGGGACTCGCATGCGCGAGTTTGGCCCCCGCGCGAACGAGCCGCTCCGACAATCGACCGAGCGCCGCCCGCACCACGCTGGCGGTACGGCCAAGCGGATGCGTGTCGATGACGAGAACGCGGAAGTTCTTGAGGTTATCGTGCCGGGCGGAGGGCAGAGCCAGCCGATAGCCGGCGCCGGCGCGTTCCTCGTCCGGTCCGGCGATCACGTCGAGCGCAAGCGCGAGGTCCGCAGCGCTTCTGGCCATTGGACCGATGACCCCGAAATCGCAATGGCGCGGCAAGGGCGGCGCGCCCGTATGACGGCAAACTCGTGCCCTGGCGCGATGCCACCACCCACGTTCTCACCCACACCCTGCACTATGGCATGGGAGTGTTCGAGGGCGTGCGCGCATACAAAACCGCCAGCGGCACGGCGATCTTCCGCCTCAAGGAGCATACCGACCGTCTGTTCAACTCGGCCTACATCTTCAAGATGAGAATGCCTTTCGACAAGGACACCCTGATGCAAGCGCAGCTCGAAGCGGTGCGCGCCAACAAGCTGGAGTCCTGCTACATCCGCCCCATCGTGTTCTACGGCTCCGAAGCCATGGGCATCGCCGCCACCGCCATCAGCGTGCATGTCGCCGTGGCGGCTTGGCCGTGGGGCGCTTACCTCGGCGCGGAGGGCATGGAAAGAGGCATACGCGTTAGAACCTCCAGCTTTACGCGCCACCACGTCAACATCAACATGTGCCGCTCCAAATCGGTCGGCACCTACACCAACTCCATCCTGGCGCACCAGGAAGTGGCGCATGACGGCTACGATGAGGCGCTGTTGCTGGATGTGGACGGC
>CAVOLB010000065.1:0-5138 GCA_963696655.1 uncultured Alphaproteobacteria bacterium
CCCCACAAGGGTGGGGCGAGGGTTGTTTTTTTGAGAGGCAGCGCTCCCCTTTCGACCCCTCGCGCCCGGCTCACCCTTTCTTGAATTGAGCGGAGCGGCAGCGGGGCTTAGGTCTGGAGGGCGCGGAGAGCGCGCACGGGAACAGGGAGCGCCGGCCATGTTGATTCGGACGCGACGGAGCTGGGAAATGCCGGAGCGGGCGGCGACGCCGGAAGCGGTCTTTCGCGATCGCCGGCGCCTGGTCGCCGGCCTGGCGCTTGGGCCGATCCTGCTGGCGGGCGCCGGCATGGCGGGCCTCCGGCCGGCATGGGCCGAAGCCATGGCCGATCCCTCGGCCAAGCTCTATCCGTTCCCGCACAACGACAATTACAAGCTCGACCGGCCGCTCACTGCCGAGAAATGGGCGACGAGCTGGAACAATTTCTACGAGTTCAACGACAGCAAGGATGTGGTCGCGGAAGCCCAGGCGCTGCCGATCCGGCCCTGGACCATCAAGATCGACGGCATGGTGGCGCAGCCGGTCGAGATCGGGATCGACGATCTCCTGGCCAAGATGCCGCTCGAGGAGCGGCTCTATCGCCATCGCTGCGTCGAGGCCTGGTCGATGGCGGTCCCCTGGAGCGGTTTTCCGCTGAAGGCGCTGGTGGCGATGGCGCAGCCTTCGGCCGGCGCCACCTATCTGCGCATGGAAACCTTCGAGAATCCCGATGTGGCGCCGGGCCAGAATCAGACCTGGTATCCCTGGCCCTATGTGGAGGGGCTGACCATGGCGGAGGCCACGAACGAACTGGCCTTCATCGCGACCGGGGTCTATGGCAAGCCGCTGCCGCCGCAGAACGGATCGCCGCTGCGCCTCGCCGTGCCGTGGAAATACGGGTTCAAATCGATCAAGTCGATCGTGCGCTTCAGCTTCACCGACCAGCAGCCGGTGAATTTCTGGCAGTCGCTGCAGGCGAGCGAGTATGGCTTCTGGGCCAATGTGAACCCGGAGGTTCCCCATCCGCGCTGGAGCCAGGCGCATGAGCGCGTGCTCGGCACCGACGATGTGGTGGCGACCCAGCTCTTCAACGGCTATGCCGAGCAGGTCACCGACCTCTACAAGGATCTGCAGAAAGAACGGCTCTACGCCTGAGCCGCCGGCGCTAGAGGAGATCCTCCCAGAGCCGCGAGAAGCCTTCGCCGATCCGGTCCTGGAGCGGACGGTCGTCCCAGCTCCCGGCATCGATGGCGGTCGCCTTCTGCTGCTGCGCCTCGAAATGGCCCTCGAACTGCCGGGCGCTGTCGGTTCCCAGGATCACGACGTCGACCTCGTCGTTGAAGAGCACGCTTCGATGATCGATGTTCGACGAGCCGATCGACGACCAGACTCCGTCGATGACGGCGAACTTGGAATGGAGATAGGAGTCGCGGATCTCGTAGATCTTCGCGCCGGCTTCCAGCAGATCCTCGTAGTTCGAATGGGCGACGGCGAGCGCCAGCTGCAAATCGCTGATGCCGGGCAGCAGCAGGCGTACATCGACGCCGCGGCGCGCCGCGGCGACGAGCTCCCGCATCTCCTCCCCGGTCGGCACGAAATAGCCTGTCGCCAGCCAGACCCGCTTCTCGGCATAGCGAATGGCGGAGAGCAGGGTCGCGTAATAGCGCGGCAGGGGCTCGTCGGGGCCGCTGCCGATGACCCGCATGATCTGATCGCCGGGCACGGTCGGCTGTGGCAAGGCCCCCGCCGCCAGGATCGGCGGACCCTTCTGCCGCTGCCAGGTCTCGAGAAACAGCTTTTGAATCTCGGCCACCACCGGGCCCTCGATTTCGACGTCGGTATCGCTCCAGAACTGATGGCTCTTGGGATCGATCGGGCTGGCACCGCTCAAGGGCGAGCTCTGATAGGACTGACTCAGATTGACGCCGCCCAGAATCGCGATCTGTCCGTCGGCGACCAGGATCTTGCGATGGTCGCGGTCGTTGGGCGAATCCGTGGCGTCGATCGGATTGAGCGGGTTGAACTCGACCATGTTGATGCCGGCCTGCTCCAGCCGGTCGATGAAGGCCTGGGGCGTGTTGGCGTAGCTGATCGCGTCGTAGATCACGTTGATTTCGACGCCGTTGCGATGCTGCTCGATCAGCAGGTCGCCGAGCGTCTGCCCGTCGCTCTCCACATCCTCGAAGATGAAATATTCGAGATTGACCTGATGCCTGGCATTGCGGATCGCGGCGAAGATCGCCTTGAAGCTGCTGAGCCCGTCCGGCAGCAGCGTGACCCGGTTTCCCACCGTCATCGGGCTCTCGGTCACGGATTCCTCGACCGCGAGATGGCGGCGCAGGATGTCGCCGCCGGCCTCGGCCTCGAGCTCCGCCAGGACGGCCCGGCTCTGCTCCTCGGTCAGGGGGCCGCGCGCATCAAAAAGACGCGGTGTCAAAGTCGTCGCCGGCGCTTGCGCGATGATACCGTCCATCGGCGGCACGGGCGCGCAGGCCGAGAGGGCGGCCAGCACGGCGCCGAACAGGAGAATGAAGGGTTTTTGCCGCGATGGCTCTCGCCACCACCGCCAAGGGAAAGGGCCTGTTTGCAGCATGGCGGCCTGTCCAAAACGTCATAAAATCATGCCGACCCTGGAAATGCAGGGAATACCGAGACGAAATGCCAGAAATAACGCCCCGCAGGGTCCCGGGGTTCCGGCACCGGTCCAGGATCCCCATTTTCGCCGGGAAGGCCCGGCCTCCCGCCTGATTTGCCGAAACTTTGTTGCCGGTTCGATCGAGACTGGCCAAGGTCCGGAAGAAGCGCCACGTTCCCGGGCCTGAGCGCTTGGCCCCCCTAAGGATGCCGCCATGACTGCTGCTTTCCTGGCCCACCTCGACAACACCCTGGCGCAGATCCGCGCCGACGGCTTCTACAAGGCCGAGCGGCGCATCGCGACGCCGCAGAATTCCGCGATCCGGCTGGAGAACGGCACGGAGGTGCTGAATTTCTGCGCCAACAACTATCTGGGGCTTGCGGACAATTCGCGGCTGATCGCCGCGGCGACGCGCGGCCTCGAGGATTACGGGTTCGGCATGGCGTCGGTGCGCTTCATCTGCGGCACGCAGACGCTGCATAAGGAACTGGAGGCGGCGCTGAGCCGCTTCCTGGGCACCGAGGACACGATCCTCTATTCGAGCTGCTTCGATGCCAATGGCGGGCTGTTCGAGACGCTGCTGTCGGAAGAGGACGCCGTCATCAGCGATGCGCTCAACCATGCCAGCATCATCGACGGCATCCGACTCTGCAAGGCGAAGCGTTATCGCTATGCCAACAACGACATGGCCGATCTCGAGGCGCAGCTCAAGGCCGCGGACGAGGCCGGGGCCCGCTTCAAGCTGATCGCGACCGACGGCGTGTTCTCGATGGACGGCATCATCGCCAACCTCGCGGGCATCTGCGCGCTGGCCGACCGCTACGACGCGCTGGTGATGGTCGATGATTCCCATGCCGTGGGCTTCATCGGCGAGAAGGGCCGCGGCACGCCCGAGCATTGCGGGGTGGCGGACCGGATCGACATCTATACCGGCACCCTCGGCAAGGCGCTGGGTGGGGCCAGCGGCGGCTATGTCGCGGGGCGTCGCCCGGTGGTGGAGCTGTTGCGCCAGCGGTCGCGTCCCTATCTCTTCTCCAACAGCCTGGCGCCGGCGATCGCGGCGGCCTCGCTCGCCTGTCTGGCGCTGCTGGCGACGGAGGAGGGGGCGGCGCTGCGCCGCCGGGTGCGGGCGAACGGCGCCTATTTCCGCGAGCGGATGACCAGGCTCGGCTTCAAGCTGGTGCCGGGCGAGCATCCGATCATCCCGGTGATGCTGGGCGACGCCCGGCTGGCCGGGGCGATGGCCGAGGCCCTGCTCAAGGAGGGCGTCTATGTCATCGGTTTCAGCTATCCTGTGGTGCCGAAGGGTCAGGCCCGGATCCGGACCCAGATGAGTGCCGCCCACAGCGAACCGCAGATCGACCGCGCCATCGCGGCGTTCGGCAAGGTCGGCAAGGCGCTGGGCGCGATCTGAGACGCTCCAGCCGGTTTTTCGAGGACATGAAAGTACGGACATGCGCGCGCTTGTGAAGACGGCCCCGAAGCCCGGATTGACCCTGACCGATGTGAAAGATCCCGAGGTCGGTCATAACGACGTGATGATCCGCATCAACAAGACCGCCATCTGCGGCACCGACATCCATATCTGGAAATGGGACGAGTGGGCGCAGAAGACGATTCCCGTGCCGATGCATGTCGGTCACGAATATGTCGGCGAGATCGTCGATATGGGCGTCGAGGTGAAGGGATTCAAAATCGGCGATCGCGTCTCGGGCGAGGGCCACATCACCTGCGGCCATTGCCGCAATTGCCGCGCCGGGCGGCGCCATCTCTGCCGCCACACGGTGGGCGTCGGCGTGCCCCATCTCGACGGCTATGAGGTGCTTGCCCAACTGGTCGCCTTGAACGACCCTATGCTGCCGCCGGTCGTTGTCCTAGCCGCCAGCACAGCCGCGACCATCTACTGAAAGCATTGTCCGCGGGCGCGCAGATTCATTCGCAAACCGTTCGATCACACCGAACTGCAAGTGCGCGTGCGCAATCTGCTTGGTGCCCACCTCGCCCACCGCATGCTCAATGACCACAGCGCGATGCTGGAGGAGTTGGTACGCCAACGTACCGAAGTCCTCCATATGACCTTGGGGGCTCCGGTTACCCTTCCGCAACTTCGATACACTTCTTCCTGGCGATTATCTGGCTGAGGATTGGCAGAATTTCCAGTCCATCCCCCACCACGCCAGGTCAGCAGTCTTGAGGATTGGCGCATCAGGATCTTTATTGATCGCGATGATGGTTTTGGATGACTCATCCCCACAATATGTTGAATCGCGCCGCTCACTCCCACGGCGATATACAATTGCGACCACGGTTGTACCGGATTGACCGACCTGGAGCGTGTGCGGAATCCAGCCTTGCTCGACAATAGCCCGCGTTCCGGCAAGGACACCGCCCAACTGTCCAGCCACTTCACGCAGTAATTCCAGATTGGCGGCTTTCTGGCAGCCGCGCCCACCGGCAATGATCACTCGCGCATCTTCGATGCTTTCAGCGTTTTCATTTTCAATCAGTTTTCTTTCAATCCACCGG
>CAVOLB010000066.1:0-57371 GCA_963696655.1 uncultured Alphaproteobacteria bacterium
GTACCTGCTCGACGGTTGGTCTTGCTCGATGATCAGGAACGACGCGTAGGCGACCACGAGCGTCCCGCCGGCGAGGCCGTCGAGCCCGTCGGTGAGATTGACGCCGTTGGACGCGGCGACGATGGCGAACGCCGCGAACGCGACGTACAGCCAGGGCTCCACGGCGACGTCGCCCACGAACGGGACGCGATCCCGGTCAGGTTGTAGGTGCCCTGGATCTGCCATGCCGCGGCAAATGCGACCACGACCTGCCACAGCAGCTTCTGGCGCGCCCGGATGCCCTCGCCGGTGCGGGCGTTCAGGTAGTCGTCCGCGGCCCCCAGCAGGCCGACGAAGGCGAGCGTGGCCAGGGGCGCGATGACGCCGCCCTGTACCGGCCAGCGGAGCACGATGAAGATCGCCAGCACGACGGCGATCATCAGCAGGCCTCCCATGGTCGGGGTCCCCCACTTGACCATGTGGCTCTGCGGACCTTCCTCGCGGATCTGCTTCGCGAAGCCCAGGTAGCGCAGCAGCCGGACGTAGGGCGGCATGAGGATCACGACCAGCGCGAACGAGAGCAACAGGCCCTGGATCAGTTCCAGCGTCACGGGCGCGCGTCCTCGCCGCCCAGCGCCCGGACCAGGCCGTCGACGACCGATCCTGATGCTGACGGCGAAGAGCGAGGAGATCGACCGGGTGGTCGGGCTCGAGATGGGCGCCGACGACTATCTGGTGAAGCCCTTCGGCTCGCGCGAGCTCCTGGCCCGCGTGCGGGCGCTGTTGCGGCGCGCCAACGCTCGGCCAGAGACGCCGGCCTCGCGCCGCTTCGCCTTCGACCGCTTCACGATTGACCTCGATGCGCGCCAGCTCACCGACGAGCGCGGTGGCGGCCCGGCGCTCACCAGCGCCGAGTTCGACCTGCTCGCCTGCTTCGTGCAGCGACCGCGACGGGTGCTGACGCGCGACCAGATCCTCGACTGGACGCGCGGGCGCACGGCCGACCCGCTCGACCGCACCATCGACATGCTGGTCTCGCGCCTGCGCAAGAAGCTCGAGGCGGCGAGCCCCGGCTCCAACCCGATCAGCACCGTGCGCAACGGCGGCTATCTTTTCACGGCTGACGTCAAGCGAGTGCCGTGATGCTGCGGCTCAGCCTCGCCGCGCGCATCACGCTGATCGTGCTGGTGACGTTGCTGGCCGCTTGGATCGGCGCCATCGCGCTGTTCTACCGCTCGCAAGGCGGCGCGGGCGAGCATGCCTGGCCGTCGCCGCGGCAGGTCGCGGCTCTGGTCGAGCTCGTGGAACGCACACCCGCGGAACAGCGGCCGTTGGTCTACGAGGCGGTCTCGTCGAGCACCCTGACCGTCGGCCCCTCAGCGGACTTAGGGGCTGCCGCCGGGGCCGGCGCCCGGCCGATCGAGGATACGTTGAGAAAGCGCTACGCCGATGTCCTTGGCGATCGTCCGCTCGACATCACCACCTTGCCCTTCAGCGAGATAGGGCGTCGCTTTCCCAGGTTGTCCGGTTTCGCGACAAACGCTCTCCAGTTCCGCATCACCCTGAAGGACGGCGACCCGCTCGTCATCGACGCCAGGAGCCCCTTGCCGGTCACGCGGTTCGGGCTGCCGGTCGGTTTCGGCGCGGGCCTGCTCGGCACGCTGATCGCGCTCATCGCGCTCGTCATCATGCATCGCGAAACGCGGCCGCTGGCGCGGCTGTCGGCCGCGGTCGACCGGATGGATCTCGCGGGCGCGCCGACCTTCCTGCCACCGGCGCACACCAGTGCGCCCGAGGTCCAGACGCTGATCGCGGCTTTCAACCGGCTTCAGGACCGCCTCTCGCGGCTGCTGCGCGCGCGAATGGCCATGCTGGGCGGCATCTCGCATGATGTGCGGACCCTGGCGACGCGGCTGCGCCTGCGCGTGGACCATATCCCGGAGGCGGCGGAGCGCGAACGCGCGGTCGGCGATATCGACGACATCATCTGCCTCCTGGATGATGCGCTGCTGTCGAGCCGGGCCGGGGCAGGCGAGCTTTCCGAGGAGCTGGTGGATTTCGGCCAGACCGTCCAGGCCGAGGTCGAGGACCGCCAGGCGACCGGTGCGCGGGTCGATCTGCGATCGGAGAAGCCGGCGGTCGTCAACGCCACTGTCCTCGGCGACCGGCTGGCGCTGCGCCGCATCGTCTCGAACCTGATCGACAATGCCGTGAAATATGGCCAGGCCGCGCATCTGGCGCTCGCCGCCGACGCGGAGGCGATCCTGCTGACAGTCGACGATGAAGGTGCCGGCATTCCCAAAGAACGGCGCGAGGAGCTGTTCGAGCCCTTCGTGCGTCTCGAAACCTCGCGCAACCGGCGCACGGGCGGCGCCGGCCTTGGCCTCGCCATCGTGCGCAATCTGGTCGAGGCCCAGGGCGGCAGCGTCGCGATCGGCGACGCCCCCGCGGGCGGCGCGCGATTCACGGTGAGGCTGCCGCTGTTCCGTCATCAGGAAAGCTCTGCCGCTGCACCCTGACCCCTCTTACGCACTCGCGGCCGAGATCGGCCGGGGGGGTGTCTCCTCGGCGCCGGAACCTGTCTTCTGAAATGCCTCAGAGCCCCAGCATATCGTTGACGGCGTCCATGACCTTGTCCGTCACCGTCTTGTTGGCGGCATCTTCGAGCGAGGCGCGTTCGGCATCCTCGGCCGTCAGGCCGGCCAGGCCGAGCCCTTCGAGCAAGGATTGCGCAGCGGCCTTGTCTTCCACGGAGGCGTTGGGATCGGCCAGAGTGTCTTCGGCGGCGACGACTTTTCCATAAGTCGCGATCCTTCCGACACGCGAGTTCGGATTCGCTTTGTCGAGCGCCTTCGTCGAGGCATTGGCCGCGTTCAAGGCACCGAGGCTGCTGGCAAGGGCGCCGTGATTGCCCGGCGCCGATTCATCGTCGCTCGCGCTCGACAGGCCTCTGCCCGCATTGGCGTTCTTGCTCGCTCCATTCGCATTGCCAGCGCCATTCCCATTGCCGCCGCCATTTCCGTTCCCGTTGCCACCGCCATTCTTTGCGAAGGCGGCCGTGCCGTCGACCCAGTGTCCGTTGACTCCAAACCCGACGGGGGCCGCCACGAGAGCGGCAGCAAGAAAGACCGAGGCCAAGGTGCCGAAGCGGATCGAACGGGCGGTGTTCGTCATGGCGAAGTCTCCTTCTCGATGGCGACAACATTGAACGTTGGACCAATTTTGGCCCGATCTCCCCGCCCTGTAAACTTGGCGTCCGTTCCAGAATGGCCGGAATCCGCAACGCCACAAAGTGGCCACGGGCCCCGGACGGGGTCCGGCCCGACTTGATAGGAAAGGAGACCTGCTTCCTGTCGCCACGGTCAGCAGCCAACGCTGCTGCTTTGCCTCAGGGAGCGGCGATGGTCTTCAGGTAAGCGATGATGTCGGCGCGATCCTGGGCGTTGGGCAATTTTATCATCATGGTCGTGCCCGGCACCGCCTTGGCAGGATCGGTGAGGAAGCTGTCGAGGGTCTGGTCGTCCCAGACGATCCCCGAAGCCGGCAGCGCCTTCGAATAGCGCGCGCCCTCGACCGTACCGGCCTTCCGGCCGAAGACGCCGGCAAGGGTCGGGCCGACCTTGTTCTGGTTCGTGACGGTGTGACAGGTCGAGCAACGGCTGAACAGCGTCTTGCCATGGGCGGCGTCGCCGTCGGCCCTGGCCGAACTGGCCGCGCCCGGCATCAGGGATGAAGCGAGAAGCAGCGAGAGAGAAATGCGACGCATGCGGACATCTGCGGGCGGGTTCATGATGGCGCGGTCGATGGGGGCCGGGTTCAGGCCGACTTGAGCTGGCTCGCATCGATCGGCAGCTTGCGCAGGCGTTTGCCGGTTGCCGCGAAGACGGCGTTGACGACGGCGGGGGCGATGCCCGACGTCGCGGGCTCGCCCATGCCGCCCGGCGCCTCGCTGTTCTCGACGCGATAGACCTCGATCGCCGGCGCCTCGTTGATGCGAAGCACCTGGTAGCTGTCGAAGTTGCTCTGCTCGACGCGGCCGTCCTTGAGCGTGATCTCGCCATAGAGGGCGGCCGAGAGGCCAAACATGATGCCGCCCTCGATCTGGGCCTTGATGGTGTCGGGATTGACGACCATGCCGCAATCATAGGCGCAGACCACGCGCTTCACCGCGACCTGGCCGTTCTTGTCGACGGCGACCTCGGCGACCTGCGCCATATAGGTGCCGAAGCCGAGCAGGACCGAGACCCCGCGGCCGCTGCCCGGCGGCATCGGCTGGCCCCAGCCGGACTTCGCCGCGGCGAGGTCGAGCACAGCTTTGGCGCGCGGGTCCTTGTCGAGGAGGGCGCGGCGATACTCGACCGGATCCTTGCCGGCGTTGTGCGCCAGCTCGTCGATGAATCCCTCGACCACGGCCGTGTTGCGCGTGATGCCGACGCCACGCCAATTGCCGGTCGCCAGGCCGGTGGGCATTTCCTGGCGGACATAGTCGACCCGCAGGTTGGGATAGCCATAGGGACCGGCCGCATTGTCGACGATATCGAGATCGACGCCGTCCTTGACCAGGGGTGGGAAGAAGCGCGCCATGACCGCGGGCCCCACGACGCGGTGCTCGAAGCTGACCGGCATGCCATCGGCGTCGGGGCCGGCCCTGAACCGGCTGAAATTATTGCCGCGATAGACATCGTGCTGGATGTCCTCCTCGCGGGTCCAGATCACCTTCACCGGAGCTTCGACCTGCTGGGCGATGCGCACCGCCTGCTCGACATAGTCGATCTCGAGGCGACGGCCGAACCCGCCGCCCAGGAAGTAGTTGTGCAGCTGGACCTTCTCGAAAGGCAGGCCGGTGATTCGTGCCGCCACGGCGCGGGCGCGGTTCTGCACCTGGTTGCCGACCCAGACCTCGCAGCTCTCCTTCTGCACATGGACGGTGCAGTTCAGCGGCTCCATGGTGGCGTGGGCGAGCAAGGGCAAATGGTAATCGGCTTCGAACTTCGAGGCGGCGGTCTTCAGGGCCGTGTCGACATCGCCCTCCTGTCGCGCCACAACCCCCGGCTTTGCCGCCGCCGCTTCGAGCTGGGCGACGATGTCGGCCGTCGAGACATGCGCGTTGGCACCTTCGTTCCAGGTGATCTGCAGGGCGGCGAGGCCCTTCTTGGCGGCTCCCATATGGTCGGCCACCACGGCGACCGCATTCTCGAGGCGGACGATCTGTCGGACGCCCTTGACCGCCTTGGCCTGGCTGTCATCGACCGATCCGAGCTTGCCGCCGATGACGGGGCAGGCGGCGACGGTCGCCACCTTCAGCCCCGGCGGCCTGACATCGAGACCGTACATGGCCGTGCCGTTGACCTTGCCGGGGGAATCGGTGCGCTTGGCGGGCGTGCCGATCAGAGTGAAATCCTTCGGCTCCTTCAACGCGACCTTGTCGGGAACCGGCAGGCCCGCCGCCTTCGCCGTGAGATCGCCGTAGGGTGCGCGGCGATTGCTGGCGGCGTGAATGACGGAGCCCTTTTCGGCATGGCAATCCTTGGCCTCGACCTGCCAGGCCCCGGCCGCGGCGGCGATCAACATCATGCGCGCCGCGGCGCCCGCTTGCCGCATGGGATCCCAGGAGGCGCGGACCGCGGTCGAGCCGCCCGTGATCTGCTCGCCGATCAGCGGGTTGGCATAGAGCTTGTCGTCGCCGGTCGCATGCTCGATCTGGACCTGATCCAGGCCCACCTCGAGCTCCTCGGCGATCAGCATCGCGATGCTGGTATCGGTGCCCTGGCCCATCTCGGCATAGGGCATGACCAGCGTGATCTTGTTGTCGCTGCCGATGCTGATGAAGGCGTTGGGAGCGAAGGCAGCGGCCTCCGCAGCCTCGGCCGGGACGATCGCCCGCGGCAGGGCGATACTCAGCAGCAGGCCGCCGCCGGCGGCGGCGGTCGCGGTCAGGAAGGTCCGGCGGGAGAGGCCGGTCGTATCGGCCGATGCGGCGGCGCGGTCGAGGAGCGAGCTGGCGAGACGATCGAGCAGCATGGAATCAGCCTCCCTGGGTTGCGCTGCCGGCGCCGGCGGCGGCCTGCTTGATGGCCTCGCGAATCCGCGTATAGGTGCCGCAGCGGCAAATATTGCCGGACATCGCATCGTCGATATCCGCATCGCTGGGGTTGGGATTGCCCGCCAGCAGGGCCGTCGCCGACATGATCTGTCCGGACTGGCAGTAGCCGCATTGGACCACCTCGCGGTCGAGCCAGGCCTGCTGGATCTTCTTGCCCGCGGGCGTTTCGCCGATGGCCTCGATCGTCACGATCTTCGACGCGCCGACGCTGTCGATGGTGGTGATGCAGGAACGCGTCGCCGTGCCGTCGATCTGGACGGTGCAGGCGCCGCAAAGCGCCATGCCGCAGCCGAACTTCGTGCCGGTCATGCCCAGCACGTCACGCAGCACCCATAGCAGCGGGGTGTCGTCATCCACATCGACGGTATGGTCTTGCCCATTGACGTTGATGCTGAAGGCCATGGTGAGCTCCTGGCTGTCGGTTTGGTGTTATGAACCTGTCGGACGGCGGCACCCGACCGAGGTCGGCCCGATGCGAATTCCCTTGATCGAAGGCCTGCCCCTGCCCGTCGCCGCAGGGACACACAACGCTAAACGAGGCTTTGGAGCGCGATATTGAACATTCGTGCGCTGTCGAGAAGATGCCTGCCCGGAGCGGGGAAACCTTGTGCGGAAGGCCGAAAGGGGTTTCGATGAGTCTGGTGCCGGGACCGGGGGAGGGGTGCGATGCGAACCATCATCGGAATTGTCCTCGGCTGCAGTTTGGCCGCTTGCACGCCAAGCACGCATGTCGGTCGGTCCGCGGCCGATCTGGTCGTTCTGCAATCGGCCAGCGCCGATACGGGGTGCGGCGGTACGACCGCGGGGCTGACCTTCCGCCGCGTATTCCAGGACGGCAACGGCGCATTACAGCCGTTTCAAGTTCCAGCGGACCGTTCGCTCGTGATTACCGATGTCGATTGGCAGTACCGTCATCCCAATGGTGCCGCGGCGGCTGGCCGGCGCGTCGTGCTGCGCCTGTTCCTGCAGAATCTGGCCGACCCTTCGCATCAGGAGGTGGTCCATGAATCGACCATCGTCGTCAATGAAGAGGGCGAGGGTGGCGTCAGCGAGGCCATGACGACCGGTTTCGTCATCACGGACCAGGCCCAGCTTTGCATGGACACGGGCGAAGAGCCGAAGGGGCCGCCGCTTGGCCTGCAACATGCGATCCTGCGCGGCTATCTGCTCTAGCCGGAATGCCGCCGTGCCTTGATCCGCCGACCAATGAACCGACGCGCCGCGCTCCCCATCTGGTTATGGCGGTCCTGCGGCATTGCATTCTCTTCGAGGGGATTTCGCGCTACAGTGCACGCATAAGGGGTGCGTCCGATATTGATGACACGAGATTCGGTGTCTGAAGTCGCCTTGCAGGACCTCAAGTCCGAGCCGGTGAGGCGGTTTGACGCCTATTGGCAAAGCAAATGGCGTGGGGATGTGCTTCCCCGGCGTCAGGACATCGACCCTTCCGACATCCTGGACATCCTCCCGCTCTTCATCCTGGCCGACATCGAGGCGCAACCGTTCCGCGTCCGCTTCCGGCTCTGCGGAACCCGGGTATCGCTGCTCGATGAGGAACTGACCGGCCGCTACCTCGACGATCTCAGGAATACGTCCGCCGACGACAAGTCGCGGATCCAGGCGATGTATGAGCGCGTCTGCAGCGAGCGCCGGCCGATCTATCTGCGCGCCTCGAATACCTCGCAGCAGACCGGCAATCTCCTGAGACTGGAAGGCGCCATCTGGCCGCTGTCGAGCGACGGGGCCCGCGTGGACAAATGCGCGGCCATCGAGGACTTTCCCGACCTCGGCTGATCCCGTTTCCGCCGGTCGTTTCCCGGCCTGTCATTGCCTGTGGCCCCGGCCCGTCTTGCCTGTGGCCCCGGCCCGTCTTGCCTGTGGCAACGTCCGGCCGGATTTGCGACCTTGCGGGCCCGATCGAATCGATCACCGGCCTGAAGCGGAGAGACGATACCAACCATGTCGCGCGTCAAGGATCTGAACGGCGTCGTCGAACATGGCCTCTGCGCGGGCTGCGGCATCTGCGAGAGCATGGCGGGGCGCGACAAGGTCGAAATGCGCCTGACTTCCTTCAGCCAGATCCGTCCGCGGGTCAAAGCCGCGCTCGATCCGGCGCTGCTCGACCGGGTGCTGCAGGTCTGTCCGGGGCTGCATATCACCGGCCCGGAAGGGCCCAGGGCCGGCGAGCCGGGGACGCTCGATCCGATCTGGGGGCCGATCCTGTCGCTCCATCGCGTCTGGGCCGGGCGACCCGAGGTCCGTCATTGGGCCGCTGCCGGCGGGTCCCTGACCGCGCTCGGCTGCTATCTGCTGGAGAGCGGCGAGGTCGATGCGGTCCTGCATGTGAAGGCCTCGGCCGAGGCGCCGGCCATGACCGACGCCCAGATCAGCTACACCGCCGACGAGGTGATCGCGGGCGCGCAGTCGCGCTACGGCCCGGCGGCTCCGCTGGTCCATGTGAACCATCTGCTCGATCGCGGCTTGCGCTTCGCGGTGATGGCCAAGCCTTGCGACATCGCCGCGATCCGCAATCTCGCGAAGGTCGATGCGCGGGTGGAAAAGCAGATCCTCTTTTGCCTGTCGATCTTCTGCGGCGGCGTACCGACGATCCGCACCGCCCACAAGATCGCGGCCCATAAGGGCGTGAAGCCCGAGGCGCTGTCGGTCTTTCGCTGGCGCGGCAACGGCTGGCCGGGGCCGACCCATATCGAGACCAAGGATGGCCGCAGCCTCGACCTCAGCTATGACGAGGTCTGGTACGATCCCGACGCGCCCTGGAGCTACGACATCCAGTTCCGTTGCAAGATCTGCCCCGACGCGATCGGCGAGCTGGCCGATGTGGCCTGTCCCGATGGTTGGGTGATGGTGGACGGCAAGCCGATTCATAAGGAGGCGCCCGGGGTCAATATCGCGATCGCGCGGACCGCGGCGGGGCAGGGCCTGGTGGAACGGGCGGTGAAGGCGGGCGCACTGGTCGCCGAGCCCTTCGACCGGCCGACGCTCCACGCGATGCACAGCGATCATCTGCCGCGCAAGCTCGGCCATCCGGCGCGGAATCTGGGCTTGATGCTGTCGGGCCAGCCGCGCCTGCGGGCGCGCCGCTATCGCGCCTGGGCGACCGCGTGGCGCGCGGGGCTCGTCGCGAACTGGCAGGCCTTCTGGGGCGCGTTCACCCGGGCGCGCGCCGGCGCCAATCGCGAGCCCCTGCAGTAAGGCCGGCGGCAAAGAGACGGAACCGGAATGCGGCGGGCCGCATCCCGGCGTCGCCGATCGGAGCGTCTCAGTTCTTCAGCAGATAGCGGGCGATATAGCCTTCCTTGCCGTCGACGCTGACATGCACCCATTTGCCGCCATCGACCATGTTGAGGACGGTGACCTTGGTGCCGCGCGGCAGCTTGGCGAGGACCTGGCTGCGGGTGCTGGGCTCGAGGCGCAGATTGACGTCGCCGCCGCCGCTGGCGACGGTCATCGTGCCGTCGGCGACCGTGATGATCGAGATTGGAGCCGGCGGTGCCGCCGGGATCGAGAGCGGGCTCGCCAGCGCTGGGCCGGCGGCGAGCAGGCCCAGAACGAGGGCCGTGGAAGCGGCGAGACGGGCAGACATGGTGGTTCCCCTTTTGGAATTGACGTCATCCCCACCGATCCGCCGGGCGCGCGCAGATCCAGCTGCGGGCAGAATCGAAGCTGCCGAAGGGAACCGACGGCGAGCACGGGGGAGATCGGGCCTTTTCGCGAACCTAAGACAATAGTCCGCGGCCGATCATAGCGCCGGTTTGCGCGCCGTCGACTCCCAGATTTGCAGGGAGCGGCGGGCGGGGAGATGACGGCGCCTGCGGCGCACCGGGGAAGGGGGCCGCAGGCCGCCATCAACGCTGTGCTACTTCAAGAGATTGCGCGCGATGTAGCCTTCCTTGTCGCCCGCCTTCACATGGTACCATTTGCCGCCCGCGGCCTTGCCGAGGATGGTGACCTTGGTCCCGGCATTCAGCTTCTCGATCAGTTCGCTGTGGCTGGTCGGCTCCTTGCGGAGATTGGCGTAACCCGCCGAATTCGAGACCGTCATCGTCATGTCGGCGACGGTGATGTAGCCCTGCTGGGCCGGCAGCGCCGGGCTTGCCATGGGGCTCGCCTGGGCGAGGGGGCTGGTGGCGAGAAGGCCGACAAAAGCGGCGATCGCAACCGGGGAGAGGGGACGCATGCGGGTTCCTTTCAATCGGGTTTCAAAAAACATTGAGCGTGCCAGGGGGTCGGACAAAGCGGGGGCGCGTCGGCGCGGGCGGCTTCAACCGCTTGGGTGTCGATGCCGTGCCGATGCCGTCGGCGAGCCTCGCGATTCGGACCTTATGAACACCGGGTCATGCTGCGCGCATCGACCCTCGGGCGCGTAGTGACGAACGCTTAATCTTGGAAGGCCGGGGACAATCGTCCCAACCCTTCGGGGCACCCCGAGAAAGCCTGTGGAAAACGGCTTCGAGGCCCTCGCCAGGCCGGAAATTATCTGGCATTCTTCTGGTATTGCACTGGTATCATCCAGCTCGGAATCCCATGGCCAAGTCACAATTGGCGACCACCGGCACCCTCGCCCAGGTTCTGCCCCGTTACCTGACGGTGGCGGAGACCTTGGCGGGACAGATCGGTTCCGGCGAGCTCAAGCCAGGCGCCCAGCTTCTCGGCGAGCGCGAGCTGTGCAAGCGCTTCGATGTCAGCCGCGTCACGATCCGCCGCGCGCTGGCGGAACTGCGCGACCGGGGCCTGATCGATTCCGACGGCGCGCGAGGCTGGTTCGTCAACGCCCCCAGTTTCGGCGAGCCCAACGAGCTGATGGGATTCAGCGAGATGGCGCGCAGCCGGGGGCTCGATCCGCGCTCGGTGGTGCTGGTGGCGAGGACACGGGCTGCCGAGATCGACGAAGCCGACGATCTGCACATCGCGCCCGGCAGCGATCTCTTCGAACTGAAGCGCGTGCGCAAGCTCGACGGCATCGCGGTCGCGATCGAGCATAGCCGGATCCCGCTGCGCTATGCGCCGGGTCTGCCCAAGCTCGATTTCATCAGCGCGTCGCTCTATGACGCGCTGCGCGAGGCGGGCTGCTCGCCGGCGTTCGCCGAGTACACCTTGCAGGCTGTCGCGACCAGTGCCGAGCAGGCGCCGCTGCTGGGCGTGGAGACGGGTTGGCCGCTGCTGGTGGCGAGCGCCATCACCCACGATCGCGGCGGCCGGCCGATCGAGCTCAGCCACTCTCTCTTCCGCGGCGACCGCTATCGGTTCCGCACCACGCTCTATCGTTCGCGTCGCGACGCATGACCGGTTGCTATCTCGGCATCGATCTCGGCATCTCCGGCGCGCGCGCCCTGGTGGTGAATGCCACAGGTCGTCCGCTCGGCCAGGGCCGCAGCGCGCGGCGTGCCGGGACGAACCGGCGCTTCGAATTCGAGCGCGAACCGCTCGATTGGAGCCTTCAGGTCGCCGAGGCCTGCCGCCAGGCGATCCAGGAGGCGGGGCACCCCCGGATTGAGGCCATCGGCATCGGCGCTTTGGGCCCATGCCCCGTGCTGCTCGATCGCGATCGCCGGCCGCTGGGACCTTCGCCCCTGTTCTCGATCGATGGCCGCGCTGAGCCGACGCGACGGGCGCTCCGCGATGCCCATGGCTTGAGCGACGAGACCCTGGGACCGGATCATGTGATCCCACGGCTCTATTGGATTCGCGAGCAGGAACCGGAACGTTTCGCCAAGGCCGCGTGCTGCGTCGATGCCGCCGGCTATCTGGTGAGCGACCTGACGGATGCGCTCGTGATCGATCCGATCACGCTGGGCGATCATGTGGCGCCCGGCCTGCCGTCGCCCTTGCCGTCGCCGCCAATCCGGCCCGCCGATGCAATCGCCGGGGGGCTCACGCCCGGTGCCGCCGAGAGGCTCGGTCTTCCGGTCGGCATCCCGGTCACGGTCGGCACCTATGACAGCTTCGTCGATATCGCCGGCAGCGGCGTCACCGAGCCCGGCGAAGCCTGCATGCTGCTGGGTTCGACCCTGGTGATGGGACGCGTGGTCGAAAGCGATCGATGCGGCGAGGGGATGCGGCTGACGCGCCATGTCGGCAGAGGCGGATTCCTCGGCGGCTGGACCTCCGCCTGCGGCAGCCTGATCGATTGGGCGCAACAGCTCTATGGACCCGCGGCCTTCGCGGCCGCCGAGGCCTTGCCGCCCGGCGCCGGCGATCTCGTCATGCTGCCCTATCTGGCGGGTGAGCGGGCGCCGGTCTGGGATCCCGATGCGCGCGGCGTCATCGTCGGACTTTCGCTGGCCAACGATGCGAGCCATCTCGCCCGGGCCGCGCTCGATGCGGTGGCGCTGTCGGCGATGGACCTGACGCGTCGGCTGGCGGCGTTATCCGGCCCGCTTCCCAGCTTTCGCGTCAATGGCGGCGGCGCTCGCAATGGAGCGCTGGTGCAGGCGATCGCCGATGCCACGGCGACGCCGCTCGAGATCGTCGCGCATGCGGGCGAGGCCTCCGCGCCGGCCTGGCTGGCCGCGCGGGCCGTCGGCCATCGCCTGGAGCTGGGGCTCGATCGAATCGTCCGGCCCAGGCCCGAGAACAGCCGGCGCTATCAGGAACTGTTCGAGATCTATCGCGAGCTCTATCCGCGCCTCGCGCCCGTCATGCACGGCCTGGCCGCCTCGGCGCGGCCGTCACAGAAAATTCGGAAGGAGACAGAATGACCGCGACGTCATCGCCGCAGCGAACCATGCGCGTGGCCCGACTCCATGGCATCCGCGACATGCGGGTCGAGGAGGTCCCCGTACCGGCCACGCCGGCGGGCCAGCTTCTGGTCAAGGTCGAGGCCTGCGGCGTCTGCGCCACGGATTCGCGCAAATATGAGATCGGCGTCAATGACGGAGAGTATCCGTTCAATCCGGGCCACGAATGGCTGGGGCGCGTCGCCGCCGTCGGCCAGGGCGTGTCGGGCTGGAAGGTCGGCGACCGGCTCTATGGCGATGTCTATGGCGGCTACGCTGACTATGCGCTGATCCCGGTCGATCCGATCGCCTGGTCGCGCGGACCCTTGCGGCTGCCCGACGACCTGCCGCTCGAGCGCGCGATCCTGATCGAGCCGCTGGCCGATTGCCTGCATGCGGTCCATGACCAGGCCCGCCTCAAGGCGGGCGACTACGCCATTGTCATCGCGGCCGGCGTGATGGGCCTCAAGATGGTGGCCGAGGCCGCCCGTATCGGCGTCCATGTGATGGTGGTCGAACCGATCGAGGCGCGGCGCAAGCTGGCGCGGGAGTTCGGCGCCGAGCAGGTCGTGGCGGCCGAGGGCTGGCAGGAGGCGGCGAAAACCTGGACGGGTGCGCATAAAGGCGTCGATGCCGTGATCCTCACCATCGGCGATCCCGACATGGTGATGCCTTGCGTTACGGCCTGCCGTCCGGGCGGACGCGTGGTGCTCTTCGCCGGCTTCGGCAACCGGCCCGAGGCCAAGATCAACGTCAACGATCTGCATTACCGCGAGATCGCGATCGTCGGCAGCGAATGGATCGGCACGCCGCCCAATCAATGCCGCAACCGCTACGACCAGGCGCTCGAATTGCTGAGCGATCCGAAGCTGCCCTTCCAGACCCTCATCACCTCGCGCTGCGGCTTCGCCGATGTCGAGGCCGCGATCGTCCGCCGGCAGAGCTTCGCCGGCCTCAAATCCATGTTCGTTCCGGAGTCCCATTGATGCATTCGCCCGATTTCCTGGCCGCCGACGGCAGAAGCGTCGTCATCGCCATCGACCACACGCTCTATTCCTGGCCCTGTCCCGGCCTCGAGGATCGCGGGCGGATCATCGACCAGGTCGCGGAGGCCGGCGCCGACGGCATCATCGCGAGCTACGGCACGATCCGCGATTTCCGCCAGAGCTTCGGCCGCGCGGCGCCGATCCTCAAGATGGACATCACCACGCTCACCATGGGCACCAACTACGCGCTCACGGAATATGTGATGGCCTACACGATCGAGGACGCGCAGCGCCTCGGCGTGAAGACGACGCTGACTTACATCCAGTTGGGAGCGCCCTTCGAGCTCGAGGCGCTGCGCCAGGCGGCGATATTGGCCGCGCGCTGCGACAAGGCGGGCATGAGCTATCTCTGCGAGATCATGCCGGTCGAGAGCAAGACCTATCCCGACCCGGCGGCGCCCGAGGCCATCATCGCCGCCTGCCGTACCGGCGCCGAGCTGGGCGGCCATGCGATCAAGACCACCATGCCGGTGCCATCGAGCGCGATCGCGGAGGCCGTGAAAGCCTGCGGCGTGCCGGTCATCCTCGCGGGCGGCGCCTTCGCCAAGGACCGCCAGCAGCTGATGAAGGATGTCGCCGCGGCGATCGGGCAGGGGGCGGCCGGCGTCGCCTTCGGGCGCAACGCCTGGGGCGCGCCGGATCCGGGTGCGGTGGTGAGCGCGCTCCGCGATATCATTCATCCGAGAACGAAGCGAGGGTAGGGCCCGGGAATGGCGGCCAGCGGCGCACAAGGGCTTCAGGGGCGGGTGGCGATCGTGACCGGTGCCAGCAGCGGCATCGGTCGGGCGACGGCGGCACTCCTCTGCCGGCGCGGCGCCCGCGTGCTCGCAGTGGCGCGCGACGAGACCAGGCTTCGTGCCCTGTCGCAGGAGACCGGCGCCGAGATCTTTGCCATCTCCCTCGACAACGCCGCCGCCTGCGAGGCCGTGGTGGCCGCGGCGCGCAAGCTGGGGCCGATCGCGATCCTGGTCAATAATGCGGGGCGGGGCGGGCATGAGGACCGTCCGATCTTCGACCAGTCGCCCGCGGAATGGCGCGCCACCATGGCGGTCAATCTCGACGCGCCGTTCGAGCTCACGCGGCTCGCCAGCCGCGACATGCGCGATCGGAGCTGGGGCCGCATCGTGATGGTGAGTTCGACGGCGGGCGAGGTGGGCGCGCCGGCGATGTCGGCCTATTGCGCCTCGAAGCACGGGCTGATCGGGCTGATGCGCTCGGTGGCGCATGACGTCGCGCCCTATAACTGCACCTGCAACGCGGTACTGCCGGGCTGGGTCAAAACCGAGATGGCCGATCGCGACGCGGAGAAAGAGGCCGCAAAGCGCGGCCTCACGGCGGCGCAGATCTGGAAGGAGCGCGCCGACGCCTATCCGGCCAAGCGCGTACTCGCGCCTGACGAGATCGCCGAGGTGATCGGGTTTCTCGCCTCCGATGCCGCCAGCGGCGTCAATGGCGAGGCCATGACGGTCTCGCTGGGGAGCGTCTGGTGATGGCGGAGCGCGAGGAAAGCCCCATCGTCGCCTGCCGCGGCGTCTGGAAGCTGTTCGGCGCCCGGGTCGAGGAGGCGCTGGCGGCGATGCAGAAGGAGCAGCTCCGCAAGGCCGAGCTGCTGAGCCGCTACGATTGCGTGGTCGGCGTCGCCGACGCCACCTTCGATGTTCGCCGCGGCGAGATCTTCTGCATCATGGGGCTCTCCGGCAGCGGCAAATCGACCCTGGTGCGCCATATCAACGGGCTGATCCAGCCGACCGTGGGCCAGGTGCTGATCGACGGCGAGGATATCGCCAAGAAGGATCCGGCGACCCTGCGCCGCCTGCGCGCCGAGAAGATCGGCATGGTGTTCCAGAATTTCGCGCTGCTGCCGCACCGCACCGTGATCGAGAACGTCGCCTTCGGGCTGGAGCTGCGGAAGATGCCGCGCGCCCAGCGCCTGGCGCGCGCCGAGGAGATGCTGGAAACGGTCCAGCTCACCGGCTGGGCCCATCGCTGGCCCGACGAGCTGTCGGGCGGCATGCAGCAGCGGGTGGGCCTCGCCCGCGCGCTCGCCGGCGATCCCGAGATCCTGCTGATGGACGAGCCCTTTGGCGCGCTCGATCCCCTGATCCGCCGCCAGCTGCAGGATCAATTCCTCGAGCTGTCGCGCGCCGTGCGCAAGACCACGATCTTCATTACCCATGACCTGGAAGAGGCCTTCCGCGTCGGCTCGCGGGTCGCGATCATGCGCGACGGCCGCATCGTCCAGATCGGCACGCCGGTCGAGATCCTGCGCAATCCCGCCGACGATTATGTGGCCGAGTTCCTGAGCGGCCTCTCGCCCGCCAAGGTGCTGCGGGCTTCCGACATCATGACGCCGCTCAATGGCCAGCCCTTGCCGGCCGAGGCGGCGGGCTGGCCCAAGGCGCAGCTCGACAGCGATCTCGCCTTGCTGGCGGAGTTGCTCGCGGTGCAGGGCGACAAGGTCGTGATCGCCGACGGCACGGCCCGCGCGGTGGGATTGGTGGACCGGGCCGCGGTCCTGAAGACATTGACACGGAGGCATCATCATGCTTGAGAACCCCTCGGCCGACGCCAGCCGGTTCGCCGGATCCGCGGAGCCCTCGACCTTGATGGCGGGCGCCCGGGCCTTCCTGCTGGGACCGCTCTGGGCCGCCCAGCGCAGCCGCTGGTTCGTGTTCGCGATGGCCGCCATCGGCGAGGTCACCGGGCTGGTGCTGCTGGTCCAGGGTTTCACGCCGCCGATCGAAGATGTCGTGCCGATGCCGGGTCGCGGTCTGATCCTCATCATCCTGGTCCGGATCGCCCTCGGGCTGGTTGGCGCCTATGGCTCCTCGACCGCCGAGCGCGTGGCCGACAGCCGGCTCACACCGCACCAGGCCCTGCTCGCCGGCATGGCGATCCTGCTCTTCGCCTATCCGCTGATCGTCTATCGCTTCACCGCGCCGCAGCCCTGGAGCCTGCTGGTGAATTTCCCGACCTTCGACGGGCTCGACAGCGGCACGGCCTATCTCTTCGACGTCACGGTCGACTGGATGAAGCGGAGCTGGGTCGATTTCTTCGACGCCTTCACCGCCGGCCTGCGCGCCACCTTGAACGCGATCGAGACCGCTTTCGTGCTGACGCCCTGGCCGGTGGTGGCGATGACGGCGATGCTGGCCGCCTGGTATCTCTCGGGCCTGCGCGCGGTGCTGTTCGTCGGCCTCAGCCTGCTCTATCTCGGCATGTTCAATTTTTGGGAAAAGAGCATGTCGACCATGGCGCTGGTCGCGACCTCGGTCATCATCTGCGTCGTCATCGGCATCCCGATCGGGATTCTCTGCGCCAAGAACCGGCGCGCGAACACGATCATCGAGCCCCTGCTCGACATCATGCAGACCCTGCCGACCTTCGTCTATCTGATCCCGGCCGTCGCCTTCTTCTCGATCGGCAAGCCGCCCGGCGTCATCGCCACGGTGATCTTCGCGCTGCCCTCGATCGTGCGGCTGACGACGCTCGGCATCAAACAGGTGCCGGCCCATGTGCGCGAGGCGGCGGACGCCTTCGGCGCCACGCCGGCGCAGATGCTGCTCAAGGTCGAGCTGCCGCTGGCGATCCCCTCGATCCGGCTCGGCATCAACCAGACCATCATGATGAGCCTGTCCATGGTCGTCGTCGCCGCCATGATCGGCGCGGGCGGGCTCGGGCTCGAAGTGATCCACTCGCTGCAGCATCTGAAGACCGGCCAGGGAATGCTGGCCGGTATCGCCATCGTGGTCTGCGCCATGGCGCTCGACCGCATGGTCAGGCGCGAAGGCAGAGAGCGGCGACGGAAGTAGAACCCTCCACCGGGCCTTTCCTTGAAAAGAAGCCCGGGGAGACAGTGAGGAAGCAAACCCAGGAGAAGAGCTATGTTGAGACGTCTGACAATGTTGGCCACTGCCGCGATCGCCGTCCTGGCGCTCGCGGGCACGGCCGAGGCCAAGACCAAGGTGGTCATCGGCCAGCTGGACTGGCCGGGATCGACGGCGATCGAAGAGGTCCTGAAGCAGGTCATGACCCAGTATCTCGACGCCGATGTCGAGACCATCGCGGCGGCGCAGGAAGCGCTCTACGAGGCGCTCGACAAGGGCGACGGGTCGGTCGATATCGTGGCCGACATGTGGACCGATCACCTGCCCGAGCAGATGAAGAACTATGTTCTGCCCGGCGGCCACCAGTCGATCCTGCTGAACGCCAAGCCCTATCTCGGCACCGAAGGCATCTTCATTCCCGCCTATGTGCAGGAGAAATATGGCGTGAAGGATCTGGCCGATCTGGCGAAGCCGGACGTCGCCAAGCTGTTCGACAGCGACGGCAACGGCAAGGGCGAGATCTGGGCCGGCGCCGTGGGTTGGGAATCGACCAACCACACGCAGGTCCGCGCCAAGTCCTACGGCTTCGACAAGACGATGGAACTGACCACCGTCGACCAGGCCGTGTTCCTGGCGCAGCTCAAGGACGCCGAGGAGAAGCAGAAGCCGATCGTCTTCTATTACTGGACGCCGGAATGGATCTTCGCGGCCTACAAGATCGTCGAGCTGCAGCAGCCGCCCTTCGACGGCTACACCACCGAGGATGCGAAAGGCACCGACCGCTACAACCCGAACGGCTGCTACACCTTCTATCAGCCGGCCCAGCGCAACGACTGGCTCGAAGCCAGCAACATCAAATGCGGCCAGCCGCCGACCCGCGTGAACATCGCCTACTCCAGCGCCCTCAACAAGCGCGACCCGAAGATCGGTCAGTTCCTGAAGCAGGTGGCGCTCGACGCCAATGTCGTCAACCAGTGGATCCTGGCGATGGAAGTCGACCAGACTCCGGTGGAGCAGGTGGCGAAGGACTGGATCGCCAAGAACAAGGACATCGTCGAGAAGCAGTGGCTGGCCGGCGTGATGTAAGGCCAGGCTCTTGACGCTCGGATGACATGAGGGGAGGGGCGGGCGACCGCACCCTCCCTTTTTCTTAACGCCGTATCGGCTTTCGGGGCTAGCCCATGATCTATGCCGAATATATCGCCCGCGACCGCTCCATCGCGCTCGAGATCTTCCGCCATCTCGGCCATCAGGACTGGGTCTCGGACGAGGACGACCGGGTGCTGAATATCGGCCGGACGATGAAGATCGGGCCCGAGCCGCACTACATGTGCTGGTGGCGCATCAAATCGATGGCCCGGATGGATGGCTGGGAGGATTATTTCCGCACGCCCGAGGGCCGGCGTTACGCGCAGACCTCGCCCGTGCCGCGGGCCATGAGCTTCTATCGCTGCGGCCTCTATGACGAGATCGTCGGCGAGGGCGGCCTGCCGGGCGGCCTGCATCTGGTGGAGTTCTTCGCCGCCGACGAAGCGAGCGATGCCGAGCTGGCCGGCTGGTTTCGCGAGCGCGCGACGTCGAAAGACGCCGGCCGGCTGGGCCATGTTATCCGCCGCATCGGGCTGACGGGGCCCGATCCCGGCGGCATGGCGGTCTGGACCTTCCAGACCTATGTCGAGGCCGAGCCCTTCCTGCGGCGGCGGCCCAAGGACGGCCCGGCCAGGCTGGTCGATATCGGGCTTTATCGTAATTTCGGCGAGGACATCGCATAGGCGCGAAGGCCCGCGCCGATCAGCGCCGCATCGCCGGTCATGGCGCCTCTGAGGATCGGCAGCGGCCGGGTCTCGGGGCTCCAGATATGGGCGCGGGTCTCGCGCAGGATCGCCTCCCAGAACAGGCCCTCGGATCGCGCCAGCCCGCCACCGACGATGACGGCCTCCGGATCCAGGATGTTGACTGCCTGACCGAGGGCGACGCCGATGGCGCGCGCCGCGTCGAGGATCAATTCGCGCGCCGGCCCGGCGCCGGCCTCGGCGAGGGCGATCAGTTCCTTGGCCGAGCGCGCAGACAGGCCCGCCTTCGCCGCGAGTTTCGCCAGGCCCTCGCCGCCGGCGACGTCCTCGAGCAGCTGGGTGACGATCTCGCCGCTCGGCGCGCGCAGCGAGATCGGGCTGCTGGCGATGGCGAGCGCATTGCCGCGATGGCCGGCATGGGGCTCGCCATCCAGCACGAGGGTCGAGCTGATGCCGGTGCCGAGATTGAGATAGAAGAATTGCCGGTAGCGCCTGCCGGCGCCGAGACGCGCTTCCGCCAAGGCTGCGGCCCGCACGTCGGATTCCACGACTGCCGGCAGGATCTCGGCAAAGCGGGCGGACGCGTCGAGCCCCTCCCATCGGACGCGGTGGCTGCTGCGGACCTGGCCCCGGAGATCGACCAGCTCGCAGATCGAGATACCGATGGCGCGGGGATTGTCGGCGCGATGTTCGACGAAGGCGCCGACCTGCCGGACCAGATCGCCGAGAAAGGCCTCGCCGCTCGCAGGGCCGGCAGGTGTCGGCAGCAGGACCTTCTCCAGCAGCTCGCCGCCCGGCAGCCGCACCGCGCCGATGGCGGTCTTGGTGCCGCCGATATCGATGGCGATGACGGTAGCGGGGTCAGTCATTTCAAAAACTCACGTCCCCTCCCGCATCCACCTTCGCTAAGGCTTCGGTGGACAGGAGGGGAGGGGGCGTGAGGTTCTTTGAGCTCACGCGCTCTTCTGGTAATGCGGCGCGATGCCGAACAGGAACTCGGCCGGTTCCGAACCCATATTGTGATACTGGTGCCCGACGCCCTCCGGCACGAAGAAGCCGTCCTTGGGATGGAGCTCGAACCAGCGCTGGCCCTCGGCTTCCGGCGTCAGGAGATTGAGCTCGCCGGAGAGGACATAGAGTCCCTCGTCGCCGCCATGGATCTCGAGATCGGATTTCTGCCCGGGCAGGAGGCGCATCCGCCCGACCGTCAACTGATCGGTCGCGGCATAGAGCCCGACCAGGGCGCCTTGCGTCTTGCCCTGCAGGCGCCAATGGAGATCGCTGTCGCGCAGGACCGTCATGCCCTCGCTCTTGCGCAAGGCGGCGGCCTC
The DNA here is from genome assembly GCA_963696655.1 of uncultured Alphaproteobacteria bacterium. Taxonomy (GTDB): domain Bacteria; phylum Pseudomonadota; class Alphaproteobacteria; order Dongiales; family Dongiaceae; genus Hypericibacter. Next base: position 20,817 of record CAVOLB010000066.1, read on the forward strand.
CATCGGAAAGCGGCCGAACACCTCGGGCCGCTCATAGCGTGACTCCGTCAGATAGGGCTTGGTGCGGGCATAGGCGCCCGAGGTGCCCTTCGAGGGCGGCGGCGCGTAGAACTCCAGCACGCGCAAGGGCTCGGTGCCGAGGCTGAAGCCGTGATGCCAAGTGTCCTTGCGGAAGAACACGGCCTCGCCTTTGTGGGCGACCTGGACCTCGCCGGTCTCGGGATTGGCGCAGCCGAACAGTCCCTGCAGCACATAGAGCACCTCGTCGGCGCCGAAGACGGTGCGGTATTCTTCCGAATGACGGAAGGCGCCGCCCGACGGCAAGCCGAACACGAGTTGATGGATCTTGTCGCTCGAGGCATAGATCCAGTCGTCGACCTGGCCCGACTTCTCGTCGCCCCAGAGATGGCGCGTGACCTGATCGTAGCGGATATGGGTCGGGCGATCGAAGGTCGGCCGGGGCGAAGGGCGATAGCTCATGATGTCCTCTCGGGCGATCGGGGGCCGATCAGGTGGGAAGGGTTTTGACGAAGGCCGCGATGTCATCGGCCAGCTCGGTCGCCGCCTGCCAGGGCACGGCATGCCCGACATCGTGGCGGCCCTTGTCGCTGCTGGCGACGGCGCGATAGACGTTGCAGCGCCAGGGCGTGCCGTGGCGGCGATGGGCCTCGCTCATGGCATGTTCCATCACGCGCTGGTCGGGCTCGATCGGGAAGATCTCGTCGCGCGCGGCCGAGACCACCAGGCTCGGAACGCGCAGGTCCATCAGCCGCTCCGTCGTCTCCATCTCGAGCAGGCCGGCGAAGGCGCCGAACCAGGTGGCGAGCGGGATATCCGCGGTCCATTCGACCGAGGCGGCGCAAAGCGCGGGATCGACATTGGGCGTCACGCACCAGACGTCGCGCAGCCAGGTCATCATCGAAGGATCGAGTTGGCGCAGGGTGAGGCCCGCCAGCTCCCGCGGATAGCGCAGCCCCTTGGCCTCGGCCAGGGCCGGCAGTCGGCGGCCGAAGAACTCGCCCCGTACCTCGCGAACGAAGAGCGGATTGTCGCGCGAGTTGGTCGTGGTCGCGACCATCGCCAGCCCCCGCAGGCGGTCGGGATAGGTCAACGCGACCTCCTGGCCGATCAGCCCGCCCAGCGAATGGCCGACCAGGATGGCGCGATCGATACCGAGTGCGTCCAGCAACCCGATCGCATCCGCCGCATAATCGGAGAGCCGGAAACCTTCGGCGGTGATGTGGTTCGAGGGCGCCAGCACCGGCAGGGAGGAGTCGCCATGCCCACGCAGATCCATGCTGATCCAGGGAATCTCCGGCGCCACGTCATAGAGCGCGTTGCGGAAGGGCTCCCAGGTCGCGCGGTTGTCGGTGATGCCATGGATCAGGAGCAGCGGTGTCGCCGTGCCGTCCCCGGACCGCGACCAGGCAATCTCCATGCCCGAACGCAGCGTCGCGACGCCGTGGGCGAAGGGATGCTGGGCGAAGGTAAGGGCCCGTGGAGGATTCGAGCTCATGGGCAGGGGGTCACCACCGGTTTAGATACCAGTTAGATACCATAGCAAGGCCAGTTTAGACTAGGGCGGAAGGGAAGGTACCGCGCTGGTTTACAGCCGGCTACTGATGAACTTCCCGTCCTTCGCGATCACCTTGCCCCGCGCGATCACGACCCGCTCGGCCGGCCGGCGCACCACCGCGTCGCCGATTGTCTCGGCGTCGATGAGGAGGAGATTGGCCGGATGGCCGATGGCGATCCCGTAGTCATGCAAGCCCAGCGCCTTGGCGCCGTTGTCGGTCACGGAGGCCAGGGCGGCGGCCAGCATTTCGTCCTTCGACCAGTCGAGCCGGTAGGCCAGCAGCATGGCGCGCTCCAGCATGTCGCCATTGCCAAAGGGCGACCAGGCGTCGCGGATTCCGTCCGAGCCGCAGCAAAGGTTGACGCCGACCTCGCACAACCAGGTGGCGGGCGGAATCTCGGTATCGGCGGGGGCCGAGGTCATCAGGCTGATATCGAGATCGGCCAGGCGCCGGGCCAGTTTCTCGATCCGGCCGCGCGGCACCTGGCCGAGGCAGTAGGCATGGCTGACCATGACCTTGCCCTTGAGGCCGGTGGCCGCCGTGAAGTCGGCGATGCGCTCGATCTGCCAGACGCCGGACTCTTCTCGGTCATGGAGATGGATATCGACGCCGCGGCCATATTTGCTCGCGAGGCCGAAGACGGTCTCGAGATGGCGGATCGGATCGCGATCGATGCCGGCGGGATCGAGCCCGCCGACCGTCTCCACGCCTAGCTTGAGCGCTTCTTCCATCAACTCGGCCGTGCCCGGGCGGATCAGCAAGCCCGTCTGCGGGAACACCACGAACTGCATCTCGGCGATGTCGCGATAGCGCTCGCGCAGCGCCAGCATGGCCTCGACATGCGCGAGGCCGAACTCGGGATCGATGTCGATATGGGAGCGGAAATGGAGCGTGCCCTTGGCGATGCAGGTCTCGAGCAGGCCGCCGGCCCGCCTGGCGATCGGCACCGTGACCTCGCGCAGGATGCGGCGCTCGTTGTCGATATAGTCCTTGAGCGTCGGGCCGGCGCTGTTGGGGCGCCAGGGCAGGCCCCAGAGCGTCTTGTCGAGATGGGTATGGCTCTCGACCAGCCCCGGCAGCAACAGCCGGCCCTTGCCGTCGAGCGTCTCGATGCCGGGAGCGGCAAGACCGAGGCCGATCGCTGCGATGCGGCCCTCGCGGATCACCAGATCGACGGCGGGCCCGCCCAGGATATGGACATTGCGGATCGCGAGATTGCCCGACATGGGGCGCTCACGCCGCCGGCAGCACCGTGACGCGATGCATCTCGCGCACCTGCGGGTAATGGTCGCCGACCGCGAAATGCTGGGTTGCCATATTGTCCCACATCACCACGGTGCCGGGCTCCCAGCGCAGCCGCATCTGGAAGGTCGCATTCTTCACCATGTCGAACAGCATCCGCAGGATCGGGCGCCCTTCATGCTCCGGCAGCTCGTGGATATGGCTGGTGAAGGACTCGTTCACATAGATCAGCGGCCGGCCGGTCTTGGGATGCGGCTTGACGATCGGATGGCGGGTGCGGTTGGCGTCGCGCTCGACCTGGTCGAGCACCGTGACGCGCTCTTCCTTGCGGTCGCGCACATAGGCGAAGCCGGTCTGGAAATCATGGACGGCGGTGAGGCCCCCGAGGAACCGGCGCATCGGTACGGAGAGCGCGTCATGGACCGCATGCATGTTGCACCAGAGCGTGTCGCCGCCCGAAGGCGGCAGGGTCACGCCATGGAGGATCGAGACGGCCGGCGGATGGGGCTTGCAGCTGAGGTCGCTGTGCCAGACCTCGTTCTCGGGCGGATGATCCTTGTCGTTGCGGATGATCATGATCGGCTCGTGGCCGGGCACATGGTCATAGAGCGGATGGCGCGGGGCCGGCGTCCCGAACACATGGCCGAGCCGGACATGGGCGTCGGGCGTCAGGGTCTGGCCGCGGAACACCAGCACGAATTTCTCGGTCAGGAGCTTGCGCAGATGGGCGGCGGCGATGTCGTCGCCGACGCGGGTCAGATCGTAATCATGGATCTCGGCGCCGAAATGGGCCGTGAAGGGCACGAGGCGCATGGCTATGTCGCGAGGCTCCCTGTTGCGGTCCGCCCCCGTCGGATTACCGGTCCGAAAGGCGGAGTCTTCACGGCGCAGAATGCCAGCAGCGCCGGAGCAAGGGTAGGGGCGGCCGGCCTGACAAACGCCTCCTGTGACCGCCAAGTCGTCATGGCGTTCTATTCATGAGGTTCCAGTCATTGTTCTTAATTTCATGAATTGAACCTTGGGACTTCATGAAATCGGCGCCATAGGACCTTAATCCCCAAGAAATGACACAATCACGGTCGAAATCAGGGCCCGCCGCCGAGGTTCCATGACGGGACCTCCGGCGGCATCGAAACAGATATGCCATTGGAGGCAGCCAATCATGACCATCATCCGTATGTCCAAAGGGCTTCGCGTTCTCGGGTTCGGGGCCGTCAGTCTGATCGCCGTCGCCACCGCCGCCCTCGCGGCCGATCTTTCTAAGGAAGCGGCGACCGCCGGCCAGCATGCCGGCATGGCCGCCGGCGCCACCGACCTCAAGACGGTCGAGAGCCATCTCCATATGACGATCAATTGCCTGGTCGGCCCGAAGGGCAAGGGCTTCGACGCCCAGGTCGCCAATCCCTGCAAGGATTTGGGCAATGGCGCCCTGACCGAGAACACCACCCCCGCCAACAAGAAGCTGCTGAAGCAGGCGCTCGCCAAGGCCGAAACCGGTGCCACGACCGCCGATCTCGCCAAGGCGAAATCCGACGCCAAAGCGGCCCAGACCCTGCTCGACAAGGTGATGTGATCCGGCCTCACGACCACTCTTGACGGCTTGCGAGCCCCCGGCCGATTCTTGGCCCCTTGATCCCGGCGGCGCGGTTCGGCAGCCCTTGCGGATGCCCCACCGTCCTGGTGCCGCCCTGAAACGAGGGTGTCCCGGTATGACTCGCAAGCCGAAGGCGGCGTCTCCCAAGGCCAAGCCCGAGACCGTCAAACCTCAGGCGGCCAAAGCCAAGGCGTCGGACAAAACGAAGCCCGCAACCCGGCGTTCGGCGGCGAAACCGCCGCCGGCGCCGGGCGCGGATGACGGCGGTGAGTTCGCCTCGCCGGCCTGCTCGGCGCATGAGGTCGATCCCGCCTATATGATGGCGCCGGCCAAATCCGCGCCCTCGGGCGCATCGGCCGGGAAATCCGCGTCTGGCACCGCTTCGGAGAAACCGAAGGCCGAACCCACGCCGGCAACGCCGGCCGCGGCCAGCCCCGATGCGGGGAAGGCGCATGCCCCCAATCCGTCGCGCATGCCCTTCCATGACGGGCCGAAGCCGGGCTGGGGCGACCGGCACACGAAATCGCCTCATACCCAAGGGCGAGGCCGCATGCGCGTGGGCCGACCGCATGGGCGCGGGCAGGGCGGCTGATCGCCTGACCTTCCCGCGGCGGCAGGACGGCTGACGCAGCCCCGGCGCATGGGCTAGCGTGCCGCCCATGATTCGGGTCACGCGCAGCATCGCCCTCGACGAGTCGGAGATCGCGGAGAGCTTCATCCGTGCTTCCGGCCCCGGCGGCCAGAACGTCAACAAGCTCTCGACCGCGGTGCAGCTGCGCTTCGACGTGCGCCATTCGCCGTCCTTCTCGGACGAGGTGCGGGCGCGGCTGGAACGGCTGGCCGGCAAGCGGCTGACCCGTGACGGCGTCATCGTCATCACGGCGCAGCGCCATCGCGAGCGGGAACGGAATCGGGCCGATGCGCTCGAAAGGCTGCTGGAGCTCATCCGCCAGGCGGCCGAGCGGCCGATCCCGCGTCGCCCGACCCGGCCGACCCTGGCCTCCAAGCGGCGCCGGCTCGAGGGCAAGAAGCGAACGGCCGGGATCAAGAACCTCCGGCGCAATCAATCGGATGGGGACTGATCGTCGGCCAGGGGATGAGGCGACCCCTGGCGCCCGCCGGGGGCAATCCGGCAGCTCCGGCGCCCTGCGCGAAAGGGCCGCGAACGCCCTGATTGGAAATGCAATCCGGCCATATTATGGTCCGGCTCGTGAGTGCCGGTGGGGCCCAGGCCCCGACTGGCGAGGCGTCTTGAAGGGACGGGTTCGATGGCGGGATTGAAGCGGTCATGGCTCGGCAAGCGCGTGGTGCGCTTCGGCAAGAAGGCCCGGTTCCGTCTGGGGCGCCTGCTGGCGGCGCAGTCCACCGTGCCCAACAGCCCTGTCCTCGATCTGAAGCTGTTCCCGTTCCTGGCGCCGCTCGAGGCGCATTGGCAGGACGTCCGCGCCGAGTTCGACCGGATCTATGCCGACCCCGAGAAGCTGCCCTCGTTCCACGAGATCTCGCCCGACCAGAAGCGCATCTCGAAGGCCGGCCATTGGAAGGCGTTCGTCTTCTACGGCTTCGGCGAGCGCAGCGAGCGCAATTGCGGAGTTTGCCCCAAGACCGCAGCGCTCCTGGCCGGCATTCCCAACCTGCAATCCGCCTGGTTCTCGATCATCGGGCCGAACTATCACATCCCGGCGCATAGCGGCGTGACCAAGGGCATCCTGCGCGCCCATCTGGGACTGAAGGTCCCAGCTGAGGCGGAGCGCTGCTCCATGCGGGTGGAGAAGGAGAAGATCGTCTGGCGCGAAGGACGCTGCGTCGTGTTCGACGATTCCTACGACCACGAGGTTTCGAACGACACCAACGAGACTCGGGCCATTCTGCTGCTCGATTTCGACCGGCCGATGCGGCCCCTGGGCCGCGCCGCCCATCGCTTCTCGATCTGGGCGCTCAAGCAGTCGCCCTATTTCCGCGACGCCAAGCGCAACATGATCCAGTGGGAGGATCGGTTCGAGGCGAACTATCACGATTGGGAAGCGGCGGCGCGCTAGCGCCAGCCTTCGCAAACCCTCGCGAAGGGATCGCTCATGAGCGCGGATATCCCTTCCTCCGTTACCGTCGTCACCGGCGCCTCGGGCGGGATCGGGCGCTCTCTCGCGCTGGCGCTGGCGCGGCGCGGCGAAGCCGTGGTGCTGATCGCCCGCCGCAAATCGCTGCTCGACGAAGCGGTGGACGAGATCACCAGGGCGGGCGGCCGGGCGCTGGCGATCGCTTGCGATGTCACGGACCGGGAGGCCCTGCGCGCCGCGGTCGCGGAGACCGAGCAATATTTCGGTCCGATCGGAAGAGTCATCGCGAATGCCGGCGGCGGCAAGCGGGCGGCAGGCTCGACGCTGAGCGCCGAAGCCATCGAGGCGACGATGCGGCTCAATTATATGGGCACGGTGCATATCGTCGAGGCCGTGCTGCCTTTCATGCTGGCCCGCGGGCGGGGGCATCTGGTCTTCGTGAGCAGCCTTGCCGCCTTGCTCGGACTGCCGGGTGCCGCGGGCTACAGTGCGGCCAAAGCGGCGGTCGCGAGGCTGGCCGAAAGCCTGCAGATCGATCTCGCCCCCCGGGGCATCGACGTCACGCTGCTCTATCCGGGCTTTGTCGACAAGGGCAACAAGAAGAAGCGCAAGCCCCTGTCGATGTCCCTGCCGCGCATGACCGACCTGACGGTCAGGGCGATCATGGCGCGCCGGCATTGCTACATCTACCCGTTGAGTCTGCGAATGGCGCTGGGGCTGGTGCGAAGCCTGCCGGCGGGCCCGCGGATCGCGCTGCTCGGCCGCTTCGCGAAGAAGAACTGAAGCTCAGTCGCCTTCGGCCGCCGCGAAGTCGAGTTCGATACGCGGCGCCGTTGGGATCGAAGAAGAACACCTGCCAGGTGCCGGCATGGCCGGCCTGCTTGCGCTTCACATATTTGACGCCCATGCGCCTCGAGCTTGGCCACGGTCGCCGCCATGCCTTTGGCCGTGTAGGCCATGTGGTCGATCACGCCGGAGCGCGGATTGGGCATGGGCCGCCCGGCGATGATATGGAGCACGGCCTGGCCGGTATGGTCGGTCGGCGCCTGCGCATACATCCAGGCGCCCGGAAATCCCAGATCGGGCCGGTAGCCGTCCTTGAGCCCCAGGAACTCCGTGTAGAACCTCACGGTGGCCCCGAGGTCCTCGGCGAGGATCGTGAAATGGTTCATGCCTTGGGCTGTCATGGCGTCCTTCCCGGGTGAGCGCGCGGCTTCCGCCGTTCGGGCAGCATCGCCCGCCGCCGGCGCGATTGACAAGACCGGGCTTCTCGCGGAACGGTGCGGGTCGGAACCGGTCCCGTTACGGAGTATCAATGTGAAGGTCTATATCAGCGCCGATATCGAAGGCACCGCCGGCATCGCCCATTGGGATGAAGCCGACCGCAACAACCCCGCCTATCCGGAGTTCCGCGAGGAAATGACACGCGAGGTGGTGGCCGCCTGCGAGGGCGCGGTCGCGGCCGGAGCCACCGACATCCTGATCAAGGACGCGCATGATTCCGGCCGCAACATCTATGTGAGCCAGCTGCCGGAATGCGCGCGCATCGTGCGCGGCTGGAGCGGCCATCCCTATTCGATGGTGCAGGAGCTGGACGAGAGCTTCGACGCGCTGGTCCTGGTCGGCTACCACTCGCGCGCGGGTGCGGAAGGGAATCCGCTCGCCCACACCATGTCCCTGAACGTGGCGGAGATGCGCATCAATGGCGAGCCGGCCTCGGAATTCATGCTCCACACCTATGCCGCCGCCACGCTCGGCGTGCCGGTCGCCTTCGTCTCCGGCGACGAGGGCCTCTGCGCCGACGTCAAGAAGGTGAACCCGAAGATCGGGACCTTCGCCACCAGCCGCGGCGTCGGGCCTTCGAGCGTCAGCGTCTCGCCCGCGCGCGCCCAGCGCGGCATCCGCGAGGGCGTCAATGCGGCCCTGCAGGAGGATCTGGCCTCGATGAAGATCCGCCTGCCGAACGCCTTCACGCTGCAGATCAAATACACCAACCCGGTGAATGCCTATCAGGCCTCGTTCTATCCGGGCGCCAAGCATCTGGGCGACCGCACCATCGGCTTCGAGACCGGCGATTTCTTCGAGGTGATGCGCGCGGTGAAGTTCACGCTCAGGGATTAGGACGCGCGCTTTTTCTTGATGCGTGAATTTCCTGCTGCAGATTTCTGGCTATGCAGCCGAGGAGACGGAGGCGAATGTCATCGGCCGAATCAGCGTTGGTCGTCCTGGTACCGGACGCCGAGCCGTTGGTGGATTCCTTTCGGCAAAAATACGACCCTTCTGCCGCGGAGGGCATACCGGCCCACATCACAATATTGTACCCGTTCCTGCCACCCGACCGAATCGATACGGCAGTACTCGGCCTTCTTCGAGAATGCTTTGCGCGAGTTGCTCCATTTCGCTTTTCCCTCGCGAAGACGGAGCGGCTCGCTGCAGAAGTCCTGTATTTGGCACCAGATCCCACTGAGCCGTTTCGCGAACTGACTTTGGCCGTCTGGAATCGGTATCCGCAGACGCCGCCCTACGGCGGAAAGCATGCCAGCATCGTGCCGCACCTGACCGTTGCCCAACTTGCAACCGAGCGGGAGGTGGACCGAGTCGCCGCGGCGTTCGCGAAAGCATCTCCGGAAAAGCTGCCGATCCATGCCGCAGCGACCGAAGTCGCGTTGATGGACAATAGATCGGGCCGGTGGCAAGTCCACACCAGCCTGGGGCTGGGCAGTTTGATCGGAAGCCTATAAGCCGCACCGGCCTCAACCAAATATGTTCGTCCCGCTGGTCTAGGACGCGCGCGCCGTCACCTTGGCGGCTGGCACGGGAATCAGGCGCGCCGCCAGCTGCTCGCAGGTCACCCGGATATCGGGAACGGCGACGATCTCCCAGAAGGTGCCCTTGGTGATCGGGCCGATCGCGAAGAGGTCGGGGGCGGCTTTGCCGTTGCGCCCGACGACCGCGCCGTCCGGCTCGACCTCGATTCCGAGCCGCAGCGGATCGGGACGGATCTCACCCTCGCGCAGGAGCTGGCGCAGCAGGGGCTGATCGATCTTGGTGCAATCGGTGCGCGGGCCCGAGCAGTCGATGATGCGATCGACCATCAGCGAGAGCGGCGGCTGGCCGCCGCGCGGGGCCACCGTCACGGCGAATCCGCCGGGCCGGCGGTCCTTGCTGGCGATGCGTCCGGTCAGGAGGCGAAGCTGGCCGCTGTCGCGGGCCTCGAGGATGCGCTCCATGATCTGCGGCGCGGTGCGGTGACGATGGACATCCCACCAGGGCCGGAGATGGCGCAGGAACCGCGCCCGTTCCCGGAGCGACAGCTCCTGCCAGAGCCGTTGCGTGTGCGGACGAAGCCCGTCGATCACGACGCGCCAGCCGCGGCCTTGGGCCTCGGCTTCCCGGCAGGTCGCGCGCACCAGGCGCAGGAGGCTCACCAGGGAGGTTCCGCGCGGAGGCTCTTCGAATACCCAAGGGGCGGGGAGCGCGCCGCCCTGCGTGGGCAGATGGACGCGCGGCAGCAGACCCCGGCGCGAAAGCGCATAGATCGGCCCGCGATGGCCCCGATCGAGCAGCGAGATCACCGTGTCGATCATGGTAAGGCCGGTGCCCAGGGTCAGGACGGCGCGATCCGGCGCGAGGCCGGCGAGCGCGTTCGCGTCCCAGGGATCGCCGTGATAGCCCGGCGTCGAGCCCGCGGGCGGGAAGTTGCCGATCGCCAGCACCGCCTCGTCGACCGCAAGCTTGCGGCCCATCGCCAGCTCAACCTCCCAGCCGCGCTCCCCGCGATGCAAGGCCACGGCCTCGTCGGTCACGAGATCGAGCTGCCGGCCGCGGCCCTCGCGCCAGATCCGGTCGCCCAGCAGATGCTGGATGTAGCGGCCGAAGAGTCCGCGCGGCACGAAGCCCGTCGGCCCCGGCGGCTCGGCCAGTTGCGCCAGCTCCTCGGCCGGCAGGCCGCGGAGCCACTCGACGAAATGCGAGGGCCGCTCCGAGATCGCGCTCATATTGCCGGCCCGCACATTCAACAGGTGATTCGAGTTGCCGGTCGAGTAGGCGAGCCCGAGCCCGAAGCGGCGATTGCGCTCGATCAGGAGGATGCGGTCCTGCGGCCCGCAGCGGTTGAGCAGATGAAAGGCGAGCAGCGATCCGCTGAACCCGCCGCCGACGATCGCGATGGTCTTGCCTTCTTGGCCGGCCATGGCAGCACCCCTTGGAGTTGGTGGAAGGATCAGCGCGGACGGTCGCCGAGGATCGTGGCGCGATGCATCACGCGGCGGTGCGGCAGATAGTCGGCGAGCGCGTAATGCTGGGTGCAGCGATTGTCCCACATCGCCACCGTGTTCGGCTTCCAGCGGTAGCGCACGGTGAATTCCGGCCGCGCGACGTGGGTGAAGATATAGCGCAGCAGGCTCTCGCTCTCGCCACGGGTGAGTTCGTTGATATGGGTGGTGAAACCCTCATTGACGAACAGGCCTTTGCGCCCGGTCTGCGGATGGGTGCGGACCACCGGATGGACGACGGGGCGATGGGTCGCGCGCGTCCGCAGCCATTTCGCTTCGTCGTCGGGAGTCGTCGCATAGCGCGAGCGCGGGAACGACTTCTCGAAATCATGCGTCGCGGTCAGCCCGTCGAGAAGGGTGCGCATCGAGGTCGAGAGCGTTTCGTAAGCCGCGATGCTGTTCGACCAGATGGTGTCGCCGCCGATGGGCGGGAGCTCCTTGGCATAGAGCACGGCCCCCAGCGGCGGCGTCTCGATGAAGGTCACGTCGGTATGCCAGGTGTCGTTGTCCGGCGGGTTGCCTTCGTGGGTGTCGAGGATCAGCACTTCGGGCGTGCCTTCGACCGTCGGGTAGAGCGGGTGGATATGGAGCTTGCCGAAGCGCGCCGCGAAATCGCGCTGCTGGTCGGGCGTGAGATGCTGGTCCTCGAAGAAGATGACCTTATGGGCGAGGAGGGCCTGCTCGATCCGGGCCTGGTTCTGCCTGTCCAGGGGGCGGGCCAGGTTGACGCCGTCGATGACGGCGCCGATGGCGGGGCTGAGGGGCGTCACGGTCAGACGGCGGGCCAGAAGGATGTGGTTCATCGGATGCTCCCGTTGGCGTGGGTGAAGTCGACCCCGGCTCAGGCGGACGTTTCCCCTCGGCAGCCCTGGCGAAATCGAGCTTGAGCCTGGGAATCCGTCTTTGGCCTTGCCCTTCTTTTTAATCACTACTAAACTGATCGGCAATTAAGAGATTCTTTCGGATAGCGGGAGGTTCACGATGGCTACTGGTTCCCGACGCCTTCCCTCGCTCAACGCCCTCAGGGCCTTTTGGGCGGCCGCCCGCCACGGCAGCCTGGTTCAGGCCGCGGGGGAGCTCCATGTCACGGCCGCGGCCGTCAGCCAGCAGGTGCGGCTCCTGGAGGATTCGCTGGGGGTTCCGCTGTTCGAGCGGACCAAGAAGGGGCTGGTGCTGACCGAAACCGGCTCGCGGATCCTGCCGGGGATCGACGATGCCTTCGCGCAGCTCCACGACACCTTGGCCTTGCTGGATGCCGGCAGCGAGGATGAAGGCTCGCTCACCATCTCCGTGGCGCCCTCCTTCGCCACGAAATGGTTACTGCCGCGCCTCAGCCGTTTCATGGCGCGCCATCCGGGGATCGAGGTGAACGTCAAGGCGAGCGCCGATCTCACCGATTTCGAGACCGACCGGGTCGACCTGGCGATTCGCTATGGCCGCGGCGGCTATCCGGGCCTGACGGCGGAGCAGTTCCTGCGCGACCGCCTGTTCCCGGTCTGCAGCCCGGCCCTGGTGGCCCGGCATGAGCCAGGCGACCTGGCGCGGTTTCTCCAGACCGTGACGCTGCTCCATGACGACAGCAGCGACCAGCACAAGGCCTTTCCGGGCTGGAAGATGTGGCTGAAGGCGGCCGGCATCGACGATGTCGTCGACTGGCGCAAGGGCCCGCATTTCGATCATTCGGTCCTGGCGATCGAGGCGGCGCTCGCCGGCTTGGGCGTGGCGCTGGCGGCACCTTCGCTCGTCGGTGCCGATATCGACGCCGGGCGGCTGGTGCGGTTGCCGGGCAAGGCGATGGAGATGGAATTCGCCTATTTCCTCGTCTATCCCCCCAATCGCGCCTCCTCGCCGAAATTGCAGGCGATGCGGCAATGGATCTTCGACGAGCTCACCGGCAGCGACGACACCATCGCCGGTGCCGAGGTCGTGGTCACGCCCGATGCGGTGTTCGATCAGTCGGGGATGGCGGCCGCCGGAATCTCGCCCGTGGCGCGGCGCGGCTTGCGCAGCAGCAGCAAGAGCGGGGCCGCCAGCAATGTCACCCACATCATCAGCAGGAAATCGTCCACATAGGCGATGGCCGAGGCCTGCCGCGTCACCTCGCCATTCAGGGCGGCGATGCCGGTTTGCGTCGCCGGCGACCAGAAGGACGGCAGCCAGGGCGACTGCATCATCATGCCATAGGGCGTGACCTGCTCCGCGATCTCGGAATGCACGATCTGGGTGTTGCGCGACAGCATCGCGATCACGACCGAGATGCCGATCGAGCTGCCGACATTGCGCATCAGGCTGAAAAGGCCGGCGGCCTCGGTGCGGTAGCGCGGTGCCAGGGTCGAGAAGGTGATCGTGCTCAAGGGCACGAAGATGAAGCCCAGCCCCAGCCCCTGGATGACGCCGCTCTCGACCAGGGCCCATTGCGAGACGTCGGGCGTGAAACCCACCATCTGCCACAATGAATAGGCCGCCAGCGCGAGACCGATGGCGATCAGGACGCGCTGGTCGTAGCGGTTGATCAGCTTGCCGACCACCATCATGGCGACCATCGTGCCGACCCCGCGTGGCGCCAGGATGAATCCTGTCGCGATGACGGGATAGTCCATGAGGTTCTGCAGATAGGGCGGCAGCAGCGCCATGGTCGCCAGCAGGATCACGCCGACCAGGAAGATGATGATCAGTCCGATCGAGAGATTGCGGTCATGGAAGATCGCGGGCTCGAGGAAGGGATGTGCATGGGTGAAGGTCTGCACCAGGAACAGGGCGAAGCAGGTGCCGGCCACGATCGCCTCGATGATGATCTCGGTCGAGCCGAACCAGTCGAGCAGCTCGCCGCGGTCGAGCAGCATCTGCAGGGCGCCGATGGCGATGCTCAGCATCGCGAAGCCGAAAATGTCGAAGCGGCGCTTATGGTCGCGCTCGGTTTCCGGCAGATAGGCCATGATGCCGAGCAGGGCCAGGATGCCGAACGGCAGGTTGATATAGAAGACCCAGCGCCAGTTGTAATACTCGGTCAGATAGCCGCCGAGCGTCGGGCCCAGGATCGGGCCCACCATCACGCCCACGCCCCAGAGCGCCATGGCCTGGCCATGCTTCTCGCGCGGATAGGTATCGAGCAGCACCGATTGCGAGAGCGGGACGAGGGCAGCACCAAAGACACCTTGGAGCAACCGGAACACCACCATTTCCTCGAGCGAGGTGGCGATGCCGCACAGCATCGAGGCCACGGTGAAGCCGCTGACGGCCCACATGAAGAGGCGCTTGCGGCCGAACTTGGCCGCGAGCACGCCGGTCGGCGGCGTCATGATCGCCGCCGCCACGATATAGGAGGTCAGCACCCAGGAGATCTGGTCCTGGGTGGCCGACAGGCTGCCCTGCATATGCGGGAGCGCGACATTGGCGATGGTCGTGTCGAGCGCCTGCATGATGGTCGCGAGCATCACGCAGACGGTGATGAACCCGACATGGCCGATCCGCCCGGCGGGCGCAGCGGCCGCGCCGGGTGAGCCGGCGGCGGCGCTGCTCATTGAGGAGCTCCGTTGTCGACGCCGACCCAGGCCAGGGCCGAGCGGATGAAGCTCGGCAGCAGGCGGTGATGCTGGGTGTCGATATCGACCAGCACGCTCATGCCGGACTTCAGCGCGGGCAGATCGTCGTTGGGCTGCAGCATGAGCCGGACCGGAATGCGCTGCACCACCTTGACCCAGTTGCCCGAGGAATTCTGCGGCGGAAGGATGCTGAACTCGGCGCCGGTGGCGGCGCCGATGCTGTCCACCACCGCGGGGAACTCGACCCCCGGATAGGTGTCGACCGTGAGCGTCGCCTTGTCGCCGGGCTTCACATGGGTGAGGTCCGTCTCCTTCATATTGGCCTCGATCCAGAGCGAGTCCGCGGCGACCAGGCTGAAGGCGGGGGCGCCCTCGTTCAAATAGTCGCCCGGCCGCAGGTGATCGACCATGCTGACGATGCCGGCTATGGGGGCGAGCACCGTGGCCCGCCTGAGATCGAGCGCCGCCTGGTTCACCTGGGCCAGCGCCGCCAGATATTGCGGATGATCCTCCGGCGCGATGTCGGGATCGCCGCCGAGCTCCGCCATGATGCGCTGGATATCCTGCTTCACGCTGCCGGCGGCGCTGATCGCGACCTGATACTGCGTGCGGGCCTGGTCGTAATCGGATTCGGAGACGACATGCGTCTGCACCATCTTCTCGCGGCGCTTATATTCGCGCTCGGCGAAGTCGATCTGCGTCTGCGCGGATACGAGATCCTCCTGGCGCTGATGATAGGAGGCCTTGAGGGCGACGATGTTGTTGCGGACATTGTCGAGATTGGCTTGGGCGCGGTCGAGTGCGATCTGCAGCGGCTCCTTGTCGAGCTCGAACAGAGGCTGGCCGGCCGCAACCTGCTCGTTCTCGTGAACGAGGACATGGGTGACGCGGGCCGAGATGTCGGCACTGACCGAGACCATATGGGCGCGCACATAGGCGTTGTCGGTCCCGACATAGCGGCCGCCGGTGACATAGACATAGCCGGCCACGAGCAGCACCAGCAGCGGAATCGCGGGCAGCAGAATGCGGCGCCAGAAACGGCGGCGGGAGAGGCGGCGGCGGGCCGCGGCCTCGCGTTGGGCGGCAACGATGTCTTCAGCGTCGTGGGGGGAGGAGACGCTGCTATTGGATCCGTCAGGCATGATTTACGGCCACTTCGGGTTTTGCCGCACCGTTCGTCGTTTTCTCGGCGACGAGGTCGCGGCTGGTGAGATTGGCCCGCACCTTGACGAGGGCCTCGATGAGAAAGTCCTGTTCGCGTTCGTCGATGCCAGCCAGGGCGACGGCGCGGGTCTCCGCGGCCAGCGCCATCAACTGGTCGAGCACGGGTCGCGCCTTGTCCTTCAGGAACAGCTGGCGGGCACGGCGGTCGTCGGGATCGGGCCGGCGCTCGACCCAGCCCGCGGCTTCCAAGCGGTCGAGCAGGCGAACCAGCGTGATCGGTTCGAGCTCGAGCGTGTCGGCGACGGAGGCCTGGTTGGAGCCCTCGTTGCGCTTGAGATGCGCCAGCACCGACCATTGCGCGCGCGTGAGCCCGAGGCTTCGGGCGCGGCGATCGAAATCGCGCCGCAGGAGACGGGCCGCGTCATAGAGCAGGAAGCCGAAACTGCGTTCGGGGTTGTATCCGGTCATACCGAGGATCCCTAGCGGAGGATATTATGAGTATGCTTATAATGTGCCATAGGGAAGGTTTCAATAGAGATCATAATTAGCGCTCTGAAACAGGGGCCTAGAGAGTTCCGATCGGCCAGAGATAGCCACCCTCCAGACATTATTATGTAAAAAACTGCCATCTTTGCGGGGAAAAGGGGCGGGAAACCCGCGGTCGTTATTCCCAACCGGCTACAACGTGCGATATGGTCGCGCAGCTATATGGAACCTCAAAGGGGATCGAGCATGTCGTTGCGGAGTGAGAATCGTCGCCGGTTCGTGGCGTTGTTGCTGGCGGGTGTGGTTGCGGTCGGTTTGACGGTCGCGCCGGTCATGGCGTGGGCCGCCGATCCGATCATCTTCGCCGCCGCCAGCCTCAAGAATGCGCTGGATGATGTGGCCAAGGCCTATGAAGCCAAGACCGGACACAAGGTGACGATCTCCTATGCCGGCAGCTCGGCGCTGGCGAAGCAGATCGAGCAGGGGGCGCCCGCCGACATTTTCATCTCGGCCGACCTCGATTGGATAGACTATCTCGCCAACAAGAATCTCATCAAGAACGACACCCGCCGCAACCTCCTCGGCAACACGCTCGTGCTGGTGGCGCCCGCCGACAGCAGCGTCGCGCTCAAGATCGCGCCGGGCTTCGAGCTGGCGAAGGCGCTGGGCGACGGCAAGCTCGCGGTGGCCGATCCGGCGTCGGTGCCGGCCGGCAAATATGCCAAGGCCTCGCTGGAGAAGCTGGGCGTGTGGGACAGTGTGAAGGACAAGCTGGCCCAGGCCGAGAATGTTAGGGCCGCGCTCGCTTTCATCGCCCAGGGCGAGGCCCCGCTGGGCATCGTCTACCAGACCGATGCGACCGCCGAGCCCAAGGTCAAGGTGGTCGACACCTTCCCCGCCGACAGCCACGCGCCGATCATCTATCCTGTCGCCCAGACGGCGTCCTCGACCAACCCCGACGCAGCCGCTTTCCTGCAGTTCCTGGGGACCGAGGATGCCCATAAGGTGTTCGAGGGGCAGGGCTTCGCGGTCCTGAGATAGGCCAGGGTGTCGTTCTCCTTCAGTCCTGAAGAACTGGTCGCCATTGGCCTCAGCCTGAAGGTGGCTCTCTGTGCCGTGGTCGCCAGCACGCCGGTCGGCGTGCTGGTGGCCCTGCTGCTGGCGCGCTGCGAGTTCTGGGGCAAGTCGCTGGTCAATGGGCTGGTGCATCTGCCCCTGATCCTGCCGCCGGTGGTGACCGGCTACATCCTCCTGCTGCTGTTCGGACGCCGCGGTCCCCTGGGCGAGTTTCTCGAGGCCACGTTCGGGATCGTGTTCGCCTTCCGCTGGACCGGCGCCGCCCTCGCCGCGGCCGTGATGGGGTTTCCCTTCCTGGTGCGCGCCGTGCGCCTCTCGATCGAGGCGGTCGATCAACGGCTCGAATCGGCGGCCGGCACCCTGGGTGCGCGGCCGGCCTGGGTGTTCCTGACGGTGACGCTGCCGCTCTCCATGCCCGGTCTGCTCGCCGGCATGACCCTTATGTTCGGCAAGGCGCTGGGCGAGTTCGGCGCCACCATCACCTTCGTCTCGAACATCCCGGGCGAGACCCAGACCCTGCCGACGGCGATCTACACCTTCACGCAAGTGCCGGGCGGCGAGGAGCAGGCGCTGCGCCTGGTGCTGGTCTCCGTGGCCATTTCCCTGACCGCCCTGATGCTGTCGGAGGTCTTCGCGCGTCGCCTGGCGCGCCGGGTCGTGGCCGCGTGACGCTCGAGGTCGATGTCGCCCTGTCGCGGCCCTCGTTCGAGCTCGCGGCGTCGTTCCGGACCGGCCCCGGCGTCACCGCGCTCTTCGGTCAATCGGGATCGGGCAAGACCACCCTGGTCAACATGGTCGCCGGCCTGGTGAGACCGGACCGGGGACGGATCCTGGTCGACGGCCGTGCGCTCTTCGACAGCGACGCGCGCGTCGACTTGCCCAGCCACCGGCGGCGTGTCGGTTATGTGTTCCAGGAGAGCCGGCTGTTTCCCCATCTGACGGTGCGCCAGAACCTGCTCTATGGCTCCTGGTTCCGCGGCCGGCGGTTCCGCCTGGGCTCGGTCGACCAGATCGTGGAGCTGTTGGGGATCGGCGAGTTGCTGCCCCGGCGGCCGTCATCGCTGTCGGGCGGCGAGAAGCAGCGCGTCGCGATCGGCCGCGCCATCCTCTCGGATCCCGCGATCCTGCTGATGGACGAGCCGCTGGCCTCGCTCGACGACGCGCGCAAGCGCGAAATCCTTCCCTATCTCGAGCGGCTGCGCGATGAGCTCGATCTGCCGATCCTCTATGTCAGCCACGCGCTGCCCGAAGTGGTGCGGCTCGCGACCACCATGATCCTGCTCTCCGCCGGCAAGGTCGTCGCGAGCGGGCCGGTCGAGGAGGTGATGGGCCGTCCCGATCTCTTTCCTGCCGCCGGCCGCTATGAGGCGGGCTCGGTGCTCGATGCCGAGGTCGTCGCGCATGACCCGGAATTCGGCCTGACCGAGCTGGCCACCGCCGGCGGTCCGCTGCGGGTGCCGCGTCTCGACAATCCGGTGGGAGGCCGGTTGCGGGTGCTCATCCATGCGCGCGATGTGATGATCGCGACCGAACGGCCCGGTCACATCAGTGCGCTGAACATCCTCGCCGGTCGGATCGTGGCGCTTCAGGACGATGGACGTCCGATCGGCGAGGTCACGATCGCGGTGGGCGAGGGCAGGATCCAGGCGCGCATCACGCGCCGCTCCATGAGCCAGCTCGGCCTGGTGCCCGGCCGCGAGGTCTTCGCCATCGTCAAGACCGTCTCCATCGACCGTAAGAGCTTCGGCCAATATCCGGAGCGGTCCGACGCCGAACGGGAAGAGATCTGACGTCCCCGGCGCCCGTCAGCCGCGCGCCGCGCGCTTGCGCAACTGCGGGCGGAGGTCGGCGAACTGGGTGTGGAAGTTCCGAAGCGACGCTTCTTCGAGGGCGCGATAGGCCCGGATCAGTTCCAGCCCGATGTCGCTCAGCAGCGCGCCGCCCCCGGTCTTGCCGCCCTTGGTCGTCACCACCGGGGGCTTGGTGAAGGCCGAGTTCACCTCGTCCACCAGCTCCCAGGCGCGCTTGTAGCTCATGCCCATGGCGCGCGCTGCAGCGGAGATCGACCCTTCGGTCCGGACGTTTTCGAGCAGCGCGATCTTGCCGGGCCCGATCATCAGGCCCGGCGCCAGGGTGAGCCGGATCGCCAATTCATGCTTGGATTTCAAGCTGGCCAGCGGTTCCGAGACGGGTCCCTTGGAAGCGGACCGATGGCGGGCCGGTGCAGTGGTCAAGATAGTCCCCCTGTTGGCCGGAAAGGTCGCCTCCCGGCACCCGCCCGGTCTGTCGGCCAAGCTTAAGGGAGCGGGGGCTTTTTGACCAAGCGGCCATCCGAACCTGCCGATCCCTGGCGGAGGCTTATCCCAAGGCCCCGGGGGTCGCCACCGGAATCCTTCCCCGTCATCGGGACAGAGCCAAAAAGCGCTGGCTTTTCAGGGTATTTGAGCCTTTGGTTTCACCCTTCATCAACCATTCTCGGTCAGGCTTCAATTGCCCCTTTCCGTCTGGAACCGCGAGCACCCGTGACGTCGCAGACGATTCGCTACATGGCCTTCGCCTTCGCCGCAGCCGATCTTCTGATCGAGCTGGATGGGGAGGGCCGCGTCTCGTTCGCCATCGGGGCTGCCAACATCTTTTTCGACGAGGACGAAAAGACGCTCGAGGGCCGCCTCTGGCGCGATCTGGTGGCCGAGGACGATTCGCCTCTGGTCGAGGCGCTGGTCGAAGCGCTCGATGTGGGCGGCCGTTACGGCCCGGTGATGATCCGCCTGCGTGGCCGCCGGCCCGAAGTGAACCGCCGCGTGCTGTTCAATGCCTGCCGCCTGCCGCAGCAACCCGATCGCATCGCCTGCGCGATCTCGCAGCTCACGGCCAGCGCATTCTCCTCGATCAAGACGCCCGAGGCCACGGGGCCCGGCGGGTTGCTGGGCAAGGATGCGCTGAGCGACCGGACCGCGGAGATCGTGGCGGCCTCGAAGGCGCTCGATCTGCGCCTCGCTCTGACGTTCCTCGAATTGCCCGGCCTGACCCGCCTCAAAGGCAGCCTCGACGACCAGAGCGCGCGCAGCCTGATGCAGCGGATCGGTGCTGCCTTGCGCGCCGGGTCGCTCGACGGTCAGACCGCCGGCCAGGTCGCGGACGAGCAGTTCGGCTATCTGCACGAAGCCAACAAGCCCACCCACGCGGTGGTCCACGCCATCGAGAAGCTGACCAAGGACGCCGACCATCAGGGGCAGGGCATCGTCCCGGTAACCCGGAACGTCGAGATGTCGGCGGGAGAGCTCAGCCCCGAAGGCATCATGCGCGCGGTCAAGTACAGCATCGACAAGCTGACGGAAGGCGGCAGCGATGCCGCGATCGACGGCGGCCTGGCGGCGACGTTCGACGCGCTGGTGAATGCCACCATGGAGCGGATCGACGCCTTCGGCCGCATGGTCAAGCATGACGACTTCAAGATCGTCTATCAGCCGATCGTGGCCCTCTCCGACAAGTCGCTGCATCACTTCGAGGTGCTGAGCCGCTTCGAGGCCGAGACCTCGCCCTATGAGGCGATCCGCTTCGCCGAGGAGACGGGGCTGGTCGAGGATTTCGACATCGCGGTGCTGATGAAGGTCTGCAACATGCTGGAGGCGGCCGAGACCGACCCGCGCCTGGTCGTCGCGGTCAACATCTCCGGCCGGTCGCTGGGAAGCGATCTCTTCGCCGGCCTGGTGCAGCGCGAGCTCGCCCAGCATCCGAAGCTTGCCCGACGCCTGGCGCTGGAGATCACCGAGAGCGCCGAGATCAAGGACCTGTCGCGGCTCGATGCGATCGTCCAGCGAATCCGCCAGCGCGGCTTCGAGGTCTGCCTCGACGATTTCGGCGCCGGCTCGGCGTCGTTCCAGTATCTGCGCGCCCTCAAGGTGGATTGGGTCAAGATCGACGGGCTCTATATCCGGCGCGTGCTGAAAGACAGCCGCGACCGCGCCATGATCGAAAGCCTGGTCGATCTCTGCAAGAAGCTCGGCGTGCGCACCGTGGCCGAGCAGATCGAGAACCCGGACGAGGCGACGGCGCTGCGCAAGATCGGCGTGGAGCTGGGCCAGGGGTGGCTGTTCGGAAAACCGACCGATCGTCCGACCTACAAGCCGCCGCCGGGTCTTCCGGCGGTCGAGACGCCCACCGCGCCGCGCGTCCGGGCGCGACGCGGCGGCGTTCGCGAAACCTGGGGTTGACCTTCGCGGTCGGCAGGCTCGCAGAGTCTTCATCGATGTTGAAAGGACCGAGGCAGGCCCGCGCCGAAGCGGCAGGGACGCGGGTTGACCGGGGGGCGGATCGAGCCGACCATGGCGCCAGGGCCGGGTTCGGGCTTCGGCGGGGGATGCCTTGAGCGGCATCGCGGCGGAATCGGACCGGCATGTCCGCTCGTGAGGACAGGCGATGAAAGCTCCTCTCGGCACCCGGCTCGGCCGTTGGATGCCGGTCTTGCTCACGGTGCTTCTGGGGCTGCTGGCATCGGCCGCGGGCGCCTACCTGTTCTATGACGGAGAGAGCGAGCGGCTCCATCTGGCGCTCGATTTTCGCGCCGAGTGGCGGGCCAAGGATCTGGAATCGAAATTGCGGGCGGTCGGATCGCCGGTCGGGGCGTTTGCGACCTTTCTCGCGACCGAACGTTCCGACGGTCAGCCCCTGGATGGCGCGACCTTCGCGCGCTGGGCGAGCATTCGCGGCAACTACATCGACAACCAGCCCCGCGCCTATTACTGGTGGCCCTATCTCTCGGCTCAGCCGGGTCCCGTCGAGGAATCCACGCCGACCTGGGATCCCGGTTTCCAGGCGCCGCTGCGGTACATCCCCGACGTCGCATCGGACTCGGACCGGCCGCCGGCGCTCGATGCCGACGCCCAGGCCGCGATCCGCGAGGTGCTGATCCGCGCCTGGTTCAGCGGCGCCGTCCGCGTTTCCCGTCCCTATCGCGGCATGGGCTGGCCCGACGAACGGGCCACCGAGATTCTGTTCGCGGCCCCCGTCTATCGGGGCGGCCGCATTCCCAGCACGATTGCCGATCGGCAAGCCAATATTGCCGGCGTCGTCGGCGCGTCGTTCTCGCTGCATGATGTTTTGGAGAATGCGATCAAGGGGACGCCCCGCCTGACCGAGGTGGTTTATATTTCCGAGCAGCCCTGGCCCGCGAACGACGCACGCCAGTATTTCACCCGATTCGACCCGACGACCCAGCATTTCATCATGGAGGTCGGCACGGTGCGGCCGAGCGATCTCGATGGCATGGTGATCGCCAAGCGGCTCGAAGGGCCGGGGGTCAACGCTTATCTGCTGTTTCAGTTCCTTCCGGGCGAGGTGCAATCCAATCGCACGCCGGGCCCCTGGTTGTTCCTCTTCGCCGGCCTGGTCCTGACCGCGGTGGCGACCGGCTATGTGCAGCGCTCCTTGCGCCGCCGCGACGCCTTGACGGTCGCCGTGAGCGTGAGCGACGCCCGGCTGCGCCGGACCCACCGCGAGTTGGAAGCTGTCATCCAGTCTTCGCCGGCGGCCATCGTCTGCATCGACAACCGGCGTGCGGTCACCGTCTGGAACATGGCGGCGGAACGGCTTTTCGGCATTCCGGCGGTCGACGCCGTGGGCAAACCCTATGGCCCGCCGGCGACGGCGCAGGACGAAACGGATGCGCCCGATCTGGGCCGCGCCATCGCCGAGGGCCGAATGATCGACGGCACGGCGAGCCTGGTGACGCATGACCGGCGCCGCCGTGACGTTTCCGTGCGATCGGCGACATTGACCAGCGACGAGGACGAGCAGCCGGGCGCGGTTTACGTCGCCAGCGATGTGACCGAGGTGATCCTGCTCGAGGATCAACTGCGTCAGGCGCAGAAGATGGAGGCCGTCGGCCAGCTGACCGGCGGCGTCGCGCACGACTTCAACAATCTCCTGGCGGTCGTCATCGGCAATCTGGACCTGATCGGCGCTGCGTTCAGCGCCGAGAGCCGGAATGCGAGATTGCTGGAGGGCGCCTTGCGCGCGGCGTTGCGCGGCGCCGATCTGACCCGCGCGCTCCTGGCCTTCGCGCGGCGCCAGCCGCTGGAGCCGGCGCGGGTCGACGTCAACCAGCTCATCGACAATGTCTGCCAGCTGCTCGAGCATTCCCTGGGCGAGGCGATCGCCGTGGGCAAGGAGCTGCAGCCCGATCTGTGGCCCGTCAATATCGATGCCGCGCAGCTTGAAAGCGCGCTCACAAATCTCGCCATCAACGCGCGCGATGCGATGCCGTCGGGCGGGCGCCTCCTGATCCAGACCCGCAACACGCATCTCGACAAGGATTACGCAGCCCGCGAGCCGGGGCTTCAGGCCGGCGAGTACGTGGTCATCGAAGTGACCGACGACGGCCATGGCATGCCGCCTGACGTGCTGGCCCACGCGGCAGAACCCTTCTTCACGACCAAGAAGGAAGGAAAGGGTACCGGCCTGGGGTTGGCGATGGTCTATGGCTTCGTCAAGCAATCCTCGGGCCATATGAAGATCTATAGCGAGGTCGGCCGCGGCACCACGATCCGTCTCTACTTGCCACGCCTGAGCGGAAAATCCAAGGAGACCGGCGTTTCCGCGCCGCCGCCCTCGGCGGTCCAGGTTCGCGAGACGGTGCTGGTCGTCGAGGACAATCTCGAGCTTCGCCGCCTGGTGGTCGGCCAGCTTCGCGATCTTGGCTACCGGGTCATCGAGGCCGCCGACGGCGCCCAGGCTCTCGAGATCGCGAACGGCCCGGAAGAGATCGATCTGGTCTTCTCGGATGTGGTGATGAGCGGCCATGTCAGCGGCCTCGATCTGGTGCGGGAGTTCCGCCGCCGCCGCCCGGGCGTGAAGCTCCTGCTCACCTCCGGATTCCCCGGTGCCATGAGCGCCAAGGAACGCGAGCTCGAGCCCGGTTTCGTCGTGCCGATCCTCACCAAGCCCTACCGCCGCGAGGAGCTGGCCCGGCAATTGCGCGCCGTCCTGGATCAAACGGGTTGATCCCGGACATGACGAGGTGAGGGAATCCCCTCCCCCAACTTTTGGGGGAGGGCAGGGAAGGGATGGCTCGGTCCACGATCTGGTCGGGATGCGAAGGGGCCGGTACCGAGCAGCCCCCTCCCCAACCCTCCGCCAAAAGTTGGGGGAGGGGATTCAAGCGCCACATGCGACAGACCTCCGCGGCGGGAGAGGGGATGATGTTGCTCTCGCCCTGCCGCGCGGCTCATCGGCTGCAACCCGCTTGTCAAATTGGCGCCATCTGCGGTCAAGTGCCCTTGGTGATCGCTCTCTAAGAGTGGGTGGCGACGGCTCTGCCGGATGACGGCCGGGGGATCGGGCATGGCGACGACGGAAGTGCTGCCGGCGACGGAGCTGCTGGCACGGATCGGACGGATGGTGGAACGGTCGCTCCCGCTCTGGGGGCTGTCGCCGTCCGCGCGCGCGACCATGATCAATCATTCCGAGAATGTGACCTACCGGATCGACGACCCGGCGAGCGGCGTCCGGTCGATCCTGCGGGTCCACCGTGTCGGCTATCACAGCCAGGAAGCCATCCGCTCCGAGCTGCAATGGATGGAGGCGCTGCGGCGCGAGGCGGGGGTGGAGACGCCCGAGACCATCCCGGCCCGGGACGGTTCGATCATCCAGATCTTGCGCAGCCCCGAACTGGACCATCCGCGCCATGCGGTGATGTTCACCTTCCTCGAGGGCAAGGAACCGGCGGAGGACGAGCTGCTGGGCCCGTTCGAGCGGCTGGGCGAGGTGTCGGCCCGCATGCATCGCCATGCCGCCGGCTGGACGCTTCCGCCGGGCTTCACCCGCCATGTCTGGGATTTCGAGACCGCCTTCGGCGCCAACCCGACCTGGGGCCGCTGGCAGGACAGCTTCGGCGTGGACAAGCCGACCCTGGAGATCCTGGGTCGGATGGAACAGACCCTCGGCCGGCGCCTCGAGCGCTTCGGCAAGTCGCGCGAGCACTTCGGGCTCTGTCACGCCGACATCCGTCTGGCCAATCTTCTGATCGACGGCAACCGCACCAAGGTCATCGATTTCGACGATTGCGGCATCAGCTGGTATCTCTACGATCTCGGCACGGCGCTGAGCTTCATCGAACATCGCCCGGACGTGCCCGACCTGGTTCAATCCTGGCTCAGGGGATACGGCAAGGTGATCCGGCTCTCGCGCGAGGAGGAGGCCGAAATCCCGACTTTCATCATGTTCCGCCGCCTGCTGCTGGTGGCCTGGATCGGATCGCATTCCGAGACCGACCTGGCCAAGAGCCTGGGGGCACCCTATACGCAAGGAAGCTGCCGCCTGGCGGAGCAATATCTCAGCCGTTTCGCCTGACACCGAAATCGACCGCCGGGACGAACCCTGCGGGCCATGGGAGGAAATGGACATGCTGACTTCGATCGCAGGACGTTCCGTCGTCGTTACCGGCGGCAGCAAGGGCATCGGCAAGGGCATCGCCCGCGTCTTCGCCAGCAAGGGTGGCAAGGTACTGGTGGTGTCGCGCCACCAGGCCGAGGCGGATAAGGCCGTCGAGGAGATCAAGCAGGCCGGCGGCACGGCCTCGGCCTTCGTCGGCGATGTCAGCAAGCCCGCCGATATGGAGAAGATGGCCGAGGCCGCCATTTCGCGTCATGGGGGGATCGACATTCTCTGCGCCAATGCCGGGATCTTTCCCTCCTCCAAGATCAAGGACATGACGGCGGAGGAATTCGACAGTGTGATGGGCGTCAACCTCAAGGGCACGTTCCTCGCGATCAAGTCCTGCCTGCCGGCCATGAAGCGCAAGGGACAGGGACGGATCGTGATCACCTCCTCGATCACCGGGCCCGTCACCGGTTACCCCGGCTGGACCCATTACGCAGCTTCGAAGGCGGGACAGCTGGGATTCATGCGCACGGCCGCGATCGAACTCGCGCCCTCGAAGATCACGGTCAATGCCGTGATGCCGGGCAACATCAAGACCGAAGGTCTGATCAGCTTGGGCCCGGAATATACCAAGAAGATGACCGATTCCGTGCCCCTGGGCCGCCTCGGCTCGGTCGAGGATATCGCCTATGCGGCGCTTTTCCTGGCCTCCGACGAGGCCGCCTACATCACCGGCCAGACTATCATCGTCGATGGCGGCCAGATCCTGCCGGAATCCCTGATGGCGCTGGAGGAAATGGCCGTCTCCTGAGAGATTGGTTGAACGCAGGCGGCGGTCGCATTCTGCCCGAGGGCTCCGCGCCGGATCTTCGGATTCGGCCGGAGCCTTTTTCATTGCCGGTCGATGACGGTCCCGAGAAAAATCGTTCGATAGCAATCTAACAAAATCGATGGCGTCGCAGCCGTTGTCAAAAGCGGCACCGGTTCTTGTCAAGCCACCGCGGACCGAGCCGGCGCATCTTGCGTCCCACCCTCGCCGGCGATTCCGACGCTTCCGGTCTTGCCGACGGGGAAGAGTCCCCGAGGGAGCGAGCGCGATGTACGACTACGGCTTCTTCTCCTACGACTCCAAGGAAGAGTTCATCGAGAAATCGAAGAGCTTCTGGAATCCGGGAAAGACCCAGTCCTGGCAGGATTTCGGCGTCGATCTCGTGATCGATCGCCGCGAGGAATATTTCCTCTGGGACATGAGCGGCAAGCGGCTGATCGACGTGCACCTGAATGGCGGCACCTACAGCCTCGGCCATCGCAATCCCGAGCTCATCGCCACGATCGAGCTGGCGATGAAGCATTTCGACATGGGCAACCATCATTTTCCGAGTTTGGCGCGCACGGCGCTGGCCGAGACGCTGCTCAAGACCTGCGCGCCCAACATGCAATATGTGATCTATGGCAGCGGCGGCGGCGAGGCGATCGACATCGCCATCAAGTCGGCGCGCCATGCCAAGCAGCGCCGCAAGATCGTCTCGGTCATCAAGGCCTATCACGGCCATACCGGCCTCGCGGTCTGCGCCGGCGACCAGCGCTTCTCCGAGCTGTTCCTCTCCGATCGGCCCGACGAGTTCGTCCAGGTGCCGTTCAACGATCTGACGGCGATGGAGGACGCGCTGCGCAAGCGCGATGTCGCCGCCGTCATCATGGAGACGATCCCGGCGACCTACGGCTTTCCCGATGCCGAAGGAAGGCTATCTCACCGGCGTCAAGCGGCTCTGCGAGAAATATGACGCGCTCTATATCGCCGACGAGGTCCAGACCGGCCTGATGCGGACCGGCGAGATGTGGGGTTGCTACAACTACGGCGTCGAGCCCGACATCCTGGTCACTGGCAAGGGCATCTGCGGCGGCATGTATCCGATCGGCTGCGTGGTCGTCACCGAGGAATGTGGCGCCTGGCTGCACAAGGACGGCTTCGGCCATATGTCGACGATGGGCGGTGCCGAGCTCGGCTGCATCGTGGCGATCAAGGTGCTCGAGATCTGTAACCGGCCCGAGGTCCACTCGATGGTGAGCTACATCTCCGGCCTGATTGGCCGCCGGCTCGAGCAGATCAAGGCGATCTATGGCGACTTCTTCGTCGGCATCCGCCAGAAAGGCGTGGTGATGGGCCTCGAGTTCGACCATCCCAAGGGCGCCATGTATGTCATGAAGGCGCTCTATCGGAACGGCGTCTGGGCGATCTTCTCGACCCTCGATCCGCGGGTGCTCCAGTTCAAGCCGGGTCTCCTGCTGACGCGCGATCTGAGCGAGGAGTTGATGGATCGCGTCGAGGTCTCGATCGCACAGGCCCGGGCCGAGGTTCTCGGCCTCAAGGGCAAGCGGGCGGCGGCGTGAGCTCGGCCATGTCACGGATGCAGCGACGGACGGACGAAAAGCCGCCCGCCGGCCCGGCCGATCTGGTGATCAAGGCCGCCAGCGCCAGCGAGACCATGAAGGACGAAGCCCGCCTGGCGCGAGCCGGCATGATGCTGGAGCGGGGCCGCTGGGCCGCGGCTGCCTTCGCTCGCCTCGACCGGGACAGCACCTTGCGGATCGCCAAGGCGGCCGCCGATGCCGGATTCGCCAAGGCCCAGCATTATGCGGAGTGGGCGGTCAAGGAGACCGGCTTCGGCGTGCCTGAGCATAAGAAGATCAAGAACGAGCTTTGCAGCCGCGGGATCTATGACTATTACCGCGACGAGCCGCTGACCGGCCTCAAGATCGACGCCGGGCGGAAGATCGTGGAAGTGGCGCGGCCGGCGGGTGTGGTGTTCGCGCTGGCGCCGTCCACCAATCCGGTGTCGACCGTCTTCTTCAAGATCATGATCGCGCTGCTCAGCCGCAATGCCATCATCGTCAGCCCGCATCCGATGGCCAAGGCCTGCTGCGCCGATGCGGTGCGCTGCATGGCGGACGCCGCTATGGCCGCCGGAGCGCCCGACGGCGTGGTGCAGGTGATCGACGAGCCCAGCATCCCCCTGGTCACGGCCCTGATGGCCGATCCGCGCACGGACGTGATCCTGGCCACCGGCGGCTCGCCCATGGTCCGCGCGGCCTATTCCTCGGGCAATCCCGCGATCGGCGTCGGGCCCAGCAATGTCCCGGTGCTGGTGGATGCGACGGCCGACCTGGCCAAGGCCGCCAAACGCATCGTGATCAGCAAGTCCTTCGACAATTCGGTGCTCTGCACCAACGAGTTGGTGCTGATCGCCGAGGCGGCCATCGCCGACAAGCTGCTGCGCCATCTGCAGGGAGAGGGTGCTTATCTCTGCTCCGAGGAGGAGACCGAGCGGCTTCGCGCCTATCTCTTCCCGGGCGGAAAGTTCAATCTCCAGGCGCTGGGCCGGGACGCTGGCACCATCGCCGGTGAAGCCGGGATCCGCGCGCCGGCCAAGACGAAGATCCTGCTGGCACCTTTCGATCTGCCGGTGCCCGAGGAAGTCTTCGCGCGCGAGAAGCTCTGCCCCGTGCTGGGCTTCCTGAGGGTGCCCAATGCGCAGCGCGGGGTCGAGGCGGCACGGGCCTTGTTGCGCTACAGCGGCGGCGGTCATTCGGCCGCGATCCACAGCAAGGATTCGCGGACCGTCCTGGCCTTCACCATGGCCGTCAATGTGCTTCGCGTGGTGGTCAATGCGCCCTGCAGCCAGGGGGCGGCGGGATTCGACACCAATCTCGCGCCGACCATGACGATCGGAACCGGCTTCTTCGGGCGCAGTTCCATCGGCGAGAATGTCGGGCCGCAGCATCTCGTGCACTGGACCCGGATCGCCTACAACAAGGAGGCGAGCGAGGCGTTCGGCGACTATACGCATCTCGAGCCCTGGGATGTGCAGGCGCCGGACGGGACCGAAGGGCTGGCGCTGCCCGCACCCCGCCAAGGCGGCAGCGGCGACGATCTCGGCGAGATGCGGGAAGAGATCCGCCAGGTCATCATCGAAGAGCTGCGCAGCCTCTTCATGGGCTCCTGACCCATGGCCGAGCTGCGTTCCTTCATCTTCATCGACCAGCTGCAGCCGCGCACCATGTGCTATCTCGGCAGCTGGATCCGCGGCAGCTTGCCGCGCACCAACATGGCGGCGCAGATCATCGAGGTGGCGCCGGGGCTCGATATCGAGCCGATCACCGACGTGGCGCTGAAGCATGCCGAGGTGCAGAGCGGCATCCTCGTGGTCGAGCGCCAGTTCGGCTATCTGGAGATCCATTCGCGCTCGACCGCGGCGGTCCGGGCCGCCAGCCAGGCGGTGCTCGAGTTCCTCGGCACCACGGCGGACAAGGCGACCCGGCCGCAGATCCTGGCGTCCAAGATCATCACCCGCATCGATCATCTCCATGCCTTCCTGATCAACCGTAACAAGCTGGGCTCGATGATCCTGCCGGGCGAATCCCTGTTCGTGCTGGAGATGCAGCCGGCGGCCTACGCCATCCTCGCCACCAACGAGGCGGAAAAGGCGGCCGACATCAAGGTCATCGACTACCGGATGATGGGCGCCACCGGCCGGGTCTATCTCAGCGGCACCGAAGACAATGTGCGAGCGGCATCCATTGCCGCGCAGCAGGCGTTGGAGGCATTGCAGTGAGCGATCGGAAAGCGGGCCTGGATCGCGAGGCGATGCGCCAAATGGTCCGCGAGGTGTTGCGCGACGCGCTGCCCGAGGCGATCAAGGGCAGCGGTGCGTTGAAGGCCGCGGCGCAGAAGGTCGTTGCGGGCGCGTCGGCGCCGGCTCGGGCCGAGCCGGCGACCCAGAAGGCCGCGCCGAGCGGTTCCTCTCCGCAAGCGCGCCCGAGTGCCGGCGAGGAAGTCTCGCTGCAGAGCGACCAGGAGCTGGCCCAGTTCGTGCGCCGGATCGTGCATCTCCTGGAGAATCCGGCGACGCGCGACGCGCTCAAATCCGGCCGCCACGGGTTCAGGCTGAAGCGGCCCTCCTCCCCATCGCCGGCGGCGACCTCGGCCCGTCCGGCGGGCGCGGTCGAGAAGATCGTCAAGGGTGTCGTCAAGGAGAACACGGTGGTCGACGCCGCCAAGGCAGGCGCGCGGTTGGTCATCGGCCGAGGCGTGGTGGTCACGCCGCTGGCGCGCGACAAGGCGCGGCAGTTGGGTGTGCAGATCGAGAGGGACGTCTGATGTTGCGCGCGACGGTCAAAGGCAATGTCTGGTCGACGAAGCGCCTGAAGGAGATTCCCAGCGGCGCCATGCTGGAGGTCGAGCTCGACGACGGGAAGGGGACCCGCCTGGTCGCCTTCGACGTGCTGGGCTGCGGCATTGGCGAGCGCGTACTGGTGTCCACCGGGTCGGTCGCGGCCGCCTGGTTCCCCGGCAAGGCGCCCCCGCTGGACGCGCTGATCATCGGCTCGATCGACGAGCCGTCGAAGAATGGCAAGATCCGCCAAATAGACTGATTTGAGCCTCTATCCATCGAGCAAGGAGAGAATGATGTCGAACGCAATCGGAATGATCGAGACGAAGGGCTATGTCGCGGCCTTGGCCGCCGCCGACGCCATGGTGAAAGCCGCCAATGTCGTGATCGTCGGCCGCGAGCAGGTCGGCGACGGGCTGGTGGCCGTGATCATCAATGGCGATGTCGGCGCCGTGAAGGCCGCGACCGAAGCGGGCTCCGAGGCCGCCAACACGGTCGGCGAGCTGATCTCGGTGCATGTGATTCCGCGCCCGCATCCGGACCTGATCAAGCATTTCACGTCGGTGCCGAAATAATCCGGACCGGCGGCAACGGATCGAGCCCCCGGCCGGCCGGCCGGGGGAGTGACGGAACCTGCGGACGGGCCCGCTGACGATGACGGAATTGCGCGTCTATCTGATGGTGGAGAATCTTCAGCCGCAGTTCGCAGCCTATCTGAGCTCGCCGACGCGCGCCCGGGGCTATCCGCCGGTCCAGGGCAACCACTCGCTGATCATCGAGGTGGCGCCGGGCCTGGCGATCGAGCGGGTGATCGACCTGGCGCTCAAATCGGTTCCGGATGTCGAGCCGGGCATCCTGTTCGTCGAGCGCCAGTTCGGCGTGCTGGAGCTGCATTCGGGAGATCTCGCGGCGCTCAAGCGGGCGGGACAGGCCATCCTCGAGGGAATCAAGTCGAAATCGGCCGATCAGCTCCGGCCGCGGGTTCTCTACACCGACGTGATCGAGGACATCACCGACCAGCATGCGGTCATCATCAACCGCAATCGCGAGGCCTCGATGGTGATGCCGGGCGAGACCCTGCTGGTCTGCGAGATGGTGCCGGCCTTGTTCGCTGCCGTCGCCGCCAACGAGGCGGAGAAGGTGGCGCCCGAGAACACACTGGTGAATGTGCAGATGATCGGGGCCGCCGGCCGCCTCTATATCAGCGGGCCGACCGCGGGCGTCGCCCGGGCGCGGGACCGGATCGCCGAGGTGCTCCAGGCGATCGAAGGCCGCAGCCACTGAAAGCGTGTCGAGGTCTCGACCGGCGAGATCTCAGTTCCGGGTCGAGGCGGAGGAGCGCTCGAGACGGCGGGTGAGGGCGCATTGGCGCCGGTAATGGGCCGGCGCCATGCCGGTCCATTGGCGGAAGGCGCGGCTGAAGGCGCTGAGCTCGGAATATCCCAGCAGGAAGGCGACCTCGGTCAGGGGGATATGGGGCTCCGCCACGTAGCGCAGCGCCAGATCGCGCCGTGAGCCGCGCACCAGATCGTTGAAATTGACATCAAGGTCATGGAGGCGGCGGTGCAGGGTCCAGCTTGTCAGACCGAGCTCGCTCGCCACCTTCTTGATGCTGGGATTGCCATGCTGCAGCTGGATCTCGATTTTCTGGCGCACCAGCGCCACCAGGTCGTCGGGCCGCGCGCGCCGGCAACGGCCGCTCATGAAGGGCTCGAGCAGCGAGAACAGCGAGGAGTCCGGTTCCGGCATCACGCAGTCGAGATCGCTGCGGCGGAACACGACCGAATTGAAGGGCTGCGAGAAGTAGATCGGCGTGTCGAACAGCGCCTCATGCTCGCGCGGCTCCGGCGGCCGGGGATGCTCGAAATGGATCTCGAGCGGCCGCCAGTGGCGGCCCAGGGCGTGCCAGAAGATGTTGCAGAACATGCCGATCGACAGCTCCGCATCCTGGCGGCGCCGGCTGATCCGGCCGTCCTCGATGCGGTAATCGAGATAGACCAGCTCGCGCTCCTCGCGCAGCGTCATGGTCGTGTTCTGCTGATGGGCCGGGAAATAGCGGCAGAAATTCTGCAGGGCGGCGGCAAGGGTGGGCGAGTTCACAGCCAGATAACCGATGGCGCCCAGCTGCTTCGGCTTGAAGCCGTAGCCGAAGCGCAGGCCGAAATTGTCGTAGCGGGTGTGGCGGGCGGCCTCTTCGAAGAGCTGGCAATACTGCGCCAGGCTTAGTTCGTTGAAGGGACTGTCGAGGCTGTGGGCATCGACATGGACGGTCTCGAAGACGCGCCCGGCATCGCCGCCGAGGGTGGCGATCAGCTCCGCGATTCCGTTGGCGGCGGATGCGAGGATCTGCGGCCCGGCTCCGATGCCCGGCGATCCTTCCGGCAAGACGACGCCCATGGTTCCTCCCGGCTCGAGCAGGGGTGCCGCCGACGGTGACGCGCCGGCGCCGGGGAATTAAAGACCATGCGGTGAGGGGGCCACAAGCGTGGCCCGCCGGCGCTCTTTCGAGAACGATCCTCAGCCTGTGGAAAACTCGGCGCCGACCCTGGCGGTCAGGTCGTCAATTGACCGTTGGCCAAGAGCGTCGTGAGAACCTGGGTCTCGTCCTGGCTGCCGCCCCAGGAGGCCTGGGAAACGCCCTGCAGCACCACGTGAAGCTGCGGATCGAAGCTGGAGCCGGCCGGACCCGCGGCACCGTTATAGTCCACCGACAAAATCGTGTTGCCGCCGCTGAAGGAGACGTCGAAGTAGGACGACAGGTTGGCCGCGGTGGCGCCGGCGCCGGTGTGGGGAGCGCCCGACAGCAAATCGCTGAAATCGAGCACGTCCCGGCTCCCGACCGGGCCGCCGATCTGGAAGCCCTGCACCGTGTCGGTATCGTCGTTGGGATCGGGAATGAAGCCCTGCGCCAGCCCGTGGCCGCCGGTCAGGTCCACATTCTGGCCCGTGATCGTCAGCTGATACTGGCCGCTGCCGCTGCCATTGTTGCTGTTGCCGTTGGCGCTGTCGTTGCTGCGCGCCTCGGTCTCGGTGAGGGTGCTGTCGCCGATGGCGAGGATATATTTGCCGGGCGCCAGCTGGCTCTGGACGATGAAGGAATCCTGGCTGTTGGTGCTGCCGTCGCTGGCAATGCCATAGGCGCCGCTGTCGTTGTTGTTGGCGCTGACCAGCGGATCGTTCGCGCTGTTGCCCACCAACCCGTTGCCGTTGCTGTCCCTGAACAGATAGATCTGGCTATCGAGGGTTCCGCCCAGGCTCTTCAGGTCGATGGTCAGCGACTGGGACTCCGTTCCGGTCACTTCAAACGTGAAGTAATGGATGTTGTGCGGGTCGCTCAGCGTCGTGGTGACGGTGATCTGATCGGCCCCCTCGCTGAGCGTGGTGCCGGACACCGCATGCAGGCCGGTGCTGCCCTCGGCCCCGCGATGCCCGGCTTTCCACTGGAAATAATCCGGCTCGCCGTCGGCACCGACCAGGATGTCGCTGCCCATGCCACCGATCAGCGTATCGACCGCGCCGTCGGGCGTGCCTGCGACCGCGTCGGCCACGATCCGGTCGTTGCCGGTGCCGCCATCGAGCAGGTCGGCGCCCGAGCCGCCGACGACGGTGTCGTTGCCGCCCTGCGCGAAGACCGTGTCGTCGCCGGCGCCGGCGTCGATATGGTCGGCAGCCCCGCGAGGGTCGTTGTCCTCATAGAGAACATCCAGATGGGTGCGGATATAGCTCAGCACCTCCTGGTCGTTCGGCGCATGGCCCAGATCGGATTGGATCTGGGTCAAGAGCGCGTCATAGCCTTCGCCCGTCACGGTCGAGGCATCGAGATGGTCGGTGTTGACGACGTCGCCGAAGATGATGTCCTGGCCGTTGCCGCCGCTGAGGCTGTCGCCGCCGACGGCGTCCGGAATATCGGCGCCGGGCTGGAAGGTTCCCTCCAGCGCAAAGCCAACCTGGTCGGCAGCGGTGACGATCTCGGCGCCGCCGCTATTGTCGATCTTCTGGAGATTGGTGAAGTCGCCGCTTTGAGCGGTCAGGCCGACGCCGATCGCATGCGCCTCGACTCCGAGCGCAGTCCAGACGCCACGCCAGTAATCCAGGCCGCTGCTGCCCGTCGGCGAATCATAATTCTGGAAGGTGCTCGCCTGCTCGGTCGGAGCGCCATCCGAAATGAAGAACAGCTTGTTGTTGCCGTCGAAGCCGGCGAGCGGCGCATAATTGGCCGAACTGGCGAGGCCGCTGTCGGCGAGGAACAGGTTGCGCGCGGCAATCAGGGCATCCTGGAAATCGGTGTTGCCCGACGCACTGATGGCGTTGACCGCGGTGACCAATGTGGCGAATTGCCAGACGCCGGGACTGGTCTGGACCAGATCGCCCAAATCGTCAGCGGTCACCGTAATCGACGTACTGGCGGTGCCGTTGAAGGGAACGACGGTGAACTTGACGGTCACGTCCTGGCCGGCGAGGAAGGCGTCATGGGCATAGGTCGCGTATTTTTCCGCCAGCGACAGGACGATACTCTTGGCAAGCTGAAGATTGTTGCTGTCGGCGACGCTACCTGACTTGTCCAGCACGGCGATCGCGTTCTGGTCCTCATAGAGCAGGCCGTCGGGGAGGTGTGTCGCACCACCGCTGTCGCCGATGAGGATGTCCTGGCCCTTGCCGCCTTGCAGGACCAGGTTCGCATAGGGCGAGGTGCTGCTGGTCTCGGCCGTGCCGGGTCCGCTATTGGCGCTGTCGGTGCCGACCAGCAACCGGTCGGAGTCGTCATTGTCGATGATGGTGGTGGTGACGCTGCCCGCGCCGACATCGCCCTGAGCGGGCGAGATCGAGACCGAATAATCCTCGTTGTCCTCCGCGACCGTGTCGTCGGTCGTGTGGATCACGAGGGTCTGGGCGCTCTCGCCGCCGCCCGTGAAGGTCAGGATCGAATGATCGCCGGTGAAATCCTCGCCTTCGCCGGCCGAGCCCGACGCCGTGTCGACCGTGACCAGGACCGTCTGGCCCGGGGCCAGGCTGGCGTCGCTGTAGCTGACGGTGTAGGTCGCGTCGTCGCCTTCGGTGACGCTGCTGTCGCCGCTGAGGGTCCAGATCGGGCCGGTGGTCTCGTCGGTGATCTCGGTCGTGACCGAGCCTGTGCCGATCTCGCCGGTGGAGGCCACGATGCCGACCGAGAAGTCCTCGGTGCCTTCGATGACCGTATCGGTCTCGGTGTGGATCGCCAGGGTCTGCGCGGTCTCGCCGCCGCCGACGAAGGTCAGGATCGTCTGGCCGCCGTCATAGTCGCTGCCGTCTTCAGCCGAGCCCGGCGTCGTGTCGACCGTGACGAAGGCCGTCTGGCCTGCCGCCAGGGCGGCGTCGCTGTAGCTGACGGTGTAGGTCGCGTCGTCAGCCTTCACGCCGCCGCGGCCGCCGATTCCTTTTGCGCGGCTGGTCGCGGCGCGTCTGGCCGGCGACGCGATCAACAATCTCACCCCGACCGCCACGGTCGGCGGCGAGGTCGTGCGCGTCCGCATGCTGGCCGATGTTGCCGACACGACCGCGCTGTGGGCCTCGGTCGCCGTCGCCAAGCTGACGCAAACATGTAGCCAGATCGGCTTCATCGTCGTCGGGTTGATGTACGTCCTGACCCACACGGCGCTGCCGGCCGGCATCCGCGACGGCATGCTCATCGGCCTGGCGCTATTGATCACCGGCTTCGCCGTGGCCGTGGCCCTGCAGCGGCACGGCATGTTCGCCACGGGCATCCGCCTGGCCCAGCGCGTCGGCTTGCCGGTGCCGGCGCGAGTCGACGAACAGATGCGGCAGCTCGACGCCGAGATCATCCGTTTGTACCGGGCGCCGGGCGCGTTCCTCCGTTCGGCGGCGTGGTTCCTCGCCGGCTGGCTGTGCGGCGTCGTCGAAGTCTACCTCATCCTGCACTTCCTCGAAGTCGGCGCGAGCTGGCAGCGCGCGGTGACCATCGAGACGCTGTCGATCGCCATCGACGCGATTTTGT
>CAVOLB010000067.1:0-29125 GCA_963696655.1 uncultured Alphaproteobacteria bacterium
CCGCCGTTGTCGTTCACGGATTTTTTGACAACGCCGGTTGCTAGAAGTTCCTTCATAATGGCGGGACCGGCGCGCAGGTCGTCGATGGTTTCGAAAAGCGGCACGATGCGCAGCCGGCAGCTTTCGCTGCTGGTGTCATCGCGGAACAGGCCGCAGTATTTGGCAAGCAAATAGAGCCCCAGCACATCGGCGGCGGAGCGTGTCATGGAGAGAATGAAGGTGCCGATGGATTGCGGATCGGGACCATCCAGGATTTCACGAATGAGATAAAGGAGATCGAGCAGTTCGCGTGCCTCTTCGGAAACGCCGAAGAAATTGGGCAGGAAGCCCAGGGGCTTGTTGAGTTCGTCCACGATCCAGGCGGTCCATTCCGGACTGCCTTCCTTGGGAACCGCAACCTTCGCCACCGGGTTCATCTTGTGCCAGATTTCCTGCAGCACGCGGTTCGTCACCGTGGTGTTCTGGCGGATGTCGAGGCTCACGGTGCGGAAGCCGAATATCTCCGCCTCCCAGCGCACGGGGCGCACGAGCGTTGCGGCAAGGCTCACCGCTTTCACCTCAACGAGCGAGCGCTCCGCCGCGGAAAGTTCTGCGATAAACTCGGCCACATCGCGGCCGACGCGCATCTCAAGGCCTTCCGAAGGGCGCTCGACGATCTCCTCGTCGATCTGGCGGTCCAGGTCGCGCGCGACGGCGAGGGGGCGACCCGGCTGATGACGATCGACGTCACCGGCGCGGTCTCGGACAAATCCGCCCATCGCATCGCGCTCGCGATCGGCAACTCGCCGCTGGTCAAGACCGCGGTCGCCGGCGCCGATGCCAATTGGGGCCGCATCGTCATGGCGGTCGGCAAGGCCGGCGAGAAGGCCGAGCGCGACAAGCTCAAGATCTCGATCGGCGGCACCACCGTCGCCGCCAAGGGCCAGCGCGTCGCCGGCTATGACGAGGCGCCGGTCGCCGCCCATATGAAGGGCCGCGAGATCGCCATCGCCGTCGATCTGGGACTCGGTCGCGGCAAGGCCCGGGTCTGGAGCTGCGATCTGACCCATGGCTATATCGCGATCAATGGCGACTATCGGAGCTGACAGCGAGTCCGGCTGCGCGGCGCCGCGGATCGAGACGCCGCGCCTGATCCTGCGCGCCGTCACGCTGGCCGACGCGCCCTGGATCGAGCGCTATGTCAGCGATTGGGACATCGCGCGTCACACCGCGCGCATCCCGCATCCCTATCCGCCGGGCGGGGCGGTGGATTTCGTGCGCAGCCTCGACCCCAAGGACGGCCCCACCTTCGTCATCGAGCGGCGCGAGGACCGCGAGCCCGTGGGCCTGATCGGGCTCGAGCTCGAGGGACCGGGCGAGGCCGAGATCGGCTTCTGGATCGGCAAGCCCTTCTGGCGCCGAGGCTATGCCAGCGAGGCCATGGCGGCGCTGGTCGAGCATGCGTTCCGCAAGATGGGGCTCGCCTCGCTGATCGCGCTGGCCGTGCCGGAGAACCGGGCCTCGATCCGCGTGCAGGAAAAGGCCGGCATGGTCTTCACCGGCATGACCGAGAACGACGCGCCGGCGCGCGGCGGCAAGCACAAGGTCGAGCGGCGCGCGCTGCAGCAGGCGCAATGGCAGGAGCATCGCGCGCAATCCGCGCCGCCCATTCTGCTCGTGGTGGCGGTCGCGCTGATCGATGCCGACGGCCGCGTGCTGCTGGCGCAGCGGCCGAAGGGCAAATCGATGGCGGGGCTGTGGGAGTTCCCGGGCGGCAAGCTCCAGGCGGGCGAAAGCCCAGAGGAGGGGCTGGTGCGCGAGCTGAAAGAAGAGCTCGGCATCGACACCAGCGAGAGCTGCCTGGCGCCGATCGCCTTCGCCTCGCATCGCTACGAGAAGTTCCATCTGCTGATGCCGCTCTATGTCTGCCGGGTCTGGAAGGGCACGCCCCATCCCCATGAGGGCCAGACGCTGGCCTGGGTGCGGCCGCAGAAGCTCGCCGACTATCCGATGCCGCCGGCCGACCTGCCGCTGATCCCGGTGCTGCAGGATCTGCTTTAGGTGCCGAGAGACCCACAATGATGCAAACGCGATCGAATACAGACAGGGTCTCGCGTGGCTTTGCTGACGAGCGAGCCGGACAATTCGATTGAGAATATGGAGGGTGAAAAATGGACACTCTCTCGAGAGAACGGCGCAGCGCACTCATGGGGCGTGTGCGGCAGAAGGGCACGACCCCAGAGCTCATCGTTCGGCGGATTGCCCATCGACTCGGTTACCGATTTCGTCTGCACAGACGCGATCTTCCGGGAACACCGGACATGGTCTTTCCAAGGCTGCGTAAGGTCATTCTGGTGCACGGTTGTTTCTGGCACGGTCACCAGGGCTGCCGCCTGGCGACCATACCCAAGACACGAACCGACTTTTGGCTACGAAAGATCGAGACAAACCGAGAACGAGATGCTAGGGTCAAACTACAACTTAAGAGAGATTTATGGAGAGTATATACGATCTGGGAGTGCGAGACTCGGAATATTCCTTTGTTGGAGCGCCGGCTTCGAAGGCTCCTAAATTATTGATTTCAGAATTCACCTATATCTTGCGTCTGGGCGCATGACACCCCCAATATATTGAACCACTAGAGGAGACTGATGTGCGGGCTGTTGGGCTGTTTGCGGGAATTGGAGGACTAGAACTCGGGCTGGCTGACGCAGGCCATGAGACAGTCCTGATGTCCGAAATTCTGCCCGCCGCGCGCGCAGTGCTTTCACATCGTTTTCCGGATATTGAGCTCCAAGGCGATGTTCGGGCACTGCGGGCCTTGCCAAGCGGAACAGATCTGATCGCGGCAGGATTCCCTTGTCAGGATTTGAGCCAAGCCGGCATGACCAAGGGGCTGGATGGAAGTCGAAGCGGGTTGGTCGGCGAGGTTTTCAGACTGACCTCGATCGCGCGGCCAAAGTGGATATTGCTCGAGAACGTTCCATTTATGCTTCAGCTTCGCGGCGGTGACGCTATGCGCCGGATTACCGCGGCCCTCGAGGAACTGGGCTATCTGTGGGCGTGGCGCGTGGTCGATACATTTGGGTTCGGTTTACCGCATCGGCGGGAGCGCGTTTTTCTGCTCGCTTCGCGCGAAGGAGATCCAGCGAATGTACTCCTGGCTGAAGACTCCCCATTGGAGAGGCCGAAGACCGCGCTGGGAAAAATCGCGCACGGGTTCTATTGGACCGAGGGCCGAGGCGGCCTTGGTTGGGCTGCCAATGCGGTACCTACGCTAAAAAACGGCTCGACAATTGGTATTCCTTCTCCTCCTGCGGTGCTGTTACCACATGGGCAGATCATCAAACCGGATATTCGAGACGCAGAGAGACTCCAGGGGTTTTCCGAAGACTGGACGGCACCTGCGGAAAATGTCGTTCGCTCCGGATTTCGTTGGGGGCTGATCGGGAGCGCTGTGAGTGTTCCCGTATCCAAGTGGGTTGGCGAACGATTGGCTAGGCCGGGCCGGTACGACCGTCTTCTTGATGGCGCCTTTCCTGAACAAGGGAAATTGCCGCGCGCAGCACGATTTGACGGAGTGCGGCGACACAGCGTGGATGTTGGCGCCGATCCGATTGGAGTACGTCCCGACCCGCTCGCTGACTTTCTAATGTATCCCGGAACGCCATTAAGCGTTCGAGCCACGTCGGGTTTCCTGTCTCGCACGCGTATTGCAACTTTGCGGTTTCCAGAAGGATTCATCCCTGCTGTCGAAGCGCATCTCGGAAATGTCGAGATGCCTCGTCAGATACTGGAAAACTGCGTGGCATAGAGATGCGCTAGTCGGCCAATGAATCCCGCATAGTTGTACACGTCACCCGGCTGTGGGGCGGGCGGGGTCTCATGGAGAGTAACAGGTGAGCCATCGTTGGGGCACCGCACAACGGCGATCGCAAAGGCATCGAAACCCTCGGTGTTCGAGCTGGAACGCCGGGGGAGTTGCATTAGTTTGTCGACAACACTCTGAGCTGCGCGCGGCTGCTTATGTTGTGAAACCGCTGTCGGCTGAGTGCCGATAAGCCAATGATTGCGTAGCGGAGAAACAAAGCTATCTGCAATGTTGACCATGGAGAATCCCGCGGCAATCGCACTGGCCGAGTCTCCGTGTATGGTGAGATGCGAACTGTTCAGTTCATCATATAGCCGGGGCCGGGCCTTCCCAAATTCTGTCATGCAGGCTTTTGCCTCTAACGCAACAAGCACCGTCGATGGCTTTGCTAAGGGGATATCGGGAAGTTTCGCAAGGCATTCCAGATCGGCAGAGTTGAGCTCGATTTTGTATACGTCTCGAAGGCTCGAAAACGTTCCTGCCCCGGCGAGCGGCTGAGCAGAAGAACCTCGGCAGATGACCATGTCGAGATTCTTCTTTCTGCTGCGAGCAAAATCCGTCATCTCATGATTGATGCCAAATCTGATTTTGGCATTCTCCGCATGCTGACGAAGCAGCGGCGATTCACTCAGCAAATCCAGCATGATTGCCCAGCAAGCAATCTTAGAATGACGATCGCTTCTTGGATGATATTGCCAAGCATTCCCATACTTGAATGGGCTGCCGAGCGGGCTACCAGTTGTTGCGACGCTGAGAGAGCGCGCAAGAATGTTTAGCCCACGCATCGATTGTCC
This sequence comes from uncultured Alphaproteobacteria bacterium, assembly GCA_963696655.1. GTDB lineage: Bacteria > Pseudomonadota > Alphaproteobacteria > Dongiales > Dongiaceae > Hypericibacter. The sequence continues at coordinate 4,645 of CAVOLB010000067.1, forward strand.
TTTCGAGCCTATACGGTCTCCCCTGTCGCGACTCAGAGGGCTCCGGCACGTTAGCAGCGCAACTCCAGCGCGCAATAGCCCCGAAATTGGGCCGGAAACTCGTCAATAGTGCTTGCCACACCCTTTGGGTGCACCTTTCTTGGTCCGAATTACACACTCGGCATGCGCCGGCCGGCCCTGTTTCGGCTCCAAGGTAGAGGACGAAGGAGCCTTCAGTTCTTCTGCTTGCCGGCATATTCGGCCCGGTCGGCGAGATAACCGGGGCCTGCGAGATAGGCGAACTCGCCCGCCCTCGTGGTGGTGACGCAATCGCGCGCCGCCAGCGTCTCGTCGGGAATTCCCGGATGGCACATGATCAGACTCCCGGGCGGCGCCACCGCGAGCCAGCGGCGGAACAGCGCGCGATAGGATTCGGCTGGACTGAAGCTGCGCACGCCCAAGAAACCGCGATTGAGAGCGCGATCGCCGGCCTCCGCCGCCAGGCGCCGCCCCATCCAGCCGAGCATGGTGGCCTTGCCCTGTTGGGGCAGCGCATCCTTCGCGATGCCCGCGGGCAGCTCGATCATCCGCACCGGCACGTCATGGCGGCGCGCGTGGGCCAGCACCGCGTCGCGCACGATCGGCAGCACCTGCACATGCTTGTGGCCATCGATGAAATCGGGCTTGCGTCCCAGCACCGTCGCCAGCCGCTGGAACTGCCGCTCCAGCTCGGCCGCGATCTCCCGGCCGTCGAGCTGACGGGCATAGGCGCGCATCAGAAACTGGGCCATGGAGGGAAGCCGGCCGCTTCGTGAAATTTTCTTCATCGGGCCGAGCGGCAGAAAATCGGTCAGGGTGAAATGCAGTCCGATCCGGCAGGGGCCCGCCACGGCGAGGAGGGCCGCGATCTCGCTGTCGAAATCGTCGAAAACGGTCATGACGCTGGTGGCATCGAGACGCCGGTCGGCGACCAGCTCGCGGATCGCCCGACCAACTCCGGGCGCCAGGCCGTAATCGTCCGCGCAGACCAGGGGAGAGGACATTAATCGCATTTTATGAAGCCGGACACTTTCTCGCCGCAGTCTCGACACAGCATCCGCTCGACGGTGATGGCGAAGCCATGCGGGCGGGCCGATGAGCAAGAACGATCCTATCAATTTGGCGGTCGTGGTGCCCTTCTTCAATGAAGGGCACGGGGCGGCGGCTTTTCTCGATCGGCTGCGCGACGCCCTGGCCGTGGTCGAGCGCAACGGTGCCGTCGCACCCGACTGGCGCGTGATCTGCGTCAACGACGGCAGCAGCGACGACACGCTGCCGGTGCTGCTGCAGTCGCGCCGTCTCGAGCCGCGCATCGCGGTGATCGACCTCTCGCGCAACTTCGGCAAGGAATATGCGCTGACCGCCGGGCTCGATCACGCCGATGCCGACGCGGTGGTGGTCATGGACGGCGACGGCCAGCATCCGCCCGAGATGATGGGCGCGATGATCGCGGCCTGGCAGGAGGGAAACGACGTCGTCTATATGGTGCGCGAGGCGCGCGACGTGCGCGGTCTCCACCGGCTCCTGCGCCATCTCTTCTACCGTCTCTTCTCCCTGGCCTCGCGGACCAAGCTGCCGCCGGAGGCGGGCGACTTCCGGCTGATGGACCGTCATGTGATCGCAGCGATCCGGCAGCTGCCCGAGCGCACCCGCTTCCTGAAGGGGATCTATAGCTGGGTCGGGTTCCGCCAGACCGGCCTCAGCTATCGCGAAGATGCGCGCATGCAGGGCCAGAGCAGCTGGCGGCTGTCGCGGCTGATCGGTTTCGCGATGGATGCCTTCACCGCCTTCTCGACCTTGCCCTTGCGGATCTGGAGCTGGATCGGCGCCGCGGTCGCCGGCCTCAGCCTGCTCTATGGCGCCTGGCGCGTGGTGCGCGCGATCTTCTGGGGCATCGACGTGCCGGGCTTCGAGACCATCGTGGTCTCGATCACCTTCCTCGGCGGCATGCAGCTCTTGTCGCTGGGCGTGCTCGGCAGCTATATCGGCCGAATCTTCGAGGAGGTCAAAGCGCGCCCGCTCTATATCGTGCGGCGCTGCTACGGGCTGTCGGAGGATCTGCCGCAGGCCGCCAACGAGACCGGCCCGCGGGTCGCGTGGGACGAGCCCGCCCCTCACTCGTCGCCCGTACCCTTCAAGGGACGTTCCTGAGTTCCGAGCGCTTCCGCGAGCCGCGCCTTGGCGCTTCCCGGCCGCAGCGCCTTCTGCTGCGATTCATGCGGCGCCCAGCCGGCGAGAAACAGGATCCGGAAGGTTGCCTTGATCCGGCCCTCGGCGTCGGCGTGACGCCCGGCATAGAGCTCGGCCGCGCGCAGCAGGCTGCGCCGGGAGAGGGCCCCGCCTGAAACCAGCGCCGAAGCCTCGCCCATGCCCCGCAGATCCGCCAGCAGGCGGAAGGGATCGGCATAGGTGACGGTGATGATCTCGTGATCGGCGACCGGCAGCGCGAAGCCCGCGCGCTGCAGCAGGCCGGCCGCATCGCGCAGCTCGGGCAGGGGTGCCACGCGGGGGCTGGCGCCGCCGCGGATCTCGAGCTCCGCCTCGGCCAGCGCATCGCGCAACTCGACCAGGGTGCCCGCCCCGAACATCGCCGCCAGGAACAGGCCGTCCGGCTTCAGCGCGTGACGGATCTGCAGCAGCGCGCCCGGCAGGTCGTTGACCCAATGCAGCGACAGATTGCTCATCACCAGATCGAGGCTTTCGGCCGCGACCGGCAGGAACTCCTCATCGGCCACCAGGGCCAGCCCGCCGTCGGGTGCCGCCCGCCGCAGCAGCGCCGTCGAAAGATCGCTCTGCACCAGCCGATCGACCTTGCCGGTCGGGGCCAGCGCCCGGCCGAGCTCGCCCCCATGGCAGCCCAGATCGAGCGCGAGCTCGAACCGGCGCGCGAAATCGCTGACCCGTTCGGCCAGCCGCTCGGCCACATCCTTGAACAGGAAATCATGCCGGGCCCATCCCGGGGCCGCGCGGTCGCGATGCAGGCGCAGGCGGCGCCGGTCGAAGGGGGTGAGGGTCGGATCCATGATGCCGGCGATCATGGCGCGGGCCGCCGTTCCCGGAAAGGTTCCTTCTCTTATCCCCTCTCCCGCTGAGGGGGAGGTTAGGGTGGGGGGTGATCGAAGGGCGCGATGAAGATCTCGAGCGCGACGTCTTGTTACAGCGGAGACGAGACGACTGTCGAAGCAGCTTCATCAACAGCGAGACCGGCATCCACCCCCCACCCCAGCCTCCCCCTCAAGGGGGGAGGTGAAGAGGGTCGGGAGCAATCGCATGTCGACGGACCGATTGACAGGCGCGCGGCGTCGCTCGAAAGTTCGCGCCATGGTGGAAGTCGCTCCCTGGGCCGCACGTACCATCGCGCTGGGCCGCTCCGCGCTCGATGCCTTGCTGCCGCCGCGCTGCCTCGTCTGCGGCGCCTCGGTCGGGACGGCCGGCGCCCTTTGCGCCGGTTGCTGGGCGCGCATGACCGTGCTGGGGCCGCCTTGCTGCAGCTGCTGCGGCTATCCGTTCGACTATGGCCAGGGCGAGACGGAGGGCGAAACGCTCTGCGGCGCTTGCCTGCGCGAGCGTCCGGTCTATGCGCGCGCCCGTGCCGTGCTGCGCTATGACGATGCCAGCCGCGGCCTGATCATCGCCTTCAAACATGCCGACCGGACCGACGCCGCGCCGGCGCTGGGGCGATGGCTCGCCCATGCCGGCGCCGAGCTGCTGCGGGACGCCGATCTCGTCACGCCGGTCCCGCTGCATCGCTGGCGCCTGTTCCGCCGCCGCTATAACCAGGCCGCCCTGCTGGCGAGCCAGGTGGCGCGCGCCTCGGGCAAGCCGCATTGCGCGGATCTCCTGACCCGGAAGCGCGCGACGCCGTCGCAAGGGCGGATGGGCGCCACCCAGCGGCGCGAGAATGTGGCCGGGGCCTTCAAGGTGACGGAGCGCCATCGGGCCCGGCTCGAGGGCCGCCGCGTGCTCCTGATCGACGATGTGCTGACCACCGGGGCCACCGCCGGCGCCTGTGCCCGGGCCCTCCTGGCGGGAGGGGCGGATTCGGTCGATCTTTTGACCCTCGCCCGCGTCGTCCGGCCGGTATGAGCCGGCGCCAGGGCAGCCATGCCAAGCGGAACTTGTTCTAACCATTATGAAATATTGCGTGCATGGGCATTCCTTAAGCCCCCTGGATGACAAATAGGGGTGGTCATGCCACCTTCTTATCGAGGCCCCTGGGTCGGCCGGTCGGGTTGAAAAGGCGGGCCCTATGACGAGGACGAGATGCCCAAAGTCGAGGTCTATACGTCACAGTTCTGCGGTTACTGCCACCGCGCCAAGAAGCTGCTGGCGGATCGCGGCATCGCCTTCACCGAGATCGATGTCGGCGCCGATCACATCAAGCGCGAGGAAATGGTGCGGCGCTCCCAAGGGCGGCGCACGGTGCCACAGATTTTCGTCGGCGAGCGCCATATCGGCGGCTGCGACGATCTCTATGCGCTCGATCGGAAGGGCGGCCTGATGCCGCTGGTGAGCGCCGCCTGATGGCGGCTCCCTTCAAGGTCGGCCTGGTGCAGATGACGGCGGCGCGCGACGCCGAGCCGAACATCCGCATGGCGCGCGATTTCGTCCGACAAGCGAAAGCACAAGGCGCCGACTTCATCCTCACGCCGGAGAACACCGGCATGATGGAGCCGAACAAGCCGGCGCTGCTGCAGAAGGCCAGGCCCGAGGCGGAGCATCCGCTGCTGCCGGCCTTCGCCGAGCTCGCGAAAGAGACCGGCGCCTGGCTGCTGCTGGGCTCGATCGCGATCAAGCTCGATGCCACGAGCTGCGCCAACCGGTCCTTCCTGTTCGATCCCCAGGGTCGCGTCGTGGCGCGCTACGACAAGATCCATATGTTCGACGTCGATCTCAAGGCCGGCGAGAGCTATCGCGAATCCGCGACCTTCCGGCCGGGCCGCGAGGCGGTGGTCGCCGATCTGCCCTGGGGCCGGCTCGGCCTCACCATCTGCTACGACTTGCGCTTCGCCTATCTCTATCGCGCGCTCGCGAAGGGCGGCGCCAGCTTCATCACCGTGCCGGCGGCCTTCACGCGGCCGACGGGCGAGGCCCATTGGCATGTGCTGCTGCGGGCGCGCGCGATCGAGACCGGCGCCTTCATCTTCGCCCCCGCCCAATGCGGTGAGCATGCCGAGGGCCGCAAGACCTTCGGTCATTCGCTGATCGTCTCTCCCTGGGGCGAGCTGCTGGCCGACGGCGGGACCGAGCCCGGTGTCATCACCGCGGTCATCGACCCCGCCAAGGTCGAGGAGGCGCGCGGCATGATTCCGGCGCTGCGCCATGACCGCGATTTCAGCGGCCCTGCACCGGCCACGGTCTTGCGCGCTGCCGGCGAATAGCGCGGGATCTCATCAGGCTTCAAAGGAAACGGCGGCTGCCCTCGCGGGCGCCGCCGTTTATCATGCCGGTTGCCGGGCAGAGCGCCCGGCTTCCTTGTCAGCGATTGGGCTGCGGCGTGACGCGCAAATAGGGCTTCAGCGCCTTCCAGCCTTTCGGGAACAGCTTCTTCGCATCCTCGTCCGAGAGCGAGGGAACGATGATGCAGTCCTGGCCGTCCTTCCAGTTCACCGGGGTGGCGACCTTGTGGTTCGCCGTGAGCTGCAGGGAATCGATTACGCGCAGGATCTCGTCGAAATTGCGTCCCGTGCTGGCCGGATAGGTGATGGTGAGCTTCACCTTCTTGTCCGGTCCGATCACGAACACCGAGCGCACCGTCAACGTGTCGTTGGCATTGGGGTGGATCATGCCGTAGAGGTTCGACACCTTCCTGTCGGCATCGCCGAGCAGGGGGAAGTTGAGCGCGGCCCCCTGCGTGTCCTGGATGTCCTGCGCCCATTTGCGATGGTCGGTGACGGGATCGACGCTGAGGCCGATCACCTTCACATTGCGCTTCTCGAATTCCGGCTTGAGCTTCGCAACGGCGCCCAGCTCGGTGGTGCAGACCGGGGTGAAGTCCTTCGGATGCGAAAACAACACCGCCCATTTGTCGCCGATCCAGTCATGGAACTTGATCGTGCCTTCGGTCGATTCCTGAACGAAGTCGGGGGCGATATCGCCAAGTTGAACTGCCATGTCTCGAGTCTCCTCTGTTTTTCTTCGTGGGCCTCGTGCCGACGCGTTCCGGCGGGAATTATAGGCGGGGTTTCGCCGGGGGCCAGAGCTTATGCCGCGCCCGATGACAGTGAATGTACGGCGGCAATCCGTTGAAAACAGGCCGGATAAGGCATCGCCTGTTCCATATCCTCATAGGCGAGAACGCGGAATCGGCCGCGGGTGAGGTCCAGCAGCTCGCCCGGCCGCAACAGAAACTCGGGATTGCGCGGCCGGCCGAACCGCTCATTGCCGACGGCGAAGGTCTCGTAGAGCAGCATGCCGCCGGTCGCGACCGCGGCGAGGAGCGACGGGAAGAGCGGGCGGTGGAGATAGTTGGTCACGACGACAGCGGCGAAACGCCGCTCGCCCAGGGGCCAGGGTGCGCCGCTCTCCAGATCGGCGGCGATCGCTTCGAACGCCGGATGGGAGAGCAAATCGGCCACACCGGCGAGATCGATGTCGACGCCGGTCACGGCGCGTCCCGCCTTGAGGAAGAACCGGCTGTGGCGGCCCTTGCCGCAAGCGAGATCGAGGATCGGTCCCGGCGGGATCAGGGCCGCGAAACGCTGGACCCAAGGCGAGGCCGGGTCGTTCGCGTCAGGCGCGGCCATGGCGCAGCACGCGGCCGGGGCGCGCTCCTGTCGACCGGCCCTGCTCCCAGACCGCTTCGCCCGCGACCAGCACCGCATCGATGCCGGCGGCAGGCTGGGTCGGATCGTCGTAGGTGGCGCGATCGATGATGGTGCCGGTATCGAAGATCACCAGATCGGCGGCGAATCCCACCTCGATCCGGCCGCGACCCGCGAGGCCGAAGCGCTCGGCCGAAAGGCTCGTCATCTTGCGCACCGCTTCCTCGAGCGTGAAGAGTCCGACCTCGCGCGCATAATGGCCGAGCACGCGCGGGAAGGTGCCCCAGAGCCGCGGATGCACCTTGCGGCCGAAGGGCAAGCCATCGGATCCGATCATCGCGTTCGGGTGCGCCAGGATGCGCCTGACGTCGCCCTCGTCGAGGACAAAATAGATGGCGCCACCCGGCAGCAGGCGCAGCGCCGCCTCCTGGCGGTCGAGCTGCATCTCGCGCGCGATGTCGTCGAGGTCGCGCCCGCCCGCCTGCGGCATGGCGTCCGACCAGGTGATCAGCACGCGTTCGGCCTCGGCGACGAAGTCGGGCATGATCGTCGTCGAGCCGGCGATATAGGGATAGACGTCGAGGCCGACCGGTTGCCGGGCGGCCGCGCGGTCATAGCGCGCCAGGGTGCGTGCCGCATGGCCGTGGTTCTTCTTGCCGTCGCCCTGATGATGCGACAGCACGACCGCGGCCTTGATCCTTCGTCCGATCTCGAAGGCCTCTTCCATGGCGCCGTCGATATCGTCGACATAGTCGCGCGTATGGGTGACGTAGAGGCCGCGATGCGCCGACAGGGTTTCGGCGACGGCGACGATCTCGTCCGTGCTGGCGGCGGCGTTCGTCGGATATTCGAGGCCGGTCGAGAAGCCGATCGCGCCGGCAGCGAGGCATTCGTCGAGCACGCGGCTCATCTGCGCGCATTCCGCCGGCGTCGCCGCCCGTTCGAGATCGGCCATCGCTCCCATGCGCAGGGTCGAATGGCCGACCAGCGCCGCGATATGGGTGGCGCTCGGCGCTCGGTCGAAGGCCTCGAAATAGCGGGCCATGGTCGGATAGCGATAGATCTCGTCATCGCCCAGCAGTCGGAACTCCTGCGGCAGGGTCGCCCGCGGGGTGAGCGGCGCCAGGCTGAAGCCGCAATTGCCGATCACCACGCTGGTGACACCCTGGCTCACCTTGGGCGCCATGTCGGGCTCGACCAGGAGGAGCCCGTCGTCATGGGTGTGAACGTCGATGAAGCCCGGCGCGACAATGCGGCCCGTCGCATCCCGCTCGACCGACCCCGTCGTGCGGCCAAGATCGCCGATGGCGATGATGCGGCCCTCGTCGACCGCCAGATCGGCGCGATAGCGCGCCTTGCCGGTGCCGTCGATGACCGTGCCGCCGCGCAGGACCAGATCCGCTCTCGCCGGCGCGTCGGCTGCTGCCATCGCCCGCTCTCCTTGACATGGGGTTCGCCCGCCCATCCTGTCCGACCCCGCGCCGGCCTGCAATCCGCCCCGCAAATCAATCGGTTGCGGAGCGGGGACCTTGCCGCTAGCGTCTTGGCAACCCATTTTACGCTAGCCTGACAGCCTGCGGCCCAATCCATCGATCGATAGACGCATGATCCTGTTCGAACTGAGATGCCAAAAGGACCACCATTTCGAAGGGTGGTTTCGCGACGGTAAGGGTTTCGAGACCCAGACCAAGGCCGGGAAGCTTGTCTGCCCGGTTTGCGGCAATCGCCGCATCGAGAAGGCCATGATGGCGCCGCGCATCGGCAAGGGTGCGCGCAGCAAGTCCGCCAAATCCGAAACCGCGAACCTGCCGGTTCCCTCGCCCGCGCCGGTTCCGCCGGCGCAGCAGGCGGAGATGAAGGCCGTGCAGATGCTGCGCGAGGTGCGCAAGCAGATCGAAGCCAATTGCGACTATGTCGGGCCGGGCTTCGCGGAAGAGGCGCGCAAGATCCACTATGGCGAGGCCGAGGCCCGCGGCATCTATGGCGAGACCAGCGCCGAGGAAGCCGAGGCGCTGGACGAGGAAGGCATCGAGTTCGCGCGTGTGCCCTGGGTTCCGCGGCAGGACAGTTAGGCTCTCGGTTTGTCCCTTCCCCCGCTTCGCGGGGGAAGGTCAGGAAGGGGGATGACGCGACGTCGATAGCGCGCAGCCCCCTCCCTCACCCTCCCCCGCGAAGCGGGGGAGGGGATTAGATAATCCACCCTCCGCCCGCCCTAAACCGGCTCCAGCTCTTTCTTCGATTTTCCCTTCGGCTTCGGCGCGGGCTTCTTGCCGGGGCCGGGCCGCGGGCCTCCCTGCAGGATGATTTTCGCGCGCGGGCGGCCGCGCTTGCGCGCCATGATCTGGCGGGGAATGAGGCGGAACAGGCTCTGCTGTCCGTCGAAGGCCCATTTCGGCGCCGGCTGGAATCCGGCGGCGATGAACATGCGCATCAGCTCGTTGCGCCGGTAGCCGTTCTTCCAGCCCAGCGAGACGCGGTCGACCTGGGGCGTGTCGTCGGTCGCGTAATAGCTGACGAAGACCGGGACGTTGTAGCCGCGCAACCCGTTCAGGAACCCCGGCAGGTCCTCGACATATTCGAGCACACCCAGGGCCGCGACATGGGTCGCCTCGCCGCCCGGCGGCAGCTCGCCGCGATAGATGTCGCTCACCACGAAGAGGGGCGCGCGCACCGCGACGTCGGCCGGCAGATGGCTCGAGGATTTCGCCAGCATCTTGCGCATGGCGGCGGTGCCGCAGCCCAGATCGAGCAGCACGGCGCCGGGTTTCAGATTGACCGCCACGATGGTGCGCGCGCGGCGACGGCCGAAGACGGGCTCGAGCTGCTTGGGCCCACGCCAGTTCCAGACCTCGGTCTCCTTGAACTTGATCGGGTTGATGCCCGGATCCGGCCCGATGCAGAAATCATGGCGCCGGATGCGGAACTGGGGCGCCGGCACCTCATAGCCGAAGGCCAGCGAATATTCGGGGAACATCCGCCAGATTCGATCGGCCATGGTCCGCATCGGACCTTCCGGCTCCTCGTCATAGCGATCGAGCGCCTTGGTGGTGATCTCCTTGCCATGCTTGGCAAGCTCCCAGCCCGAGCGGGTTTCGCGCTCGATCACCAGATTGAGCCGCTCCTCGCCCAGCCGGTCGAGGCCGCAATAGGCGGCCAGCCGGTCGCGCGCTGCGGGTTCCGCCACGAGATCCTCATAGCGCAGCACCATATGCGGCACGGCGCGCATCGCCATCATCTCCTGCACGCTGAAGGCGATGCGCGAGAAGATCCAGGCTTCGTCGCGCATACGCTTCGTATCGGCGAAGACCAGGCCCATGCGATTGACCAGCTCGAGCGCCGAGATCGTGACCGCGCGCAAGTCCCGTACGCAGAGCACCAGGCGCTTGGGCGGATAGATGCGAAGCAATCGCTGCCAGCCGAAGAGATCGACGCATTTCACGCCCCAGAGCTCGAGGGGCTTCAGTTGAGGCAGGATCACCTGGTCGAAATATTCGATGTTCGACTTGTATTCGCCCTCGCGCGGCGGCAAGGACGGCACGTCGAGACCGAACTCGCGATAGAGCCGATTCATCTTGAGCTGCAGCGGCCCGTCCCACAGCGCCAGCAGATTGGGCTCGCTGACGACGAGCGACCGGCCCCGCAGGGTCAGGAGATCGCAGACCAGCGTGGTGCCGGTGCGCATCAGCCCCATCACCGCCACGCCCATCGGCGTGCCGCGGTTGGGGATCTTGATGGCGATGCCTTTCTCGGGACTCATGCTGCGTCCTCGGTTTCCGCCTGCGCCTTGCGCGCCGCCGCTGGCACGGGGCGCAGCTTCAACATGCTTTGTCGGCCATCGAAGGCCCAGCTGGCAGTGACGCGAAAGCCGACGGCGGCGAGGCCGCGCTGAAGCTGACTGCGGCTCAGATGGCTGCGCCAGCCCAGCGCCGCGCGATCGATGTCGGCGGTGTCGTCGGTGGCGTGATAGCTCAGCAGGACGGGGAGGCCATAGCCGCGCAGGTTCTTGAGGAAGCGTCCCGGATTCTCGACCTGCTCCAGGATCTCGAGCGCGAGCACGAAGGTCGCCCGCCCCTTCGGCGGCAGCTTGCCCTGCAGCAGGTCGGCGGCCCTGGTCTGCGGCGTGCGCTCCGTCACGTCAGCCAGGATCAGCCGGCCGCCCTTGGGCAACTCGGTGATCATGGAACTGAGGCCGCCGCCGAGATCGAGCACCACGGCGCCCTGGGGGATGTTCATCGAGGCCAGATGGCGGGCGCGGCGCCGCGCGAAGCTGGGCTCGAGCTGCTTGGGCCCGCGCCAGTTCCACTGCTCGCCCTTCGCATAGGGGACGGGATTGCGGCCGGGCCGGGCCGGGGCGGAGAAGTCGTGGCCCTGGATCCGCGCCTTGGGCTCGGCCACCTCATAGTCGAAGGCGACGGAGTATTCGCCCAGCAGGCGCCAGACCCGCTCGGCGAGATTGCGCACCGGGCCCGGCGGCTCGCGCTCGAACCGGCCCAGCGCCTTCTTGGTGACGCCGCTGCCATGCTTGCGCGATTCCCAGGACTGGCGGCTGTCGCGTTCGATCGTCAGGTTGAGCCGCTCCGTGCCCAGCTCATCCAGGCCGACATAGGCCGCCAGCCGCTCGCGGACCTTCGGATCCTCGACCAGGTCCTCATAGCGCAGGACGAAATGCGGCAGCTTCCGCAGCGCCAGGAGCTCGTGCACGCTGTGCGCCAGGCGGGTCAGGATCCAGGCCTCGTCGCGCATATGGGCGCCGCCCGGAAAACCCAGCTTCATCCGCTCGGCCAGCTCGATCGAGGAGACCGCGACCTCGCGCAGATCGCGCACGCACAAGATCAGCTTGCGGGGCTGATAGCGTTGGAAGAGCTCCTGCCAGCCGAACAGGTCGACATATTTGACGCCCCAGAAATCCAGGCCCTGGAGCTCGGGCAGGATGGCGCGGTCGAAATAATTGAAGATGCGGGCCGGCGGCTTCTCCGCCGGCGGGGGCGGCACCTCGATACCGAACTCGGTGACCAGGCGATGGATCGCGTTGGCGACGACCGGATGCCAGACGCCCAGCAGGTTGGGCTCGCTCAGGACCAGCGAGCGCCCGCGCACGGTCAGGAGGTCGGCGACGAGCGTGGTGCCGCTGCGCATCGGCCCCATCACGGCGACGCCCATGCTGCGTTTCTTTTCGGCCATTCCCCTTAAGCCTCGACTCGGGACGGTCCGCCCCAGGCGGGACCCACGTCCTCTTCCGACAGCCGCCCCGGTCCTGTCAATCGACCCCGGGGGGCGGCGATGATTCCGGCTTACCGACAGATATCGGCCGGAGATGAAAAAAGCTTTGCGGCCCATCGGCGTTCCAGCGGGCCTGAACCGTGAAGCCGGCCTGCTGGAAGGCGGCGAGCAGGGCTTCGCGGCCCAGATGATTGACCCAGCCCAGACCTGCGCGATCGACCCCCTCGGTATCTTCCGTCGCATGATAGGTCGTGACGATGGGCAGATCATAGCGGCGAAGGCGGCGCAGCAGCCGCGGCAGATCGGCATCGAGGAACTCGAGCACGTGGAGCGCCAGCAATATCGTCGCCTCCGGCACCTTGGGGAACTTGCCCTCATGAAGGGGGGCCACCCGGTAGCGCTGGCCGCGTTCGGCCATATCGACGGGAATATGGCGCCGGCCCTTGGGCAGCATCGCCGACAGAGCCGGTGTGCCGCAGGCGAGGTCGATCACCACGGCACCCTCCGGCAGGCGCTCGGCGAGAGCAAGGCGCGCATGGCGAAGCTGGAAGCTGGGCTCGAGCCCGGCCGGACCCCGCCAGAGGCCGCTCTCGCTCTTGGGATAGTCGACCGGATTGGCCTCGCTGCCCGGCTGGCGCTGGAACTCATGGCCGCGGATCCAGGTCTCCGGCGGCGGCAGATCGAAACCGAAGACCTCCGAATATTCCGGCAGCAGGCGCCAGGCTCGCTCCGCCAGCGCCTTGACCGGTCCCGGCGGCTCGCTCGCGTAGCGGCCGATCGATTGGGTCGTGACCGTGCCGCCATGCTTCTTCAATTCCCATTGCCGGCTGAAGCCGCCGGCGGCGAGATTCTCGCGCGTCCCCGCCATGCTCTCGAGACCGGCGTAATCGACGATGCGCTGGCGCAGTTCGGGATCCCGCACGACGTCTTCGTAGCGCGCCAGCAGATGCGGCCGCTGCCGCAGGGCCATCAGCTCGTGCACATTGTAGGCGACGTTGGCCAGTACCCAGGCCTCGTCGCGCATATAGCGCCGGCCATAGAAGGCGAGATTCAGATGGCCGATGCGATCGATCGCCGAGATCACGACGTCGCGCAGATCGCGCACGGTCAGGATCATGCGGCGGGGCGGATAACGCTCGAAAGTCTGGCGCCAGTCGGTCAGGTCGACATATTTCACGCCCCAGAGCGGCAGCTTCGCGAGCTGGGGCAGCAGCACCGCGTCGAAATAATCCCGATAACGCGGCCAACGCTCCGGGGTCGCCGGCTCGGGGCCCGGATCGAGACCGTTGTTGATGGCGAGCTGATGAATGCGCTCGACGGTGTTCGGGCTCCACATGCCCAGGATGTTCGGCTCGCTCAGGATCAGGCTGCGGCCGCGCTGGCTCAGCATATCCGTGATCAAGGTCGATCCGGTTCGCATCAAGCCCATGATCGCGAGCGCCATGCCTGTCGGCGGATCGGTCGATCCCGTCGCCGCGGTCATCGGGCGGGCGCCTTCCTGGCGGCGGCCGGATTCCGGCCGGCGGGTGGCGTCAGATGGAACAGGCTCTGGCGGCCGTCGAAGGCCCAATGGGCCTTGCAGCGGAAACCCGCGGCGGCGAAGGCGGCTTCGAGCTCGGCCCGGGTCAGGTGGTTGACCCAGCCGAACTGGCGGCGGTCGAGCGTCGCCGTGTCGTCGACCGCATGATAGCTGAGCGCCACCGGCCGGCCGGTCTCGGCCAGCCGCATCAGCAGCGCCATGGGATCCTCGACATACTCCATCATGCCGAGGATCGCGATCAGGTCCGCCGATCCGATCGGCGGCAGCTCGCCGCGATGCAGCGCCGAGACCAGGAAGTCCGGCGCGCGGGCGACGCTGTCGCCATGCAGGGGAGCGGGCTTGGTGGGCAGAAGACTGGCGAGGCTGGGCGCGCCGGTGCCGAGATCCAGCACTTTGATCCCGGCGGGAACGACCTTGGCCACGGCAATGCGCGCGCGCCGCTGGGCGAAGCTGGGTTCGAACTGACCAGGTCCGTCCCAGGTCCAGGATTCGGTGTCGAGATAGTCGATGGAGGCGGCGCCCGCGCGTCGCGGCAGCGCGAAATCGTGATCCGACAGCGCCGGATCGGCCGGCGGCATCTCATAGCCGAACACTTGCGAATATTCGGGCAGGAGACGCCACAGGCGTTCGGCGAGCGCCCTCGCAGGTCCCGGCGGTTCGCTGGCGAATCGCCCGACCGAGGCCGTTCCGATTCCGCCCTGATGCTTCTCGATCTCCCAGGCGCGGCGCATCTCCGCGGCCTTGATGTTGAGCCGTTCCTCCTGCAGCCGATCGAGTCCGACATAGTCGGCGATGCGCTTGCGGGCATCGGGGTCGGAGGCCAGATCCTCGTAGCGCACCAGGAGGTGGGGCCGCTTCTGCATCTCCATCAATTGATGCACGCTATAGGCCAGCCCGGACAGCACCCAGGCTTCGTCGCGCATGATCCCGCTGCCGCTGCCGCGAAAGGTGATGCCGAGACGGCAGATCCGGTCGAGCCCCGAGAGCGCCGTGTCGCGCAGATCGCGCACGCACAGAATCAGCCGCTGCGGCGGATAGTTCTTGAATAGGAAGCGCCAGCCGCTGAAGTCGACATTCTTGATGCCCCAGAGCGGCAGCTTGCCCATGGCGGGCAGCATGACCTCGTCGAAATAACGCTGATAGTCGCCGCCATAAGCGTCGGATTCCGGCGGGGCTTCAGGAATATCGAGCCCGACCAGGCGCGCCAGGCGATGAACCCGCGCCGCGGTGGCACGGCTCCATTGCTTGTAGACCTCGGGCTCGCTGACGACGATCGAGCGGCCGGGAATGGTCAGCAGATCCGACACCAGCGTGGTGCCGCTGCGCGCGAGGCCGAACACCATCACGCCCATGGGTGCGCGCATGCGTGCCGATATCGTTTTCGGTGCCTGCAAGAATTCCCCCGTCGGCGCCCGTCCCACTGGCCGCCCTTCGCCCCGGCCCCGGCGTCAGCCTGTCGCTTCCGCCAGGGCCATATAGTTCACTCCAAGATCGCGCGACAAACTCCAATGGTCGGTTAACGGGTTATAGACCACTCCTTCCAGCGCCAGCACATGGCCGCCGGCGCGCGCGATCAGATGGGCCAGCTCCGAAGGTCGCAGGAATCGCTTCCAGTCATGGGTGCCGCGCGGCAGCCAGCGCAGCAGATATTCCGCGCCGAGGATGGCGAGCGCGTAGCTCTTGGCGGTGCGGTTGAGCGTGGCGACGACCATCATGCCGCCGGGCTTGAGCAGGCCGACCGAGGCGGCCATGAAGCCTTCGACATCGGCGACATGCTCGATCACCTCCATATTGAGGACGATATCGAACCGGCGCTCGCCGCCGTCGGCCAAGGCCTCCACGGTCTGGCAGCGATAGTCGATGCCCAGCCCCATGCGCTCGGCGTGAAGGCGGGCGATGGCGATGTTCCGGTGCGAGGCGTCGATGCCGATGACCTTGGCTCCCATCCGCGCCATCGGCTCCGAGAGCAGGCCGCCGCCGCAGCCGATATCGAGGAGATCGAGACCCTCCAGCGGGGTCGGCGACCTGGTGTCGCGACCGAAGCGCCGGCAGGCCTGGTCGCGGATATAGGCGAGGCGGACCGGATTCAGGCGGTGCAGCGGCCGGAACTTGCCGCTCGGGTCCCACCAGGCCTCCGCCATGGCCTCGAACTTGGCGATCTCGGTCGGATCGACGCTGGCGCCCTCGGCGGGCGCCGGGGGCCCCGGGGGGCCGGAGGACGGTTCGGGGTCGCCAGAATGGCTGCTGGGCGAAAGGCTCATGGCGACGCAAACTCCCTTGGCAACAGGCAAAAATCGGCGGCTGGCCGGTATGGGAAAAAGGGCCGCTTTTTCTTGCCTCGGCATAGGCAAATGAGTATGGATACGCGCCGCGCGCGCGGCAACCGGCGAACCCGTCCGGAAGCCAGGGTGATCGCTTCGTCCACCCCCGCGCGTCCAGATCTCAGGGGACTCCGGTTGAATCGATCGCGCATCGTCATGAAGTTCGGCGGCACCTCGGTGGCCGATGTCGAACGCATCAAGTCCGTCGCCAAACGGGTGAAGCGCGAGGTCGATGCCGGCCATGAGGTCGCGGTCGTCGTGTCGGCGATGTCGGGCGTGACCAATCAGCTCGTCACCTGGACCAGCGAAATCGCCCGCCTCCATGACGCGCGCGAATACGACGTGGTGGTGGCGACCGGCGAGCAGGTGACCACGGGTCTCCTGGCGCTGGCGCTGCAGGAGATCGGCGTCTCCGCCCGCTCCTGGCTCGGCTGGCAGATCCCGATCCATACCGACGACGCCCATGGCAAGGCCCGGATCGAGCGGATCGACACGGCCGAGATCGAGCGCCGCTTCGCGCAGGGCCAGGTGGCGGTGGTGGCCGGCTTCCAGGGCGTGGGCCCCGACAACCGGGTCACCACGCTCGGACGCGGCGGCTCCGACACCTCGGCGGTGGCGCTCGCGGCCGCCTTGAAGGCCGATCGCTGCGATATCTTCACCGATGTGGACGGGGTCTATACCACCGATCCCCGCATCGTTGCGAAGGCCCGCAAGCTCGATAAGATCGCCTATGAAGAGATGCTCGAGCTGGCGTCGCAGGGCGCCAAGGTGCTGCAGATCCGCTCCGTCGAAATGGCGATGAAGCATCGGGTGCGCCTGCAGGTGCTGTCGAGCTTCGAGGACAAACCCGGCACGCTGGTCGTTGATGAGGATGAGATCGTGGAACAGGAAGTCGTAAGCGGCGTCGCCTACAGCCGCGACGAGGCGAAGATCACGCTGGTCCGCGTGCCCGACCGCCCGGGCGTGGCCGCCTCCATCTTCGGGCCGCTGGCCGATCACAACATCAATGTGGACATGATCGTCCAGAACGTCTCCGAGGGCGGCCAGTTCACCGACCTCACCTTCACCGTCACCAAGGCCGATCTCGAGCGCGCCAAGAAGGTGCTCGAGGATCGCCGCGTCGCGCTGGGCTATCAGGCGCTGGTGCCGGATTCGAACGTGGTCAAGGTCTCGGTCATCGGGCTCGGCATGCGCAGCCACGCCGGCGTGGCCCAGCGCATGTTCAAGGCGCTGGCGGAGAAGGGCATCAATATCCAGGTGATCTCGACCTCCGAGATCAAGGTGAGCGTGCTGGTGGCGGAGGAATATACCGAGCTGGCGGTGCGCGCGCTGCACACGGCCTACGGTCTCGACGCGGCTTGATGCGATCATGACCCAGGCGATCGCGCGGGCCCATCTCGACCGGCTCTGGAGCCGGGGCCGGGAGTTCCTCGGTTGCGAGCGCGCCATCATGGGCGGCGCCATGACCTGGGTGTCCGAGCGCAACCTGGTCTCGGCGATCTCCAACGCGGGCGGCTTCGGCGTGATCGCGACGGGGTCGATGTCGCCGGCGCTCCTCAGCGCCGAGATCGCGGCGACCGCGAAGCTCACCGACCGGCCGTTCGGCGTCAATGTCATCACCATGCATCCGGAGCTGATGGCGCTGATCGAAGTCTGCCTCGATCACAAGGTCGGGCATGTGGTGCTGGCGGGCGGGTTGCCCCCGAGCGCCGCGATCCAGCGCGTCCGCCAGGGCGGTGCCAAGGCCATGTGCTTCGCGCCGGCACTCGTGATCGCGCGCAAGCTGGTGAAGAGCGGGGCGGACGCGATCATCATCGAGGGCATGGAAGCGGGCGGCCATACCGGTCCGGTCTCGACCTCCGTGCTGGCGCAGGAAATCCTGCCGGCGATCCGCGAGGTGCCGGTGTTCGTCGCCGGCGGGATCGGCCGCGGCGAGGCGATCCTGGGCTATCTCGAGATGGGCGCGTCCGGCGTCCAGCTCGGCTCGCGCTTCGTCTGCGCCACCGAATCGATCGCCCATCCGAAATTCAAGCAGGCCTTCATCCGCGCCTCCGCCCGCGATGCGGTGTTGTCGATCCAGCTCGATCCGCGCTTTCCCGTGATCCCGGTGCGCGCGCTGGCCAACGCGGCGACGAAGCGCTTCCTCGAGGCCCAGCGTGCCGTGATCGATCGGGTCGATCGCGGCGAGCTCGACCAGAAGGCCGCCCAGCTCGAGATCGAGCATTTCTGGGCCGGCGCCCTGCGCCGGGCCGTGATCGAGGGCGATGTCGAGAACGGCTCCGTCATGGCCGGCCAGAGCGTCGGCATGGTCACGGACGAGCAGCCGACGCGCACCATCCTCGAGGAACTGGTGGGGCAAGCGGTCGCAGCGCTCGAGCGCGCGCGAGGCCAGTTTCGGCGACGCCGGAAAGGGCGCCTGACCCTTCGCTAACCCACTGTTTACCTTGACTGGACAGAGTGCCGCCGTTGGCGTTGCGGGGCCGGATTTGGTACCTTGCGCCCCGGCATGGGGTGGCGGGGCCGCGAGCCTGGCCGTGAGAGCCAGGCCGGCCCCGAAGGCAATCGAACGCGCCGGAAATCCGCATCCGGCCGAAGAGCTTTGAGTGGTGACATGGCGGAAGATCTGAACGCAGGCATGAGCGACAGGGGCGCCGACCGGACAGGCAGCCGCGTGGGCGCGCTCCTGCGCACGGCGCGCGAAGCCACCGGACGCAACCTCCAGAGCGTGTCGCAGCAGTTGCGCATCCGCGCGGTCTATCTGCGCGCCATCGAGGAAGGCGATTTCGGTTCGCTGCCGGGCACGACCTATGCGGTCGGGTTCGTGCGGTCCTACGCCGACTTCCTCGGACTCGACGGCCCCGACATCGTCCGGCGCTTCCGCGAGGAAGTGGAGGAGCTGGGACGGCGCACCCAGCTTGTCTTCCCCGTCGCACCGGCCGAAGGGAAGATTCCGGGCGGCGCCATCGTCCTGATGGCGATCCTGATCGCCGGCGTCGTCTACGGCACCTGGTTCTACATGTCGGACCGCGAGCGCAGCCTCGCGGGCCTCATTCCGGAAGTGCCAGCGGAACTGAAGAACCTGCTGGGCAGCGGAGCGCCCGCGCCGGCGGAGACGCCCTCGACCTCGGTCAGCACCGCCAACCCCACCATCCAGACGCCGGCACCCGTCGAACCGGCAGCACCGGCCTCGACCGACACGTCGAACGCGGCGCCGGCTCCCGCCGCGACCGGCACGGGCGAGACCACCGCCGGTGTCGCGACCAACTCGGACGAGCAGGCGGCCGCCGCGATCACCCTGGCGCCCGACAGCGCATCATCGGCCGGCGCGGACGAGGACGAGGTCCCGCCCGCCCCTGACAATGTCGATGCCGCGACCGACACCCCTGCCCAGGCGCAGGCCGGCACCGACGGCGCGCAGGGCACCGACGATCAGGAGATCGTCGAGGCGCCGCCGCAGGACTCGACGTCGACCGAAACCCCGACCATCACCACGCCCTCGACCGCGACGACCGCGCCGAGCGCCAGCGGGCTCTCCAACGCGGCCGCGGCCGCCGCGGCCACAACAACGCCCACGGCCTCGGCGACGGCTCCCGCACCGACAACGACACAGCAGGCGACCACGGCCGCGGCACCGCCTGCCCCGCCACCGGCGCCCGCCGTTGCCGAGGATTCGCTGCCCAAGGGCCAGGATTACGGCGTCACCAACGGCCAGTCCCGCGTGATCCTGGTCGCGCGCCAGGAAGCCTGGGTCCAGGTCAGCAGCGCCACCCAGGAGGTCTGGACCCGGGTCTTGCGGACCGGCGACCGCTATCTCGTGCCGAACGATCCGACCCTGACCCTCGCGACCGGCAATGCCGGTGGCCTCGACATCATGGTCGACGGCAAGAAGGTGCCGCCACTGGGGCCGGTCGGGGTGGTCCGGCGCGGGATCTCGCTCGACCCCGCCCGGCTATTGGGCGGATCGGCAATACCCTAATCACTTCATGGGGTTGGCAATACTTGATCTTATCGGTGGGGAAGCGCATCTTGGCGCCCAAACCGCCGGGTCGGCCGTCACGCCGTTCGCGCGGCCCTTTTCAGTGGAATTTCGAGGACCTCGATGAGCGTTCGCCCCTATCGCGACATCAGCCGGCGGAAGAGCCGGCAGATCAGAGTCGGCTCGGTGCGGGTCGGCGGGGATGCGCCGATCACGGTGCAATCCATGACCAACACGCTGACGGCCGACGCCAAGGCGACGATCGCGCAGATCCAGGAGCTGGAAGCGGCGGGCGCCGATATCGTGCGCGTCTCCTGCCCCGACGTGGAATCGACCGCGGCGCTGGGCGAGATCGTCCGCGCCTCGAAGGTGCCGATCGTGGCCGACATCCATTTCCACTACAAACGCGCGATCGAGGCGGCGAAGGCGGGCGCGGCCTGCCTGCGCATCAATCCGGGCAATATCGGCTCGGCCGCGCGCGTGAAGGAAGTCGTGCAGGCGGCGAAGGATCATGGCTGCTCGATGCGCATCGGCGTCAACGCCGGCAGCCTCGAGCGCGAGCTTCTCGAGCGCTACGGCGAACCCTGCCCCGAGGCGATGGTCGAGAGCGCGCTCAGCCATGCGAAGATTCTCGAGGACAACGACTTCTTCGAATTCAAGATCAGCGTCAAGGCGTCGGACGTGTTCCTCGCGGTCGCGGCCTATCAGGGCCTGGCCGATGCCTGCGACTATCCGCTCCATCTCGGCATCACCGAGGCGGGCGGCTTGCGCTCCGGCACGGTGAAGTCCTCGATCGGCATGGGATCGCTGCTCTGGGCCGGCATCGGCGACACCATCCGCGTGTCGCTCTCGGCCGATCCGGTCGAGGAGATCAAGGTCGGCTTCGACATGCTGAAGTCGCTGGGGCTGCGCCATCGCGGCGTGAACATCATTTCCTGCCCCTCCTGCGCGCGCCAGCAATACGAGGTCATCAAGACCGTCGAGCGGCTGGAGCAGCGCATCGCCCATATCGCCACGCCCATGACCGTCTCGGTCATCGGCTGCGTGGTGAACGGGCCGGGCGAGGCCCGCGAGACCGACATCGGCTTCACCGGCGGCGGCAACGGCACGCATCAGGTCTATATCGCGGGCGTGCCGCATCACCGCCTGAAGGACGCCGACATCGTCGATCATCTGGTCGATCTGATCGAGAAGAAGGCCGCCGAGATCGAAGCCGCCAAGGCGGCAGCCGCCGCGGCCGAGGCTTCGGGCGCCAAATCCGCCGCCGAATAGCGGCGCCCAAGAGCGTTCCCTGGGAGCTTTTCATTGACGACGCTGCAGCCCGTTCGCGGCACGCACGATCTCCTGCCTGAAGACATGCGCCGTCACCGGCGCGTGGTCGAGACCGCGCGCGAGGTGGCGGAACGCTTCGGCTATCTGGAGATCGAGACGCCGATCTTCGAATTCTCGGAAGTGTTCAAGCGCACCCTCGGCGATACCTCGGACATCGTCACCAAGGAGATGTACAGCTTCACCGACCGCGGCGGCGAAGGTCTGACCTTGCGCCCCGAAGGCACCGCCAGCGTCGCGCGCGCCCTCATTTCCGGCGGCCTCGCCCAGCATCTGCCGCTCAAATTCCTCTATCACGGGCCGATGTTCCGCTATGAGCGCCCGCAGAAGGGTCGCCTGCGGCAGTTCCATCAGATCGGGATCGAGCTTCTGGGCGTGAAGGAGCCGGCCGGCGACGTCGAGGTGATCGCGACCGGCCATGGCATCCTCTCCGAGCTGGGCCTGGCGGACCGCGTCACGCTCGAGCTCAACAGCCTCGGCGACGGCGAAAGCCGGCAGGCCTATCGCGCCGAGCTGGTGCGCTTTTTCGGCGGCCATCGCGACAAGCTCTCCCAGGATTCGCGCGACCGGCTCGATCGCAATCCGCTGCGCATCCTCGATTCCAAGGACGAGGGCGACCGGCGCATCGTCGCCGAGGCGCCGTTCTTCGGCGATTTTCTCAACCAGGCGAGCCGCGATTTCTTCGCCGCGGTCACGCGCGGCCTCGACGCGCTCGGCATCCCCTATCGCGTCAGCCCGCGATTGGTGCGCGGGCTCGATTACTACTGCCACACCGCCTTCGAGTTCGTGACCGACACGCTGGGCGCGCAGGGCACGGTGATGGCCGGCGGGCGCTATGACGGGTTGATCGAGACCATGGGCGGACCCGCCACGCCGGGCGTGGGCTGGGCCTCCGGCATCGAGCGCCTTGCCATGATGCTCGACCAGACCCCGCCGGCGCGCCGGCCCGTGGCCGTGGTGCCGGTGGGCGACGAGGCGCAAGCCCCGGCTCTCAGGCTCGCGCATGATCTGCGCAAGGCGGGTTTCGCCGTCGAGCTCGGCTATGGCGGCAATATGAGCAAGCGGCTCAAGCGGGCCAATCGTCTCAACGCTTCTGTCGCCCTGCTGATGGGCGAGGATGAGCTCAAGGGCGGCGTCGTCACGCTCCGCGACCTCGACAAGGGGTCGCAGGAAACTGTCGCGCTCGACGCGCTCAAGGATCGCCTCGCCGGTTATCGTTAGCGGGGCCGGCCGATGCCGGAACCTCAGAGCCCCAACGCCTCGGTCCAGGATCTGCTGCTGGTCGGCGCCAGCCATCGCGGCGCCACGAGCGCGCTGCGCGAGCGACTGTTCCTCGACGCCAGCGCCGCGCCCATGATCCTGCAGCGGCTGAAGCAGGAGGGTTTCGCCCAGGCGCTGGCGGTGGTGACCTCCGACCGCTGCGAGCTTTATGTCTTTCACGCCGACGCGGTCCGGGCCGCCGCCACGCTGCGCGCCGTCCTGGCCGCGACCGCGGGTCTGGCGCCCGAACTGGTCTCGGCCCAATCCTTCGAGCGGCGGGGCATGGTGGCGCTGCGCCACCTCTTCTCGGTCGCGGCCTCGCTGGACGGTCCGGTCCTGGGCGAGCCGCAGATCCTGGGCGAGCTCGAGGCCAATCATCGCGCCGCCAGTGCCGCGGGTCTGGTCGGCCCCGAGCTCGAGGCGATGCTGCAGGCGGCTTACCTGGCCGCGCAGCGCATCCGCAGCGAGACGCCGCTGGCCGACCAGCCGGTCTCGATGGCGACCGCCGCGATCGACGTGGCGCGCGAGCTCTTCGGCGATCTCGCGCGTTGCCGGGCGCTCATGCTCGGCATCGGCGAGATGGGCGAGATGATGGCGGTCGAGCTGAAGAAGGGCGGGCTTGCAAGCCTGACCGTGACCCACCCGGCGGGCGCGCGCGCCGAGCTGGTGGCGCGCCGGCTCTCCAGCCATTTCCGCGATTGGGCCGAGCTCGATGCGGCGCTCGCGAGTTCGGATATCGTGATCGCCGCGGTCGGCGCCGGCCGCGTGGTGGTGACGAAGGCCGCGATCAAGACGGCGCTCAAGGCCCGTCGGCACAAGCCGATGCTGCTCTTTGACGCAGCCCTGCCGCCGGATATCGAGCCCGCGGTCGGCGAACTGGACGACGCCTTTCGCTATGATCTCGACGATCTCGAGCGCCTCGCGATGGAGGGGCGCACGCCGCGCGGCACTGCCGCCCTGCGCAGCAACGCTGCCGAGAAGGCGGTGCAGATCCTGGCCGAGGAGACCGCCAAGTTCGAGCGGCGTCGTGCCGGCCCTGCGGCCTTGCCGGTGTTGCGGGCCCTGTTCGAGACCGAGCGGCTCAAGGCCTTGGCGGCGGCCGGCGGCGATGCCGAGAAGGCGACCCGGATCCTGGTCGAGCGTCTGCTGCAGCGCCCGGCCGGCGCGCTCGCCGCGATCGAGGACAAGGATGCGTCGGCGCTGGCGAAGCTGATGGAACGGTTGTTCGGACTGGACGGCGCGGAGAAGGACACGAAGTGAATTTGGACGTGAAACTCGAACGGGTGGTGCGCCGGCATGAGGAGCTGGCCGAGGCGCTCGCGGCCGAGGGCAAGCGCGACGCGCAGGAATTCGCGCGCATGGCGAAGGAATATTCGAGCCTGGGGCCCACCGTCGAAGCCATTCTCGAGCTGCGCAGGGCGCGCGCGGAGACCGAGGACCTTGCGAGCCTGAGCCAAGACGCGGCGGCGGAGCCCGAGATGCGGGCTCTGGCCGAGGAGGAACTGCGCGGCGCCAAGGCGCGGCTTGCCGAGATCGATCAGCGGCTCAAGATCCTGCTGCTGCCGAAGGACGAGACCGACGACCGCAACGCGCTTCTCGAGGTGCGCGCCGGGACCGGCGGCGAGGAAGCGGCCCTGTTCGCAGCGCAGCTCTTCCGCATGTATAGCCGCTATGCCGAGCTGCATGGCTGGAAGTTCGAGCTGATCAGCCTCAACGAAACCGGCATCGGCGGCTATAAGGAGGCGATCGCCGAGATCACCGGGCGCGGCGTGTTTGCGCGACTCAAGTTCGAATCGGGCGTTCATCGCGTCCAGCGCGTGCCGGCGACGGAAGGGAGCGGACGCATCCATACCTCCGCCGCGACCGTGGCCGTGTTGCCCGAAGCCGAAGAGGTCGATATCCAGATCGAGGAGAAGGATCTGCGGATCGACGTGTTCCGGGCCTCGGGGCCGGGTGGCCAGTCGGTCAACACCACCGACAGCGCGGTGCGGATCACCCATATCCCGACCGGCCTCGTGGTGCAGCAGCAGGACGAGAAGTCGCAGCACAAGAA
>CAVOLB010000068.1:0-18707 GCA_963696655.1 uncultured Alphaproteobacteria bacterium
CCGACCTTCTCGCGCAGGTCGGGCGGGAAACGGTGGATGTCGTGATCGACGTGGTCGGCGGCCCGCATTTCCCCCACCTGCTGGACCTCCTTCGCCGCGGCGGCCGTTACGCCGCCGCCGGCGCCATCGCCGGCCCCGTGGTCGAGCTCGATCTGCGGACGCTCTATCTCAAGGATCTCCGCCTCATCGGCTGCACGGTCCTGGAACCGGAGGTCTTCGGCAATCTCGTTCGCTACATCGAACGAGGCGAGATCAAGCCGGTGATCGCCAGCATCCACCCCTTGAGCGCCATCGTCGCCGCACAGCAGGAATTCCTCACCAAGCAGCATACGGGCAAGATCGTGCTGCTTCCCTCCGCCTGAGCCCCCTTCTCCCCGCCAGAGTGCCCCCGCGATGCCCTCGCCCATCCATTTCACCTATCTCAACGGCCCCGACATGGAGGCCCTGGCGCTGACCGACGACGAGATCCTCGGCGCGATCGAAGCCAGCCTCGCCATGCAGGGCCGCGGGCAGACCGTGATCGAGCCGCGCATGCATCTGCGGCCGCGCGACACGCGCGGTCATTTCAACGTGCTGCGCGGCGTGCTGCCGACGGGCGAGGGCCGCGGCTTCGCCGGCGTGAAGATCGTGGGGGACTTCATCGACAACTGGCAGCGGGATCTTCCCTCCGAGATGGCGATGCTGCTGCTGTTCGATCCCGCGACCGGGATGCCTCAGGCCATGATCGACGCGACCGCGATCACCGAGATGCGCACCGGCGCCGTCACGGCCATCGGCGCCAAATATCTCGCCCGCAGGGATTCGCATGTGCTGGGCCATGTCGGCGCGCGCGGCACTGCCTATTGGAATGTGCGCCTCCTGAACCGGCTGTTCGATCTCAAGGAGATCCGGGTCCACTCCAAGCGCAAGGATAGCCGCGAGGAATTCGCCGCCACACTCGAGCGCGATCTGAAGCGCAAGATCACCGTCACCGATGACTGGGAGTCCTGCTTCGCGGGCGCCGACATCCTGGTCGAGGCCTCGCGCCTCGATAAACCCGAACCGCTGTTCAAGACCGAATGGGTCAAGCCCGGCGCGCTCGCGATGCCTTACGGCACCATGAGCGCGGTCGAGATCGACCTCACCGACGCGATGGATAAGGTGGTGATGGACGATTGGGGCCAGGCCGGCGCCGGACCGTTCGGGGCGCTGCGCCGTCATGTCGACGAGGGCCGGCTCACGCGCGAGACCCTGCATGCCGAACTCGGCCAGATCGTGGCCGGCTTGAAGCCGGGCCGCGAAAGTCCCACCGAGCGCATCCTGTTCTGGCACCGCGGCCTGTCGCTCTCCGACATCGCGCTGGGGGCCCTCGCCCTGGAAAAGGCCCGCCGGCTCGGGATCGGCAGCCAATTGCGCTATGCGTGATCCAGGGGCGCGTCGATTTCCGAGATCGCGCGGCCGCCGAGTTCCTGCCGGGCAAGCCAGAGCCCTGGAAGCAAAGGCAACCAGAAGGTAAAGCCGCGCAGCAAGAGCGTTGCTGCCAGCGCCGCTTCCACGGAAATGCCGCCGAGGACCAGCGTGGCGACGGCCGCAGCCTCGAAGGTTCCCAATCCCAACGGAATGGGACCGAGCGTTGTCACGACGCTGGCGATTATGAAGGCCGCGAAGGCGCTCAGCAGCGAGTTCGGCTGGCCAAGCGCCAGGAGCATCACATCGAGCGTGAGGCCATCCAGCAGGAAGACGCCGAGCTGAAGGAGGGTCGTTGTCGCCATCAGGCCGGGACTTCGTAACAGGCCTGAGGGCGCCGCCGCGATCGATTTGAGCAGTTTCGCGACCCCGGGAATCCGCTGCAGGCGCCGCAACCAGGGGCCGTCCCTCAGGCGGCGGAGATTCAGGACCGCGACCGGCAGACCTACCACGAACAAGGCGAAGATGGCCCCAATGGCGATCACGACGGGATTGATCTGGTCGTGAAGCCACAAGGCCCCGAGGGCACCCAAACCCGCAACCCCATAGGCCGCGTAGAAGGAGACCAAACCGACGAGCATGGCACCCATGGCCAGATCCGACGGGACCCGGCGACGTGCCAAGCCTTGGACGACCATCAATGTCCCGCTGATCCCGCCCGATGGGAGGATCTGATCGGTGAACAGCTTGGCGATGCCCAGTTGCATCAGAGACGTCATCGGCCGGCGCTGGCCGATTCGCGCCAAAGCGCAATACCAGACCCCGGCAGCACAGACATAAGTCAGCAGCTGCAGCGCCGCCGCGAGAAGCAGCCATAGCGGCTGCGCATCCTGCGCCAGCAGCGCGAAATGCCGGAGATCGCCCAGGTGAAGCACGACCAGAACGACCGCGGCCAAGGCCGCCACCCCGAAGATCCATCCAGCCCAATGTTTCCTCGACAAGACTGCGTTCTCGACGGCCTTCGTTCAGCGGGACGCGTGAACCCCTCCCGGAGAATAAAGGCAGTTGGGCGGCCACTCCAGCCTGGCCCGCCTTCGGTGCTATCCTCCCGCCCAAACTCGAAGGAGGCGCGAACAATGAGCGGACGCGCGGCGATGACCCTGACGGCCGAGCTGGTGGCGCGGGTCCATCGCGACGTGCCGGATCCCGGCCCCGTCGTGATGAAGAAGGAGCCGATGACCGACGCGGATTACCGCGCGCTGGCCGATTCACTGATGGCGGCGCGCGAACCCGGCGAGGATGTCTGGCTTTTCGCCGCTGGCTCGCTGATCTGGAAACCTGCCTGCGACATCGACGGCCAGCGCTCCGCCCATCTCCATGGCTGGCATCGCAAATTCTGCCTGCATCTGGTCCGCTTCCGCGGCACGCCGGAATGCCCGGGACTGATGATGGGGCTCGATCGCGGCGGCTCCTGCCGCGGCGTCGTCCAGCGGCTGTCGGCAGCCGACGCCGTGCCCCGGGTCGAGAGGCTGTTGCGCCGGGAGATCAGCGTCAAGCCGCCGGCCAATTGTCCGCGCTGGGTCCCCGTGACCAGCGAGGGCAAGCGGATGACGGCGCTGGCCTTCACGGTCGATCACAAATCCAGCAACTACGCCGGCCACCACTCCCTCGAGGAGACCGCCGTCATCCTGGCCAAGGCCTGCGGCCATTGGGGCTCGGGCGCGGAATATCTCATGCACACCGTGGCCCATCTCGAGGACCTCGGTATCCATGATCGCTATTTGTGGAAGTTGCAGGCGCGCGTGGCGGAGCTGATCGCGAGCGAAGCGGAGCCGACGCTGCCGAACGTCACGGAGACGCGGTAAGGCCCCTCCCCCTACCCCCTCCCGCAAGGGGAGGGGGCGTGAGTTCAATCGAATCCCTGCAAAGCCTCTTCCGCGGCTCATTCCCGCGAACACGGAACGAGCAAAAAAACCAAGCCCCCTCCCCTTGCGGGAGGGGGTAGGGGGAGGGGTTCTCGCGGGCTCTCAATCTTCCTGGCGATGCACGTCATGCACCACGCAGCCGGAGCCTTCGGGCGGCATCTCGATCCAGGCCTTCTTCTTCAGCGTGGCCTTGGTGTCCTCATAGCCGCTCTGCCAATGCTCGCGCATGGACGTGCCGGAGAACTCGTAGTCCTTGGCGTGGCCTTCATAGGCCTTCTGCTGGTAGATGAGCTGGAGGATGACGATCTCGGGAAGATCGATGAGCTGGTCCCGCAGCTTCATCTCCTCGGCATCGAGCAGCTCTTCCGGCACCTTCCTCATGATTTGGCCGAGCTTGGTCTTCAGCGCATGGAGACGCCGATAGACGTCGGTGTTGTAGCGGGTGCGCGAGGAGTAGGAGATGTCCTTCTGGCGAGCCATGACGTCCTGGATATCGCGCGGCATGCTGCCTCGCGCGCTAAAGAGGTCGACCTGGAAGGCCAGCGTGTTGAGCGCGTCCTCCGCGTCCAGGAGATATTGCAGCGGCGTGTTCGACACGATGCCGCCATCCCAGTAATAATCGGTCCCGATCTTGATCATCGGCAGGGCCGGCGGCAGGGCGCCGCTTGCCATGATGTGCTCCGGCTCGATGATCTCCTTCATATTGTCGAAATACATGAAGTTGCCCGACAGCACATTGACCGCGCCGACCGCGTAACGGCAGCCATGGTCGTTGATCAGATCGAAATCGACCAGCTCCAGCAGCGTCTCGCGCAGGGGCGCGCTGTCATAGTAGCTCGTCGCGTCCTTCGCGCCGGCGGCCGTGAACCAGGGCCCCGGAATCCGCGGCTCGAAGAAGCCCGGCTGCCCCTGGCTGATGGTGAGGGACGAGCTGATGGCATTGCGGATCTTGCGATAGATGTCGCCGTCGGGCGTGTAGTGCCAGATCTTCCGCTCGGTGACCCGCTCCCAAAAGGTCCTGAGCCGGTCCAGCCGCTTCCCGGGGTGGTTGCCGGCGATGATCGCGCCGTTGATGGCCCCGATCGAGACGCCGGCCACCCAGTCCGGCTCGATCCCGACTTCATGCAGCGCCTGATACACTCCGGCCTGATAGGCCCCCAGGGCGCCGCCGCCCTGCAACACCAACGCCACCCGGTCGCAGCGATCCGGGCGCCAACCGCCTGCCGCCGTTGGCTTATGTCCGACCGGTGTTTCGGCATCCATGGCATATCTCCCGGAAATTGGCGCTGCTGGAACGCCTCTGCTGCGTCAGAAAGGCGACAGGCACAGTAGGAGCAGGTGATGACGAGCAGGTGACCTGACAAGCCACGATCAAAATACCATCTTTGATTCATCCGGCTGTCAAACAATCGTCGCACCAACGCGACCGTTGATCCTATATGAGGGGGACCGGTCAGTCCGGCATCCGTCCCTCCCCCTTGTCCTTCGCGGCCTCTCGCCGCACCCCTTCTCTCACATGGATGAACCGTCATGAATTCCACAAAGACCGCCCTCATCACCGGCTCGACCAGCGGGATCGGCCTCGAGATCGCGCGCGAGTTCGCCAAGCAGGGCACCAATCTCGTGCTGAACGGCTTCGGCAATGCACAGGAGATCGAGACGCTGCGTGCGGGCCTCGCCAAGGAACACAAGATCGAGGTGATCTACAGCCCCGCGGATATCAGCAAGCCGGCCGACATGGCACAGATGATCGCGCTGGCCGAGAGCAAGTTCGGCGGCGTGGATATTCTCGTGAACAATGCCGGGATCCAGTTCGTCTCGCCGATCGAGGAATTCCCGATCGAAAAATGGGATTCGATCCTGTCCATCAACCTCTCGGGGGCCTTCTACGCGACGCGCCTGGTCGTGCCCTATATGAGAAAGAAAAAGTGGGGCCGCATCATCAACATGTCGTCGGCGCACGGTCTGGTGGCCTCGCCCTTCAAGGCCGCCTATGTCGCGGCCAAGCACGGACTGCTGGGCCTCACCAAGACGGTTGCTCTGGAGACCGCGGAAGCCGGCATCACTGTCAACGCGATCTGCCCCGGCTATGTGATGACGCCGCTGGTGCAGAAGCAGATCCCCGACACGGCCAAGGCGCGCGGCATCTCGGAAGAAGCGGTCATCCGTGACGTCATCCTCGAGGCGCAGCCGACCAAGAAGTTCGTGGAGGTCTCGGACGTCGGCGCGCTCGCCGTCTTCCTCGCCTCCGATGCCGCTTCCTCGATTACGGGCGCCGCGCTGTCGATCGATGGCGGCTGGACCGCACACTGAACGCAACAGCAAGACGAGCCGCAAAGGAAGATCATGCGCAAGGAAGACGTCCTCCGCCTGCCCTCCATGCCGCTGGCGAGCCCCAGCTATCCGGCGGGGCCCTACCGCTTCATCAATCGCGAATACATGATCATCACCTACGAGACCGATCCGGCGGTCATTCGCGAGCAGCTGCCCGAACCGCTCGAGCCGCTGGCGCAGCCGCTGGTGGCCTTCGAGTTCATCCATATGCCGGACAGCTCGGGCTTCGGCAGCTACTCCGAATCCGGGCTCGTGATTCCCTGCCGCTTCGAGGGCGAGGACGTCAATTTCTGCAGCCAGATGTACCTCGATGACGACCCGCCGACGGTGGCGGGCCGCGAGATCTGGGGCTTTCCCAAGAAATACGCGCACCCGAAGCTCGAGATCGCCAAGGACACCTTGACCGGCACATTGAGCTATGCCGGGCAGATGGTCGCGATGGGCACCATGGCCTACAAGCATGAGAGCATGGCTGGCAACGGCGTGAAGACCACGAGCACGCTGTCCAAGACCCAGATCAATCTGAAGCTGATCCCCGGGGTCGACGGCCGCCCCGAGATCTGCCAGCTCGTCGCCTATAACCTGACCGAGATCACCGTGAAGGGCTCCTGGGCCGGTCCTGCAAGGCTCCATCTGATCCCGCACGTCAACGCCCCGGTCGCCGATTTTCCGGTGCGGCGCGTGCTCGGGGCGCAGCATTTCATCGCCGATCTGACGCTGCCTTATGGCCGGGTGGCGTTCGACTATAATCGTCCGGCTTAGGACCCGGCTGCAGAAAGGCAGCCCTGTCGGCGCCGAAACGACGAAACCCTCCCACTGGCGGGGGCTGCCGGTGGGAGGGTCATCCGTGTAACCACGCTGTCGGCGGCCGGATTTCCGCGAGGCGTTGGGGGGAACGCCGCGAAATCTCAAGCCGTCGCCCGTGCCGTTCGGCCGGGCCCGAAGGCCCGGCCTCACCTGGACGGCACTTCGGGGCGTTGCCGCGCGGCGTTGCCCGAGGGCGGGGCCTGAGGTCTTGCCGCATGGCGTTGCCACGATTACAGGCCGTCCGAGTTCGACGGCGCTGCTTGGGCTCTCTATGCGGCAGCCGGTACCGGTAATCCAGGCGGCAAAGGGACAGCTAAACCTAAGGAGCCGGGACTATCCGACCGTATAGGGGGCGCTGCGACACGATGTTGAGGGCGCTCACCATTCTGGCGGCCGCGGCGCTATCCAACGGTCAAGGCGACGCTTCCAGCTGCGCCAGCGTCTTCGGATTCAGGCTCTGGCGGAGCTTGAAAAAGCCCTCCCAGGGATCGCGCTTCAATCGGGCCAACCGATCCCGGATGTTTTCGAGACAAAATTGATCGGATTTAATGCGGGGGCCCAGCTCGCGCCAATCGAGGGGCGTGGAAATCGGCGCCCCTTCGCGCGCCCGGGTCGAATAGGGAGCGACCGCCGTCGATCCGCGGTCGTTGCGCAGATAATCGACGAAGATCTTCCCCTTCCGCGCCGCTTTCGATGCCTTCGCCAGATAACGCGCGGCATTGTCGGCCGCCATGCTCATGGCGACGATCTGCGTCAAACGCTTGACCGGCGCCCAGGGCATCGCGGGTTTCAGCGGGGCCACGACATGCAGCCCCTTCCCGCCCGTTGTCTTGAGGAAGCTTTCGAGCTTGAGTTCCTTCAGCCGCTCGCGCACCTCCCCGGCCGCGCTGACGACCTCCGGCCAGGCGACGCCGGGATCGGGATCGAGATCGAAGATGATGCGATCGGCCTTGTCGACATCGTCGACCGAAGCGCCCCAGGGGTGCAGCTCCAGCACCCCGAACTGCACCAGCGCGATCAGACCGCGCTCGTCTTCGATCGAGACATAGGTCTCGCGCCCGGTCTTGCCCTTGACGCTGAAAGGCTTGATGGCGTCGGGCATGCCAGCGGAGAGATGCTTCTGGTAGAAGCAGGCGCCGCTGGCGCCGTCCGGGCAGCGCACGATCGCCAGCGGCCGCCGGCGCAGATGGGGCATGATGTAGTCGGCGACGTCGACATAATACTGCGCCAAGTCCTGCTTGGTGATGCCCTGCTCCTTGTAGAGCAGCTTGTCCGGATGGGTCAGCCGGACGCCATGAAAGGTCTCCTCCTTCGAGGAGCGCGGCGCTTCGCTCTTCCTGGCCACGGCCGGTTTGCGCCGGGCGGCGCGTGCCGGCCTTGCCTTTTCGGTCGCTGACTGCGGCGTGCTCGCTCGTGCCATGATTTTCTCGCGTGTGATCTGGCTGGCGGGCTTGTCTTCGCGCAAGCCCAGGAACGATGCCTGGCGAACGAGGCCGTCCCGCGTCCAGGTGGCGAACTCAATTTCGCACACCAGCGTCGGTTTGACGAATGTGACGCCGCGCCGGGCGGCTGCCGGCAGCGCGTCGAAAGGCGACTTGTCCTGACGGATTCGCTCGAGCCTGCGTCTGAGGGCCAGCGACTGCTGCTGGCTGAAGCCGGTGCCCACGCGGCCCGCATAGCGAAAGGCCCCGTCGCCGCCATAGCCCAGGACCAGCGACCCGATGCCCGGCAACTCCTTCGTCGGCTTGGTGAAACCGGCGATCACGAACTCCTGTCGCTCGCGGCACTTGGATTTGAGCCAATCGAGACCTCGGCCCGACCGGTAGGGCGCGTCTGCCCGCTTCGACACCACGCCCTCGAGGGCGAGTTCGCAGGCATGGCGATAGATCTCGGCGCCATTGCGGTCGAAATGCTGGCTGAACCGCAACGGTCCGTTCTCGTCCCCGCCCAGCAGCTCCAAGAGCCTTGCCTTGCGTTCGAGCAGCGGCAAAGGCCGAAGGTCGTGGCCGTCGAGATAGAGGAGATCGAAGAGAACGAAAGCGAGCTCGCCCTTCTCCTCGCCGCCCAGGATCGCCTGCAGGCGCCCGAAATCGGACAGCCCGTTCTCGGCGAAGGCGACGATCTCGCCGTCCAGCAAGGCGGTCCTGGCGGGCAAGGCTTCGATGGCCTTGGCGATGCCGGCGAAGCGGTGGCTCCAGTCGAGCCCGCGTCGCGTGAGAAGCCGCGCCCTGCCGCGTTCCAACCGCGCCTGGATGCGATATCCGTCGAGCTTGATCTCATGCAGCCAGTCCTCCCCCTCGGGCGGCGCCGGGACGCGGGTGGCCAATTGCGGCGCCACGAAATCCGGCAGGGCGGCGCGCCTGGCCGCCTTCGTCGGCGCGGCCCGCCCGCCCGACCCCGACGCACGCCGCTTCGGCTCGGAGACCGGCGCCGCGGCCCCGATCTTCCGCGCCTCGCTGTCCCAGACCGATCGGCTGCGGTCAATTTCTTCCATGCTGCGGCCGGAGACGACGCTGCGATCTTCCGTCTCCAGAAGACTGTCGCCCTCGCCCGGCCGCGCGGCGCTGTCATGGCCCTTGATCAGGAGCCAGTTCTCGCGCTTCTCGCGCGGAGAGCGGTTGCGCATCCGGACCAGGTTCCATTCGCCCTTCAGCCTTTCCCCGTCGAGGCGAAATTTCAGCCGACCCGCACGGAGCATCGCATGGGCGTCGCCGAGCGGCGCGGCGCGGCGGTCTTCCTGGCCGGCGCTTTCGCCGGTTCAGACATATTCGCCTTGCCCGCGGCGCCGGCCTTGCGCCCGACGCTCTGCCGCAGCGCCTCCATCAGATCGATGACCTCCGCACCCTTGTGTTCCGGCTCCTCGGTCCGGATCCGGCGGCCCTTCGACTTCAGCTTCTGCTCGATCAGCTCGCGGAGCGCATTCTCGTAATGGTCCTTGAAGCGCTCGGGATCGAAGGGCGCGGCCTTTTGCTCGATCAACTTCTTGGCGAGACCAAGCTGATCCCTGTCGACATCGACCTTCTTCATCGCGTCGAAATATTTCCCGGCCTTCTTGAGGTCCTCGGCGTAACGCAACGTCTCGAGCAGCATGCCCTTGCCGCAGGGCTGCAGGGCCGCGATCCGCTCCCGGCCCGACAGCACGATCTGGCCGACGCCGACCTTCTTCTCGGCGCGCAGCGCGTCGCGCACCACGGCAAAGGCCTCGAGACCGGCATCGCCATCCGGCACGACGAAATAGGGCTCGTCGAAATAGATCGCGTCGATCTCGTTGCGATCGACGAATTGCACGATGGAGAAGCTGTCGGCGGATTCCAGGCGGACCGCTTTCAGTTCCTCCGGCTCGAGCAGGACATACTGGTCCTTCGCATACTCGTAGCCCTTGACGATCTCGTCGCGCTCCACGGCGCCGCGCCCCGGCACCACATTCTGGTGACGGACGCGTTTTCCCGAGGCCTTGTGAATCTGATGGAAGTGGACTTCGCCGCGCGTGTCGACGGCGTGATAGAGGCGGACCGGCAGCACCACGAGCGAGAGCCGGATGGCGCCCGTCCAGTAAGGCCGCGCCGTCACGGCCTCAGCCATTGGAGGTATAGAAGATCAGCAGCGCGCCCAGCGCCAGGATGACGAGGACGAGCGAGGTCCCGAGAATGATCCGCAGATGGCCGGAGGTTTCACCCGACCGAGCCTTCTGCGTGCTCAGCGTGGTCTTCCGCGTGTCCTGGGGCATGGCGCGCAACTCCTCGCCTTGTTCACCGTCGGTCATGAAGGGCTCTGTCGAATCCTGGCTCATCATGCCATCGTCCTTCACCAGGCGTTCGTCGTTCATCACCCGCTCTACTTTCCGCGGCGAGCTCGCGTTCGGGCCGCCTTCTTGGCGGAAGCCGAACGTGCCGTGGCGGGCCGCGCCGCCGCCGCCCGCCCGCCTCGTTTGCCGCCCTTCTTATAAGGCGCCTTGTTCTCGGGCTTGCCTTCGCCCGACCCGCCGAGCCGGCCTCCGCCGGAGATCTTGTTCTCGACCGCCCAGGCCCGCGCCGCCGCTTCCTTCGGCGCAAAGCCGCGCTTCTCGAAGCTCTCTTCAATATGCGCCACCTGGCGCTTCTGCTTGGGTGAATATTTGGACTTGTCGCCGCGCGGCATGTTCCTCTCCATGGTCACCGGCCAGCCCGAGCGCGCCAAGCCCGGACCCGGCATGTTCAGCAATCGCGGGCGGGCCGGCCGGCGCGGCGCGAGCGCCGCCCCGACCCGGGCTCCCGGTTCTGGCCCGTTTAGAGCCAGTAGGGCGGGATGCCGTAATAGTCATGAAGGCTCTTGCCCCATTCGCGATCGGCGAGCGTGGACTCGCCCTCGTAGCGGGGCGCCTTCTTGAGCTTGTCGGCGTCGAGGGCCACGATATAGCCGCTCTTGCCGGTGTCGTAGTTCAGCACCGACCAGGGCAGCGCATAGCGGGTCTGTCCCAGCCCCAGGAACCCGCCGAATGTCGCGACCGCGTAGGCGACTTTTCCCGACAGCTTGTCGATCATGATCTCGTCCACTTCGCCGAGATGATCGCCCTTGGGGTTGTAGATATGGGTGCCGTTGACCTTGTTGGCGCCGATGAGGCTGTAGGTCTCACGCTGTTCGAGCGTGCTTTGCGTCTTCGGAAGTGGCGATGCCATTGTCGTCTCCTTGATGATCCGATGAGAGGTGCCCCGGTGATGCTCTGGTAACTGCCTCGGACCGGATCCGTTCCCTAGCCACGGAGCCGCAATTTCAACGGCGGCCTGCGCGGCGTCGGCCCCGGCGGCTGATCGGGCGGTTGCTCCGGCGGCAGCTCGGGACTGCGTTTTCCCGGCGACGGTAGCGGCGGATCGGTCGGGCCCGGATCGCCCGGCACGGGATCGCCGGGCATCGGCGGGCCAGGCGGGACCGGCGTCGGCGGATCGGGATCGGGCCGTCCGGGAATGATCGCCGCATAGCGCGCCCGCGACAGGAGGCGGCGGCGAACGAGGTGCGGCCGCACCGGTATGCCGGTCATGAGTGGCATCGTCATCGGAACCTCCTGAGGGCCTCCAGGCCCCGAAACGGACAGGCCCGGCGTTGCGTGGGCAACGCCGGGCCTTCGCTCAGACGCATTCAGCAAAACCGTGGTGGTCCAGCCGTCTGCGTCTGCGCTCTCCGCGAAAGCCTAGTTCTTGTTGCCGCGCTCGTTGTCGCGACCGGCGCCGGGCTTGTCCTGCCCGCCCTTGCGATCGACCGGCACGTCACGAGCCCGGTCCGTGCCGGAGGCGTAGCGGTCCTGCGGATTGCCCGTCTTGTCGCGCTGGCTCGGGTCATGCTGGCTGGGATCGCTCGGCTTCTGACCCTGGCCCTGCCCCGGATTCCGCTGCGGATTCTGTTGCGCCTGCTGCGCCTGCTGCGGATTCTGATTCTGCTGGGCCGGCTTGTCCATTGGGTTACCCATAATCTGGTCCCTTCATATTCGGGTTGTCGATATCAGGTACAACGCGAGCGTCCGGACGGGGTTCCGCCGCCAGAGATGAAGTCCGGGCCATGCGGGGCGACAGTGCTGTCCGCGGCTCGCGACGATCCCGCCCACAGGAAAGCCACAAGCGATCCGCCTCATTTCTTCCGGCGGCGCTTGGCAGGAACCTTCTTGCCTTTCTTCCGCGCCTCGGAAATGCCGATGGCGAGCGCCTGGGCCCGGCTCTTCACCGTCCCGCCTTTGCCGCCGGGCCCGCTCTTGAGCGTGCCCTTCTTTCGCTTGCGCATGGCGTTGGCGACGGTGCGCGATGCGGATTTCGAGTATTTGCGAGGCATGATCTTCTCCTGTGACTCCGCCGGCTCTTCCCGGCGCCGGGAGAGGCGGCGTTACTCGACCCCGAAATCCAACGGCCTCAGCCGCCGCCGTAACCGCCGACCACCGGGAGGATCTCGCCGGTGATGTAGCTGGAGCAATGGGACGAGGCGAGGAACACGAAAGCGGGCGCAATCTCTTCCGGTTGCGCGGGCCGCTTCATCGCCGTGTCGGCGCCGAAATGACTCACATCCTCGGCCGATTTGTCGGCCGGGTTGAGCGGCGTCCAGACCGGGCCCGGCGCCACCGCATTGACGCGGATGCCGCGCGGAATCAGATGGATCGAGAGCGAGCGGGTGAAGGCATGGATGCCGCCCTTGGTCATCGAATAATCGAGCAGGGCCTTGCTTCCCTGCAGGCCGGTGACCGAGCCGTTGTTCACGATGCAGCCGCCGGGTCGCATGTGCTCCACCGCCGCCTGTGCCATATGGAAGTAGCCATAGAGGTTGGTCTTGAGCGTCCGGTCGAAATGCTCCTCGGTCAGATCCTCGAAGCGATCGACATGAAGCTGAAAGGCGGCGTTGTTGACCAGGATGTCGAGCCGCCCGAATTCCTTCGCCACCTGCGCGACCGCATTGCGGCAGAATTGCCGGTCGGCGACGTCGCCCGAGATCAGCCGGCAGCGCCGCCCTTCCTTCTCGACGGCCTCGCGGGTGATCTCGGCGTCCTCATGCTCGTTGAGATAGAGGATCGCGACGTCCGCGCCTTCGCGCGCATAGAGCGTCGCCACCGCTCGCCCGATCCCGGAATCGCCGCCGGTGACGATGGCCACTCGATCCTTGAGCTTCTCGGAGCCCTTGTAGTAAGGCGCGTCATACATCGGCGGCGGGGACAGCAACCCCTCCTCGCCGGGCTTCCACTGATGCTGCTTGGGCAAGGGTGGCTCCGGATATCGCCGCGCGCCCGCCTGCATGGCGCCCTCCGATTTCTCCGGCGGCGCATCCTCCTCGACACGATCGACCCGCTTCTGTGTTTCGCGCTGCTCGTCGGCCGTCTGCTCGACGCTCTCGAATGGGTCACGTGACATGGCCGTCAATCCTGTTCCTCGACTGCCCCAGGAAACGCCACGCCTGGGATTGGGTTCCAGAGGACCCGCCCTGGGCCGGCTCCGGGGGGCCCGAGGGGCGCTCCCAAGCGAAGAACGAACGGTTAACGGTCCGCCCTTATGCTGGCTGGAGTGGCCGCCGCTCGCCCCGCCCCCGGGACAGCGGACGGCCGCATAGCGGCATACTCGACCGCCGCGAGCGCAGGAAAGCCCCCCGACAAGCCAGCGAGCCTCGATCCAGACCCGCCATGACCAAAGCCGATCTCAAGATCCCCTCGCCCGAAGAACTGAAGGCGATCGTCGGAACGCATCTCCTCTGGACCAAGACACCGGCCAGGGGAAAGCGCGGCGAACTCTCCTATTGCGCGCTGCCCGGCATCGACCTCTCGGGCCTCGATCTTCACGGCATGGTCTTCACCGGCGCCGATCTGGGCGGCGCGCGGTTCGATGGCTGCAATCTCGCGGAATGCGACTTCTTCGGCGCCAACCTGTCCGGTGCGCATTTGCGCGGCGCGAAGCTGACGCGCGCGATCCTGCGCGGGGCGCGCCTCGCCGGCACCGATCTCGAAGGGGCGGACCTGCACGAGGCCGATCTGCGCGAAGGCGTGCTCTATCGCCATCGCGGCCCGCGCCGGCCGGGCGAGATCGAGACCGACGGTGCCGCCGAAGGCGAGATGACCAATTTCTTCCGCGCCGACCTCAGCAACGCCAAGCTGTCGGGCTCGGTCTTCAAGGGCGCCAAGCTGGCCGGCGCCATCATGGCCAATGCCACCATGGTCGATGCCGATTTCTCGGGCTGTGACATGACCGGCGTCGATTTGCGCGGTGCCAACCTGTCGCGCACCAACTTCACCAGCGCGCGGCTGACCGGCGCCAAGATGGTCGGCGTCTCGATCGACAAGACGGTCTTCACCGGCGCCGATCTCACCGGCCTGATGCCGGAGGATCTCAATCAGGTCAAGTCCTGGGCGCGCGACGCGAAGTTCGATCCGCCGCCGGTCAACAACCGCGACAACTTTACGGCCGTGATCGCGGCCCATGAGAAATGGCTGCAATCGGACGGACGCGAGGGCAAGCAGGCGGTCTTCGAACGGGCCGATCTGTCGGGCCTCGATCTCTCGGGCAAGCTCCTGCGGCTCGTCGTGTTCCGCCGCTGCAGCCTGAGCGGCGTCGATTTCGGCGAGGCCCGGATCTTCGCGGTGGATTTCAGCGGCTCGGACCTCCGACAGGCGCGGTTCCGAGGCGCCAAGGTCAGCGGCGGACGTTTCGACGGCGCGGATCTCACCGGCGCCGACCTGTCGGGCTGCCGCATCGCGCCCCTGCCGCTTGCCGGCGGCGGCGGGCAGATCGCCACCAGCTTTCGCAGCGCCCGGATCTCGCGCAGCGTCTTCGCCGGGGCCGACGTGCTGGCCGGCGATTTCACCGAGACCGCGCTGGCAGGCACAGGGTTTCCGTTCCGCGGCTGACCGGTCTCCGTGCCTCAGCGGCTGCCGATGACGGAGGATCCCGTGCCCGGGGCAGCCGCGGCCCGAGCCCGACGGCTCAGGCTGCGAACTCGAAATGCTCTTTCTCGAACAAAGCGAGGCAGGCCTCGACCACGGTGGGATCGTAGAGCCGTCCGCAGCCGTGGCGGATCTCGCGCAACGCCGCCTCGGGCCCGATCGCCGGTCGATAGGGCCGGTGCGACGTCATGGCCTCGACCGTGTCGGCCACCGCGAGGATGCGGGCCTCGAGACGGATCTGCTCGCCGACCAGGCCTTTGGGATAGCCCGAGCCGTCGAACCGTTCATGATGCTGGCGAACGATCTCCGCGAGGGGCCAGGGGAAGTCGATCTTGTTCAGGATTTCGAACCCGGCCTCGGGATGCGACTTGATCATGGTGAACTCGGCCTCGGTCAGCTTCGACGGCTTGCTCAGAATCTCGCTTGGAATCTGGATCTTGCCGATATCGTGGCAGATGCTGGCATGCTGCAGTCCTTCGCGACGCTGCAGATCCAGCCCCATCCTGTCGGCGATGGCGAGCGCCAGCGTCGTCACCCGCTCCTGATGGCCGGCGAGATAGCTGTCGCGCTTCTCCACCATGGTGGCGATCGCGGCGATGGTCTGGCGCAGGGTCGTCTCCACGCCGAACAGATGACGGCGGATTCTGGCCTCGGCCTCGAGCCGCTGGCTGATTTCGCGGCCGCTCGCAACCGCGCCCACGACCTCGCCCGACGGATCCCTCAGCGGTACGCCCTGGAACTCGAACGGCAGCGTGGAGCCATCCTTGGTCAGGATCGTCACCTCGACCCCGACAATCTGCCCCCGCATCACCTGCAAGAAGGCGTCGACGACCCGCTGTCGATCCGGCAGCGCCACAAAGTCCTGCATGGCGTGGCCCAGGATGCCTTCGCGTCCATAGCCGAGAATACGGACACCCGCGGCATTGATGGCCGTCACCCGGGCCTGCGGGTCGAAGGTCACCACGGGATCGGATATCGCATCCAGCAGATCGACCCGCTGCTGGTCCGAGGCCGCCAGCGCGGTCGACTTGGCCGTCGCGACCCGGTGGCAGTATCGGCACAGGACATAGACCAGCACCGTCGAGAGAGCGATGAAGAGGAAGGCCTTGTTCGTCTGGCCCTGAGCAAAAAAGGTCTCGTTACCTGCGGACAAGAGCAGCAGGAGGCTGTCCGAGATCAGGACCCACGCCGCGCCAACGACGAAATAGAGCGTCGCCGCGGGTAACGGCGTCAGCAACAGCGCCCAGCGCGGCCCGACAGGATCGAGGCCTCGTTCATGGCTCCGTCCGTTCAAATGCTCGGATAGGACTTTCATAGGTTCGTCCCTCGCCAATCCCATCGATCCGATGGATGGGCGCCTTCTGTTAGGTCATCTCTAATGTGTTAATTAGGGCGAGCCGATGGTTCTCAAATGGTTAACGACCGGTAACCGCAGCCGATTGTTGCTGTCCGATCAATGAGCTACGAAAACAGCAAATTAAACAGTATTATTATGTGGTTGCGGGATTCTACCGATGTCTGGCGGTGAATCTCGCCATTCCAAAAAAGAGTGTGGATCGCCAGTTTTTCGTGCCGCCGTCCCCGATCCGGCGCTCGGGGGACAGAGGAACGACGTTCGGTTGCGGCGGGGGTGCCAATCGCGCCGCGGAACCGAATCCAGGATCGCCGCGCTCTCCTCCCATGCCGTCCAAAGACAATCGAAGCGCATCACCGGAACAACGCTGGCGGGCCGCCATGGAGGCGCTGGGCCCGCAGGTCGTGGCCGGCAAGCTCCAGGGGCCCGGCACCAATTACGGCCGCGGCGCCGATGTCAGGGGCATCGTCGACAGCGACCCGCATCCCTCGCGCCGCTTCGTCGAAAGCTGGCTGGCGGAGAAGAGTCGCGCGGCCGAAGCGCTCGAGCGCTCACGATTCCGCTGGGTGGCGTGGCTGGCGGTGGCCGCCGCGATCTTCAGCGCGATCGCGGCCTGGCCGATCCTGCATTCCTGGCTTGGGTGAAAATTTCGCAAGAGTGGCAGCCGACTCCCGCTGCTGCTCGCAAGGCGAGCAAATTTGTGGCCGACGGCAGAAATCGGTCTCGCTGCGTTGAAAGGTCATAAAGCCGATTCAAGATGACGGCTGTCCTGTTTCCTTATCATCGCCGAGAGACAAAGATGGCAAAGATCGAAGAGCTCGAGCAACGCATCGACGACGCCGAATCCACATTGCAAGTCATGTTCTGCACGATCACCGCGGACCTGATCATGTTCCAGGCCGCGGTGACTGCCTTGCGCGAGGAGGGCGTCCTGACCGAACGGATGATCGATCGGATGACGATCGACGCGCAACTCCGGCTGCAGCGATATGACAGCCCGGCACTGGGCACCCTGGCCATCAGCGAGATCGCCGCGCAGCTGGATGGGCTGGCGGAACGGTTGCGGGCCTGCGTTCCATCTGCGCCGACGCCGACCCGGCCCGTTCAGACCGGAAACAGGCACACCGCACGGCCCGCGGCGCGCCTGCCCATTCGATAGCGGCAGGTCTCCTTAGGGCTTGAGCAATTCGACCTGCTTGAAGGCGCCGTTCTCGATTTCGAAATGGCCGTAGACGCCCTCTATATTGCCATTCTCGTCGAAATCGCAGTTCCCGCTCGCGCCCTCATAATTGATCTTCTTGCCAGCGGCGATCGCGGCCTTGGCCTTGGCCCACTCGCCGGGTTCGATCACCTCGCCACCGGCAGAACAGCAGATCTCCCGAAGGGCATCCCGGATCTTCTTGCCGTCGGTCGTACCCGCCTTCTCGATGGCGAGCGCGATTAGCATCGTGGCGTCGTAGGTCTGGGCGGCGAATTCTTCGTCCCCGGTCCTGTCGAAGGCGGCCTTGTACAGCGCATCGAACTTTTGCGCGGCCGAGGTCGAATCGTCGGCCGTAGGCGCCGTGAAGAACATTCCCTTGAGATTATCGGCGCCGATTTCCGTGATCAGGGCTGGGTCCATCAGCGCATCGGTACCGATGAATTGCTTGAAATGCCCGCTCGCCAAAGCGTCCTTGATGAGGGTGATACCGCCGGCTGTCGCGAAGTCGATCAGCACGAGCGCTTCCGGATCGAACGGCTCGAGCTGCTTCACCTCGTCGGCATAGCTGGCCTTGTTGGCTTCGTGGCCCAGGGCCGTGGTCACGACGCCTTTGTAGTTCTGAAAATTGTCGCGGAAGGTGTCATTGAGGCCGCTGCCATAGTCGCTGTCGATATAGGTCACCGCGACCTTCGTGAATCCCTTGTTGTGGACCAGGCCCGCCAGGACCCAGCCCTGGTCGGCGTCGCTCGGCACCACGCGGAACACGAAGTCCTTGTCCTCCAGGTCGGTCAA
Organism: uncultured Alphaproteobacteria bacterium; assembly: GCA_963696655.1. GTDB lineage: Bacteria > Pseudomonadota > Alphaproteobacteria > Dongiales > Dongiaceae > Hypericibacter. The sequence goes on from CAVOLB010000068.1 coordinate 18,180, forward strand.
TTCGACCGCGGTCGAGGCCGGCGAGATCATCGGAATGCTGTTGGGAATGGTGACTTTGTGGGCAGCGGCGAGCGTGGCGACGCTGGTGATCGCCCCGACGATGGCGACGACCTTGTCATCGCGCACGAGCGTGTTGGCCGCAGCGACCGCATCATCTTCGGTGCCCTTGGAGTCGGCGAGAATCGTCTGGAGCTTCTGCCCCTTCAGGAGCCCGCCATTGGCGTTGACCTCATCGACCGCCAGCTTCGTGGCATCGAGGAGCGGCGGCACCATATCGGCAACCGGACCGGTCACGTCGAACAGGATACCGAGCTTGATGTCATCGGCGTATGCGGGCCCCGATAGCATCAGTCCGAACGCCAGCGTCCCGAGGGCTAACGCCCCGTACGCCGCGCGACGATGAGTTGCCCTTGAATACATGATTACCCCAGCTGGTCACTTCGATCGACATTTCCAGGATGAACCTGGATCGAAGTTAATGCTAGCCAGTTGCCGGGATACGCGATAGCCGAGATCAGATCGGAAAGA
>CAVOLB010000069.1:0-13619 GCA_963696655.1 uncultured Alphaproteobacteria bacterium
CCTCCAGGGAGGGGGAGAGGAAAGAGAAGGAAGGTGCCGCGGCGACCGCATATATGGGAACGCGCTCCGCGTCCCGCATCTTACAGCGGCCGCACCGGCATCTGGATCGGGCCTTCGGCGTGGCCATGGATGAACTGCTCGACATAGTCGTTGCCCGAGCGGTCGATCTCGGCGATGGGCCCCTGCCAGATGATGCGGCCTTCATAGATCATGGCGACGCGATGCGCGATGCGGCGCACGCTGGCCATGTCATGGGTGATCGACAGGGCGGTGGCGCCCAGCGACTCGACGCATCGGTTGATCAGGTCGTTGATGACGTCCGACATGATCGGGTCGAGGCCGGTGGTGGGCTCGTCGAAGAAGATGATATCGGGCTTGCGGGCGATGGCGCGGGCGAGCGCCACGCGTTTCTGCATGCCGCCCGAAAGCTCGGCCGGAAAGAGCTCGCCGACCTCGGGACCCAGCCCCACCGCGGCGAGGTTGCGCGTCGCGGCCGCCTTGGCCTCGGGGCGCGCCACGCCGTCGGCCGACATCAGGCCGAAGGCGACATTTTCCCAGACCGGCAGGCTGTCGAACAGCGCGCCGCCCTGGAACAGCATGCCGAACTTGCGCATGACGCGTTCGCGCTCTCGGCCGCGGAGCCCGACGGTCTCCTCGCCGTCGACCTTGATCGAGCCGGCATCGGGCTCGATCAGCCCCAGCACGCATTTGATCAGCACCGACTTGCCGGAGCCCGAGCCGCCGATCACCACCAGGCTTTCCCGCGGGCGCACATCGAGGTCGACCCCGCGCAGCACCTGCTTGGACCCGAAGGCCTTGAACAGGCCGCGGATCTCGATCTTGGGCGTGCCGCCGGCGTTGCCGTTCGCTCTCATCGCGAGAAGAACAGCTCGGTGACGACGTAGTCGGAGAGCAGGATCAGGATCGAGGCCGAGACCACCGCGTTGGTGGTGGCGGTGCCCACGCCCTGGGCGCCGCCCTTGGAGTTGAAGCCGTGATAACAGCCCATCAGCGCGATCAGGAAGCCGAACACCGCGGCCTTCACCAGTCCTGAGACCACATCGTCGGTCTTGAGGAAGTCGAAGGTGTTGTGCAGATAGGTCGAGGGGTTGAAGCCCAGCTTGTAGATGCTGAGCAGATAGCCGCCGAAGACGCCGATGATGTCGGCGACCAGCACCAGGATCGGCACCATCGCCACGCCGGCCAGGAGGCGCGGCGCCACGAGATAGCGCATCGGGTTGGTCGAGAGGGTGGTGAGGGCGTCGATCTGGTCGGTCACGCGCATGGTGCCGATCTCGGCCGCCATGGCGGCGCCGATGCGCCCCGCCACCATCAGGCTCGCCAGGACGGGACCCAGCTCGCGGGTGATCGAGACCACCACCACGTTCGGGATCGCCGATTCGGCGCTGAAGCGCGAGAAGCCGGTGAAGCTCTGCAGCGCCAGCACCATGCCGGTGAAGATCGCGGTCAGGCCTACCACCGGCAAGGAGTAGAAGCCGATCTCGATCATCTGCTTCAGCACGAGGCGCGGATAATAGGGCGGCCGCACGACATTGATGAGGCCCGCGGCGGCGAACAGGGTCAGCCGTCCGAGACCGGCCAGCGCGTTGAAGAAAGTGCGGCCGATCGGCTGCAGGAAATTCACGCCGGTCATGTCGCCGCTCCCGCCTTGCCGTCCGCCGGCAGGTAATGGCGGGCATAGCGCGCGCCCAGGGCGGTCAGGATCTCATAGCCGATGGTGCCGGCCTCGGCGGCCAGCTCGTCGACCGTGTGATGGGGGCCGATGAGGTCGACCCAGGCGCCGCGGCGCGCCAGCTCGGGCGGCGCGTCGGTCACATCGAGCGTCAGGAGATCCATCGACACGCGCCCCACCACCGGAACCCGCACGGGCCCAAGATAGGCGTGGCCGCGATTGCTGAGGGAGCGAAAATACCCATCGGCATAGCCGGTGGCTAGGGTCGCCAGGCGCGACGGCCGGGTCGTGCGGTGGGTCGCACCGTAGCCAACGGTCATACCCCTGTCAACGCGACGGACCTGCAGGATTTTTGCTTGCAGCCGAACCACTTGCGCCATGAGGTTCGCCTGCCCCATGAGCGGCGCCAGGCCGTAGAGGGCAGCGCCCGGGCGCACCTGGTCGAGATGGAAATCCGGGCCCTGAAAGCTGCCGCCGGAGGCGGCAAGGCTGCTGCGGATGGAAACCAGGCCGAGCCGGCCGCGATCGCGCTCGAAGCTCGCGCGCTGCGCCAGGTTCATCGGGTCGGCGGGATCGTCGCCACAAGCGAGATGGCTCATGACCAGGGTGAGGTTCAGCCCGTCAAGCCGTTGACGATCGGCGACAAGCTGGTCGACCTCCTCGGCCGAGAGGCCGAGCCGCGCCATGCCGCTGTCGATCTGGAGGCCGGCGGGCGCCTTGCCGCCATGGCGGGCCGCGCGCCATTCGTCGATCTCCTCGAGACTCCCCAGGATCGGCATCAGGCGGTAGGTGGCATAGGCGTCGGCGGCGCCGGGCGCCACGCCATTGAGACAGAAGATCTCGGCCTCGGGGAGCAGATGGCGGAGCGCGATCCCCTCCTCGAGCCAGGCGACGAAGAAGACCCTGGCGCCGGCGTCATGCAGGGCCGGCGCGACCTGCGCCATGCCGAGGCCGTAGGCGTCGGCCTTGACCGAGACGCCGACCGCGGCGGGGGCGGCGCGTTTGGCGACGAGGCGGAAATTGCCGGCGATGGCCGCGAGGTCGATGGTCAGGCGCGCGGCGGCGATCTCGGTCGGGCCGGCGCCCGGCTCAGCGATGGGCATCAGGGACGTGATCGTCGCGGACCAGATCGCCGAACTTGGTCAGCATGCCGTCGAAGAACAGCTCGACCGTGCCGACGGGCCCGTGGCGCTGCTTGGCGATGTTCACCTCGGCGACATTGTGGATCCGCTCGCCGCGCTCCTGCCAGCGGTCCATCCGCTCGCGGAACTTGTCCTCGGTCTCGTCCTCGCGCTGCCGCGGCTCGGCGCGCTCGTGGTAATACTGCTCGCGGAAGATGAACATGACCACGTCGGCGTCCTGTTCGATCGAGCCCGATTCGCGCAAGTCCGAGAGCTGCGGGCGCTTGTCCTCGCGCTGCTCGACCGCGCGCGAGAGCTGGGAGAGCGCCAGCACCGGCACGTTAAGTTCCTTGGCGATCGCCTTGAGACCGCGGGTGATTTCCGAGATCTCCTGAACCCGGTTCTCGGGCTTGCTGCCGGCCGAGGCCCGCATCAATTGCAGATAGTCGACCACGATCAGCCCCAGCCCGTGCTGGCGCTTGAGCCGGCGCGCGCGGGTCCGCAGCGCCCCCACGGTCAAAGCCGGGGTGTCGTCGATGAAGAGCGGCAGCTCGGAGAGCTCGCGCGCGGTCTGCACGAAGACGGGAAAATCCTCCTGCTTGAGATCGCCGCGCCGGATCCGATCCGAGGAGACGCCGGTCTGCTCGGCCAGGATGCGGGTGGCCAGCTGCTCGGCCGACATTTCGAGCGAGAAGAAGGCGACCTTGGCGCCCTCGACCGCGACCGGCTTGCCGGTGGCGTCCAGCGCCTCGCGATAGGCGCGCGCCGCGTTGAAGGAGATGTTGGTCGCGAGCGCCGTCTTTCCCATCGAAGGGCGGGCGGCCAGGATCACCAGATCGGAGGGATGCAGGCCGCCCAGCCGCCGGTCCAGGTCGGTCAGGCCGCTGGTCACGCCGGTGATATGGCTGTCGCGCTTATAGGCGATCTCGGCTGTCTCGATCGCCACCTTCAGGGCCGAGCTGAAGATCTTGAACTCGCCCTCGGTCTGGCCGGTCTCGGCCAGGTCGTAGAGCTGCTGCTCGGCATGCTCGATCTGGTGGGCCGCCGGCATGTCGAGATCGATGCGGAAGGCCTCGTTCACCACCTCTTCGCCCAGCGCGATCAGCTGCCGGCGCAGATAGAGGTCATGGACGGTGCGGCCATAATCCTCGGCATTGATGATGGTCACGACCGCGTTGGCGAGGCGGGCCAGATACTGGGAGCCGCCGGCATCGATCAGCGCCGCGTCCTGGTCGAACAGGTTCTTGAGCGTCAGGATGTTGGCGATCTGCCCGCGCTCGATCAGCTTGCCGATCGCCTCGTAGATGCGGCCATGGAGCGCGTCGGCGAAATGCTCGGGCTCGAGGAACTCGTTGACTTTGTCGAAGACGTGGTTGTTGGCCAGCACCGCGCCGAGAAGCGCCTGCTCGGCCTCGTAATTGTGCGGCGGGATGCGCAGCGCGGCGGGCTCGAGGTCCGTGCCTCGAAGCGTCGCGACGTTGCTGCTAATGAATGTGCGTTCCACCATCTCGAGGCCGACACTATCAGAGGCGTCCACGGCGCTGGTCCCGCAAACGCGGTCGAGTCGAAATGATTCTGGTGGAAGGCGGGGATAACTCAAGCCCGTTTCGAGCGTCCGCGCGAGAGCCCCGCGATCTCCGCGCCTTACGGCCGTGCGTTGATTCTCCGGTTAACCTGCGGGGTCGACCCGCGGCGGCGGCGACTCGGGCGCGGCACCCTCGGTAAATTCACGCATCGGAGCGCATGGGCCGCGGCGCCGCGACCGCCGAGGGGTTACGCCGCCGCGCTGGAGCGGGCCTGCATAGCGCGCTCGAAGTCGACCATGTAGTCGCGCGTCAGCGGCACCGCTTCCTGGCGGCGCGAGAGCTGCATCTGGAACACCATCTGCCCCATGTTCCGGAACGCGACCTCGCAGCCGACCAGATAGAACTCCCACATGCGGCAGAAACGCTCGTCATAGAGGGCGCGGATCTTGTCGCGGTTGGCGTCGAAGCGGCGGTGCCATTCGCGCAGGGTCTTGGCGTAGTGCAGGCGCAGGATCTCCACGTCGGTGACCCAGAGGCCGACATCCTCGACCGCGCGGAACACCTCGGAGAGGGCCGGGGTGTAGCCGCCCGGGAAGATGTATTTGCGCAGCCAGGGATTGGTCGAGCCCGGAGGGTCCATGCGGCCGATCGCATGCAGCAGCATGACGCCGTCCTCGGTCAGGAGCTCCTTCACCTTGCGGAAGAACTCCCGGTAATGCTTGGTGCCGACATGCTCGAACATGCCGACCGAGATGATCCGGTCGAACGGGCCCTGCTGCAGCCGGTAGTCGCGCAGGTGGAAGCGCAGCCGGTCGGAGAGGCCGGCGTCGCGCGCGCGCTGCTCGGAGACCTTGTGCTGCTCGGTCGAGAGCGTCACGCCGGTGACGTCGACATTCATCAGCTTGGCGAGATAGAGGCCGAGGCCGCCCCAGCCGCTGCCGATGTCGAGCACCTTCTGGCCCGGCTCCAGCAGGAGCTTCGAGGCCAGATGCAGCTTCTTGTTCGACTGGGCCAGCTCGAGGCTGTCATTGTCGGTGGCGAAATAGGCGCAGCTATATTGCCGGTCCTTGTCGAGGAACAGGTCGTAGAGCGTGTCCGACAGGTCGTAATGATGCGCCACGTTCTTCTGGGCGCGGCCGACCGGATTGTGGGTGTGGATGAAATGCAGCATCCGCCCCAGCAGGAGCTGGACGCGCTGCAGCGGGTGGCTCTCCAGCGCCGCGATGTTGCGCGTCACCAGGTCCAGCACCTCATAGAGCGTGCCGTCCTCGACGGTGAGGCGGCCCTCCATATAGGCCTCGCCGAAGCGCAGCTTCGGATTGAGGAACAGGTCCCGGTGCAGCCGACGGTCATGCAGCCGGATGGTCGGCGCCGGACCGGGGCCGGGGCCAATGAGATGGACTTTGCCATCCGCGTCCACGACGCGGAGCTGGCCGTCCCGAATCACACGTTTCAGAATATGCGCGGCAAGCATCGCGCGATCACGCCTCTTCCCAGATATGAACCGCGATCGCCGGCTCGGGCCCCCACCCGGCCTGCAGGAAGGTCGCAGGCTCGATCGCGCATCACATAACGTTAATCAGAACGGCGGGGCTTGTAAATGCAGGCGAAACCCCGGTCTGCCGATTGGAACCCGCGCTCTTCGCAGGGCCGGCATGCGGATCGCGGGAGGCTCCAAAAAGCAACAGCCGCGGTCCCTGTTCAGGGAACCGCGGCTGCAGCAACTCGGTTCCGCCTGGCAGCCGCGGGACGGCCACCCGGCAGCGTCGATCAGGCTTCTTCCGCTTCGCCTTCGGCCTCGGCATCGCGCTGCGCCTTCACTTCGGGCGGCAGCTGGGCCTCGGCATCGGCCAGCAGATCGTCGAGCGACGCCGCGCGGGCTTCGGTCGCGCCCACAAAGCCGCCGTTCTTGAGCTGGATCTCGGCCTCTTCCTCGGACTTCGCGACGTTGGCCGTCACGGTGACGATCACCTCCGGATGGAGGGCGACGCGCACCGGGAACAGCCCCAGGGCCTTGATGGGCTTGTCGAGCACGACCTGACGGCGGTCGATGGTGACGCCCTTGGCGCTGACCGCATCGGCGATGTCGCGCGGGCTGACGGAACCGAACAGCTGTCCGTTCTCGCCGGCCTGGCGCACCAGCACCACGCTCATGCCGTCCACCTTGCCGGAGATGCCTTCGGCTTCCTGGCGGCGCTTGAGGTTGTTGGCCTCGATCTGGTGGCGCTGGGTTTCGAAGCGAGCGCGGTTGGCCTCGGTGGCCCGCAGCGCCTTCTTCTGCGGCAGCAGGTAATTGCGGGCATAGCCCGGCTTCACCTTCACCACCTCGCCGATCTGGCCGAGCTTCTCGACTCGTTCGAGCAGGATCACTTCCATGATGCGGCTCCTACTTCAGCACGTAAGGCAGGAGCCCGAGGAAGCGGGCGCGCTTGATGGCCTGGGCCAGGATGCGCTGCTTCTTCGCGGACACCGCCGTGATGCGGCTCGGCACGATCTTGCCGCGCTCCGAGAGGAAGCGCTGCAACAGCCGGATATCCTTGTGGTCGATCTTCGGCGCGTGCTGACCCGAGAACGGGCAGGTCTTGCGGCGGCGGAAGAAAGGCCGCCGGCCGCTGGCGCGGACGACGGTCGGTGTGCCCTCGCTCATGCGGGCTCTCCTTCGTTGCCGGCCACATGCCGGGGTTCACGATCGCCGCCGCCGAAACGGTCGCCGCGATCCGGGCGGTCGCCGCCGAAGCGGTCGCCACGCTCCGGGCGGTCGCCGAAGCTGCGGCGCGGACGGTCGCCGAAGCGATCGCCGCCACGCCCGCCGCGCTCACCCCGGCCGCCGCGCTCGTCGCCTTCGCGGCCGCGGCTCTGCAGCATGGCCGACGGACCCTCCTCGAGGGCCTCGACGCGAACGGTCAGGTAGCGCAGCACATCTTCGCTGATGCGCATGTTGCGCTCCATCTCCACCACCGCCGGAGCGGGCGCGTCGATGTTGAGCAGGGTGTAATGGCCCTTGCGGTTCTTCTTGATCCGGAAGGACAGGTTGCGCAGTCCCCATTGCTCTTTCTTGGTGACCGAGCCGCCGCCGGCGGTGACGATCCCCGAGAAGGCCTCGGTCAACTGCTCCACTTGCGCCGAGGAAGCGTCCTGGCGCGTGATGAAGACGGTTTCGTAGAAGGGCATTCGGTTCGCAGCTCCTTATGGCTGTTGAATGGCCCGGCGCTGGAAGGGCAAATGCCCCCGCAACAGCCGCCCGGGCCTAGCCGGCGCGCGACCTTCAAGGTCATTGGCCGGCAAGGAGTTTTCGAAGAGCGGCGCACTATACACATTGCTTTCCGCCCCGCAAGCCTTTCGGCCGCCGCAGGAACCCGCCCCCACCCCGCAAACACTGGACAGGCCGGGAGGGCGCCGCTATCAATGGCCGCCTTTTTGAGCGTTCAAAAGAAAATATAGGAATTTCATAGAGATGGCTCGCGCTTTCGTGTTTCCGGGACAAGGCTCCCAGGCGGTCGGCATGGGGCGCGCCCTGGCGGAAGCTTTTCCCGCCGCGCGGCTGGTGTTCGAGGAAGTGGACGATGCGCTGGGCCAGAAGCTGGGTCGGCTCATGGCCGAGGGGCCCGAGGCCGAACTGACCCTGACGGAGAATGCCCAGCCGGCCCTGATGGCGGTCAGCATGGCGGCGCTCCGGGTCCTCACCGCCGAGGGCGGATTCTCGCTGCCCGACAAGGCGGCCTTCGTCGCCGGCCATTCGCTGGGCGAATATTCGGCCCTGGCGGCCGCGGGCGCGCTGACCCTTTCCGACGCGGCGCGGTTGCTGAAGCGGCGGGGCCGCGCCATGCAGCGCGCGGTGCCGGTGGGCGAGGGGGCGATGGCGGCCCTGCTGGGTCTGGATCTCGAGGCGGCCGAGGCGATCGCCGCGGCGGCCCGGGAGGCGGGTCCCAAATCGGAGGTCGTCAGCGTCGCCAACGACAACGCACCCGGCCAGGTGGTGCTGAGCGGACATAAGGTTGCGGTCGAGCGTGCCGTCGCCATCGCCGCCGAGCGCGGCACCAAGCGCAGCGTGATGCTGCCGGTGAGTGCGCCCTTCCATTGCGCCCTGATGCAGCCGGCGGCGGACGAGATGCGGGACGCGCTGGCCGGCGCCGCGATCGCGATGCCGGCCGTGCCGCTGGTGGCCAATGTGACGGCGAAGCCGGTGAGCGATCCCGAGACGATCCGCCGGCTCCTGGTGGAGCAGGTGACGGGGCTGGTGCGCTGGCGCGAGAGCGTGCTGGCCATGAAGGCACAGGGCGTCGAGGAATTGATCGAGGTGGGCGCCGGCAAGGTCTTGACCGGCCTCACCAAGCGGATCGATCGCGAGCTGAAAGGCCAGGCGGCGGGCACGCCGGAGGAAATCGAGGCCGTCCTCATGACTTTGTGAGCCCTTGTGCCGCGACATGACGGCGACGACATAACGGACGCTTCAGGAGATCAATCGAGATGGCCATGTTCGATCTGACGGGCAAGAAGGCCCTGGTGACGGGGGCGTCGGGCGGTATCGGCGGCGCCATCGCCAAGGCGCTCCACGCGCAAGGCGCCGAGGTCGGGTTGTCCGGCACCAAGGTCGCGGCGCTCGAGGCGCTGGCGGGCGAATTGGGCGGCCGGGCGAAGGTCCTGCCGGCCAATCTCGGCGAGCCGGGCGGCACCGAGGATCTCGCCAAGAAGGCCGAGGCGGCGCTGGGCCAGGTCGATATCCTGATCAACAACGCAGGATTGACCCGCGACGGGCTCGCGGTGCGCATGAAGGACGAGGACTGGAACGCCGTCATGGACGTCAATCTGGGGGCGGCCTTCCGGCTCAGCCGGGCCCTGCTGATGCCCATGATGCGCCGGCGCTGGGGCCGCATCATCGGCATCACCTCGATTGTGGGCGTCACAGGCAATCCGGGCCAGGCGAATTACGCGGCCTCGAAAGCCGGCATGATCGGCATGTCCAAGGCGCTCGCCGCCGAGGTCGCCTCGCGCAACATCACGGTCAATTGCGTGGCGCCGGGCTTCATCGCGACCGCCATGACCGACGCGCTCAACGAGAAGCAGAAAACCGAGTTGCTGTCGCGCGTGCCGATGGGCCAACTCGGCGTCGGCGAGGACATCGCCGCCGCCGTCGTCTATCTGGCGGCGAACGAGGCGGCCTACGTGACCGGCCAGACCTTGCATGTCAACGGCGGAATGGCCATGATATAACGCTGCTGACAAAGGGCTTTTCCGAGGCCCTGGCTATAGCGGAACGGATATGTTAAGGGCACCGCGCCCTTGAGCCGCCCCCTTCGGGTGGCAATAGAGTTCGGGGGACGGGACCCGCCTTCCGGCGGCCCCGATAAGCGAAAACCAGCGGGTGTGAGTTGAAGGGGCGAACCATATGAGCGATATCGCCGAGCGCGTGAAGAAGATCGTCGTCGAGCACCTCGGCGTCGATGAGTCCAAGGTTACCGAAGGTGCGCATTTCATCGACGACCTGGGCGCCGACAGTCTCGACATCGTCGAGCTGGTGATGGCGTTCGAAGAAGAGTTCGGTTGCGAAATTCCCGACGACGCCGCGGAGAAGGTGTTGACGGTGAAGGACGCGATCACCTTCATCGAGCAGCACAGCTGAGTTGAGCGCATTGGCTTTGCGCAAACTCCTGGGCGCCGCGACACTCTTGTCGATACCGTTCCATCTGCGAGAGGCGACATGCGACGCGTCGTAGTTACTGGCATGGGCTTGGTGACGCCGCTTGGCGTCGGCACCGAGTATGTCTGGAAGCGCATCGTCAATGGCGAGTCCGGCATTTCCGGGATTCAAGCCTTCGACGTCAGCGACCTGCCCTGCAAGATCGCGGGCCAGGTGCCGCTGGGCGAAAAGGCGTCCGGCAATTTCAATCCGGACGACTACGTCATTCCCAAGGACCAGCGCAAAATGGGCCGCTTCATCCATTTCGCGATGGGTGCGGCGACGGAAGCGGTGCTGGACGCCGACTGGCAGCCGACGGACGAGCATGAGCGGGAACGCACCGGCGTCCTGATCGGCTCGGGCATCGGCGGCCTGGAAGGCATCTACGATGCGGCGGTGACGCTGCATGAGCGCGGCCCCCGCCGCGTCAGCCCATTCTTCATTCCCGCCTGCCTGATCAATCTGGCGTCGGGCAACGTCTCGATCCAGTTCGGCTTCAAGGGGCCCAACCACGCGGTGGTGACGGCCTGCTCGACCGGCGCGCATGCGATCGGCGACGCCGCGCGGCTGATCCAGCTCGATGACGCCGACGTGATGGTGGCGGGCGGCACCGAGGCCTCGATCTGCCGCATCGGCGTCGCGGGCTTCGCCGCGGCGCGCGCGCTCTCGACCGGCTTCAACGACGAGCCGCAGCGGGCCTCGCGACCCTGGGACCAGGATCGCGACGGGTTCGTGATGGGCGAGGGTGCCGGCGTGCTGGTGCTCGAGGAGCTGGAGCATGCGCGCAAGCGCGGCGCCAAGATCTATGCCGAGGTCATCGGCTACGGCATGTCGGGCGACGCCTATCACATCACCGCCCCCTCCGAGACCGGCGAGGGCGCCTTCAACGCCATGAAGGCGGCGTTGAAGCGGGCCAAGCTGACCCCGGACGACATCGATTATGTGAACGCGCATGGCACCTCGACGCCGCTCGGCGACGAGATCGAGCTGGGCGCAGTCAAGCGGCTGTTCGGCGACGCCGCCTACAAGATCTCGATGTCCTCCACCAAATCGGCGATCGGCCATCTGCTGGGCGCCGCCGGCGCGGTCGAGGCGGTCTTCTCCATCCTGGCGATCCGCGACCAGGTGGCGCCGCCGACCCTCAACCTCGACAACCCGTCGGTCGGCTGCGACATCGACCTGGTACCGAAGCAGGCCAAGAAGCGCACGATCCGGCGCGCCTTGTCGAACTCCTTCGGCTTCGGCGGCACCAACGCCAGCCTGATCTTCCAGGGCCCCGCTTAGTCCCGCCATGGCGCGGTTGCGCCGGCTGCTCGGGACGCTTCTGCTGATCCTCCTGCTGGTTCTGGGCGCCGCGGCTGCCGGCGCCTGGTGGGGCTATCAGCAATTCACTTCGGCCGGTCCGCTGACGGCGGACAACACCGTGGTCGTGCCGCGGGGCAGCAGCGTCAGGGCCATTGCCGGTCAGCTCGCCGACGCGGGCGTCATCAAGGATCCCTTCCTGTTCCGTCTCGGCGTGCGCCTCTTTGGCCAGCACAAGCCGCTGCGCGCCGGCGAATATCTCTTCCCCGCCGGCATCAGCCCGCAGGCGGCGATGCAGCAGATGATCGACGGGCGTCAGATCCAGCATCGGCTGACCATCGCCGAAGGCCTGACCAACCGCGAGGTGCTGGAGCTTCTGGCGGCGGCTCCCGATCTCGACGGCGATACGCCGGACCTGACCAGCGTGGGCCCCGAGGGCTCGCTGCTGCCCGAGACCTATTTTTTCGTGCTGGGCGACAGCCGGGCCGATCTGGTCGCCCGGATGAAATCGTCCATGGAGGCCGTCCTTGCCGAGCTCTGGCCGGCGCGCGCCCAGGGTCTGCCTTTCAAGGATCCGAAGGAAGCGCTGATCCTCGCGTCGATCGTCGAGAAGGAGACGGGTCTCCCCGAGGAGCGTCCGCATGTCGCCGCGGTGTTCCTCAACCGCCTCGCCCAGCGCATGGCGCTGCAATCCGATCCGACCGTGATCTATGCGATCACGCAAGGCCGCTCGAAGCTCGACCGCGCGCTGACGACGAAAGATCTCGCAGTCGACAGCCCGTTCAACACCTATGTCGCCGTCGGCCTGCCGCCCGCACCCATCGCCAATCCGGGTCGCGCGGCCATCGAAGCGGTGCTGCATCCGGCCCAGAGCGACGATCTCTATTTCGTGGCCGATGGCAGCGGCGGGCATGTGTTCGCGAAGACGCTGGCCGAGCACAACAAGAACGTGGCCGCGTGGCGCAAGGTCCAGGCGCAGAAGCGCAACACGACCCAAGCCGACTAGGGCGCGTTTACCCCTTCTTGGGCAGGCGTATCAGCAGCGGATCGGTCAGGCCCGGCGACAGCACCCCCAGGAGCCACGCCCCGAAATACATCGGGAAGGGGAAGGCGATCCGTGCGCGGTCGCGGGCGAGGCCGCGCTTGACGATGCGCGCGGCGCGTTCGGCGCTCATCAGGAACGGCATCGGAAATTCGTTCACCGCCGTCATCGGGCTTTCGACATAGCCGGGGCAGATCACCGTGACGGCGACGCCTTTGGGGCGGTACTCGCCCCGCAGGCCTTCGCCCCAGACCCGCACCGCGGCCTTGCTCGCGCAATAGGCCGGCGCTCCGGGAAAACCGCGAAAGGCGGCGAGCGAGCTCATCAGCGCGATCTGACCTTGGGCTCTCCGCTCCATCCGCTGCAGGGCCGGCCAGACCGTGTTCGCCACGCCGTCGACATTGGTGGCGAAGATCGCGCGTGCTTGGGCTTCGCTTTCGCCGTCGGTTCCGGTGCCCGCGGAGATCCCGGCATTGGCGATGACCAGATCGAGCGGCGCCCGGTCGTCGGCGGCTTCGATCCAGCGCCGCAGCGCGACCGCATCGACCACGTCGATGGTTGCCGTCTCGACCTCGGCGCCCGCAGTGCGGCAGGCGGCCTCGATCGATGCCAGCCGGCCTCGATCGCGTCCACCCAGCACCAGGCTGACACCGCTGGCCGCATAGGCCGAAGCCAGTGCCGCACCGATGCCGCTCGAGGCTCCGGTGATGAGGATGCGCTGCGGTCGGTCGAGGCTTGCGGCGGCGGGAACAGGCGGCATGGATGGAAGGCTCCGGAGGACCGTGGGTGAGGCGGCCTCGCTTGTTGCCATTTGGACCGCAGTATATAGTCGCGCGCTGGGGGGACGACACAACATGTCGGTGGCTTCGTGACAAAATCTGCGAGCGCTGTTGCCAGCATGACCGGCTTCGCCCGCGCCGAGATGGGCGAGGTCGATCGGCGCTGGAGCTGGGAAATCCGCAGCGTCAATGGCCGCAATCTCGATCTGCGCCTGCGCCTTCCGCCCGGCTGCGAGGCGCTCGAGCCGCAGCTGCGCCAGGCGGTTCCGGAGCGCTGCCGGCGCGGCAATATCAGCGTTCAGCTCGAGGCCGCGCGCCAGGGCCAGCCGCAATCGCGCTATCGCGTCAATCGCGCGGCGCTCGATCAGGTGATCGCCGCCATCAAGGATGTGGGCTTGCAGATCGATGCCGAGCGTCCGCGTCTCGACGGGCTGCTGGCGCTGCCGGGCGTGGTCGAACGAATCGAGGAAGAAGAATCC
>CAVOLB010000070.1:0-36377 GCA_963696655.1 uncultured Alphaproteobacteria bacterium
GCCCAGCGGCTGATAGCCGGAGGTGATGCCCTTGGCCGAGGTGATGATGTCCGGCTGAAAATCGAAATGATCCTTCGAGGCGAAGAAATGGCCGAGGCGGCCGAACGCCGTCACCACCTCGTCGGAGATATAGATCACCTCGTACTTCTTGCAGACTTCCATGGCGCGCTTGTGATAGCCCGGCGGCGGCACGATCACGCCGCCGGCCCCCATGATCGGCTCGGCGAAGAACATCGCGACGTTCTCCGGCCCCAGCTCGATGATCTTGTTCTCCAGCTCGGCGATGACCTGATCGCCATATTCCGCGACCGTCATGCCGTCGGGACGGCGATAGGGATTGGGGCAGGAGATGTGATGGACCATGTCGTCGATCGTGTCGAAGCCGATCTTGTCGAACCCCACGCCGGTGATGGTCGCGGTCAGCAGGGTCGAGCCGTGGTAGCCGTCGACGCGCGCGATGATCTTCTTCTTCGTCTTCTTGCCGAGGCGATTGAAGTAGAAGGCGACGAGGCGCGCCGCGCTGTCGTTCGATTCCGAGCCGCCGGTCGTGTAGAAGACATGGTTGAGCGGGCCCGGCGCCAGTTGCGCCAGCTTCGCCGCCAGCTCGGCCGCGGGCGGCGTCGTCAGATGGGTGAAGGTCGAGTAGTAGCAGATGCGCCGCGCCTGCTCGGCCAGCGCCTGCGCCATCTCCTCGCGGCCATAGCCGATATTGACGCACCAGAGCCCGCCGATGCCGTCGATATAGCGCTTGCCGTCGGCGTCGAACACGTAGATGCCGTCGCCCTCGGCGATGACGTCCGAGCCGGTCTCCTTGAAGGTGGAGAAATCGGTCCAGGGATGGATGTAGTGATCCTTATCCATCTGCCAGAGCGCCTTGCTGTCATATTTCATGTTCTTCATGGGTATCTCCCAAAAAATCACGCCCCCTCCCCTTGCGGGAGGGGGTAGGGGGAGGGGTGCGGCTGCGTCCCTCCCGCTCGCTGCGCTCGCCGCCGCTCCCGCAAGGGGAGGGCGCGCGAAGTCTCCCGAGTTACAGCCAACCCTTCTTCTTGACGTCGACGAGCGTCTGATCCAGCGACTTGCGGGCGAGTTCCATGAACTCGTCGATATGCGCGGTCGTCCAGATCAGCGGCGGCGAGAGCAGCATGGTGTCGCGCGTCGCGCGCATCACCAGGCCGTTGGCGAAGCAATGGTCGCGGCAGATCGTGCCGACCTCGCCGATGGGATTGAAGAACTTCCGCTTGGCCTTGTCCTTCACCAGCTCGATCGCGCCGATGAAGCCCAGCGAGCGCACCTCGCCGACCAGCGGATGGTCCTTCAGCTCGTTCAGCCGCTTGGCGAGATAGGGGCCGGTCTCGTTATGGACGCGGGCCACCAGGCCCTCGTCGCGCATCAGGCGGATGTTCTCCATGGCGACGGCACAGGAGACCGGATGGCCGGAATAGGTGTAGCCGTGATTGAACTCGCCGCCCTTGTCGCCGGCGATGACATCGGCCACGCGCTTGCCGACCATGACCGCCGAGAGCGGGAGGTAACCCGAGGTCAGGCCCTTGGCCAAGGTCATGAAATCTGGCTCGATCTTGAAATGTTCCGAGGCGAACCAATAGCCGGTGCGCCCGAAGCCGCAGATCACCTCGTCCGCGATCACCAGCAGGTCGTACTGCTTGCAGATGCGCTGGATCTCGGGCCAGTAGGTGTCGGGCGGAATGATGACGCCGCCCGCACCCTGGATCGGCTCGCCGACGAAGGCCGCGCAATTCTCGGGCCCCAGCTCCAGGATCTTGTCCTCGAGCGCCTTGGCGGCCCTGCGGCCGAACTCGGCCGGCGTGAGGTCGCCGCCCTCGCCATACCAGTAAGGCTGCTGGATATGGGTGAAGCCCGGCAGCGGCAGATCGGCGATGGCGTGCATGTAGCTCATGCCGCCCATCGAGGCTGCGACCATGGTCGAGCCGTGATAGCCGTTATGGCGGCCGATGATGGTCTTCTTGGTCTTCTTGCCCATCAGGTTCCAGTAGTGGCGCGCCATGCGGGCGATGGTGTCGTTCGCGTCCGAGCCCGACAGGCCGTAGAACACGCGATCGAGACCCTTCGGCGTCATGTCCGAGAGGATCTTGGAGAGCTCGGCCGCGGGCGGGGTCGTGGTCTTGAAGAAGGTGTTGTAATAGGGCAGCTCGATCATCTGGTCGTAGGCGACCTTGGCGAGCTCCTTGCGGCCATAGCCGAGATTGACGCACCACAGGCCGGCGAACGCGTCGAGCAGGCGGCGACCATCCGAATCATAGAGATGCGTGCCTTCCGCGCGGGCGATGACGCGCACGCCCTGGCTGGGGAGCGCATGCTGGTCGGTGAAGGGGTGGAGATGATGGGCCAGATCCTGCGCCTGCCATTCGGCGGTGGAGTTGCGGCGTGCGGTCTGCGACATGGGGTGAATCCTTCCGAGTGCGATCTTTTTGCTGGCATAGGGGAGAGGGCCGCCGCCTGCGAGCAAGCAAGGGCAGGGCGCGGCCGGAAACCGGAAGACCGGTCTAATGCTTTATGGATTGAAGCCGATGCGGGCGCAGAGGATGAGCAGCTCCGTCTGCCGCGAGCGCACGGTGTCTTCACCGCGACGGCTCGGCCTGACGGAGCGGGCGCCCGACCGGCCCTCGGGGCCGATCGGCCCCACCGAGGGGCGGATCGTTTCCTGCATCATCGGACACGAAACCTAGCACGGCGTCGGGCGCCGCGGGAAGCCGGCCGAGAGCGCCGGGCCATGCGCGCCCTGCGGGTCTCGCCATGCTATAAGCGCAGCGTCTGGGGAGCGAACGAGTCCGCGAAGGTCGTCGAATTCATGGAAACCCTGAGGATTCTCCTCGAGGGACTGGGGATCTTGTCGATGGTCGCGGCCCTGGCCTGCGCCGGCCTGACCTTCGTCTTTTCCGGCCTGCGCAGCCTGGGCTCCGGCGCCGGCAGGGGCCCGCGGCCGGCCGCGATCGCGATCATCGGCGGGCTCGGAGGTCTCGGGATCCTGCTGTTCTGGGCGGGACGCTCGCTGTGAACCCCACCATCAAGCGCGGAGTCCGGCGATGAAATCGGCGTTCGGTCTTCTGCTCATGATCGTCGGCGCGCTGTCGGGCGCCGCGGCCCTGGTCTGCATCGCGATCGTCGCGGTCTTCTCCGATGTCCGCACCCTGGGCGCCGGCGGCAGCGGCGGGGCCACCAGCGATGCGGTCGCGATCATCGCCGGGTTCGCGACCGCGGGCCTGCTGTTGTGGTTCGGCGGCCGGGCCATGCGCCGGAACGCCCAAACCGAGAGCCGCATGATACAGCCGTGACGCCGGCCGCATCGTCGCGCCGAAAAGAAAAAGGGCCGCATCCTCGTCGATGCGGCCCTCTCGATGTCCGAAGCCAGGATCTCGTTCAGACGTTGAGCAGCAGATGCTCGCGTTCCCAGGAGCTGATGACGCGCGAATAGGCCTCGAGCTCCGACCGTTTCACGAAGTCGACGGCCTGGCAGAAGCGTTCGCCGAGGATCGGCTTGATCTGGCGGCAGGCGTTGAAGCGGTTGAGCGCGTCATAGAGCGTGCGCGGCAGGGTGTGGGCGAGGCGATAGGCGCTGCCCTCGACCTGCTTGCTGGGCTTGAGCCGCTCGATCATGCCGAGATAGCCGCTGGCGAGCGACGCCGCGATGGCGATATAGGGATTGGCATCGGCGCCGGCGAGCCGGTTCTCGATGCGCCGGCCGGAGGCGTTCGAGATCGGCACGCGCAAGCCCACCGAACGGTTGTCCACGCCCCAATGAACATTGATGGGGGCGTCGAGATAGGGCTGCAGGCGCCGATAGGAGTTCACGTTGGGCGCCAGCAGCGGCATCACCAGCGGCAGATAGCGCTGAAGGCCCGCCACATGCGAGCGGAACAGTGCCGAATCGCTGCCGTCGCGATGCGCGAAGAGATTGCGCCCCGTGCGCTTATCCACGACCGACTGGTGGATATGCATCGAGCTGCCGGGTTCGTTGGCGAGCGGCTTGGCCATGAAGGTGGCATAGACATTGTGGCGCATCGCGGCGTGGCGGACCGTGCGCTTGAAGAGGAACGCCTGGTCGGCGAGCCAGAGCGGGTCGCCATGGTTGAAGTTGATCTCCATCTGCGCCGCGCCGGCCTCGTGCGTCAGCGTGTCGATGTCGAGACCCATGGTCTCGCAGAAATCATAGACGTCCTCGAAGATCGGATCGAACTCGTTGGTCGCATCGATGCCGTAGGACTGCCGGCCGGTCTCGGGGCGGCCCGAGGCGCCGACCGGCGGCTGCAGGGGAAGGTCGGGGTCCGTGTTCACCTGAACCAGGAAGAATTCGAGCTCGGGGGCCACCACGGGGCGCCAGTTGCGCTCGCTGTAGAGCTCGAGCACGCGCTTGAGCACGTAGCGCGCGGCGATATCGACCGGCTTGTCCTCGGCGTAATAGGCGTCGTTGATGACCTGCGCGGTCGGCTCCTTGTACCAGGGGACCAGCGAGATCGTGTCCGGATCGGGACGCAGATAGACGTCGGGATCCTGGTCGGTCGCCATCGAGCTTTCGTCATCGTCGGGATATTCGCCGGTGACGGTCTGCAGATAGACGCTTTCGGGCAGGCGCAGATTGTTGTCGCGCGTGCTTTTGATGAACTTTTTCGCAGGCAGGATCTTGCCGCGGGCGATGCCCGACATGTCGGCAACGAGGCATTCGACCTCGTCGATCTTGCGCTCGGCGAGAAACTCTTCCAATTGTTTCATGGTACTACCGGGATTGGCCGGAACTCGGCGGCCGCCAGGATGGCACGGGGCCTCACGCACTGGCAAGGCGCGGAATGGATAGGAAAATATACCGCGCTCAAGGGGGGCTTGACGCCGCGGCTTCCTGCCCTTTGCCTATGTCTCATCGGCGACGTTGCGATTTCAATCGACCTTTCTCGAGCTGCGAGACCCCGCTCATGACGAATCTGATCATTCTCCTGTCGATCGCCGGTATCTGGGCCGTCATCGTGCTGACGCCGGGCCCGATCCTGCTGATGACCGTGCGTTATGCCGTCGCCGGCCGGCGTATGACGGCGTTCCAGATGGCGCTGGGGGCGGCGCTGGCCGATGTCGTCTGGGCCGCCGGCGCGCTGATGGGATTGCAGGCGCTCCTGGCGGCCATGGCTTGGGTTTATGACGGGCTGAGGCTTGCGGGCGCTGTGCTTCTCATCGTGATCGGGGTGCGCATGATCGTCGCGAGTTTCCGCAAACCGTCGGCGCTGCCATTGCCGCAAGAGGGAAAAGACGCGGATCGCGCCGTCTGGCGTTGGGGCTTCGCGACCGCGATCGCGAATCCGAAGGCGGTGGTCTTTTTCAGCAGCTTGTTCCTCTCCATGCTGCCGGCTCAATCTTCGCCGATGTTTGAGGCGGCGGCTGTCGCCACGATCGGGATCGTGTCGCTGCTCTGCGATTTTTGCGTCGCCTGCGCCTTCTCGCATCCGGTCGTGCGGGCAGCTTATGGCCGCGCGCGGCATTGGATCGACCGCGTCGCGGGCTGTGTTTTGATAGCTGTGGGATTTAGGGTGGCTGTAACGCGTTAGACGGCAGGTTCATGGGCGGAGAGGACGTGACTACGTCGTCAGCCGGCGCACCGGAAAAGTTCACGGCATTGGAGCGAGCCGTGATGAAAGAAATCTGCGTGCGAGACGTGGCTCATGGTGCCGTTCTCGAAGCGCAACTGGCTGGCGCAATGGTCCTAAGTCGAAAGAACACGGGAGCCGGGTTCTACACCGATTTTTCGGTGCCCAGGTTGGCCGCCCCTGTAATCATGCCGGAGAGGATGATCGGCGAAGTCTGGGCCAAAATTGAAGGCTTCATGGACCCGATGACATTCCTGATTTTTATCGAGGATGGCTACGCCTGTTGTCTCGAGGGCGCCGCCGTGCGCGACAACACCGTCAGCATCGACTTAGCCGCGCTGAAGTTTGAGATTCTTCCAATCTGACTTTCAGGATATTCCACGTCGTCAGAACGTGACCGCGTCGCTGGTCACGAGCTCGACGAAGGGGCCGCCGAGGGTCTTGTTGTGGTGCGCGATAATCTGGGCAGCCGGGAGGACCGGCGTGTCGAAGGTCGAATGCGCGTCCGAGACCAGCGCCACCTTGTAGCCGAGCGCGACCGCGGCGCGGCAGGCGGTGTCGACGCAATACTCGGTCTGCATCCCGGCGATCACCAGCCGGTCGATGCCGGCGCGTTTGAGCTGCGCATCGAAGTCGGTGTCGTGGAAGGCGCCGACATGGCGCTTCTCGATGACCGGCTCGTCGGCCCGGGGTGCCACCATCGGGTGGTGCGCGAAGCCCGGCGTTCCCTTGGCGAGGCTGTCGCCCGGACCGCCGTCATGCTGGACATGGAACACCGGCGTTCCTGAGGCCCGGGCGCGCTCGAGCAGGCCAGCGATCCGGCGCAGGATCGCGTCGCTGCGATAAGGCGGCGGCGTGTCCGCCAGCATGCCCATCTGCATGTCGATGACCACCAGCGCCGTCGTCATGCCGATCTCCGTCGATGGGAAAGAATCACGGTCACCAAGCTACTTCCTCCCTCTCCCCCACGAAGTGGGGGAGAGGGCAGGGTGAGGGGGCTTTGATAGCAACAATCAGACGCTGAAGGCCTGGATGCCGGTCTGGGCGCGGCCGAGGATGAGGGCATGCACGTCATGCGTCCCCTCATAGGTGTTGACCGCCTCGAGATTCATGACATGGCGAATGACATGGAACTCGTCCGAGATGCCGTTGCCGCCATGCATGTCGCGCGCGGTGCGGGCGATGTCGAGCGCCTTGCCGCAGGAGTTGCGCTTGATCAGCGAGATCATCTCGGGCGCCGCCTTGCCTTCGTCCTTGAGCCGGCCCACCCGCAGGCAGGCCTGCAGCGCCAGCGTGATCTCGGTCTGCATGTCGGCGAGCTTCTTCTGGATGAGCTGGTTGGCGGCGAGGGGGCGGCCGAACTGCTGCCGGTTGAGCGTGTAGTTCCGCGCCGCATGCCAGCAGAACTCGGCGGCGCCCAGCGCACCCCAGCCGATGCCGTAACGCGCATTGTTGAGGCAGCCGAAGGGGCCCTTGAGGCCGCTGACATTGGGCAGGAGGTTCTCCTCCGGCACGAACACGTCGGCCATCACGATCTCGCCGGTGACCGAGGCGCGCAGCGAGAACTTGCCCTCGATCTTGGGCGTGGTCAGCCCTTTCATCCCGCGCTCGAGCACATAGCCGCGGATCTGGCCGCTGTCGTCCTTGGCCCAGACCACCATCACGTCGGCGATCGGCGAGTTGGTGATCCACATCTTGGCGCCCTTGAGCACGAAGCCGCCATCGACCTTCTTGGCACGGGTGCGCATGCTGCCGGGATCGGAGCCGGCGTCAGGCTCGGTCAGGCCGAAGCAGCCGACGAGCTCGCCCGTGGCCAGGCGCGGCAGATATTTCTGGCGCTGCGCCTCGGTGCCGTAGGCGTGGATCGGATGCATCACCAGGCTCGACTGCACGCTCATCGCCGAGCGATAGCCGGAATCGACCCGCTCCACCTCGCGCGCGACCAGCCCATAGCTCACATAATTCACGCCGGCGCAGCCATAGCCCTCGATGGTCGAGCCCAGCAGCCCGAGCGCGCCCAGCTCGTTCATGATCTCGCGATCGAAGCGCTCATGGCGGTTCGCCTCGAGCACCCGCGGCATGAGCTTTTCCTGGCAGTAGGTGCGAGCGGTGTCGCGGATGAGCCGCTCCTCCTCGGTCAGCTGCTCGTCGAAGAACAGCGGATCGTCCCACTGGAATTCGGGGCGGTGGGACTTGGCGGAAGCGGATTTATGCGTGGCGCCAGCGGCGGTCATCGCGGGTCTCCTGCGACGGTTCGGAGCGGAATTGAGCCGGTCTCTTACCATGAGTTGGCGCCCCTGCCCATGTACCTGCAAGCGGAAAGGGGCGGGGCCGGGCGGGGCTGGCGAAACCCTTGGTTATGCAGCCCTAACCGCCGTCAGGCGGCGTCGGCCCGGCGGAGGCGTTCGCGGTAGCGGCGCACCTTGGCACGCGAGCCGCAGACCTCCATCTCGCACCAGCGCCGGCGGTGGTTCTTGGTGAGGTCGAGAAAGACCCAGCCGCAATGCGCGCCGGGGCACTGCTTCACATGCTCATGGGCCGGGCCCGTCAGCAGCTCGGCGGCCGAGCGGGCGATGGGCCAGAGCGGCCGGTCGAGCGCCGGCCCGGCGCCGCTCCAATCCCAGGCGAAACCGGAAGCGTCGGGACGGATCGCGGCCTGGCTCATGGCCCGGCCGAGCTCTTGATTCAAAATAGCCAGCGCATCGGCCAGCGGTGGCGTGCGATGGGCGAGGGCTTCTGCTGTCGCATAGATCGCCTCGCGCAAGTCCAGCGCCCGGCGCAGCAGGCGCGGGGCCGCGGTCGGCTGCAGGGCCGCGAGATCCGACAGGCTCTGGCGCTGCGCCGCGGTCAAAAGCCCCGCATGTTCCGCCCACACCAGCAGAAGGTCATAGCTGCGCAGATGCTCGAGATGGCGCGGCGTGCCCCGGCCGCTGCTGGTATTGGCGAAGTTGAGACAGGCGATGCCGCCGACCTGCGCCAGGCTGCCGGCGCGGCTGGGCGGCTCTTCGGGGGAATCCAACAAGGGGCTCGGGCTGCGTTGCATCGTCCGTTGATACCATCTAAGCTCGATTTACTGGTAACATAAGAGGGGCTCGCGAAGCGAGCCCCGTAGCGCGAAGGGCGGGCGCGGGCCATGGAACTGGGAAGCATCAGGCGCAACAGGGTCTGGGCGGCTCTGATCCTGGGGCCGCTGCTGGCGATCGCGCTCCCCGGCAATGCCCAGGCCGAGGCCGAGGGTACGGCCGCGACGCATTGCCAGGAAATGTTGCGCGCCTTCGACCGCTCGCCGCTCTCGGTCAGCATCGAGACGGAAGACAAGGGGCTCGGCGAGAGCACCGCCGTGCGCATCGAATGGAAGTCGGAGAAGGGCACGGACAAGGACGGCTGGATCGTCTGCTATTTCCTGCCGCGCCACAGCGACAACGACGCCTGGCAAATCCAGCAGCTCGACACCAGCCGCTACGGCACCATGAGCCGGTACGACATGCAGCAGCTCTATAAGCTGGAGCATCTCAAGGACCTGATCCCCGAGGACACCGAGCCGACAGCAGCGCCGACGCCGCAGGCCAAGGCGCTCTATTTCCTGCAGCAGGGCATCAACGCGATCTCGCTCGGCTGCGTCTATGCGCTGATCGCGCTGGGCTTCACGCTGGTCTATGGCATCACGCGCGCCATCAACTTCGCCTTCGGCGAGGTTTACATGATGGGCGCCTATTTTATCCTGCTGACCAACGCTGCCGTTCTCTATGCGCTGGGCCAGACCGGCACCGGGGTGCTGCTGTTGATCTTCGCCTTCGGGCTGGCGGTCTCGGCGGCCTATGGCTGGGCCATGGAACGGACCGTGTTCCGGCCCTTGCGCGACGCGCCCTCGACGGTGCCGCTCATCGCCGCCATCGGTCTCTCCTTCGTCCTCAAGGAATTGGTGCGGTTGCTGCAGGGCGCCAAGACCCGCTATCTGCTGGTCGACCAGTTGCAGAGCTGGCCGCTCGTCACCGGCCACGGCTTCGACCTCTATCTCAGCCAGGGCCATGCCATGATCGGCGGTGCGACCGTGGTCATCCTGGCGCTGCTCTGGTGGGTCAGCATGCGCACCCGCTTCGGCCGCCACCAGCGCGCCTGCGCCCAGGATCCGCGCATGGCGAAGCTCCTCGGCGTCGATGTCGACCGCACCATCGCCATCACCTTCATGATCGGCGGGACGCTGGCCGGGGCCGCCGGCATCTTCGCCGGCGCCCAATATGGCGTGATCAATTTCCACATGGGGACCTTGATCGGGTTCAAGGCGCTCACGGCCGCCTTGCTGGGCGGGATCGGATCGCTCACCGGTGCTGTGATCGGCGGGCTGCTGATCGCGCTCACGGAGACCTTCACCGCGGCCCTGGTGGGCGGGGCCTGGAAGGACATCGCCGTCTTCGTCGTCCTGGTACTTGTGCTCCTGTTGCGCCCGGGCGGGCTGATGGCAACCCTGAGGTCCAGGACGGCCGACGAGCGGGTCTGAACATGATGTCATGCGATCACCGGGCCGCCGGCGAATTGCGGCCTGTTAACGATCCGGGCCCCATGGCACTGTGGTTGCCGGCGTTCGGGCTTCCCACCGGCGAAGGTTCCTGGCTGAGCCGCCAATTTCCAAAAACCCGCTTGCTGGCATTCCCGGCGCTGGGCTATAGGGGTCGAAAGGCCGATCGCGGATCCAACCGCTGGCACAATGATCAAAACAGGGACTGGCTCGGATACGAGCGTGAGGGGAGGCTTTCCGGCCGGGGCGCGGGATTACG
Source organism: uncultured Alphaproteobacteria bacterium (assembly GCA_963696655.1). GTDB lineage: Bacteria > Pseudomonadota > Alphaproteobacteria > Dongiales > Dongiaceae > Hypericibacter. The sequence goes on from CAVOLB010000070.1 coordinate 10,385, forward strand.
CGTCCTTCAGCAGATATATCGGCGGCGGCGCCAGCCGCGCGCGCATGGCGCGTGGCTCGATCGAATGCCGCCGGCTGTTGCCGGTGTCTCCCTCGCGGGCCGTCTGCGGGGAAGCAGAATGGAATATTTCCTACAGCAGCTGATCAATGGACTCACGCTGGGCGGGGTCTATGGGCTGATCGCGATCGGCTACACGATGGTGTACGGCATCATCGGCATGATCAATTTCGCCCATGGCGACATCTATATGATCGGCGCCTTCAACGCGCTGATCTGCTTCCTGGTCCTGGGCTATCTCGGTATCACCTGGGTGCCGCTGGCGATCCTGCTCGTGCTGATCGTCGCGGTGGCGCTGACCGCGGTCTATGGCTGGACCGTCGAGCGCGTCGCCTATCGACCCTTGCGCGGCTCGACCCGGCTGGCGCCGCTGATCTCGGCGATCGGCATGTCGATCTTTCTGCAGAATTTCGTGCTGCTGCTCCAGGGCGCGCGCGGCAAACCGCTGACGCCGCCGCCGATCTCCGGCGGGTTCACGCTCATGGAAGCCGACGGCTTCACGGTCGAGCTCAGCTATCTGCAGATCACCATCATGCTGATCACGGTGGCGCTGATGTTCGGCTTCACCATGCTCATCACCAAGACCTCGCTCGGGCGCAAGCAGCGTGCCTGCGAGCAGGACATGAAGATGGCCTCGCTCCTGGGCGTGAACATCAACCGCACCATCGCCACGACCTTCATCATCGGCGCGGCGCTCGCGGCCGTCGCCGGCCTGATGGTGACGCTCTATTACGGCGTCATCGATTTCTATATCGGCTTCGTCGCGGGCATCAAAGCCTTCACGGCGGCCGTCCTCGGCGGCATCGGCTCGATGCCGGGCGCCATGCTCGGCGGCCTCCTGATCGGCCTCATCGAGGTGTTCTGGTCCGCCTACTTCACGGTCGAATACAAGGACGTCGCGGCCTTCACCGTGCTGGTCATGGTGCTGATCTTCCGCCCGACGGGCCTGCTGGGCCGGCCGGAAATCGAGAAGGTCTGAGATCATGGCGGTAACGACCCAAACGCCGGCCGGTCTCGACATGCCGGAGATTCTGAAGAAGGCGGTCCTGGCGGCCGTCGTCACCTTCCTCCTGGCTTGCACGATCGTCGGCATCGAGACCGTGAGCTCGACCGGCCAACTCGTCTTCGTGACGCGCTATTCCGAGGTCTTCATCGCAGTCCTGGGCGTCTTCTTCGGCTCGATGGCGCTCAGCCTGATGCGCGCCGGACATCCGATCCCTGCCTTGATCGGATCGGGCGTCGTCACCGCAGTTCTGGTCGTGGCCCTTCTGCTCGAGGAGAGCAGCGGCGTCGCGCATATGTTGCTGCCGTTCCAATCGGTCACCGTCGATTGGGGTGCGGCGATCGTGCCGGCGGCGATCTGCATCCGCGCGGCCCAGCTCGCCCTGAAAGCCCGCAACCGCGGCCGCGTCATCGGGGAGAAGCCCACGATCGGAGCGCAGATTGGCGTCGCGGTGCGCCGGTTCCTGCCGATCCTTGCGATTATCCTGATCGCCTGCGCGATTATCCTGCCCTGGCTGCCGATGGGCGCCTCCAAGCGCAAGGTCATCGACATCGGCACGCTGGTCCTGACCTACATCATGCTGGGCTGGGGCCTGAACATTGTGGTCGGCCTCGCCGGCCTCCTCGATCTGGGCTATGTCGCGTTCTACGCGGTCGGCGCCTACAGCTATGCGATGTTCTCGGTCGATTTCGGCTGGAGCTTCTGGCTCTGCCTGCCGATCGCCGGCATGCTCTCCGCCTCGTTCGGCCTGCTGCTGGGCTTCCCGGTCTTGCGCCTGCGCGGCGACTATCTCGCGATCGTGACGCTGGGCTTCGGCGAAATGATCCGCATCATCCTGATCAATTGGTGGTGGGTGACGGGCGGTCCGAACGGCATCAACAAGGTGGCGCGGCCCTCCTTCTTCGGCTTCAGCTTCGAGCGGACCGCGCCCGATGGCGGCATGACGATCTACGACCTGTTCAGCAAGCTCTTCGGCACCGAGTTCTCCTACAATCCCTATTGGCGCATCGTATTCCTCTATTACCTCATCCTCGCCTGCGCCCTCGTCACCAACTTCTTCACCTTGCGGATTCGCAAGCTGCCGCTCGGCCGCGCCTGGGAGGCCTTGCGCGAGGACGAGATCGCCTGCCGCGCGCTCGGCATCAACCCGACCAACACCAAGCTCACGGCCTTTGCCTGCGGCGCCATGTTCGCCGGCTTCGCCGGCTCCTTCTTCGCCGCCCGCCAGGGTTTCGTCAGCCCGGAGAGCTTCGTCTTCATCGAATCCGCGGTCATCCTCGCGATCGTCGTGCTGGGCGGTCTCGGCAGCCAGGTCGGCATCGTGCTGGCGGCGGGCGTGCTGATCGGCCTGCCCGAGCTGTTCCGCGAGCTCAAGGATTACCGCATGCTGGCCTTCGGCATCGGCATGGTGCTGATCATGATCTGGCGGCCAGGTGGCCTGCTGGCCCATCGCGACCCGACCATCCGCCTGCATCCCAAGAACGCTGGCGGGGGAGGGAAGCCATGAGCGCCACGATGGCGACCCAAGGGGCGGCAACTCAGGCGGCGCCCGGGCCCACGGCCGAGCCGCTGCTGAGGGTCGAGCATCTGACCATGCGTTTCGGCGGTCTGGTGGCGATCGACGACGTCTCGTTCGAGGCCAAGCCCGAGCAGATCACCGCGATCATCGGCCCGAACGGCGCCGGCAAGACCACGGTCTTCAATTGCCTGACGGGCTTCTACAAGCCCACGGTCGGCAGGCTCACGCTGAACGCTCCGCATGGCCACTTCCTGCTGGAGCAGATCGACGGATTCCGCATCGCGCAGCGTGCCAAGGTCGCGCGCACCTTCCAGAACATCCGGCTCTTCCCCGGCATGTCGGTGCTGGAGAACCTGATCGTCGCGCAGCACAACAAGCTGATGCGCGCCTCGGGCTTCAGCGTCGCCGCTCTGGTCGGCATCGGCGGCTACCGCCAGGCGGAGCGCAAGGCGGTCGAGTTGGCGCGCCATTGGCTGGAGAAGGTGCAGTTGATCGATCGCGCCGACAAGCCGGCGGGCAGCCTGCCCTATGGCGGCCAGCGCCGGCTCGAGATCGCGCGCGCCATGTGCACCGAGCCGGTCATTCTCTGCCTCGACGAGCCCGCGGCCGGCCTCAATGCGCATGAATTGCACGAGCTCAACGAACTGCTGCTCTGGATCCGCGCCGAGTACAAGATCGGCGTGCTCCTGATCGAGCATGACATGAGCGTCGTCATGGGGATCTCGGACCACATCGTCGTGCTCGATTATGGCCGCAAGATCGCCGATGGCAGTCCGGAGCAGATCCGCAAGGACCCGGCCGTCATCCGCGCCTATCTCGGCGAAGCCGAAGAGGAGGATCTGCCGCCGGAAGTTGCGGCCGATCTCGGGCTGAAGAAATGAGGGCCGGGGCATGAGCGAGACCCTGACCAAACCCGCCCCCGCCGCCGCACCCGCCGGTGCCGCGATGCTGCAGATTCGCGGGGTCCATACCTTCTATGGCCAGATCGAAGCCCTGAAGGGCATCGACATGGATGTGCGCCAAGGCGAGATCGTGACCCTGATCGGCGCCAACGGCGCCGGCAAATCGACGCTGTTGATGACGATCTGCGGCACGCCCGCGGCGCGCGAAGGCCAGATCATCTTCGAAGGTCAGGACATCACCCGGCTGCCGACCTTCCAGATCATGCGGCTCGGTATCGCGCAGTCGCCCGAGGGGCGGCGGATTTTCGCGCGCATGACGGTGATGGAGAACCTCCAGATGGGGGCGATCACCGCGGACGAGAGCAAGTTCGCGGAGGATCTCGAGCGTATCTTCGCGCTGTTCCCGATCCTGAAGAAGCGCCAGTCGCAGCGCGGCGGCACGCTGTCGGGCGGCGAACAGCAGATGCTGGCGATCGGCCGCGCGCTGATGAGCCGGCCGCGGCTGCTGCTGCTGGACGAACCCTCGCTGGGCCTGGCGCCGCTGATCGTGCGCCAGATCTTCGAGGTGATCCGCGACATCAACCGGACCCAGGGCATGACCGTGTTCCTGGTGGAGCAGAACGCCTACCATGCACTGCGTCTCGCCCATCGCGGCTATGTGATGGTCAACGGCCAGATCACCATGTCGGGCAGCGGACGCGAATTGCTGGCCAATACCGAGGTGCGCGCCGCCTATCTCGAAGGCGGGCACTGAGGGCGGAGGAACAGACAGATGGAATTCATCCTGGGCGAGTCCATCCCGGTCTTCATCGGGCTGACGATCGTCCTTTTCGGCGGCGCCTCCTTCATGATGGGGCAGGCGCTGGGCGAGACCTGGCGGCCGGCATGGCAGAATGTCGTCTATGGGCTGCTGCTCACGGTGGCGGAGCGGCTGGCCGACAACTTCCTGTTCGCGGCCCGCATCATTCCGCTGAGCTTCGACGATGTGGGGCCCATGATCGGCTATGTCAGCCATGCCGTCGCGCTGGTTTTGATCGCGCTGGCGGCCCATCGCCTGACCCAGGCGCGCAAGATGGTCGGCCAGTATCCGTGGCTCTACGCCCGGTCGGGGCTTTTCGGCTGGAAGGAAATCTCCTGACGGGCCAGGGGCTTGGGTTCCCCCGAGAGGGGGGCCGAAATCGAATTGCCGCCCCCATGGCGGGTGGTAGAATGTCACCAACCTGCAAGGTATGCGGAGATAACGAAGGCTTTTACGAGGGCTGCCGGCGGTCCACGCCGGAGCTCAACTGCAACAGGGAGACGATTGATGCGTAAATTTGCACTACCGCTGCTGGCGGCCGCGGCCGTCGCGGCGTCGCTTTCGGTGACGCCCGCGCGCGCGGACGATATCACCATCGGTGTGGCCGGCCCGATCACCGGCGACTTGGCGGAGTTCGGCGCGCAGTTGAAGCGCGGCGCCGAGAAAGCGGTGGCGGACATCAACGCCGCGGGCGGCGTGCTGGGCAAGCAGCTGAAGCTCGAAGTCGGCGACGATGCCTGCGATCCGAAGCAGGCGGTTGCGGTTGCGAACGACCTCGTGTCCAAGGGGGTCGTGTTCGTCGCAGGTCATTTCTGCTCCGGCTCTTCGATCCCGGCCTCGGCCGTCTATCATGAGGAAGGCATCCTGCAGATCACGCCGGCCTCGACCAACCCGGCATTCACCGAGGATGCAGCCAAGTCCGGCTGGGATACGCTGTTCCGCACCTGCGGCCGCGACGACCAGCAGGGTTCCTTCGCGGGCGCCTGGATCGCCGAGCATTTCAAGGGCAAGAACGTCGCGATCGTCGATGACAAGTCGGCTTACGGCAAGGGCCTCGCGGATCTGACGCGCGCTGCCCTGAACAAGGCCGGCATGAAGGAAGTGCTCGACGAGAGCATCACCGCGGGCGAGCAGGATTACACGGCGCTCGTCAGCAAGCTGAAGGAAGCCAAGGCCGACGTGATCTATTTCGGCGGGTATCACCCCGAGGCCGCATTGATCGTGAAGCAGTCGCGCGAGCAGGGCCTGAAGGCGCCGCTGCTTTCGGGTGATTCGCTCAACACGCTCGAATTCGCGACGCTCGCTGGCAAGGCCGCCGACGGCACGATGTTCACCAACGCCGCCGAGGCCCGCAACCTGCCGAGCGCCAAGGCGGTCGTCGAATTGTTCCGCAAGGACGGCTTCGAGCCCGAGGGCTACACCCTCTCCACCTACGCCGCGATCCAGGTCTGGGCCGAGGCGGTGAAGAAGGCCGGCAGCACCGACGCCGAGAAGGTCGCGGCGGCCCTCCGCAGCGGCCCCTGGGACACGGTCATCGGCAAGCTCGCCTTCGACAAGAAGGGCGACCTGACGGCGGCCACCTATGTCTGGTACGTCTTCAAGGACGGCAACTACGCCGAGATGAAGTAATCTCCGGCTGTAGCGACGGTTAAGGAAGGGCCCGGCGGCGACGCCGGGCCCTTCTGCTTTGGGGGGAAGAGGACTGGATGCAGGAAGCGGACTGATTATTGTCCCTTCCCCCGTCTTACGGGGGAAGGCTAGGAAGGGGGAAGACGCGATGTCCGCGGCTCCTTCCACCGAGCAGCCCCCTCCCTGGCCCTCCCCCGTCAACACGGGGGGAGGGGACATTCTAGTGCTGCCGCTCCCGTTAACCTTCCTCACTGTCGCCAGGGCGGCCTCTTTGGCGCTGCCAGCGCCCTATTGTGGCTCCCGCGAGGGTTTGCGGCGCCTTGGTTGCCGGCCGCCAGATGTGGTAAGGCTACCGGTCTTGCCAACCCCCTGAGAGCACCTCGCGCCGATGCCGCAAGAGACCATCGCCATCGCTGCCGACCATGCGGGATTCGAGCTGAAGGAGCTGCTCAAGGCGGCGCTCGCCGCGGGCGGATACAAGCCGCTCGATCTCGGCACGACCGGCCCGGAATCCGTGGATTATCCCGATTTCGCCGACAAGCTGGCGGCCGCCCTCAAGGACGGTCGTGCGCTCCGCGGCGTCCTCGTTTGCGGCACCGGGATCGGCATCTCGATCGCCGCCAATCGCCATCGCCATATCCGCGCCGCGGTCTGCCATGACGGCACCAGCGCCAAGCTCGCCCGTCTCCACAACGACGCCAATGTGCTGGCCCTGGGCGCGCGTCTGCTCGGGCCCGAGGCCGCCCTCGACTGCCTGGCGGCGTTTCTCGCCACGGCATTCGAGGGCGGCGAACGACACAACCGACGCGTCGGTAAATTGTCCTGACGCGGCCCCCCGCAAACATTCGACCGAAGCCTTTCGCTTAGAGAGAAGGATATCGACGCTATGTCTCCCGCCGCCTCCGCGCAGATCCCCGGTTTCTTCACCATGTCGCTGGCCGAGCGCGACCCGGAACTGGCGCGCGCCGTCAGCGACGAGCTGCATCGCCAGCAGGACCAGATCGAGCTGATCGCTTCCGAAAATATCGTCTCCTCGGCGGTGCTCGAGGCGCAGGGCTCGGTGCTGACCAACAAATATGCCGAGGGCTATCCCTCGAAGCGCTACTACGGCGGCTGCGAATATGTCGACGTCGCCGAGATGCTGGCGATCGATCGCGCCAAGAAGCTCTTCGGCTGCAACTTCGCCAATGTGCAGCCCCATTCGGGCGCGCAGGCCAACCAGGCCGTGTTCATGGCGCTGCTGCAGCCGGGCGATACCTTCATGGGCCTCAATCTCGCCGCCGGCGGTCACCTCACGCACGGCTCGCCCGTCAATCAGTCGGGCAAGTGGTTCAAGGTCGTGCCCTACAATGTCCGCTCCGATACGTTGCGCGTCGACATGGACGAGGTCGAGAAGCTGGCGAAGGAGCATAAGCCGAAGTTGATTCTGGCCGGCGGTTCCGCCTATCCGCGCTTCTGGGATTTCGAGCGCTTCCGCAGGATCGCGGATTCCGTCGGGGCCTATTTCATGGTCGACATGGCGCATTTCGCAGGTCTGGTCGCGGGCGGCGTGCATCCGAGCCCGCTGCCCTACGCCCACGTCGTCACCACCACGACCCACAAGACGCTGCGCGGCCCGCGCGGCGGCATGATCCTGGCCCAGGACGAGGATATCGGCAAAAAGATCAACACCGCCGTGTTCCCGGGCCTGCAGGGCGGTCCGCTGATGCATGTGATCGCCGCCAAGGCGGTCGCCTTCGGCGAGGCGCTGCGGCCGGAGTTCAAGGTCTATGCCAGGCAGGTGGTGGAGAACGCCAAGGCGCTGGCCGAGACGCTGGTCGGGCAAGGCGTCGCCATCACCACCGGCGGCACCGACAATCACCTGATGCTGGTCGATCTGCGGCCGAAGAAGCTCACCGGCAAGGCGGCCGAGGCGAGCCTCGAGCATGGGGGGATGACCTGCAACAAGAACGGCATTCCGTACGACACGGAGAAGCCGACCATCACCTCCGGCGTGCGTCTGGGCTCGCCGGCGGCGACCACCCGCGGCTTCGGCGTCGCGGAATTCAAGGAGGTGGGCCGTCTGATCGGGCAGGTGCTCGATGGGATGGCGGCGCATCCGGACGACAACAGCAAGACCGAGCGCGAGGTTCGCGCCCAGGTTCAGGAGCTCTGCCGGCGCTTCCCGGTTTACACCGGTCGGCGCTAGCCGAGCGGGCGCCAAGCGACAAGGGGGACACTCGCGATGCGCTGCCCGTTCTGCGGCAACGAGGATACTCAGGTCAAGGATTCGCGTCCGACCGAAGACGGATCGGCGATCCGGCGGCGTCGGCAATGCCCGAATTGCGGCGCGCGGTTCACCACGTTCGAGCGCGTGCAGCTGCGCGAGCTCACCGTGGTCAAGAGCAACGGTCAGCGCGAGCCTTTCGACCGCGACAAGATCATGCGCTCGATGCAGATCGCCCTGCGCAAGCGGCCCGTGGATGGCGACAGGCTCGATCGCGTGGTCAACGGCATCGTGCGCCGGCTGGAAAGTTCGGGCGAGAGCGAGATCCCGTCGAAGGTCGTGGGCGAGATGGTGATGGAGGCGCTCAAGAGCCTCGATCAGGTCGCCTTCGTGCGCTACGCGTCGGTCTATCGCAATTTCCGCGAGGCGAAGGACTTCGAAGAATTCGTCGGCAGGCTCGGCGGCGACGGGGATTGAGGCTTCCGTCGCGGTTGCCTGCTGTCGTCACGTCCGTTGTCACCGCCGCTCCCCATGTCATCCCCGCGAAAGCGGGGACCCATGGTCCAACGGCGGAGTCCCTGTCAGGCTTGGGCCCCCGCTTTCGCGGGGGTGACGATAGGGGCGGGGACAACGAAAGAGAAAGTGCGTCGCCATTGCCCCCATTGTCATCCCCGCAAAAGCGGGGACCCATGGCGCAATAGCGACGTTCCCGGCAGGCATGGACCCCGGCCTTCGCCGGGATGACGAAAGAGTGCGTTGCCATTGCTCCCATTGTCATCCCCGCAAAAGCGGGGACCCATGGCGCAATAGCGACGTTCCCGGCAGGCATGGGCCCCCGCTTTCGCGGGGGTGACAGTGTGGGCAACAGACAGTGAGCGCCACCTCGAAGTTCTCCGACACCGACCTCGCGCATATGCGCGCCGCGCTGACGCTGGCGGCGCGCGGGCTGGGACGGGTGTGGCCCAATCCGGCGGTGGGTTGCGTGCTGGTATTGCCGGATCATCGCGTCATTGCGCGCGGCTGGACGCAGCAGGGCGGGCGACCCCATGCGGAGACTGAGGCGCTGCGCCGTGCGGGTGCGGCCGCGAAAGGCGCTACTGCCTATGTCAGCCTCGAACCCTGCTCGCATCATGGCAAGACACCGCCCTGCGCCGAAGCGCTGGTCGCCGCCGGCATCGCGCGCTGCGTGGTCGCGATCGAAGACCCCGATCCCCGGGTCCAAGGTCGAGGGCTCGCGATGCTGCGCGAAGCCGGCGTCGCGATCGCGGTGGGTGCGCTGGTCGCCGAGGCCGCGGATCTCAATGCCGGGTTCTTCTCGCGGATCAGGTCCGGCCGGCCGCTCGTCACGCTCAAGATCGCCAGCACGCTCGACGGGCGCATCGCGCTGGCGAGCGGGGAGAGCCGCTGGATCACGGGTGAGGCGTCGCGCGCGCGGGTCCATCTGATGCGTGCGCAGCATGATGCGATCCTGGTCGGCAGCGGCACGGCCATCGCCGACGATCCCGAATTGACCTGCCGGCTGCCGGGCCTCGGCGATCGGCATCCCGTCCGCATCGTGCTGGATCGCGATCTGTCGCTGCCTTTGACGGCGAAACTCGTCGCCTCGGCCGCGGCGCACCCGACCTGGGTGGTGGTGGGACCCGATGTCGCAGCATTGCGGGGCGCGGCTCATCGGGCTGCGGGGGTCGAGCTCGTCGAAGCCGGCCTGGACCGGGACGGGCGGCTCGATCTGGCGGCCGTCATGGCCGAGCTGGGGCGCCGCGGGCTCACCCGCGTTCTGGTCGAGGGCGGCAGCCGGCTCAGCACCGCCCTTATGGCGCATGATCTGGTGGACCGGCTCGCCTGGTTCCGCAGCCCGGGCATCATCGGCGGCGACGGCGTTCCGGCAGCGTCCCCGCTCAGTCTTGCAAGGCTCGCCGAGATGCCCCGCTTCCAGCGCATAGCGGTGGAAACGCTGGGCGAGGACCTCCTGGAAAGCTATAAACGCCGCTCTTAGCTTAACGCCAGCAGCAACCCGCAAAGCGGTCAGGCATGTTTACCGGCATCATCACCGATCTCGGCAAGGTTCGCGAGCGCACGCCCGGCGCGGTGACGAAGCTCGTCATCGAGACCCGCTACGACACCGCCGCGATCGATCTGGGCGCCTCCGTCGCCTGCAACGGCGTCTGTCTCTCGGTGGTGGAGAAGGGCGAGGGCTGGCTCGCCTTCGAGGCCTCGAACGAGACCCTCGATGTGACCACCCTGGGCGGCTGGCAGGTCGGCACCAAGGTCAATCTCGAGCGCGCCCTGCGCCTCGGCGACGAGCTGGGCGGCCATCTCGTCAGCGGCCATGTCGATGGGGTCGGCACCATCAGATCCGTCCGCCAGGATGGCGGCAGCGTCCGGTTGACCGTTTCCGCGCCCAAGGCGCTGGCGCGCTTCATCGCGCCCAAAGGCTCGATCGCGATGGACGGGGTTTCCCTGACCGTCAACGAGGTCGCGGGCGTCGATTTCGGCGTTAATCTCATTCCCATCACCCTGGATGCGACCAATCTGGGCAGCGCCCATGAAGGCGACCGGGTCAATCTGGAAATCGATATGATGGCGCGCTACCTTGCACGCCTCACCGAAAAGGAACCGGCATGAGCCAGCCCAAGCTCGAGCCCTGGCGGGCGACCTTCTCCGACCTCGTCTCGCCGACCGAGAGCATCATCGAGGAAGCCCGCAACGGACGCATGTTCGTGCTGGTTGACGACGAGGGCCGCGAGAACGAGGGCGACCTCGTCATCCCGGCGCAGATGGCGACACCCGACGCGATCAATTTCATGGCCAAGTTCGGCCGCGGCCTGATCTGCCTTGCCATGACCGGCGAACGGGTCGAGCAGCTGGGCCTGCCCTTGATGGCGCAGCATAACGGCACCCGCCACCAGACGGCCTTCACCGTCTCGATCGAGGCGCGCGAAGGGGTCACCACCGGGATCTCGGCGCCCGATCGCGCCCGAACCATCGCCACCGCGATCGATCCCAGCAAGGGCCGCGTCGACATCGTGACCCCGGGCCATGTGTTCCCGCTCCAGGCGCGCGACGGCGGCGTGCTGGTGCGCGCCGGCCATACCGAGGCCGCGGTCGATCTGGCGCGCCTCGCCGGCCTCAACCCGTCGGGCGTGATCTGCGAGATCATGAATGACGACGGCACCATGGCGCGCCGCGACGATCTGATCGCCTTCGCGCAGCGCCATGCGCTCAAAATCGGCACCATCGCCGACCTGATCGCCTATCGCCGCCGCCATGACCGCATCGTCGAGCGCTCGATCGAGACCGAGTTCGAGAGCCGCTATGGCGGCAATTTCCAGATGATCGTCTATGTGAACCGCGTGGCCTATGCCGAGCATATCGCGCTGGTGAAGGGAGATCTGTCGGCGCCGGGCCCGGTGCCGGTGCGCATGCATGCGCTCAACGTGCTGGACGACGTGCTGGGCGACTGCACGGGCGGACGGGGCGGGCAGCTCCAGACCGCGATGCAGATGATCGCCGATCACGGCCGCGGCGTCGTCGTCATGATCCGCGAGCCCCAGCCCACCAGCCTCAGCGAGCGCGTGCTGGCGCATCACAACCAGAAGAGCGAGAGCACCGGCCAACTCCGCGACTATGGGGTGGGTGCGCAAATCCTGATCGATCTCGGCGTGCGCGAAATGATCCTGATCTCGAATACCAAGCGGACCATCGTCGGGCTGGAGGGCTACGGCCTGACGGTCGTCGATCAATGGCCGATCCCGCCGGCCCGCTGAGGAATAGCCATCATGGTGCGGACGTCATCTGGCAGAGGCTCCGGCGCGGCGCATGTGCTGATCGTCGAATCCCGGTTCTACACTCATATCTCCGACGAGCTGCTGAAGGGTGCCGTCCAGGCGCTGGAGGCGGCCGGCTGCAGCTATGAGCGCATCGAGGTTCCGGGCGCCTTCGAGGTGCCGGGGGCCATCCGCATCGTTGCCGAGGCGACGCATGGTGTGAAGCAGCCTTTCGACGGCTATGTCGCGCTGGGCTGCGTCATCCGCGGCGAGACCACCCATTACGATTATGTCTGCGGTGAAAGCGCCCGCGGGCTCCAGGAGCTGGCAATCCGCCACGGCCTCGCCATCGGCTACGGCATCCTCACGGTCGAGAACGAGGCGCAGGCGCTGGCCCGCGCGCGGGTGAGCGAGAAGAACAAGGGCAAGGATGCGGTCAATGCCTGCCTGGCCATGATCGCGCTCAAGCGCAAATACGGCGTCGATCGCTTCATCGAAGCCGGCCAATGAGCGGCAGGAAACCCGTACCGGATCCGTCCGCGATCGACCCGCGGCGCGGCGCGCGGCTGGCGGCGGTCCAGGCGCTCTACCAGATCGCTCTGACCTCGGCCGATCCGGCCATCGTCATCACCGAATTCATGCGCCACCGGCTGGGCAAGGCGATCGAAGAGGGCGGCGTGCCCGACAGCGATCCGCAGCTCTTCGCCGACCTGGTACGCGGGGCTGCCGCCATGAGCGGCGAGCTCGACGACATGATCGCCGCGGTGCTCGACCCGGACTGGTCGGTCGAACGGCTGGAGTTGCTGCTGCTGGCGGTGCTGCGCGCCGGTGCCTACGAGATATCGGCGCGGCCGGACCTGCCGGTTCGTGTCGCCATCAGCGAATATGTGGCGATCTCGGCGGCTTTCCTCGGCGACCGCGAGACCGGGCTCGTCAACGGTATCCTCGACCGGATCGCGCGCTCGCTGCGGCCCGACGAGCTCGGAGGCGACGCGCGTGGCCAACGCGAAACGGCCGGGTGAGTTCGAGCTCATCCGGCGCTACTTCGCGCCCCTCGCGGCGGCGACGCCGGCGGCCCTTGGCCTGGGCGACGACGCCGCGATCCTGAGCCCGCGTCCCGGGCAGGATCTGGTCGTCACCGCCGACGCGCTGGTGGCCGGCATTCATTTCCTTCCCGACGATCCGCCCGACCAGATCGCGCGCAAGATGCTGCGCGTGAACCTCTCCGATCTCGCCGCCAAGGGCGCGACGCCGCTGGGATATCTGATGACCTGCGCGTTCGACGGCAGGGTCGACGAGCCCTGGCTGGCCTCCTTCTGTGCCGGCCTCGCGGCCGATCAGGCAACCTTCGGGATCGGGCTTCTGGGCGGCGATACGGTGGCCACGCCGGGACCGCTCACTCTGTCCGTGACGGCGATGGGCGAGGTGCCCGCGGGCCGCGCCCTGCGGCGCAATGCGGCCGAGGCGGGCGATCTGGTCTTCGTCAGCGGCACGCTCGGCGATGCGGCCTTGGGGCTGAAACGCCTGCGCGGCAAGCTGGCGGCGCTGTCGGCCGAGGAGGGGATCTTCCTCATCGATCGCTACCGCCTGCCGCAGCCGCGGCTGCAGCTGGGACGGGCCTTGATGGAGGCCGGTCTGGCGAAGGCGGCGCTCGACATCTCCGACGGCCTGCTGGCCGATCTCGGCCATATCGGGGAGCAGTCCAATCTCGCGGCCAAGATCGAGAGCGCGCGGCTGCCGCTGTCGCCGGCGGCCGCGAGGGCCCTTCAGGACGACCCGGCGTTGATCGCGGACATCGCGGCCGGCGGCGACGATTACGAGCTGCTCTTCACCGCGCCGGCCGCGGCGCAGGCCCCGATCGCGGCCCTGGGTCAGCGGCTGGGCCTCCGGCTCACCCCGATCGGCCGGATGATCGAAGCGGCCGGCAGCCATCCGGGCGCCGTCCGGCTGCTCGACGAAAAAGGGCGGGAAATCGCCCTCCAGCGCCGGGGTTGGCAGCATTTCTAGGCGGCGGGATCGCCTGAATTTGGCTCGAGCTTAGGCAAGTCTTAACCCAATTTTCAACGCCGCGGGGCGATCCTGTCCCCCGCGATGAAGAAGATCGTCCTCATTCTGCTGGTGCTGCTTCTGTTGGGGGGCGGTGGCGGCGCGGCCTGGTGGTTTCTCCTGCGCGAGCCGCCGGCGGATCTGCAGGCCGCGGCAACGCCCGTGGCCGCGCCCATCGCCTATCTGAAGCTTCCGGCGCTGACGGTGCCCGTCATCCGTGACGGCGCCCCGCATGGGCTGATCACCGTCGAGATGACGATGGAGCTCAAGGACGAGACGGTCCGTCCCCAGGCCGAAGAGCGCCTGCCGGTGCTGGCCGATCGTCTGTTCGTGGTGCTCTATGATCTGCTGGGCCGCCGCATCATGCAGGAACAGAACTTCAATCTGGATATGGTGAAGGGCCGGCTCCTGATCGCGGCCGACAAGGTCATGGGCGCGCCTGGCTCCTTCACCAACGTCACCTTCACCGCCGTCGAGACGCGCTTCGCGAGTTAGCTTTACCCGGGCAGCACGCCGGGCGCGGCGAAGGCAGTGGGGCGATCGCGGTCGTTCGGCGATGCCGGTCCCCAAGGTGGGGCCCAGGCGGACGACGAGGGTTCTGCCGGATCGCGAGCGGTGATGTCGCCGCGGTCAATGAGGTCCCGCCACAAGCGCCGAATCCTCTGCTGGCTCTCCGCAGCGATGAAGTAGTAATCGCCGTCGACACCGTAGAATGACACATTCGCTGAGCCGCGAATCCGATGCAGCGACTCATCGATGAGATCGAGGCAGGAGACGACCTGCTCCGGCTCTCGATGCGGCTACGGTGCTGAAGGTCGGAGAGCCGGTAGGCTTCCAGCCGGTCTTGCGCGAAGCTCGTGCCCTTGGGGCCGAGCTCGAAGAACACGTTGACGGCGGGGAGTATGCCCCGGACGCTGGACAGCATGGCGGCCAATTAGCCGGGGCTGCAAGCCGCGAGCTGCTCGGCCTGTTTCCGGGAGTCGGCCGCCTGCAGCTGAAGCCCGAGCGAGGTAGCGCCCTCCTGTTCGATCCAACGCCGCACCTCGGCCGAGGCTTTCCGGATCTGCTCGGAACTCAGTGTAATGCCGATCACGGCTTAGCTCCTCCCGGTCAAGTGTCGTGGTGGTGGGTGCACGCTTACCCCTTGATGCAGATCAGCGGACGCAAGCGCGCGACGCGGCGCGCCAGGCCGGCCTGTTCGGCCGCGGCGACGACCGCACCGATGTCCTTGTAGGCGCCGGGAGCTTCCTCGGCGACTCCGCGCGTGGATGGCGAGCGGACCAGAATGCCCCGCGAGGCGAGATCGTCGACGACCTTGCGGCCGTTCCACTGCCTCAGCGCGGCGTGACGGGACAAGGCGCGCCCGGCGCCATGGCAGGCGGACGAAAACGCCTTCGCCTCGCTGCTGGCTTCGCCGGTGAGGATGTAGGAGCCGGTCCCCATGCTGCCCCCGATCAGCACCGGCTGGCCGACCCCGCGAAGCGCGGCGGGCAGGCTCGCGTGACCCGGACCGAAGGCTCGCGTCGCGCCCTTGCGATGGACAAAGAGATTCCGCACCCTGCCGTCGACCGCGTGCGGTTCGACCTTGCAAGTGTTGTGCGAGACGTCGAACAGCAGAGGCATTTCGCGGTCGGGAAAGAAATGGCCGAAGACGCGCCGCGTGAGATGCCCCAGGATCTCGCGGTTGGCCAGCGCGCAGTTGATCGCCGCCCGCATCGCACCCAGATAGCGCTCTCCCACTTCCGAGTTTATCGGCGCGCAGGCGAGCTCGCGGTCCGCCAGCTCGATGCCCGCGGCCTTTGCGGTCACCGTCATCTCTTTCATAAAATCGCTTCCGATCTGGTGGCCGAGGCCGCGCGAGCCGCAATGGATGGTCACGACCACCTCGTCCAAGGCAAGCCCGAACGTCTTTGCAACGGCCGCGTCGAAGATTTCCGCCACCGCCTGGACTTCGAGATAGTGATTGCCCGAGCCCAAGGTACCCATTTCGCGGCGCTGCCGTTCCTTGGCGCGCTCGGAGACGCAGTCGAGCCGCGCGCCGTCCATCCTGCCGTTTTCCTCGATGCGTTCGAGATCGCTCGGGTCGCCCCAGCCGCGTTCGACCGACCAGCGGGCGCCGCCGGACAGCATGGCGCTCATCTCGTCGGCTTCGAGGGTGATGGCGCCGGTGCTACCGACGCCCGCCGGAATCTGCCGGAACAGCGAGTCGGCGAGGGACTTCTGAAGCGGAAGGATTTTCGAGACGGACAGGCCGGTCAGCAGCGTGCGGACGCCGCAGGAGATGTCGAAGCCCACGCCCCCGGCCGACACCACCCCACCCTCGTTGGGATCGAAAGCGGCGACGCCGCCGATCGGGAAGCCATAGCCCCAATGGGCATCAGGCATCGCGTAGGACGCTTGGACGATGCCCGGCAGGGTGGCGACGTTGGTGGCCTGCTCGCCGACCTTGTCGTCCATGTCCCGGATCAGCGTCTCATCCGCGTAGATGATCGCCGGTACGCGCATCGCGCCTTGCGGCTCGATCCGCCAGGTCGTGGGGTCGACCCGGGTAAATCCTGCGGGATCCATCAACCGCCTCCTTCACACGTCGACGATGCAGGCGGCCGACCAGGTGCCGTCGTTTTCCCGTGCGACCCGCAGCGCCGTGTAGGTGGCCCCCTTGGGTTCGCAGGCCGGCGCATGGCGCGCCACGTCGACCGGCTCGCCCCATAGCGTTCCCTTCAGATGCCCGTCCTCGATGCCGACGGCAAAGCGCCCGAACAACATCTTACGCACGGCCATCTCGTAGATGATGGCGTTGAGCCACTCGACCAAGAGCAATTCGATGTCGGGCGCCTCGCACGTCACCTCGACCGCGATCCGGGGCTCGACCTCGGCGTCGGTGACGACCGCTGTCAGCGCCCGAGCCGCTTGTTCGAAGGCCGTCGCCAGCGTCGGCCCGCGCCCGCGAATACCCGCATCGGCCCCATGGGGAAAATGCTCCCAGCGGGCTCTGTCATCGTTCATAGACACCGGTCAGAACGGCTTCGGCAATGCTGTGCTCGCGCGCCTTCCGTTCGATATCGCGGCAGGGCGCATCCTGCGGCATCGGGAGGCGATCGATCGACAGTGCCAGGAGCCGGAAGCGATAATGGTGCGGACCGTGCCGATGGGGTGGGCAGGGACCGCCATAGCCGATCTTCCGGAAATCGTTGACGCCCTGCTTGAAGCCGCCTCGGCCCGCATGCCGGGCCGCGTCCTGCGCGAGCGCATCTTGGCCCGCCGGTATGTCATAGGCCGCCCAATGATGCCAGGTGCCGCCCGGAGCGTCGGGGTCGTCGCAGAAGAGCGCGAAGCTGCGGGCGGCGGCCGGCGCTTCGCTCCAGTCGAGTGGCGGCGACGTATCCTCGCCGTCGCATGTGTGTCGGCGCGGGATCGCCGCTCCATCCTCAAAGGCCGTCGAGGTGAGATGCATGCCGAACCTCTCCCATCGAATAAATTTCAGTCTATGTCCGGTGCGCCGGGGCGCGCGTTGATGCAGGTCAAGCGTTGCGTCAAAGACGCCAGGGGGGCAGTCCCTCTAGACAGGTGGGGACGTCACTCCCTGCAGCCGCCGGACCGACCACCAGATCCCGAGCAACGCCACCGCCATGCCGGTCAGCTCCACCAGGTTGGGGATCTTGCCGCTGACCAGGAACACATAGAACACGCCGAAGATCGCCTCGAATATGATGAGCTGGCCGAGCAGGGAGACCTTGAGCAGTCTCGCCGCGAGGTTGAACAGCAGATAGGCGAGCCAGGTCGATCCGCCGCCGAGAACGATGCTCCACCAGACGATCGACGCCATCTCCTGCCGCGGAATTGCCAGCGGGTTTCGCAACTCGCCCAGCGCATAGAAGATCGGGGCGGCCAGCAGCACCGCCACCAGCGACGCGGCCCCGATCAGCGAGTTCCATTCGCGCGCATCGATGTTCGCATGCCGGCGCAGGAACCGCGCGTTGGCGATCGCATACCAGGTCCACATGACGAGGCAGGCCAGCAGGCAGAGCGTTCCCAGCGCGGAGAAATCCGAAAGGTCGCGCAGGAAATCGGTCTTGCCGAGATTGAAGGTCGCGACGCCGACCATGAAGAGGCCGAGCGGCAGAGCGATGTCACTCAATGCGCCCTCGTCCGTGGTCATTCTCCCGAAGAGCGAGATGGTCACGGGCACCATGCCGATGGCCAGGATCGCGAAGGTCGCGCCGGAGAGCTGGATGCCGAGGGTCAGGATGAAATAGAAGGCCACGTTGCCGGCAAGTGCCAGCAGGAAGGCGGTCCCGAACAGGCGCCAGGAGAGCTGTCCGGTCCGGGTCGCGCCCAGCGAGGCGAGCGAGAGGACGCCATAGACAAGGAATTGGCCGACGGTGATCTCGGCCGCGCTCGATCCGTTCAGCACGACCGGAACGATGAAGGCGAGGGCCCAGAGCCCCGTCGTCAGCAGCATGAGCAGGATCCCCCAGAACAGGGGCGCTCGCGTCATGAGCCGGCTCAGGGTGCCGGCCGTTGCGCGCCAGACTCTCGAGGCGGAGACATTGAATGTGAGGGCAGGCGGCATCTGCATTTCCCGTGCGGCGGCGAAGGGTGCCTCCCTCCATTGCTCCCCTTGCCTGGCGGACGAGGGAACCCCATCCTGACGCGGCCATGCTCCCCGCCGCAACCCGTCGCAATGTCTTTATCCTCGCCCTGTGCCAGGCCCTGAACGTCACGGGGTTGAGCCTGATGATCACGGTCTCCGCCGTGACCGGGCATAAGCTGTCCCCCGATCCCGCGCTCTCGACCCTGCCTCTCGGGCTGCAGTTCACCGCGGCCATGCTCACCACCTTCCCGGTATCGCTGCTGATGAAGCGCGTCGGGCGCCGGATCGGGTTCTCGCTCGGGGCCGTGGCGGCCCTGCTGGGCGGAACCATCATGCTGGTGGGGGTGCTGCAGACGAGCTTCGTCGTCTTCTGCGTCGGCAATGCCTTCATCGGCGTCGGCGCCGCCACGGCGCAATTCTATCGTTTCGCGGCGGCCGATGCCGCGGACGAGAATTTCAAGGCCCGCGCGATCTCCATGGTGATGGTGGGCGGCCTGATCGCGGCCTTCCTCGGGCCGCTCTCCGCGCGCTGGTCTCGACTCGCGATCGAGGGAACCGAGTTCGCGGGCTCCTTCGTCGTGGTCATGGGCCTGGGGCTGGCGGCGCTGCTGCTGTTGCAGCTGCTGCGGATCCCGCGTCCCACGCTGGAGGAACGGCGCGACACGGGGCGGCCGCTGGGCGAGGTCGCGCGCAACGCGACCTTCGTGGTGGCGGTCATTGGCGGCATGATCGGCTATGCCACCATGTCCTTCGTCATGACCGCCTCGCCGCTGGCCATGATGGATCACCATCACTCCTTCGACGACAACGCCTTCGTGATCCAGTGGCATGTGGTCGGCATGTTCGCGCCCTCCTTCTTCACCGGCCATCTGATCCAGCGCTTCGGTGTCCTCAATGTGATGCTGGCGGGCGCCGCCGCCCTCCTGGCCTGCGTCGCCACCGGCCTTTCGGGCACCGAGGTGGCGCATTTCTGGGGCGCGATGGTCCTGCTGGGGCTCGGCTGGAACTTCCTCTATATCGGCGCTTCGGCGCTGCTGACCGAAACCTATCGGTCGGCCGAGCGGGCCAAGGTCCAGGCGCTCAACGACTTCCTCATCGGCTTCGGCGTCTCAGTCGCCTCACTCTCCTCCGGCGCGCTGCAGGCGGTGTTCGGCTGGGAAGTGGTTAATCTCAGTCTCCTGCCGGCCATCCTTGCCGCCAGTATCGCTGTGCTGTGGCTAAAGTCGCGCCGACGCGCCATGGCGGCCGTCGGCAGCAGCCTCGTCTGAGGCCGGATATCCTGCTAGGCCGCGGCGGTCCCTGCGAAAATTGGCCGCAAACCGCGGC
The DNA here is from genome assembly GCA_963696655.1 of uncultured Alphaproteobacteria bacterium. Classification (GTDB taxonomy): domain Bacteria; phylum Pseudomonadota; class Alphaproteobacteria; order Dongiales; family Dongiaceae; genus Hypericibacter. The sequence goes on from CAVOLB010000070.1 coordinate 30,233, forward strand.
TTCCCGTGTTGCCTTGGCCTGCTGAATCCCCTAAGGTCCGGCCCGCATTTTTCAGCCGCCCGGGCCGGGCGATGGGCAGCCGATTCGGCGCCCCCGCCGGTTTCTCCGGGCAAATTCCCGAGGGATGGAAGGACTAGTCATGGCAGCCACTGAATGGATCGTCATCGCCTGCGGCGTGCTGGCGCTGCTTTACGGCATCTACGCCACACGATCGGTGATGGCGGCCCCGACCGGCAATGACCGCATGCGCGAGATCGCGGCCGCGGTTCAGGAGGGGGCCCGGGCCTACCTCAATCGCCAATACACCACCATCGGGATCGTCGGCGTGATCATCGTCGTGATCCTGGCGGTGACGCTGGGTCTTTGGCCGGCCATCGGCTTCGTCATCGGCGCGTTCCTGTCGGGTGCCGCCGGCTATGTCGGCATGAACGTCTCGGTCCGCGCCAATGTGCGCACGGCCGAAGCCGCGCGCCAGGGGCTGAAGCCGGCGCTGGCCATCGCCTTCAAGTCGGGCGCCATCACCGGCATGCTCGTGGTCGGGCTCGGTCTGCTCGGCGTCTCGATCTACTACTTCGTGCTCCGCAACATGGGCCTGGAAACCCGCCACATCCTCGAGGCCCTGGTGGCCCTGAGCTTCGGCGCCTCGCTGATCTCGATCTTCGCGCGCCTGGGCGGCGGCATCTTCACCAAGGGCGCGGACGTCGGCGCCGACCTGGTCGGCAAGATCGAAGCCGGCATTCCCGAAGATGATCCCCGCAACCCGGCCGTGATCGCCGACAATGTCGGCGACAATGTCGGCGACTGCGCCGGCATGGCGGCCGACCTGTTCGAGACCTACGCGGTCACCGTGGTCGCGACCATGCTGCTCGCGGCGATCTTCGTGACTGACGCAGTCCAGCAGAGCCAGCTCATGCTGTACCCGCTGCTGGTCGGCGGCGTCTGCATCATCGGCTCGGTCATCGGCACCTTCTTCGTCCGTCTCGGCTCGTCCAACAACATCATGGGCGCGCTCTATAAGGGCCTGATCGTCGCCGCCATCATCTCGGCGGTCCTGATCTTCATCGTCATCCAGCAACTGTTCGGCTGGGACGCGGCCCTGCAGATCCAAGAGCGCATCGTCAGCGGCGCGGATATCTTCTACTGCTCGCTGGTGGGCCTCGGCGTGACCGGTCTCCTGGTCTGGATCACCGAGTACTACACCTCCACCGCCTACCGTCCGGTGCGCAGCGTCGCCAAGGCCTCGGAGACCGGCCATGCGACCAACATCATCCAGGGCCTTGCGGTCTCGATGGAAGCCTGCGCCCTGCCGGTGATCGTGATCTGTGCCGGCATCATCATCGCCTTCTTCTTCGCCGGCCTGTTCGGCATCTCGATCGCGGCGACCACGATGCTGGCGCTGGCCGGGATGGTCGTGGCGCTCGATGCCTACGGCCCGGTGACGGACAATGCCGGCGGTATCGCCGAAATGGCGGATCTGCCGAAGGACGTGCGCAAGACCACGGACGCGCTCGACGCCGTCGGCAACACCACCAAGGCGGTGACCAAGGGCTATGCCATCGGGTCGGCCGCGCTGGCAGCCCTGGTGCTGTTCGCGGCCTATACCGAGGATCTGCATCACTACTTCCCGAACCTGACGGTCGAGTTCCGCCTCCAGGATCCGTTCGTGGTGGTCGGCCTCTTCATCGGCGGCATGCTGCCCTTCCTGTTCGGTGCGCTCGGCATGATGGCGGTCGGCCGTGCGGCCGGTGCCGTCGTCGTCGAAGTTCGCCGTCAGTTCAAGGAAATCAAAGGCATCATGGAGGGCAAGGCGAAGCCCGACTACAGCCGCGCGGTCGACATGCTGACCAAGGCCGCGATCAAGGAAATGATCATCCCCTCGCTGCTGCCGGTGCTGGCGCCGATCGTGCTCTATTTCGTGATCGACGCGATCGCGGGCCAGAGCGAGGCTTTCACGGCGCTGGGTGCGATGCTGCTGGGCACGATCGTGACCGGCCTCTTCGTCGCGATCCAGATGACCTCGGGCGGCGGCGCCTGGGACAATGCCAAGAAGTACATCGAGGACGGCCATCACGGCGGCAAGGGCTCCGACGCCCACAAGGCGGCGGTGACCGGCGACACGGTCGGCGATCCCTACAAGGACACCGCCGGCCCGGCCGTCAATCCGATGATCAAGATCATCAACATCGTGGCGCTGCTGCTGCTCGCGATGCTCGCCGCCGGCTGACGGTGGGAGGCTCGTGACGGCTGCTTCGCGCAGAACCGAAAAACCCCGGCGGGACATCCCGCCGGGGTTTTGCTTTGATCGCCTGTCATCCTGCCGCCGGGCGCGGGCTCGCGCCGGGGCCGACGCGACCGGACGGTTATTGATCCGGATTCTTGTTGAAGCGACCGAGGTTGCCGAGGAGCTGCTGCAGGATGGTGATATGGCGGCCGAGGGTCGGGGTGACGCGCTCGCTCGGCGTGATCTGCTTGGCGTCCTCGAGGCCGATGATCTTCATGTCGTTGACCACGCCGGCCTTGTTGAAGCTGACGACCAGCACCTGCTGATCCTCGATATCGGGCTCGAGGAACGCGATGCTCCGCGTGCGGGTGCTGATGTAGTACCACTTGTCGTTGTCGAAGGTGCCGGTGGTCGAGGGCGAGCCCAGGAGCTGGGCCACCTCGTTCTTGGTGTCGACGCCGGGCTGCACCTTCAGGACCTGGTCGGGGTCGGGGAGATTGCCGCGGGTGTCGATCGTGGGCGAGCAGCCCGCGGCCAGAGTCGCCACGATCACGCTCGCGACGCTCAGCGCAAGACGGCGGCTGTTACCCATTCCTTCGACCTCTTGATCCCCTCGGCGGAGTCCCGCCCGACGCGCCGCACCTTTCCACCGGCTCCGAATCCTGTCAACCGGCCTGACGCCTCGCGGTGTCGCTTTCAGCATGGTGTCCAATGAGTTGGTTTGCGCGGTTGTTTCGCTCCGAGCCGCAGAAGATCGCGGCGGAACGGCTCTATGCCGCGCTCGTGACCCAGGCGCGCGAGCCCGGCTTCTACCGGGAGGGCAGGGTGCCGGACAGCCTGGATGGCCGCTTCGAACTGGTCGCGCTTCATGCCTTTCTCCTGCTGCGGCGGCTCCGGGCGGAGGGGCAGGCGGGGGCCGCCCTGGCCCAGGCGCTGTTCGATCGCATGTTCGTCGATATGGACGAATCGCTGCGCGAGATCGGGGTCGGCGATCTCAGCGTCGGCAAGCGGGTGAAGGCGATGGCCAAGGCCTTTTACGGCCGCGCGGCGGCCTATGAGGCCGGGCTGGCGGATTCCGCGCCCGCGACGCTGGAGGAGGCCCTGGCGCGCAATCTCTATGGTACCTTGCCTGAACGGCAGGGACTCCCGCTGGCCGCGATGGCTCGCTATCTGCGCCAGGCGGCGGCGGAAATCGGAGCCCAGCCTGCGGCCGGCCTGATGGCGGGGGAGGCCAGCTTTCCGGCCTTTCGTCTGGAATCTCATTAATCTATTGTTTTAATTGTGAATTTGTTCCGTGTCCCGAGCCGCCGGGGGCGCGGTCAGGTGGGCATTGACCGGGCCGGGGGCTTTCCTTATGGTGGCGCGCTTTTTGCGGCCGGCGCCCAAGGAGCGAGGCAATGGCCGAATCCCAGCTAGAATCCGAGTTTTCCAGGACGATTCGCGTCGAGCGCATCGGCCGGGAAGAAATTGAGCGCCGCATCGAGGCCAAGCCGGACGAACGGGCGGCCCTGGCGGAGCGGTTGGGGCTGGCGAGTCTCGACCTGTTGCAGGCCGACCTTCGGCTGAAGCGCCTGTCGCGCGGCCGGATCGCCGTCGAGGGGCGGTTCGAGGCCAGGCTGACCCAGCTTTGCGTGGTCAGCCTGGAGCCGGTGGCGGCCCAGATCGAGGGCGAGTTCGCCGTGGAGTTCGTGGAGGCGGGGCCCGGCCCCGTGACCGAAGCGGTCATCGCGATCAATTCGGCCGATCCGCCGGAGCCGATCGAGGATGGGCTGATCGACCTCGGCGAGGCGGTGGTCCAGCAGCTGGCGGAGCGGATCGATCCTTATCCGCGGGCGCCGGGTGCCGATCTGACCTGGCAGGATGAAAAACCTGCCATGTCGGAGCCCAAGCGACCCTTTGCCGCGCTGTCGGCGCTGCAGAAGGGAAAGAAGGGCTGAACGGCCCGACGAAGGCCCGTATCATCGGGCGGTCCGCGTGGGCTTTAGCTTGCCGGAACAATGGTTTTTGGATAGAAAACGGGCGCGCCGGCCGGTGGGCCCCTGCGGAGAACGTAAGACAATGGCTGTTCCTAAGAAAAAGACCTCGAAGTCGCGCCGCAATATGCGCCGCTCGCATCACGCCCTGACGCCGAATGCGCATGCCGAGTGCCCCAATTGCGGCGAGCTCAAGCGGCCTCACCATGTGTGCGGGGCTTGCGGGCATTACGACGGCCGAAGCGTTTCCGAGTCCAAGGCCGCCTGATCTCGCCGGCTGATCTCCCGAGAGGAGACCGCGTGACCGGGCAATTTGCCATCGCTCTCGATGCCATGGGCGGCGATCGTGCTCCCGAGATGGTGGTGAAGGGCGCGAACATCGCGCGCCAACGCTTCCCCGAGGTGCATTTCCTGTTCTTCGGCGACGAGAAGCGGTTGAAGCCGCTTGTCGACAAATACCGCGCCTTGGCGAAGGTCTCGACCATCCATCACACCGACCAGGTGGTGAAGGGTGAGGACAAGCCCTCGACCGCCTTGCGCGCCGGCCGAAGCTCGAGCATGCGTCTCGCGATCGACGCGGTGCAGAGCGGGGACGCCGCCGGCGTCGTCTCGGCCGGCAATACCGGCGCGCTCATGGCCATGGCGAAAGTGGTGCTGAAGACGCTGCCGGGAATTACCCGGCCTGCGATCGCCTCCTTCTTTCCGACGCTCAAGGGCGAGAGCGTGATGCTCGACCTGGGCGCCAATGTGCAGTGCGACGCCGACAATCTCGTGCAGTTCGCCGTCATGGGAAACGTCTTCGCCCGCACCGTGCTGGGCGTGGTCAGCCCGACCATGGGGCTGCTCAATGTCGGCTCCGAGGACATGAAGGGCCACGAGGCCCTGCGCGAAGCGAGCGCCATGCTGCGCGAGTTCAAGCTGCCCGGCAGCTTCCACGGCTTCGTCGAAGGCGACGACATCGCCAAGGGCACCGTCGACGTGGTCGTGACCGACGGCTTCACCGGCAATATCGCGCTCAAATCGATCGAAGGCACAGCCAAGCTCTATGCCGAGTTCATGCGCGCCACCTTCAAGAGTTCCTTCCTGTCGAAGCTGGGCTACCTGCTGGCGCGGCCGGCCTTGAACGCGTTGCGCCTGCGCACCGATCCGCGCCGCTATAACGGCGCGATCTTCATGGGGCTCAACGGCATCGCCATCAAAAGCCATGGCGGCACCGACGCGCTCGGTTTCTCCAACGCCATCGGCGTCGCGGCCGACATGATCACGCACCGGGCGCTGGCCCGCATCACCGAGGATTTCGGCAACACCGCGGCGGTCTCGCGCCCGCAGGCGGCCGAGCTGTGAGCGTGATCCGGTCCGTCGTCGCCGGCTGCGGCGCCTATCTTCCCAAGAAGGTGGTGACCAACGCGGATCTCGCCCGCAAGATCGAGACCACCGACGAGTGGATCCGCCAGCGCACCGGCATCGGCCAGCGCCATGTGGCGGCCGAAGGCGAGCTGACGTCCCATCTGGCGATCAAGGCCGCCGAGGCGGCGCTGAAGGATGCCGGGGTGAAGGCCGACGAGCTCGATATGATCGTGCTGGCCACCACGACCCCGGACGAGACCTTCCCCGCGACCGCGACCCGGGTCCAGGCTGCGCTCGGCATGACGCGCGGCATGGCTTTCGACGTGCAGGCGGTCTGCTCGGGCTTCGTCTATGCGCTGGCCGTGGCGGATAACTTCCTGCGCGTCGGCCAGGCGAAGACGGCGCTCGTGATCGGCGCCGAGACCTTCACCCGTCTCCTCGACTGGAACGATCGCGGCACCTCGGTGCTGTTCGGCGATGGCGCGGGGGCTGTCGTCCTCAAGGCGGCCCCGGGCAAGGGCGACAAGACCGACCGCGGCATCCTCTCGACCCATCTCTTTTCCGACGGCCGCTATCACGACATGCTCTATGTCGATGGCGGGCC
>CAVOLB010000071.1:0-28970 GCA_963696655.1 uncultured Alphaproteobacteria bacterium
CGGCGCCGATCAGCCCGACGCCGATCACGGCGACCGTCTTCACCTGGGAGAGGGGGATCAGTTTCATCAGTTGATTCCTTGCGGAGGGGCGGGGTCTGGAAAGCCCCTGTCGCAGGACAATGCCCGATGTCCCGGCGAGCCTGGGGCGACGAAAAGCGCGCCAGTGTTTCAGAGCGGGGGAGGATAGGCAATCGTCCAAAGCGGCGGAAAAAATCGCCCCGGCATTCGCGCTTTCGAGGGACTGCCTAGCGCTTGGGCTTCACCCGGACCACGACATGCTGCTGGCCGCCCTTGGGGCCGCGGCGCTGCAGCTCGAATTCGCCGCTCGCTTCGAGGAGCGAGGTCAATGTCTTCTGTCCATAGCTGCGGGAATCGAAATCGGGCAGGCGGTTGCCGACGATATGGCCGACACGCCCGAGATTGGCCCAGCCGGAATCGTCGCTCGCCGAATCCACCGCATCCTGCAGGATGGTCAGGATCTCCGCCGGCAGCGCGACTGCCTTCGGCGCGGGCGCCGTCTCTTTCTTGCCGGCGCTGGTCCGGGCCGGGCCTTTCAGGATCTCGGTATAGATGAACTTGTCGCAAGCCTCGACGAAGGAGGAGGGTGTCTTCTTCTCGCCGAGGCCATAGACGGTGAGGCCCTCCTCGCGGATGCGGCTGGCGAGGCCGGTGAAGTCACTGTCGCTGGAGACGATGCAGAACCCGTCGAAGCGCTTGGAATGGACCAGGTCCATGGCGTCGATCACCAGCGCGATGTCGCTCGCATTCTTGCGCACCGTGTTGTTGAACTGCTGTACCGGCTTGATCGAATGCTTCAGCAGCGCGGCCTTCCAGGCATTGAGGTTGGTGCTGGTGAAATCGCCATAGGCGCGCTTCACGCTGGCGACGCCATATTTGGCGATCTCCGCGAAGAGCTCGTTGAGGAGGGCCGCCTGCGCGTTCTCGGCATCGATGAGCACGGCCAGGCGGCGCGGTTGATCGGTCATGGACGCGGGCTCCTTCGATTGGCTGACGGAGAGTGTAGCAAATTCGAGGAGCAGGAGGGCATGCCGCCGTTCTAGGGCGCGGCTGCGCTCGACTGGGTGTCGCTGGGGGCGCCGCTGCCGGCGAGCGGAACGCTGTCGCCCGGCTCCCAGCCATTGAGCCAGGTCTGCAGCGGCAACACCACCGCGGGCGTGCCGTTGTCATAAAACCAGGAATCCACCGCATAGAGCTGGCCCGTCGCGGTCTCGCGCACCACGGCGGTGTTGTGCGCCAGGATCACGCCGCCGCGATGGGCCGGCATTTGAACGCTGTGGAAGCGCAACAGGCCCTCGGCGGCGATCAGGTCCAGATAGGTCGAGCTGTTGACCGCCTCGTCGACGCAGTCGAGCTGCGTCGATTGATCGGCGACGGCGAGATTGCGCCCGACATCCTTGCCGGTGCCGGCCTGCGGGGCGACGAGCCGCTCCATGAGCCCGATCGCATTGGCGATGCGGCGGCGCTCCTCGGCCGCGCTCGCGGCCGCCGGCTCGAACTCGGCGCGGACGCGGTTCCAGTCGCTCGCATCGAGCCGCACCATGGTCTCGATATGGCAATTGCTGCCATGGCAGACCTGAAGCGCCTCGGGCGTGGGCGCATGCTCGACCAGAGAGCCGACGCGATGCTGTTCCAGATCGGCGCAGCTTCCGAGGAGGACGAAGAGCAGGGGAAGCAGAAGCCTGAGACTTCCGCACGCGACGCGACCCATCATTCGCTGTGCCATGCCCGATGCCGATAACGTCTGCGCGTTCCCGTTCCTTGCCAAGCCTGCGCGGTCGTCGCAGGCTTGGCAAGTCATGGTTGGAGGCTGCGGCTGCACGCCCCTGGGGATTGCCAGACAGGCGCACCGGTCTCACACTCGGGTCCATGGGAAAAGGGAGTCGCGCAGGCTTGGGTCTGATGCTGGCGATGGGGCTTAGCGCCGTCATGGCCGCCGGCGCCCGGGCCGGTTCCTCCGAACGTGACCAGCAATATGCCGCCTGGCGCGAGACCTACTACGGCGCCAATGTCATCGAATATTGCGGCTTCATCACCGACGAGGTGAAGGACGGGTTCCGGCGCAAGGTGCAGTTCCTGCGGAGCTGGAGCGGGATGCCGGCCGCGATCGAATGGCGGATCCGGGTCTGGGCCGCGGTCAGGGCCGACTACCAGTATCTGGACCACAGCCTCGGCGGCCACCGGACCTGGTGCCAGACCGACGGCCTGAGCGCGGTGCGGAGTTTCCTGGCCTTCCGCCAACGCGACATGGCGCGGGAGGCGGGGGCGACGGAGTAGGGCAGAGAACGGCGAGCGGATCTTTGCCGTCTCTTTGCTTGTCCTCTCCCCGCCGTGTGGGGAAAGCGACGTCTGCCGCTGGACCGGTATCGGGTCGGCATGCGCTGACCGTCGCGGACTGCCTTTTGCGCCTCGTGAGCAACGCCACCCACACCTATTCCAGGATCGCGACATTCCATGGCAAATGGCCGCCGACCGATGAAAGCGACCGCCGCCGAGGGGCCGGTCCCCGATTGGCATGCGCTGGCCGTCGCGGACTGCTTCTCGCGCCTCGGCGGCAATGCGCGGGGGTTGAGCCAGGAGGAGGCGGAGCGCCGCCTGGCGAACGTCGGCTGGAACCGATTGCCGCAGCCGCCCAGGACGCAGGCCTGGCGGCGTTTCGCCGCCCAGTTCCGGAGTCTCCTGATCTACATCCTGCTCGCCGCCGCGATCCTGACCGCATCGATCGGGGAATGGCTCGACTGCGCCGTGATTCTTGGCGTCGTGCTGATCAATGGGGCGATTGGATTTTTCCAGGAGGCGCGCGCCGAGAATGCCCTGGCGGCCATCCGCAAGCTGCTCGCGCCCAGCGTCACGGTGCTTCGGCATGGCGTCCGCCAGAAGATCCCCGCGGAGCGGTTGGTGCCGGGCGATATCGTCCTGCTCGAACCCGGCGACCGTCTGTCCGGCGATCTGCGGCTGATCGAGACTCAGGGGCTGTCGATCCAGGAGTCGGTTCTCACCGGAGAGTCGGTCCCGGTCGAAAAGACCTCGTCGCCGGTCGGCGTCGATGCCGGCCTCGGCGATCGGCGTTCGATGGCGTTCGCCGGCACCCTGGTGACCCGCGGCCATGGAACCGGTGTCGTGGTCGCAACCGGAGAGCGAACCGAAGCGGGTCGCATCGGCCGGCTGCTGATCGCCATCGAGCCTTCCACGACGCCGCTGGCCGAGAGCCTCGACCATTTCGGCCGGCAATTCAGCTATGCCGTGCTGGCGCTGGCGGTCCTCGGCTTCGCGCTGGGCACGCTCTGGCGCGACTATGACCAGGGCGAGATGCTCCTCGCGGCGGTCGGGCTGGGCGTCGCCGCCATTCCCGAAGGCCTCCCGGCGATCGTGACGATCGCGCTGGCGATCGGGGTGCAGCGAATGGCGCGCCGTCACGCCATCGTCCGGCGCCTGGCGGCGGTCGAGACCCTGGGGGCGGTCGACATCATCTGCACGGACAAGACCGGCACCCTGACGCGGAATGAGATGACGATCGAATCCATCGTCACCGGCGCCGGTGCCGTCGAGATCACCGGCGTCGGCTACGAGCCGAGCGGTCTCCTGACGGCATCGGGCGTTCCGATCGCAGCCGCGGCGATTGCCGGCGATCTCCTCGGGGTGATCGAGGGCGGCCTGCTGTGCAACGAGGCCGACGTCGCGCGGGACGGGGCCGGGGCTCCGCAGGTCGCCGGCGATCCGACGGAGATCGCCTTCCTCGTGCTCGGATACAAGGCCGGCCGCGACTATGCCGCCGAACGGCGCAACAAGCCGCGCATCGATCGACTGCCCTTCACATCCGAACGCCGTTTCATGGCGACGCTCCATGAGTCGGGCGATGGCAGGCGCGTCCTCTATGCCAAGGGCGCGCCGGAACGTCTGTTGGAGCTCTGCGCGATCGCACCCGGCAGCGCCGAGTGGGTGGCGTGGGACACCGAGGCGAACCGGCTGGGGCAAAGAGGACAGCGCGTTCTTGCGGTCGCGGCGGCCCACGGGGCCGCACTCGCCAAACTCGACGATCAGGGGCGCGACCTGCCGCCGATGAAATTGATGGGCCTTGTCGGCATGAGCGATCCGCCGCGGCCGGAGGCGATCCAGGCGATCGCTCGCTGCCGTGCGGCGGGCATCCGGGTGAAGATGATCACCGGCGACCATGTGGAAACCGCGCGAGCCATCGGCCGGAAGCTGGGCTTCGCCAATGCCGAGCAGGTCGTGACCGGCGGGGCGATCGACCGGATGACGCCGGCGGAGCTGGAGCGGATCGCCGGCGGCGTCGATGTGTTCGCCCGCACGGGTCCGGAACACAAGCTTCGGCTGGTCGAAGCCCTCCAGGCTACGGGTGCCGTTGTGGCGATGACGGGCGACGGCGTCAACGACGCCCCTGCGCTGAAGCGGGCAGACGTGGGCATAGCGATGGGGAAGGAAGGAACCGAAGCCGCGAAGGAGGCGGCCCAGCTGGTCTTGTCCGACGACAACTTCGCCACCATCGCGGTGGCGGTCGAGGAGGGGCGCACGATCTACGAGAATCTGCGCAAAACGCTGACCTACCTGCTGCCCACCAATGGCGGCGAGGCGGCGTCCATCATCGTGGCCATTCTGTTCGGCGTTACATTGCCGATTTCGCCGTTGCAGATCCTGTGGATCAATCTCGCCACCGAGATCACGCTGACCCTGGCGATCGCCTTCGAGACGGCGGAACCCGGCCTCATGCGACGTCCGCCCCGCCGGCGCGATGCGCCGCTGCTGGATCGCGCGCTGCTGTGGCGGATTCTGTTCGTGACGACATTGATGACGGGGGCTTGCTTCGGCACGTTCCTCTGGGAAATGTCCCAGAGCGGGCATGTCGCCTTGGCCAGGACCGTGGCGGTCAACACGGTGGTGGGCATCGAGGTCGCGTATCTCTTCAACATCCGGTCATTGGCCGGCTCGGTACTGCATTGGAGGGCATTCACCGGCAATCGGATCGTGCTGGGAGCGGTCGCCGCCATCGTCTGTCTGCAAGCGGCATTCACTTACGCGCCGCCGATGCAGTCCTTTTTCGGAACGGCGGCGATGCCGCTGGCGAGCTGGGGCGCCGTCGCCATTGCCGCCGTCGCCGCCTTCTTCATGATCGAGCTCGAAAAGCTCATCAAACGGCAGGGGACGACCGGAGATGCGGACTCGCCGGCCGCGGCCTAGCTGTCCGCGTTGTCGTCGCCCGCGAGCAGCCCGCTCAGCGCGGCCATGTCGATCAGCCGCACCGTCTCATTGCCCTCGAGCGCGATGATCCTGGCGTTGCGTAGCTTGGTGAAGGTGCGACTGACGGTTTCCGTCGTCAGCCCCAGAAAATCGGCGATGTCGGTCCGGCTCATGGTCAACGCGACAGGGTTGTCCGGCAGGCCATGCCGCCGGGCCCGTTGCGAGAGGCTGAGCAGAAAGGAACCGAGGCGTTCCACCGATGTCTTGCGGCCCAGCAGCAGCATCTGATCCTGGGCCGCCACCAGCTCGTGCGCCGCCTCTCCAAGCAGGCGGTGCTCGAAGTTCGGAATGCTTATCATCTGCGCTTCCATCTCGCGGCGCGCCATGCGGCAGAGTTTGCTGCCGACGATCGCTTCCGCGGAATAGGCATAGGTGGCGTTGAGAGCAATGCCCAGAAAATCGCCGGGGAACAGGAATCCGGTGATCTGGCGACGCCCATCCGGGAGAAACTTGATCAGACGCACGGCGCCGGAAACGACATTGAACAGATTCTCGGCCGGCTCCCCTTCGCTGAAGATCGACTGACCCTCGTCATAGTGGACGTCCCGCACCAGCCGGCGCATGCGTTCGAGCTCCTCCGGCTCCAGCGACCCGCAGATGCCGATCCTGCGAATCTCGCAGTCGGCGCAGGTCCCGGCAGCCGCCGACATCTGACGCCGGTCAGCCTGTGGCGAGGTCAATCCCATGTCTGGCCCCTGTTGGGAATTCCATCGGCTCATCATCGACGCAGTTTGACCCCAACACAATCTGTTCGGCGGGCCGTCGGCGCGACAGTTTGATCCAGATCATCGAAAAGGGTGGGCCTTTGGGGGCAAAATATCCATCAATCGCAATCCAGTCGCAATCGGACCGCCATGAGCACCAGGCTGCGGACCTCTCCGCTGATCGCACCCGAAGCTGACCGGGCCTATCCGATCGCCCGATTGGCGGCGGGCGTGACGCTGGCCCAATGGCGGGCCTTCGTGTCACGGCGGACCGGAGACGATAGCTTCAGATCGGGCATCCTGGTGGTTCAGGACGCCCGCGACTACATCCTGGGCTTGGGCAGCTACTACGTCGCGGAAGAGCTGGGCCGCGGCCCCGTCATGGTCGTCGACAAGCTGTTCGCGCTCGACATGATGGGAGGAGAATTCGTGTCGCGGCTGTTGCTGCGGCATCTGGTCCGGCTCGCGCGGGAGCAGGGATTCTGCGCCATCGAGACGCATCTGCCCGCCACCGACGTGGAGATCCATGGGCGAGCGGACAGCCTTCTGCGTCTGATGCGGGAGGATGGCCATCAAGTCGGGGAGATATGCACCATGCTCGATCTCGGTCAGAGCAAGGAGAACGTCTCGTTTCTGCCGGCCCCTGCGATCAGGCGCGCGGCAAAAGGCGGTTGATCCGGGCGATGAGTTCCTCGCGCGCGCTGTCGTCAGGAAGACTGTCGAGGCGCCGGCGCAGATCGAGCGACATGGCCGCATAGCGGTTGTGCCAATCCGTCTGGGGAGGTTGCCCGCCCGGGAGCCGCCCGACCGTTCCTTCGATCTTCGTCGGCTTGCTGGTCGACAGCGTGAAACTGTCGTCGAGGCCGGGAATGACGATCTGTTCGGGGTTGCAACCCGCCGCGACGAGTCCGTCGCGAAGGCCGATCGTGGCCGCCGGCTCGCCATGGGTCAGGAAGATGGCGCGGGCCACGGGCAGCCGCGCCTGAACCCATTCGATCAGGCCCTTGCGATCGGCATGTCCGGAATAGCTGTCGATGCTGCGAAGCGTTGCGCGAACGCTGACTTCTTCGCCTTGAATTCTTACCGAGCCCACCCCTGAGAGCAGAAGATTGCCGAGGGTGCCCGGCGCCTGATAACCCACGAACAGGACTGTGGCGTCGTGACGCCAGAGATTCTGCTTCAGATGATGGCGAATCCGGCCGGCGTCGCACATGCCGCTGCCGGCCATGATGATCGCGCCGCCATTGATACGGTTGATGGACTTGCTCTGCTCGACGGTCTGCATCAAGTGCAGGTTTGGCGCCGAGAACGGGTTCCCGATATCGCCGAGATCCTCCAATTCGCGCGCATGAGCCAGGAAGACCTGGGTCGCCTTGATGGCCAGGGGCGAGTCCAGGAAAATCGGCATCTTTGGCAGCTCGCCGGCGGCAACGAGGATCGCAAGGTCGAGCAGAAGCTCCTGGGTGCGCTCCACGGCGAAGGCCGGTATCAGCAGATTGCCGCCGCGCGCGAGCGCGGCTTTGACCTCCTCGTGCAATTGCGCGCGACGTTCGCCGGCGTCGTATTCGACGCGATCGCGGTCGCCATAGGTGCTTTCGACGATGAGGTAGTCGCAGGCGGTGGGTCCCGTCGGGTCGGGATGGAACGATTTATGCCGCGGTCCGATATCGCCCGAAAACAGCACGCGCAAGGGCGGGTGCGGCGGCGGGTCGTCGGGAATCTCGACCTCGATCGAGGCCGATCCGAGGATATGCCCGGCGTTCCAGTAGCGGGCGCGAATCCCGCGGCCGCAGTTGATCCATTCTGCGTACGGTTGGGGCTGGAGCTGCTTCAGGGAGGCTTCGGCATCGGCGCGCGTATAGATCGGCTCGACCGCGGGGATGCCGCGCCGGACATTGCGTCGATTGAGCGCCTCGACCTCCATTTCCTGCACATAGCCGCTGTCGGGAAGGGTGAATTCGAGCAGATCGCGGGTCCCGGCGGTGGCGAGGACCGCATGGGAGAAGCCGGCCTTGATGAGCTTGGGCAGCAGACCGCAATGATCCGTGTGGGCATGGGTCAGAAGGACGAAGTCGATACCGCTCGGCGTGAAGGGGAACGCCGCGTAGTTCAGGGCCTTCAGCGTCTTGGGACCCTGGAACAGGCCGCAATCCACGAGGAACGAGCCGCGGGGATGCGTGATCTTGTAGCAGGACCCGGTAACGCCACCGGCGGCCCCGGCAAATGTGATCGCGACGGCTATGGCGCGCCTCCGGTCCCGTATCCCCGAGGCCCCCGGTCGTCGATGCCGTAGCCGCTGCTATCGGCGGCGAGGTCGCAGGCGAAGCGGAAGTCGGATTGGAAGCAGGCATGGATGCGATAGAGCGGCTGGCCCTGTTCGACCCTGTCGCCCAGCTTGGCGAGCAGATCGATTCCGGCGCCCTTGTCCATCGGCGCTCCGGCCAGCCTTGCGATCCGGCCGATGCGGAAGCAGTCGATCGCCGTGACAAGGCCGCCCGAGGGAGCGGGGATCTCCGCCGTCAGTTCGCCCGGCACCTGTCGGACGGGATTGCGACCCTGCCCCTCGATGATCCGCTCCATGGCCGCCAGGGCCTGGCCGCTCTCGAGAATCTCACGGGCGCGGGCATGACCGCCGCCGCCCCGCAGCGCCGGGTCGAAATCGATGACGCGGCCGGCGAGGAGGAGGGATTTCTCCTTCAGATCCTGGGGCGCCCCGTGAGCGTTTGCCAGCACCGCCATCGCATCCCGGGCTTCGAGCACCGGTCCGATACCCCGGCCGATGGGCTGCCGTCCGTCCGTGAACTCGATCTCGACCTGCAGCCCCACGCGATCGCCGACGAACTCGAAGAGCTTCCGCAAGCGGATCGCCTCGGAAAGGCTGCGGACCTTGGCGGTCGGGCCGACCGGAATGTCGATCAGAAGATGAGTGGAGCCCGCGGCGAGCTTCTTCGACAGGATGGAAGCCACCAACTGCTCTTGCGTGTCGATCGCCAGCGGCCGCTCGACGGAGATCAGGATGTCGTCCGCCGGCGACAGATTGACGTGGCCGCCCCAGACCAGGCAGCCCCGCGCTTTCTCCACCACGTTGCGCATTTCGGCGATACCGAGATCGACCCGGGCCAGAACCTCCATGCTGTCGGCGGTGCCGGCCGCCGAGGTGATGGCGCGCGAGGAGGTCTTCGGCATCATCAGGCCGTGGGCGGCAACGATGGGGACCACGATCATGGAGGTTCGGTTGCCCGGAATGCCGCCGATGCAATGCTTGTCGACCACCACCGGATCCGCCCAGGAAAGCCGGTTGCCGACATCCGCCATCGCGCGAGTGAGGTTGAGGACCTCGTCCGCCGAGAGAAAGCGCGCCGAAGCGATCAGGAAGGCGGCGATCTCGGTCTTGGAATACCGGCTGGCCGCAATGTCCTGAATGATCGCGGTGATCTCGGCCTGCGTCAGCTGCGCGCCGCCGATCTTTCGGCGGACCGATTCCAAACTCTGGGCCGGCGAGGCCGGCGCGATCTCCACGCGTTCGCCTTCCGGCAATCCCAACTGGCGAAAGGCTTGCTCCGCCAAACCCAGTTCGTCCGGCGCGATCATGCCCGGCTCGTCGACGATGTTCAGAACGGCCAGAATTCGCCTGCCGTTCTGCTGGATCTCGATCTTGTTCAGCGCCTGAAATTCGGCCGGGCGATAGACAAGGCAATTGCGCGCCAGGAAGGCGACATTTTCCCGGTTGGTGTCGATGGAGAGACGGCGAAGCCTGAGCATCGGAGCAATGTCATATAGGGATTTGGGCGAGGAGGATAGGCGCGAGCTGGCGTTCGCGCGACGAAGGCGGGGAACGCGGAGCCAAACGCGGCGATCCGGTTTCGGCGCGGAAGAAAGCGTCCCCCGGCCTCGGGCGGAGAGCCGGGGGACTTACCCGAACGCGGGCGTCAGTGTCTAACGCGTCGCAATCGGGATCTTCTTCTGCTGACTGATCGCGGCCGGCGTCTTGGGCAGCGTCACGGTCAGCACGCCGTTCTCGAACAGCGCCGCGATGTGGGCTTCGTCGACATTCTGAGGTAGCGCGAAGCTGCGCTGGAAGCTGCCATAGCTGCGTTCGGAGAAGTGATAGCTCTTCTTGGCATCCTTCTCGTCGCGCCGGATTTCCTTTTTCCCCGTGATCAGGATTTCGCCGTCCCGGAGAGTCACCTCGATGTCCCCTTCGGCCAGGCCGGGCAACTCGCAGCTGAGCTCGTAGCCTTTTTCGGTCTCGCTCAGCTCGGCCGTGGGCAGCGTCGCAGCCGCCAGCCCGCCGGCGTTGCCGCCCCGACCCTCCGGCAGCTCCAGCAATCGCCGTTCGAAGGGCGATAGAAAGAGACCGCGCATCATGCCGTCGACCAGGCGGTCGAAATTCCCGAATACACCCGTTGTCCCGAAGGGGTCGGGGACATTGGGTACGGCCTCACTCCGTGCGGGGCGTTGTTCCATGCCGCGCTGCTCGTTGCCTGCCATGTCGTCCTCCATCGTCGGATCGTCGATCGGGACATCCCAATGATCCACAGGATGCGATTCAAGGGAGCGCGCGGCATTGACCTGAATCAACCGGCCTACGGCGATCCGGCAGTCGGGGTGGGTAGGCGCGGGACAGATCCCGAGGGCCCGATGGCCCGATCCCGCAGCCTCCGTGGACCTTCGGAAAGGGCGATGCTAGGGTCGATCAAGCATCACAGTTCGTGCCATGGTCACCGCCCCGACACCCAATCCCAATCTGCATGTGACGGCGACGGTTCGCGGCTATTTCACGCCCCGCGAATGCGAACGCATCGTGGCGCTCGGCAAATCGCAATTGGCGCATGACGCCACCATCATGACCCCGGAGGCGGCGGGACCGACGATCGACCGCAGCAAGCGGTCCAACAGCGTCACCTGGTTCAAACAGGGCGAGGCCGCCACCCAGGCCTTGCAGGCGAAGCTGGGACGGCTGGTGCAGGACGTGAACAAGGACGTCTATCACTTCGACCTCGCCGGTTTCGGCGAGGCGCTGCAGTTCACGCGCTATGAGAGCATCGGCGATACCTACACCTGGCATCAGGATCTGGGCGTCGGCAACACCTCGATGCGGAAGCTCTCGGTGGTCGTCCAGTTGAGCGATCCCGCGACCTATCGCGGCTGCGACCTCCAGATCTACAAGGAGGGTGAGCCCGCCTCGGTCGAACGGAATCAGGGCACGGTCCTGATCTTCCCGGCCTGGACCTTGCATCGCGTGACGCCCCTCGAGGAGGGGGTGCGCTACAGCCTGGTCGCCTGGATCAGCGGCGAACCGTTCCGCTAGCCCTCGCGCCGGCACGCGCGCCGTCATCGATCCGGAATCAGCGATCGATCAAGGCGATGTCGGGCGACCTTCACGCCTTCGTCATTCTCCCGCGGCCCGGTGCGATCCTCCCGGCCTGCATGAGGCCCGACGCTCTAGGGCAATGATCAAATTATGAAATTATACCGGGCGAGAGACGGCAAGGACGGCGCCAACTCGCCTGTTCCCGATTCGCGGTCGCGACCAGGACGGCGCTCCTCCCTCCAACCGGCCATTGACCGGCCCTGAGCATCCAGCCATAGATTCTTGTGACACAACAATAATCGGAGGAACTCCTATGCTTTCTCGTCGTGCCCTGATGGGCACTGCCGCTGCCACCTTTGCCGCCGCGGCCACCCTGGCCGTCAGTCCTCGCGCCCGGGCTGCCGGCGATCTTCGCGTTTTGAACTGGCAGGGCTACGGCACCGACGAGGCGTGGGCGCTCGAGGCCTTCAAGAAGAAGACCGGCATCAACGTCGTGCATGACTATTTCAACTCCGAGCAGGAGATGCTGACCAAGCTGCGCACCAGCCCCGGCGCCTACGACGTCGTGCTGATCAACAGCACCTATACGCAGCAGGCCGGCGAGGAAGGCCTGATCCAGCCGATCGACACGGCCAAGATCACCAATTTCAGCACGCTGCTGCCGGCGATGCGCGACTCGGTCTACCTCAACACCAGCGGCAAGACCTACGGCATCGCCTGGGTCTGGGGCATGACCGGCATCGCCTTCAACGAGGATACGGTGAAGCCGGCGCCGACCTCGGTCGAGGTGCTCTGGGATCCGAAATTCGCCGGCCGCGTCTGTCTGCGCGACGACGCCATCGAGGTGGTCAGCTTTGCCGCCATCGCCACGGGCCAGGACATGAACCATCCGAAGGATCTGGACAAGATCAAGGCCAAGCTCATGGCGCTCAAGCCGCAGGTGAAGACCTTCTGGGCCTCCGAGGACGAGTGGAACAAGTTCTTCGCGGCCAAGCAGTTCGACGTCTCGACCTATTGGAGCGGCTCGGCCGCGCGCAGCAAGACCAACTCGAAGCTGCCGGTCGGCTTCATGATCCCGAGCGAGGGCGGCATCGGCTGGTTCGACGGCTTGTCCGTCGCCAAGGATGCGCCCAACGCGGACGGCGCGGCCGCCTTCATCGACTATATGGTGAGCCCCGAATTCTACTATGAATGGGCGACCAAGATCGGCGCGCCGGCCTCGGCCAATCTGAAGGCCAACGCGACGCTTCCCGACGGGGACGTCGGCAAGGCGATTCATGGCGACGCGGAATCGGTCAAGCGGCTGACTTACATGGCCCCCTTGAGCGACAAGGAGCGTCAGGCCTATGGCGATCTCTGGTCGGAAGTGAAGACCGAGCTGGCGCAGTAAGCCTTGTTGCCGGAAAGGCGTGGGTGCGCCCGGCGTGCCCGCGCCTTTCTCTTTTCCGGGGGATTCCGATCCGCATGATGCAGGAAGCACGCCGACGCGTCGCCATCGGCTTCCTGACGGCACCGGCCTATGTCTGGCTGACGGTGACCGTGCTGCTGCCGCTGTCGGCGATGCTCTTCTTCAGCTTCTTGACGGTGGCGCCGATCAACGGGCGCGAGGCCCAATTCACGGCCGAGCATTACCTCACCTTCATCGACAAGGATTTCTACCGCACGCTGACCTGGCGGTCGCTGCGGCTGGGATTCGACGTCACCCTGACCTGCGTGCTGATCGGCTATCCCGCGGCTCTCGCCTTGGCGAAATATGTCCGCGGCCGTTGGCGCGAGGGCATCTTTCTCCTGATCATCCTGCCGTTCTGGAGCAACGGCCTGGTGCGGGTCTATTCCTGGACCATGGTCTTGCGCGAAGGCGGCTTTCTCGACCGCGCGTTCCACTGGTTCTCGCCGGATTCGCCTCCTATGAGCATCCTCTTCACCTATCCGGCCATCGTCACCGGTCTGGTGCACAGTTATCTGCCCTATGTCATCCTGACCTGCTACATCTCGCTCGAGGCGATCGACGACAGTCTGACGGAGGCCGCCCGCAGTCTCGGCGCCTCGGCGCCGCAGGTCTTCCTGCGGGTCATCCTGCCCTTGAGCCTGCCGGGACTGCTGGTCGGCGTCGTTCTCACCTTCATCCCCGTGATCGGCTCCTTCATGGAGCCGAGAATCCTGGGCGGGCGCGCGGGCATCATGTTGGGCACGGTCATCGAGGATCAGTTCACCACGGTCTTCAACTGGCCCCGGGGTGCGGCGCTCTCCTTCATCATGCTGGGCATCGTGCTGCTGATCTTCGCCGCCAGCGCGCCGCTGCTGCGCGGCCGCCTCAAGGGCTTGTGAGGCCGGCCATGCGCGGTTTCGGAATCTGGGCCATTCGCGGTTATCTGGGTCTGATGCTCGTCTTCCTCTATCTGCCGATCGCGGTGATGGTGCTGCTCTCCTTCAACCAGTCGCAGTTCTACGAGCTGCCGATCGTCTGGGACACGGTCTGGTACCAGTCGCTGGCCCACAACGATCGCCTGATCCGCGCCGGCCTCAACAGCCTCGGACTCGCCCTTGCCAACACGGTGGTCGCGACCACGCTCGGCACCATGGTGGCGATCGCCTTCGCGCGCTACAGCTTCCGCGGCAAAATGCTGCTGGAGATCCTGCTGTTTCCGCCGATCACCATTCCCTGGCTGATCATCGGCATCTCGATGCTGATCTTCTTCTTCTGGGTCGGGATCGGTCGCGGATTGCACGCCATGTTGCTCGGCCATGTCGCTCTGTCGCTGCCCTATGTCATCATGGTCGTGGGCGCGCGTTTGAAGGGCTATGGGCCGGCACTCGAAGAGGCGGCGGCCACCCTCGGCGCCTCGCCCTGGCAGGCCTTCTGGCGCGTGTCGCTGCCGGTCATGGCGCCCGGCGTGGTCGCGGCCGCGCTCTTCGCCTTCGCCATCAGCTTCGACCAGTTCGTCATTTCCTATTTCCTGGCGCCGCCCGGCACCTCGACCCTACCGGTCGAGATCTATGCCGCCATCCGCAAAGGCTTCACCCCGGAGATCAACGCCATCTCGACCATCATCATCGTGTTTTCCATGGGTCTGATGCTGCTCTTCGCCAGGCTCTATCGCTTCGGCGGCGAGCGATGAGGGTTCGCCGATGAGCACTGTGGACGTGATCGGCGCGGTCAAGCGCTATGGGCGGGTCGCGGCGCTGGATCAGGTCACGATCCGCTTCGGCGACGGCGAGTTCTTCGGGCTGATCGGGCCGTCGGGCAGCGGCAAGACGACCTTGCTGCGGGCCATCGCCGGTTTCGCCGACCTCGATGCCGGCGAGATCCGGATCGACGAGCAGCCGGTCGGCGATCGTCCGCCGCACAAGCGCGACATCGGGATGGTGTTCCAGAACTACGCGCTGTTCCCGCACCTGACCGTGTTCGAGAACATCGCCTTCGGACTTTCGGTCCGCGGCCGGCCGAAGGAGACGACGCGCAAGGAAGTGGGCGCCATGCTCGAGCTGGTCCGGCTGTCGGGCTTCGAGGGACGCAAGCCGCGTCAGCTTTCGGGCGGGCAGCAGCAGCGCGTGGCCCTGGCGCGCGCATTGGTAACGCGCCCGCGCGTGTTGCTGCTGGATGAGCCCTTGGGGGCTCTCGACAAGCGGCTGCGGCAGGAGATGCAGATCGAGCTGCGGCTGATCCAGCGCGAGGTCGGCATCACCACGATCTTCGTGACCCATGACCAGGAGGAGGCGCTGACGCTGTCCGATCGGATCGCCATCTTCAATGACGGCAGGATCGTGCAGGTCGGAACGCCCGGCGAGGTCTATGAGCGGCCGCGATCCGCTTTCGCGGCGGGCTTCCTGGGCGATGCCAACCTGTTCCAGGGCGCGGTCCTGGACGATCGCGGGATCGAGATCGGCGGCCTGGGTGTCTTGCGCACCTCCGACCCGCTGCCGGCCCAGGGCGCCCATGTCAACGTCGCGGTGCGGCCGGAGAAGATCCAGGTCTGGGTCGAAGGGCTGGCGACGCCGGGCGCCGATCTGAACCGTTTCAGGGGCAAGGTTCAGCGCACCGTCTACGCCGGCACGAACCTGACCTACAAGATCGAGGTCGGAACGCATCTCGTCACCGTGTTCGAGCAGAATCGGGCGGCGCATCCGCTGCCGGCGGGAACGGCGGTCAATGTCGGCTGGCTGCCGGTCCACAGCGTCGTGGTGGTGGCATGAGCGAATTGACGCGACCCCTGGGCCCCTCGGCCGTGCATGCCGTCATCGACATGCAGCGTCTGTTCCTCGAAGGGACGGCCTGGGGTTCGCGCAACACGCAAGAGCTCGTGGCCCCCATCACGAAATTGCTGCGGCACCGGCCTTCCGCCGCGGTCTTCACGCGGTTCATCACGCCGCGTCGCAAGGAGGATGCGCCCGGCAGCTGGAGCTATTTCTACGGTCACTGGCCGAGCGTTCTGCAGGACAATATGGATCCCGCCCTGCTGGATCTCGTGCCGGAGCTCCAGGGCTTCGTTCCGCCGGGCGAGGTCGCGGACAAGTTCACCTATTCCGCCTTCGCCGACGGCGATTTCTCCGGTCGATTGCGGCGGCGCGGGGCGGATACGCTGATCTTCAGCGGCGTCGAGACCGATGTCTGCGTCCTGCTCACCGCACTCGATGCGGTCGATCGCGGCTATCGGGTGATCGTGGCCACCGACGCGGTCGGCAGCACGGTCGGCAAGGCGCATGACGCGGCGCTCGATCACGTCTATCCGCGTTTCGACAGGCAGATCGAGCTTGCCTCGGTGGCCGAGATCATGGCGGCCTGGCCGCCGGAGGAAGGCAAGGCATGACGGAGACGCTGGCACCCGAGAGATCGGTCGCGCCCGCGCGCGACTGGAACAGCTGGGACAGCGTCTATCCGGCGGAATTCTGCCATCTCTCCACAGGCGTGAAGCTGGGCGTGGCGGCCTATGCCGGCAGCCGGAACAGCTTCACACGCTTTCCCCCCGGCGCCGGCGTCACGCTGGGCCCGCGTCACATCGATGGCAGCCGCATGGCGCTGACCCTGCGCCATGCGGGCACGGAAATCGAGCTGTCGATCGACAAGCCCGCCGATCATCTGCTGCGCGGCCGTTGGCGCGTGCTGAAGCTCGGCGAGTGGGGCCTGCGGTTCTGGGTGCTGCTCTGCCTGCGCTGGGAGCCGCCGGGAGAGCTGGACGCCGTCCCCTGGCACTATCTGCCGCGGAGCGGCCATCTGGCGGCGGAGCGCGGCACGGCCCAGGCCATGATGCTGGCCGAGCGCCTGCCATTGATGACGACGTTCCATGATCCGGTCGCTCCGGCCTCTGGCGACGGCTTTGCGGCGCTGGCCGGCGAGCTGGAGCGCCATGGCTATTTCTATCTGGCCTCGCAAGGCACAAGCGGCCGCTTTGCCGTGATGCGGTTCAATCTGGAGGAGATGCCGCAATGCCGGTTCGCGGTCGGCGTGGGCGCCGATCCCGCGCAGCTCGCGCGCGAGTTGAGCGAGACGGTGGCCGTCGCACCCCGGCCGGCGCCGCCTGAGCCGGCGTCTCAAGGCAGTTTCGCCGGCGCCCTCGATGCGGTGCGCGATGTGGTGGGCTGGAATACGGTGTGGGATCCGATCAACCGGCGGCCCTATACCAGCCTCAGCCGCAATTGGGTGGCGCAGAAGTTCGGCGGCTTCGGCGTGTGGCTCGACGACATCCTCTATCATGCGCTGATGGCGGGCGCCTTCGATGGCGAGGTGGCGCGGGAAAACCTGGAGGCGGTGCTGGCGGGCTCGCAGCCGGCCGGCAATCTGCCCTGTCTTCTGACCGGCAACGATGCCTGGGTCGATCGTTCGCAGCCGCCGATCGGCGCCTTCATCGTCTGGATGATCTATCTGCGGCTGCGCGACCGCGGCCTGCTCACGCTCGCTTATCGGCGCCTGCTCGCCAATCATGAATGGTGGTGGCGGCTGCGCGACGGCAACGGCGACGGGCTGGTCGAGTACGGCACCTCGGACGTCGGCGGCGGGCTCTATCGCGGCACCAAGCTCGCCGCCAAGGACGAATCGAGCATGGACAATTCCCCGGTCCATGACGAGGCCCGGCTGGTGCCGGAGACCGGCACGCTCGATTGCGCCGACGTGGGACTGAACAGCCTGCTGGCGCTCGATGGCGAGATGCTGGCGCGGATCGCGCGCGAGCTCGGCGAGACGGCCGAGGCCGAGGCGCTCGACCGGCGGGCGGCGGCCTTGCGCGACCGTATCGCCGACCGGCTCTGGGATGAGAGCCGGGGCGTGTTCGCCAACCGGCTCTGGTCAGGCCGGTTCGTGAAGAGTCTGGCCCCGACCAGCTTTTACCCGATGATCGCCGGCGCGGCGCGGCCGGAGCAGGCGGCGGCGATGGTGGCCGCGCTGCAGGATGTTAGGAAATTCGGCGGCACCTGGCTGCTGCCTTCCGTCACGCGCGACGATCCCGCCTTCGACGACAATGTCTATTGGCGCGGGCGCATCTGGCCGCCCTTGAACTTCCTGGTCTGGCATGGCTTGCGCCGCTACGGCTTCGATGGCGAGGCGAGGGCGCTGGCCGACAATGGCTGGCGCCTGTTCCAGGGCGAGTGGCGCCGTCATCGCCGTTGTCCGGAAAACTTCAATGCCGTGACGGGCGCCGCCATGGATCAGCCCGACACCGATTCCTTCTATGGCTGGGGCGCCTTGATGCCGTGGCTGGCCGCCGCCGAAGTCGCCGATTTCAATCCCTGGCATGGCTGGGAGATCGCGCATGACGGCCTGCCGCTCCGTCATGGGCCGTTCCGGACGCCGGCGGGAATCGCGACCCTGTCGGGGCAGGAGGGCGTGATGACGCTCTCCGCGAATGGCGTTCCTCTCTTCGCCACCAATCTGCGCGGGCGCATCGCCGAGATCGAGATCGAGGCCAAACGCATCGCGCTGACGCTGCCGCCGCTCCCGAGCGAGGGATCCTGGATCGAGATCTGCGGCCGCGACATCGCCGCGGCATCCATCGAAGGGCGCCGCATCACGCCGGCGGGCCGGCGGATCGTCCTCCTGCCGGCAAAGATGCCTCATCGTCTGGAGGTTGGCTTCGCGTGATCCTGGTTTTCGGCTCGCTCAACGTCGACCTGGTGGTCCCGGTGGCACAATTGCCGGTCGTCGGCGAAACCGTTCTCGGCGAGAGCTATCGCATTGCCCCGGGAGGGAAGGGCGCCAATCAGGCGCTGGCGGCGCGCCGGGCGGGCGCCGAGGTCAGGATGGTGGGCGCGGTCGGCCGGGACGGCTTCGCGGCAATCGCATTGCAGGAACTGGTGGCCGCCGGCGTCAATATCGACGGCGTCGCCCGCGTCGATGCGCCGACGGGGGCCGCCTTCATCGGGGTCGATCCGCGGGGGCAGAACCAGATCACCGTTGCCTCCGGCGCCAACCTGCGGGCCCGATCGGAGCAGGTGCAGGACGCCTGGTTGCGGTCGCCAGGGCTGCTGCTTCTGCAAATGGAAGTGCCGGAGACCGAGAACTGGAGCCTGCTGAAGCGCGCGCGCAAGGCGGGCTGGTCGACGCTTCTCAATGTCGCGCCGGCGCGGCCTCTCCCGACCTCGATATTGCCGCTGATCGATTGGCTCATCGTCAATGAGCTCGAGGTTCTCACCGTTGCGGCCGCGGCCGGCCATCGGTCCCAGGATCCTTATCAGGCCGGCGCCAGCTTGGCGAGCGGCGGAACCCAGACCCTGGTCACGCTCGGCGCCAAGGGCGCCGCGGCCTTCATGAAGGGCGGGGCCTGGCAGGTCGATGCCTTGCCGGTCCAGGTGGTGGACACGACCGCCGCCGGCGATGCCTTTATCGGTGCCTTCGCGGCCGCCCTCGATTCGGGACACCGCCTGCCTGAGGCCTTGCGCTGGGCCAGTGCCGCCGGGGGCCTCGCCTGTACCGCGGCAGGCGCACAACCAAGTCTGCCGGCGCAGGCAGCCATCGTTGCACGGGCGGGGGATATCGCACCGGCCCGCTCTATTCCGGTGCAGATGAAATAGGGGCGCTCCAAGTGTCCGAGCAGGGGGGCGGTTGCGGAAATTGTTTCGGACAGATTGGCGTTTTGTTGTCACCTCGCGACCGTCAGCCAAGTTATCATCGAACATTGGCGCAACGCGACCCGCGGCGGCCGGCCAGCCGAGGCGAGTCGACAATCTCTCCGGTTTCTGTGACCCAATCCCTTCGCCCGATTCCGTTCATCGATCTCCAGGCGCAGCGCGCGCGCCTCGGCCGTCGGGTCGAGGAGCGTATCGAGCGGGTCCTGGCGCACGGCATCTTCATCATGGGCCCCGAAGTGGGCGAGCTCGAGCGGCGGCTTGCGGCGTTCGCGGGCGTTCGGCATTGCATCACCTGTGCGAACGGCACGGACGGGCTGCAAATGGCGTTGCGGGCGCGCGACATCGGCCCCGGCGACGCGGTCATCGTGCCCGCCTTCACCTTCGTCGCGGCGGCTGAAGCGGTCTCGCTGGTGGGCGCGACGCCGGTCTTCGCCGATGTCCGGGAGGAGGATTTCAACCTCGATCCCCCGAGCATTGCTCCGGCGATCGCTGCCGCCCGGAGCGCCGGTTTGCGGCCCGCCGCCATCATCGCGGTCGATCTGTTCGGACAGCCTGCCGACTATGCGCAGTTGGAGACGATCGCGGCGGAGCAGGGGCTCTTTCTCATCGCCGACGCGGCGCAGAGTTTCGGCGCCGCGTTGAATGGAAAGCGGGTTGGCCGCTTCGGTCATGTGACGGCGACGAGCTTCTTTCCGTCGAAGCCTCTCGGCTGCTACGGCGATGGCGGCGCTTTGTTCACCGATGACGACGAGCTCGCGACCGTGATGCGCAGTCTGCGCCAGCATGGACAGGGCAGCGATCGTTACGATCACCAGCGTGTCGGGCTGAATGGCCGGCTCGACAGCATTCAGGCGGCGGTGCTTCTGGCGAAGCTGGAGCTGTTCGAGCAGGAGATCGTGGCCCGGCAGGAGATCGCCGGGCGATACGACCGGGCCCTGGCCCTGCATGCGAACCTTCCCAGGGTGCGGCCCGGCGCGCTGTCGATCTGGGCCCAATACACCATCCGGGTTGCCGATCGGGATCGCGTGGCGGAAGCGCTGAAGGCTGACGGAATTCCTACGGCCATCCATTATCCGCGGCCGCTGCACCATCAGCCGGCTTATGCGGGATTGCCGATCGCGCGCAATGGTCTGGCGCGCAGCGAGAAGCTGGCCAGCGAAGTCCTAAGTCTGCCGATGCACGCTTATCTCGATGCGGCCACGCAGGATCACATCGTGGCGTCGCTGCGACGCGCCGTTGCCGGGGCCGACGTCGGGCGGGCCGCATCGGGCTATCGCTAGCCCGACCTTTTCGCCGGCCCGCGATCCGTCAGATCAGGCCGACGCCTTCCTCATCTGCAGCGAACATGCCCGTGATCGGTGCCAGGGAGGAGCGCAGCTTCTTGCGCTTCACGATCTTCTCCTGGGCAGCCTGCGGAAAATCGGTCAGCAGAATGATCCGCTTCGCCATCAGGATGTCCATGAGGTCTTCATAGACGCGGATCATCTCCATGTCGGAGCGGGTGAAGTCGACGCGCCCCGATGGTGTCTCGGCATCGGGGCCGAGCCCCGGCAGCTTGACGATGGAATGACCTTTGTCGGCGTCTTTCATGGGACGGAATCTCCTTCTGACCGGGCCCACATTAGCAGGGTGCCGTCGTTAACAATCCACCAACCTCGGATTGGCAAGGGTCGAAGGCGCTGAACCCGCTTGATTCCCTTTCTCTCTTTCTAACTGACAGGTGCGTCACCCCACACTATGATGTGGGCTGTGGGGTGGGGGCATAATGAAACATCGAATCGTTCAATTCGAGGGACGCCGCTATTCCGTGAAGCTGGAACCGATCTGGTGGGAACGGCTCGAGGATCTTTCGCAGCAGCAGGGCTTGCGGCTCAACCAGCTCATCGGTCATGTCGCCCGTGGCGCGACGGAAGAGATCAACCTTACCGCCGCTATCAGATCCTATTGTCTTTCCAAAACCTTAGAGCAGCTCAATCGAGTCGAAGGCGAGCTTGAGGAGCGCAGCCTGACGAACCAGGGCGTCCCTCTGGGGCTGATTGTCGACGCCTGTCCGAGCCCGACTTTGATGGTGTCGCATAATCAATCGATCCAGCGCGCCAACCAGGCGGCCGTGCAATGGCTGGGTGTCGAGGCCGCGGCTCTCATCGGTCGGATGATCGGTCATTACATTCAGATTAAGTCTCAGATTCCATTGGATAAAATATTGCAGGAATTTGAGAACGGCGCGCACCATGTGTATCAGGGGCGAATTGTGTATCTGCGCCCCGGTCGGGTCGTGACGGCGAGGGCCAACATCTGCCCGGGCGTGGTCGATCCCGTGGGCGGTTCCTCGTTTCTGCTCCTGGTCGATCGTGGCCCGAGCTAGGAATCCCGGGTTGCGGGCTTGAGCCGGGGCCTAAGTCCGTGTCGTGCCTGCCAGATGCGACGAATTTGCGCTAAATTCTGTTGAAATCGAAAGCCAGTGACCCTAGAGTTTAACGGCGTATAAACCCTAACCATCCCGTAAGGTTTTGCGGATCGGGCGTGGAAGGGGGCTGAGGAGCGATGGCTATGAGTATCGTCGATGACGGTGGCGACCTGAAATTGTCGACGGCGCCCCAGGCGCCTGCGGCGAATTCCGACGCCGACCACATCACATTGTCGCTGAACGATCTCCTGCCGGATTCGAACGGCGAGATCGTGGTGATGAATCCTCAGGGCCATCTGCATCTGAATATCGTGACCGATCTTCAGATCTCGGAGAGCGGCGTTGCAGACAGCCATTTCACGGCTGACGGCACCGATGTGAACGGTCTTTCGTTCTATGCGTTCGAGGGCGGGATGAAGCTCTATTACTCACCCGAAGTCGAGATCACGATCGCATCGCATATCGGCTGATCTCGATTGGCTCCCGCTTCGGGAGCGTCGTTTATTTTGCTTCTATCAATGCTGACGCCACCGCGGTGAGGGAACGGGACCGCGGCCTCTGTCGCTATGGCGCGACGTCGCGTTGGGGACTTAAGCGCGACACAACCGGGTCTTCGTGA
This sequence comes from uncultured Alphaproteobacteria bacterium, assembly GCA_963696655.1. Classification (GTDB taxonomy): domain Bacteria; phylum Pseudomonadota; class Alphaproteobacteria; order Dongiales; family Dongiaceae; genus Hypericibacter. Next base: position 22,377 of record CAVOLB010000071.1, read on the forward strand.
CGACCTGGAGCAATGACAAGAATGTAATCTTGTCTCGCGATCCCTGACGCCGCCTTCATGGGCGGCGAATAAGAGGCGCGCGGGCGGGCCATGGATTTGCCGTAATGCCTTAACCCGATTGCCGAATTCCGAACAAATGAGCGATCTCTCTTCCGCGAGGACGGCAACTCCGATATAAGGCTGCCTTCTCGTCGGCCACAGAGCGGTCACAATTAACGATAATCTAAGACGCGACCGGCAGATTGGGGCGACTGGTAATACAAGGACAGTTCAGATGGATTCGGCGGTTCAGAAAGCCCCAGAAGCGGCCGTGCCTGTCGAGTATTCGGGTCCGTTAGAACGCGACGATCCTCTCCTTCAGACCCTGGTCATTCTCTCGCGCCTTTATGGCGCGCCGCGCTCTCCGGCCGCCCTGGCCGCCGGCCTGCCCGTCGCCGCCGGCGGACTGACGCCACCGCTGTTCCTGAAGGCCGCCGAGCGCATCGGCCTCGCAGCCAACGTCTCCAAGCGCACGCTCCCTTCGATTCCCGACCTGGCATTGCCTTGCGTCCTGCTGCTGAAGGACAAGCAGGCCTGCGTGCTGCTGCGCCGCGACGGCGAATTCGCCGAGATCGTCACGACCGACAATATCGACGGCAGCAAGCGCGTCTCGATCGCCACGCTCGAGGATCTCTACAGCGGCAGCTGCATCATTGCGCGCCCGAAGATCCGCATGGATGCCCGTTCGGGCGACATCTCGATCGAGCATCACGGCAACTGGTTCTGGGGTTCGGTCCGCAGCTTCTCGACCATCTATGTCGAGGTGATCATCGCCTCGCTGCTGCTCAACATCTTCGCCGTGATCTCGCCCGTCTTCGTGATGTCGGTCTATAACCGGGTCGTGCCGAACCGCGCCTTCGACACCCTCTGGGTGCTGGCGATTGGCGTCTCCGCGGCCTACTGCTTCGATTTCATCATGCGCACCTTGCGCGGCTACTTCCTCGAGCGCACCGGCAAGGCGCTGGACCGAAAGATCTCGGCCCGCATCTTCGGTCAGGTGCTCGGCATCCGGATGGACTCCGCGCCGCAATCGTCCGGCGCCTTCGCCAACTACATCCAGGGCTTCGAGCCGCTGCGCGATTTCTTCACTTCGGCATCGCTGGCCGCCATCGTCGACCTGCCGTTCCTGTTCCTGTTCATCTTCGTGATCTCGCTGATCGCGGGCCCGATCGCCATCGTGCCGCTGGTCATGATCCCGGTCGTGATCGCAGTCAGCATGATCGTGCAGGTCCCGATGCGCAAAGCGTCGGAGAAGGCCTATCGCCAGGGCGCACAGAAACATGCGGTGCTGGTCGAGACCATCTCCGGCCTCGACACGATCAAGGTGGCGTCGGCCGAAGGCCATCGCCAGCGCGACTGGGACGGCTTCGTCGACGCGCTCGCGACCACCTCGACGAAGTCGCGGTTCTGGTCGTCGATCTCGGTCAATTTCGTCTCGCTGTCGCTGCAGTTCACCACGCTCGCCACCATCATCTGGGGCGTCTATCGGACCGCCGAGGGCGAGATGACCATGGGCGCCATGGTGGCGACCTCGATGCTGGTCGGCCGTGCCATGGCCCCGCTCGGCCAGATCGCCGGCATGATGGTGCGGCTCAATCAGTCCTGGAGTTCGCTCAAGGGCCTCAACAAGCTCATGACCCTTCCGGTCGAACGGCCGCTGGGCAAGGACTTCCTGCGCCGGCCGCATGTCGAAGGCGCGGTCGAGTTCCGCGACGTGTCGTTCCGCTATCCGGGCCAGCAGGGCAAGGCGCTGGATGGGGTCTCGTTCAAGATCCAGCCCGGCGAGCGCGTGGCCATCGTCGGGCGCATCGGGTCGGGGAAGACCACGATCGAGCGCCTGGTGGTCAATCTGTTCGAGCCCGAGGAAGGAGCGGTGCTGGTCGACGGTACCGACATCCGCCAGCTCGATCCCGCGGACCTCCGCCGAAACATCGGCTGCGTGCTGCAGGATGCCCATCTCTTCTTCGGCTCGGTGAAGGACAATATCGGCATCGGCGCGCCCTATGTGGACGAGGCTTCGGTCCTGCGGGCGGCGACGGTGGCGGGTGTCGACGAGTTCGTGCGCAGCCATCCGCATGGCTACGACATGCAGGTTGGCGAGAACGGCCGCTACCTGTCGGGCGGCCAGCGCCAGGCGATCGCCATCGCCCGCTCGCTGCTGATGAACCCGACCGTGCTGGTCTTCGACGAACCGACCAGCCACATGGACAACAGCACCGAGACCACCTTCAAGAATCGCCTGGCGCAGATTCTGCCGGGCAAGACCCTGCTGCTGGTCACACACCGCAACTCCATGCTTTCCCTGGTCGATCGCCTGATCGTGATCGACGGCGGCAAGGTGGTGGCGGATGGCCCGAAGGCGGGCGTGCTCGACGCGCTCATGAAGGGCCGCGTCAAGGCCGCCGAAGGCTGAGATCGGAAGGGGCATCAAGATGACTTCGTTGCAGCATTACGACGACTGGATCGATCCATCCGAGATCGATCGCCGCGTCACGCGCCGCTTCGCCCATATCCTCCTGGGCATGGTCTTCGTCATCGTCATCTCGTTCCTGATCTGGGCCGATCAGGCGGTTCTCGACGAAGTGACCCGCGGCGAGGGGCGCGTCGTCCCGTCCGGCCAGACGCAGGTGATCCAGAACCTGGAAGGCGGCATCCTGGCCGAGGTTCTGACCAGCGAAGGTCAGATCGTCGAAAAGGGTCAGGTGCTGATGCGCATCGACAACACGGCCGCCGAATCGCGCCTGCGCGAGTTGAAGCAGCGCTATTTCAGCGGGCTGTCGACGGTCGCCCGCCTGGAAGCCGAGATCGCCGGCGTCACCGATCCCGAAGCGATCAAATTTCCCGACGATCTGCTGCAGGGCGCGCCCGAACTGGCCCGCTCCGAACTGGCACTCTTCAACATCCGCCAGCAGCAGCTGCAGTCGCAGCTCGCGATTCTTCAGGATCAGTTGTCCCAGCGGCAGCAGGAACTGGCCGAGTTGCGCGGCAAGGCCGACAATCTGCGCGGCTCCTTCGGGCTGGCGCAGAAGGAGCTCGACATCACCCGGCCGCTCGCGGATCAAGGCGTCGTCTCCAAGGTCGATCTGTTGCGTCTCGAGCGTCAGGTCAACGACCTGAAATCCGACATCAACGCCGCCGACCTCGCCCGGCCCCGGGCCGAGGCCGCGGTCGAAGAGGCGCGCAAGCGTCTCAACGAGCGCCTCGTTACCTTCAAGACCGATGCGTCGCAGGATTTGACCAAGGCGAAGCTGGAGCTCTCTGCGACCACCGAAGAGATGGGCGCCAACCAGGATCGCGTGACCCGCACCGAGGTGCGCTCGCCGGTCCATGGCACCATCAAGGAAATCAAGATCCGCACCATCGGCGGCGTCATCCAGCCGGGTCAGAACCTGATCGAGGTGGTACCGATCGAGGATACGCTGTTGGTCGAGGCGCAGATCCGCCCGTCCGATATCGCCTTCATCCGCCCGAAGCAGGCGGCCGTCGTCAAGGTGACGGCCTATGATTTCTCGACCTATGGCGGCCTCGATGCCGTGGTGGAAGAAATCAGCGCCGACACGATTCAGAATGAGAAGGGCGAGCATTTCTTCCGCATCCGTCTGCGCACGGACAAGAACTTCCTCGGCTCCACCGACAAGCCCCTGCCGATCATCCCCGGCATGACGGCCTCGGTGGACATCCTCACCGGCCACAAGACCGTGCTGGAATATCTGCTGGCGCCGGTCATGCGCGCCCGCGACACGGCGTTGCGCGAACGCTAGACGAGCAGGAGCGACCCGGCAGGGCCATCGCGGCCCTGCCGGCCCCAGCCCAGGGCAGGGCGAAACCCCGGCTTCAGCTCTGTCTCCCGCGGCAGGCAATTGCTGCGCTGCAGCGAAACGAGGCGCCCCGGCTCGGCATAATTTCCTAGGACTATGGGAGCTTCCGCCGTCTTGGGCGCCCTCAATTCCGCGCCGGTCTCGACCGGCGGCGAGAGGAAATAATATTTCCGCGCCTTATTCGCAGTCTTGTTGCAAGGACGTCACATCGACATGACGGCGACCTGTCGAAAAGTCTATTTTTGGTCATTCTAAAGGACATGCAGCAATTTCTTCCGACCCTGTGGCTGTAAAAGGGCGTGCATTTGTAAATAGGTAATGCTAATTATCGGGCAGTCCCGCCTTGACCGGTGGGGAGGGGGCTCGCTTCGCGTTCCGCGACGAGAGCCGTTGATCGATGGGGGCTGGTGTGCCGGGTTCAACCGGTGAGTCCCCGACCATATGACCAGGTGTGGGGGCCTGAATCCAATGAAGCATCGCAAGTCTATTCTTCTCGCTGCCGTTGCGGCGACGGCAATGTTTGCCATGTCCGACAACGCCAGAGCGATCACGCTCGAAGAAGCGGCGGCGCTCGCGGTTTCGACAAACCCGCGCGTCGGTGTCGTGTCGAACGACCGCAAAGCGGTCGATCAGGAACTGCGTCAGGGTGAAGCTCTTTACTACCCGCAGGTCGATGTCCGTTTGGACGGCGGCCCGGAGTGGACAAAGAACAACACGACGAACAACAGCGACGGCGGCAGCACTTTCGAGCCGCGCGCCGACGCGTCGATCACTGTCAGCCAGCTGATTTTCGACGGATTCTTCGCCGACAGCGAAGTCGCCCGTCAGCAGTCGCGCGTGCAGTCGGCGGCCAATCGTGTCAGCGAGACCTCGGAAGACGTTTCGCTGGATGCGGCCCGCTCTTACATCGAAGTCCTGCGCAATCGCGAGCGTCTCGCGATCGCCGAGGACAACGTGGCGATCCATCGCAGCACTCTTTCCGATGTGCAGCTTCGCGCTCAGTCGGGTGGTGGCAATATCGCCGACGTTCGCCAGGCGGAAGCCCGCCTTGCTTCGTCGGAAGCGGCTCTGACGCAGATTCGTGGGGATCTCGCGGACGCCGAATACGCGTTCATGAAGACGGTGGGGCAGGCGCCCGATTCGTTGACGGTGCCGACGGTCCCGGCCGACATGCTGCCGCAGAGCCTTGAAGACGCGGTGGCGCAGTCGATCGCCAACAGCCCGACGATCGGCTTCTCTCGTGCCGACGTGGAAGTTGCCGCGCATGACGTCGAGCAGCAGCAGGCCTCCTACTGGCCGGATGTGCGCCTCGAAGTCTCCGCCAACAACAACACCAACGCTGGCGGCACGACCCGCAGCGACCAGGATGCCTCGGCACTTCTGGTGGCTCGCTGGAACCTCTATCGCGGTGGTGCGGATACCGCTCGTGTCCACGAGTTCAAGCACCGCCTGACCGAAGCGACCGATCAGCTGCTGACGAACGAGCGGCAGGTCGCCGAGGACGCGAAGGTGGCCTGGAATGCGATCCAGACCGCTCGCTCGAACGTCGAAATCCTGCAGCGCAGCGTCGAAGCGTCGCGGAATACCCGTGACATCTATCGTCAGCAGTTCGATATCGGCCAGCGCGGCCTGCTCGATCTGTTGGACGCCGACAACGAGCTGTTCCTCAACCGTGACGCCTTGGTGACCGCGACCTACGCCGAGATGGTGGCCAGCTATCGCCTCCTCGCGACGATGGGCGTGTTGACGAAGGGCCTCAATGTCACGAAGCCGGAAACCTCGGTCGTCCCGACCTATAACTGAGACGACCATCAATCTGCGCCAACGGGCCCGCCGGCGTTAAAGCAGGCGGGCCCAGGCCAGGAACCGGCCCGGTACCCCCACTCACGCCAGCGGCCGGCGTACACTGATCCCCCGGATCCCCCGATCCGGGGGATTTTCCTTTTTGCGCCGATTTCCCCCGAGCCGCCTCTGTCCGGCCTATCCCCGGAGGGTCTAAGGGATCCTCCAGCCCTGCGCCAAACGGTTAATGCAGCTCGATTTTAGGGGATTGGCAGCGAATAGCCGGAATGATCGAAGTGACGCCGTCCGTTTGCCGCCCGGCCCCTCGCCCGCGCCGCAAGATCGGTGACGGCGCCGGAGTCGGAGTGCGGGAGGAAGGGCGTTCGCGGGCCAATGAGCAGCGTGCTTTCAGGTCTCTACCACGTCGTTTTGCACGCCTCGGTCATGGGCGTGTTCTGCCTGTGGATCGGATGGCAGCGCTCCACCGTCGATGCCATGCCGGTCGCCCGCCGTTCGGCGATCTGGGGCGGGACCTTTGCCGTCATGGCGATGCTCTCGATGCTTCAGCCGACACAGCCCTATCCGGGCCTTCATATCGATGTGCGAGCGCCCATGATCGCGCTGAGCGTCCTTTTCGGCGGTCCGGTGGCCGGTCTGCTGACCGCCGCCGTGGCGATGGCGACGCGGGCTGCGGCTGGTGGCCCGGTCATGATGGCGGGCCTTGCGTCGATCGGCCTCTCCTATCTCGTGGCCACGGGTCTCCTGGCTTTCCTGCGTCGGCAGGGAAGGCAGCCGGGCCTGTTGCCGTTGTCGATTCTGGGCGTTGTCCTCGGCTTCGCCGGCCCGCTGGCGGCCTTCCTCACCGAAACCGGGTCGCGGGCGCTGGAACTCATGATCGCGGGTGGACCGCATCAGGTGATCGCGATCGCGATCGCGATCACGACCCCATTGTTCG
>CAVOLB010000072.1:0-19613 GCA_963696655.1 uncultured Alphaproteobacteria bacterium
CGAAGCGCGAAGCAGGATGGCGGAGGAGGCGGGATTCGAACCCGCGATAGGTTTTACCCTATGCACGCTTTCCAAGCGTGTGCCTTAAACCACTCGGCCACCCCTCCGGCGCTCATCGGCGATGGGCCAGCCCGAGGGCCGCCCAAGGCGAAGCGGCGGGGACCCTAGCCCAGGCCCCCGGGCCGGCGCAACCCTTGGCGCAATGCCGCTTAAAGCCTGGATTTCAAGCATTCTTGGCCCGCTCCGGAGCGGCGGCGACCAAGGCGCGGCGGCGGCGTGGCGCGCCGCCGGCCCCGGGGGCATAGTCAGCAGCTCGGACCCGCAGTTTCGTTCCTGCAAAGACATCCCCAGGGAGACAGTCATGGCAGCAGAACCGGCAACGTTCGAACAATTCATGCAGAAGATGGTGGGCGACATGGGGGCCGCGGTCACCGCGGCGCTGGTGACGCTGGGCGATCAGCTCGGCCTCTACAAGGCGCTGGCCGAAGGTGGCCCCGCGACCTCGACCGAGCTCGCGACGCGCACGACCTGCGCCGAGCGCTATGTGCGCGAATGGCTCGCGGCGCAGGCGGCTGCGGGCTACGTCAATTTCGACAAAGCTTCGGGCCGCTATTCGCTCGACGACAATCAGCGCCTCGCCTTCGCTGCCGAAGGCAGTCCTGGATTCATGCCGGGATTCTTCCAGGTGTTGGGCTCGATGTTCCGCGACGAGGCCAAGATCGCCGACGCTTTTCGGTCCGGCAAGGGCGTCGGCTGGCATGAGCATGACGTGGCGCTGTTCCACGGCACCGAGCGCTTCTTCCGTCCGGGCTATGCGGCCCATCTCGTCGCCGACTGGATTCCGGCGCTCGAGGGCGTGAAGGCCAAGCTGGAAAAAGGTGCGCGCGTCGCCGATGTCGGTTGCGGACACGGTTCCTCGACCCTGATCCTCGCCAAGGCCTTTCCGAAATCGACGTTCTTCGGCTTCGACTATCACGGGCCGTCGATCGAGCGCGCCCGCGCGCTGGCGAAGGCCGAGGGCGTCGCCGACCGCACCACCTTCGAGACCGCGACGGCGAAGACTTATCCTGGCCGGGATTACGATCTCGTCACCTTCTTCGACTGCCTGCACGACATGGGCGATCCCGCCGGCGCGGCCGCCCATGTGCATCGGTCGCTGAAGAAGGACGGCAGCTGGATGGTGGTCGAGCCCTTCGCGAACGACAAGCTCGAGGACAATCTCAATCCGGTGGGGCGCATCTTCTATGCGGCCTCGACCATGATCTGCACGCCGGCGTCGCTGTCGCAGGAAGTGGGATTGGGCCTCGGCGCCCAGGCCGGCGAGAAACGCCTGACCGAAGTCATCAAGCAAGGCGGCTTTACCCGCGTACGCCGCGCGGCCGAGACGCCGTTCAATCTGGTGCTGGAAGCGCGGCCCTAGGCCTCGCCTGGAGCGATCGGCCGGCGATCGTCACTCGGCCGGCTCGGCCGCATGCATCGGCGCGCCGCCGCCGGAGGGCGGTGGCGCGATCCGCACCTCGTCTTCCTTGTCAGGAACGGGCTTGCCGTCGGCGGCGCGCCACTGGCGCGCGAGCTCGTTCAGCTGGTTGAGCACGAGACGCAGCTCCTCGCCGCGCCGGGTCAGGCTGTAGGTGACGCGTGGCGGGATGGTCGCCTCGTAGCGGCGGTCGACGATGCCGGTGCTTTCCAGCATGCGCAGCCGCTCGGTGAGGACCTTGGCGGAGATGCCGGGCACCTGGCGCTTGATCTCGCCGAAGCGGCTCGGACCCGAGCGCAACAACACCCAGAGGATGTAGGTGGTCCAGGGACCCATCAGGATTCGCAGCACCCAATCCATCGGGCATTCCGTCACGGCCGCTGTTCGCACCATCGTAAGAGCTCCTGCCTCGATTCCCCCGTCCCGCTCATTGGCGCCCCACCAGGCGCCGAAGCGGTGACTTCGTTACGCTACCGGTACCATGCCAGTATCTTTTGGCAAGTCACGCTATTGTTATCACCGATAAACTCGCATGGCTCTTTCCCCTTTCGGCCGGTTTCCCCAGCCGGCGCAAGCCGTTAAGGTCGGGCGTCGTTGAGGCCGGGAAAGACCGAAAGTCGTCATGGCAAGATCGCTGCGATTTCTGGGCTGGGCGCTGCTGGCCGTCGCCGCCGCCTTCCTCGGCCATGACCTGGTGCTGTTGCTCAAGGGCGGCCATTGGGACGCGGTTTCACTTGGCCAGGCCTGGGGCTGGATCCATGAACCCAGCCGCGAGGGCTTCCGCGCGCAGTCCGAGGCGCTCTGGGCACCGCTCGGTCGCGGCGTCGCGACGCTCGTGACTTGGCCCGTCTGGGTTGTGTTCGGTGTGCCCGGTCTGCTGCTGTCGCTGGCCGGACGACGATCGGCGAAACGCCGGCGCTGGTGGGGATAGCGCTGCGCCGCGTTCTCGCTTACGTCGCCGCCGACGTCAGTCGTCGCCCATCTTGAGCGCGGCCAGGAAGGCCGACTGAGGGATCTCGACGCTGCCATATTGGCGCATCTTCTTCTTGCCCTCTTTCTGCTTGTCGAGAAGCTTGCGCTTGCGGCTGATGTCGCCGCCATAGCACTTCGCCGTCACGTCCTTGCGCAGCGCGCTGACCGTCTCGCGCGCGATCACCTTGGCGCCGATCGCCGCCTGGATCGCGATTTTGAAGAGCTGCCTCGGGATCAGCTCCTTGAGGCGCGCGCAAAGCGCGCGGCCGCGCTGCTCGGAATGGCCCTTATGCACGATGCAGGCGAGCGCATCGACCGGCTCGCCATTCACCAGGATCGAGAGCTTCACCAGATCGCCTTCGCGATAGCTATCGACCTGATAGTCGAACGAGGCATAGCCGCGCGAGACCGACTTGAGGCGGTCGTAGAAATCGAACACCACCTCGTTGAGCGGCAGGCGATAGACCAGCATGGCGCGGTTGCCGGCATAGGTGAGGTCGATCTGCTCGCCGCGGCGGTCCTCGCAGAGCTTGAGGATCGGGCCCAGATATTCGTCCGGCACCAGGATCGTCGCCTTGATCCAGGGCTCCTCGATCTTCTCGATGCGCGTCACCTCCGGCATGTCGGCCGGGTTGTGCAGCTCCTTCATGTCGCCATTCGTCATATAGACGCGATACACGACCGAGGGCGCGGTGGTGATGAGGTCGAGATTGAACTCGCGCTCGAGCCGCTCCTGGATGATCTCCAGATGCAGCAAACCCAGGAATCCGCAGCGGAAGCCGAAGCCCAGCGCGGCCGAGGTTTCCGGCTCGAACTGGAAGCTCGCATCGTTGAGCCTGAGCTTGGCCAGGCTGTCGCGCAGGTTGGGATATTCGGCGGCGTCGATCGGGAAGAGACCGCAGAACACCACCGGCACCGACGGCTTGAAGCCCGGCAGCGGCTCGGGTGCCGGCCTGCGGTCGTCGGTGATGGTGTCGCCGATGCGGCAATCCGCGACTTCCTTGATGCCGGCGATGATGAAACCGACCTCGCCCGGCCCCAGCTCCGGCACGGCCACGCCCTTGGGCGTGAAGACGCCGACGCGCTCGATCACATGGGCGGCGCCGGTCGACATCATGCGCACCTTGACGCCGGCCTTGAGCACGCCGTCCTTGACCCGCACCAGCGTGACCACGCCCTGATAGGCGTCGTACCAGCTGTCGATCAAGAGCGCGCGCAACGGCGCCTCGGGATCGCCCGTCGGCGGCGGCAGGCGCGTGACCAGCGCTTCCAGCACATCGTCGATGCCGATGCCGGTCTTGGCCGAGATCAGCACCGCATTCGAGGCGTCGAGCCCGATCACATCCTCGATCTGCTGGCGCACCTTCTCGGGCTCGGCCGCGGGCAGGTCGATCTTGTTCAGGACCGGGATGATCTCGTGATTGTTGTCGATCGCCTGATAGACGTTGGCGAGGGTCTGGGCCTCGACGCCCTGGCTCGCATCGACCACCAGCAGCGAACCTTCGCAGGCGGCCAGGCTGCGGCTCACCTCATAGGCGAAGTCCACATGGCCCGGCGTGTCCATCAGGTTCAGCGTGTAGGTCTTGCCGTCCTTCGCCGGATAGCTGAGGCGCACCGTCTGCGCCTTGATGGTGATGCCGCGCTCGCGCTCGATATCCATGGAATCGAGCACCTGGTCCTTCATCTCGCGATCGGTCAGGCCGCCGCAGCGCTGGATCAGCCGGTCGGCCAGGGTCGATTTGCCATGGTCGATATGGGCGATGATCGAGAAATTGCGCAGCAGGCTGAGGTCGGTCATGGCACTCGCAAAGGGGCGATGGGATCCAGGAAGTCCAGGGTCGGCATCGAGTGAGGCGCCGGGTCGGCAAGGCCGGCCCGACGGCGAAGAGACGCGGTCGGTAGGGGCAAGAAACCGGTCGTCGGTCCCCGAGGCCGGTCCCCGTTCGGTTCTCTCCCGGAGTCGGCTCGCGCAGGGCCCGCGTCGGCGCGGGCAGGAACATAGGGCCCGCCCCGCCGGCTTGCAACCGCGAGGGGCCTCCCACGGGACCCGCCGAACGCCGCAGGGCGGCGCTGGCGGAGTGCAGTCTTCGCTTGTATATTATTCTTGTTCGAATATAATGTCGCCAAACTCACCTTGCTGGTCGCCAGCAATTACATACGATATCGTATCTTATGGCCAGGCCGGCAACCCATCGGGCGGAAGATTGGATCGCAGCGGGCTGGCGCGCCTTGAGCCAGGGCGGGCCGGCGGCCGTCCGGATCGAGGCCCTGGCCCGGGATCTCGGCGTCACCAAGGGAAGCTGCTACGGCTATTTCGCCGACCGGGCGGCGCTCTTGGCGGCCATGCTGGCGCAATGGCGCGAGCGGTCGGGCAGCAGCCTCATCGCCCGGGTCGAGGCCCAGAAGGGGACGGCCCAGCAGCGGCTCTGGGCCCTGGTCGAAACCGTCATCCGCGAGGGGGCCCGTTCCCCCGAACCGGCCCTGCGCGGCTGGGGCCGGAGCGATCCCGCCATCCGCGAGGCGCTGGCGGTGCTCGATCGCCAGCGCCTCGGCTATCTCGAGGGGCTGTTTCGAACCATGGGCTTTCCGCCGCCGGACGCCGACGCCCGCGCAAGACTCTGCTATCTGGCGCTCATCGCCGAGCATCAACTCGGGCTGGCGGCCGACACTGAGGCGCGGCTGGACGCGGCGCGGGCGCAGTTCGCGCTGCTGACCCGCGCCTGAGCCGCGGCGCCCCGTGCGCGGTTATTTATGCCCGCTATTGCCGATACGGCCGATGGCGCTGCGGGCACCTTCCTCGATCGGCGACCAGCATTGGCTCGCCACCTGCATCGCCATCGTCGTCAGCTTGCCGGCTTCCTCGAGATACTGCCCCGTGGCCTTGGCCGCGAACTCGCGATGAAGCGCGAGCGCGGCGTTGGGGTCGGTGCATTGCATCAGCGCCGCCGATCGCTCGGCGCCTTCCTGCAGGCGGGCATGGGTAAAGTCGGCCATCTCACGGCTCCAGGCCATCATGCCCTGCACCATGACGTCGTTCGCCTTCAGCAGGGCGTTCATGGCGGTGCTGCCGGCGCCGGCCCAGGCCTGCGGGTCCATCAGCGGAATCGCCACGCTCTCAGTCGCCGACTGCGCCGCTTCGGTCCTCGCGCCATTCCCGGCCGAAGGCTCGGGCTTCTCGCTTGCAGGCATGGACCAGGCGCCGGTCGGCACTTCGAAATGGGGCATGTCGGGCTTCGGCGCTTCGGGCGGCGCCAGATCGGCCGCCGGTTTTTCCTCGAGGGCCTTGTCGGCGCGGATAATGGTCGGGCGCAATGGTTCGGCCTGCGGTGAGACGCGTGCCATGGCTTCAGCCTCCTGTTGGCAGAAAACCCCGGTCGCATGGCGAGCGCGTTGCCTCCGGCGGCAAGAGCCCGGCAGTGCGGAGGGTCTGGAACGTTCGCGGACGTCGGCGCGTTGGTTTCGCTATCGAAGCGACAGGCTCGAAACAGTGCCGCCGACTTACGGAGACTCTAGGCTCGTCGCGCCCGGGGTCCTAGTGAACTTGCTGAGACAATTGATCGATTCTCGTCCGATCGTGGGCCTTTCATGGCTCATTAAGGGCGGTGACATAAGCTTGTCACAGCGTCCCGCCCGGCTCGAATGAGCCCGCCTTTCCGGAGTCATTTCATGACCGATCCGAACGACACCGCGCGTACCGCCGCGCTCTGGATGATGCACAGCGCGGCCTTGAGCCGTCTGCTGCGCGCGAACGGCCGTGACGATCACGCCGACCAGCTCGAGGCGGCCTTGAGCGAGGTCGGCAACATCCTGACCGCGAAGGTCGGCGAGGATGCGTTCACCGACGCGATGGACTGGGCCAGCGCACAGCTCTGGGACCAGCAGGGCTTCCTGCCGCAGAGCACCGCGCGGCATTAGTGGCGGTGAGGCTTTAACGCCGCTGCCCTCTCGAGCTCGTTCCGCTCGCTCTCATTGTCACCCCCGCTCGAAAGCGGGGGCCCATGGTTCCAGTCGTCGCGTGGGATCAAGATGGGTCCCCGCTTTCGCGGGGATGACCTGCAGAGTTAGCTCCGCAACACCGCGCCCGTCGCCTTCATCACCGCCGCCACGATCTTCTGCGACACCTGCTCGATCTCGGCGTCGGTCAGCGTGCGGTCGGTCGGCTGCAGCGTGACCGAGATCGCGACCGATTTCTTGCCGGCCTCGATGCGGTCGCCCTCATAGAGGTCGAACAGGCTGACAGTCTGGATCAGCGCCTTGTCCGCCGATTTCGCGGCGCGGATCAGCTTGTCCGCCGGCACATCCGACGCCATCAGGAAGGCGAAGTCGCGCTCGACCGGCTGATAGGAAGACGCCTTCAGCGGCGGGCGCTGCGGCCCGCTCCTGGCCTTGGGCTGCGGAATCGCATCGAGCATGATCTCGAACGCCACGGCCGGACCTTCGAGTCCGAGCCCCTTGGCGACGCGCGGATGGAGCGTGCCGAAGCGCGCCAGCACCGTCGGCCCCAGCCGGAGCTGGCCCGACTGGCCCGGGTGATACCAGGCCGGCGCATCGGCCGTAACCTGGAAATTCTCGACCGGCGCGCCGAGGATCGTCAGCAGCGCCATCGCATCGGCCTTGACGTCGAACGCATCGACGGGCCGCGGCTTGTCGCGCCAATGGCGCGGGCCCGTCTGGCCGACGCGCAAGCCCGCCGCCACCAGCGCCTGGCCTTCCGGCGTGGCGTCGGCATAGTGCGGCCCCACCTCGAACAGCCCGAGATCGCCCAGCCCCCGCGCCGCGTTGCGCGCCGCGGCCATCACCAGGTTCGGCAGGATCGAGGGCCGCATCACATCGAGATCGGCCGAGATCGGATTGGCCAGCATCAGCTCCGGCTTCACGCCGCCGAAGAAGGATGCCGCCGCCGATGAGGTGAAGGAGTAGGTCACGGCCTCGAGCAGTCCGCGCGAGGCCAGGATGCGCTTGGCCTGCTGGGCTCGGCGCTGGCCCAACGTGACCGCAGGCTCGGGCAAGGGCGTGTCGCGCTCGAGCGGCACGGCCGGCACCTCGTCATAGCCTTTGACGCGCACCACCTCCTCGACCAGATCGGCTTCGCCCTCGATATCGGCGCGCCATGAAGGCGGGGTGACGCGGAGGATCTTGCCCTCGGCCGCGACCTCGCAGCCCAGCGCTTCCAGGATGCGTCCCGATTCCGCGACCGGCAGGTCGAGCCCGCCCAGCGCGAAGACGCGCTCGGGCCGCAACGGCAGCGGCCGGCGCCATTCCGGCATCGCACCCGCCTTCACCACATGGCTCGCCTCGCCGCCGCAGAGATCGCACACCAACCTGGCCGCGATCTCCGCGCCCCAGTCGGCCGACATCGGATCGACGCCGCGCTCGAAGCGGTAGCGCGCGTCGCTCTCGATGCCGAGCCGCCGGCCCGTCGCCGCGACGCGCTTGGAATCGAACAGCGCCACCTCGAGGAACACGTTCTTCGTCTCGGGCGTGCAGCCGGTGAGCTCGCCGCCCATGATGCCGCCGATGCCGTGGATGCCCTTGGCATCGGCGATCACCGTCATGTCCGGCTCCAGCCGATAAGTGCGGCCGTCGAGCGCCAGGACCTCCTCGCCGTCGCGCGCGAGACGCATGGTGAGGTCGCCGGCGAGCTTATCGGCGTCGAACACATGAAGCGGGCGGCCCAGATCGAAGGTCACATAGTTGGTGATATCGACCAGCGCCGAGATCGGCCGCAGACCGATCGCGACGAGCCGGTCCTTGAGCCATTGCGGGCTCGGGCCGTTCGTGACGTTGCGGAAATAGCGCCCGACCACATAGGGGCAGGCCTTGTCCGCCTCGGCCGGCAGATCGCGCCGCCAGCGGATCGGACTGTCGAAGCTGCCGTCGGCCTTCGCGATCGTGAGCGGCTTGAGCTTGCCGATGCCGGCCGCCGCCAGGTCGCGCGCGATCCCGCGCACGCCGAGGCAGTCGGCGCGGTCGGCGGTGATCGCGATGTCGAACAGCGGATCGTCGAGGCCCATCACCTTGGCGAAGGGCACGCCCACCGGCGCGTCGGCCGGCAGCTCGATGATGCCGTCATGATCCTGGCCCAGCCCCATCTCGCGGGCCGAGCAGAGCATGCCGTTGGAATCGACGCCGCGGATATTGCCCTTCTTGAGATCGAGGCCGGTGCCGGGGATATGGCTGCCGGCGGGCGCGAACACGCCCTTCATGCCGGTGCGCGCGTTGGGGGCGCCGCACACGACCTGGACCGGATCGCCCTCGCCCGTATCCACCATGCAGACGCGCAGACGGTCCGCGTTGGGATGCGGCTTCGCCTCGATCACATAGGCGACGCGGAACGGCGCCAAAACCTTGGAGCGGTCCTCGACGCTCTCGACCTCGAGGCCGAGCTTGGTCAGCCGGTCGGCGATCGCCGCCGCGTCCGCCGTCGTGTCGAGATGATCCTTGAGCCAGCCGAGCGTGAATTTCATCGCGCCGCTCCCACCAGGCTCGGCACATCCAGGGGCTGGAAGCCGTAATGCGAGAGCCAGCGCGCATCGCCGTCGAAGAAGGTGCGCAGATCGGGAATCCCATATTTCAGCATGGCGATGCGCTCGATCCCCATGCCGAAGGCGAAACCCTGATAGCGCGCCGGATCGACGCCGCCCAGCTCCAGCACCTTGGGATGGACCATGCCGCAGCCCAGGATCTCCAGCCAGTCGCCGTAATTGCCGAGCTTGAGCTCGCCGCCTTTGCGTGAGCAGCCGATATCGACCTCGGCCGAGGGCTCGGTGAAGGGGAAGAAGCTCGGGCGGAAGCGCAAGGGGAGGTCGGAGACGCCGAAGAAGGCGCGGCAGAATTCGGTGAGACAGCCTTTGAGATGGCCCATATGGGTCTTCTCGTCGATGACCAGCCCCTCGACCTGGTGGAACATCGGCGTGTGGGTCATGTCGGAATCGCAGCGATAGGTCCGGCCGGGCGCGATGATGCGCATCGGCGGCTTGTGCGATTTCATGTAGCGGATCTGCACCGGCGAGGTGTGAGTGCGCAACAGCTTGCGCCCCTCCAGATCGGTCGGCGTCGCCGCCTTGCCGTATTTCTTCTCGATCGCTTCTTCAGCGCCGAGGGCATTGGGACGGCCGTCGCCCGAGGCGCCTAGATAAAAAGTGTCGTGCATCTGGCGCGCGGGGTGATCCGGCGGGATGTTGAGCGCCGTGAAATTATAGAAGTCCTCCTCGATGTCGGGGCCTTCCGCGACCTTGAAGCCCATCTCGCCGAAGATGGCGATGATCTCGTCGATGGTCTGGCTGATCGGGTGGAGCCGGCCTTGCGGGCCGATGCCCACCGGCAGGGTCATGTCGAGCGTCTCGCGCTGCAGGCGCGCATCGATCGCGGCTTCGCCGAGCTGGGCTTTGCGCGCCTCGATCGCGGCCGCGACCGCGTCCTTGAGCTGGTTGAGCGCGGCGCCGGCGCTCTTGCGCTCGTCGGGCGTCAGGGCGCCCAGCCCCTTCATCAGACCGGAGATCTCGCCCTTCTTGCCGAGCGCTTCGACGCGCAAGGCCTCGAGCGCCTCGAGGCCGGATGCGGCCGCGACCGCCTCCAGCCATTTCTTCTCCATCCGCCTTGCATCCTCGAGCATCGAACCTGTCCTTGGGAGAAAACTCATATTCGTAAAAAAGCGAAGGGGCCGAACATGGCTCGGCCCCTTCGCTTGGTCTCGTTGCCGTCCCTGGCGGGTCGCGTGACTAGATCAGCGCCCTGCCCGAGCCGGCCGCCGGAAAGCGGGCCGTCGTCGCGCGGTCAGGCCGCCGGTAAATCGGTGCGTTGCGATCGCCATTTCCATGGGGCCGGAGGATAGGCGCAACGCCGGCGGCCGGTCAATCAAAGGAGGCGGCCCCTACCAAGGATCGCGCCTATCAAGAATCACACCGTCCCCTCCCCGCAATGCCTCGCTAACGCTCGGCACCGCTGCCCCTCCCGCAAGGGGACGGGACGTGATCCCTATTTCTCTAGCCCCCTCCCCTTGCGGGAGGGGGTAGGGGGAGGGGTCACTCTCGTTAGTCCAGCTGCATCAGCATCAGATTGAGCGCACCCGACAGCAGGTTCTGCTGCTGGCCGTCGATCAGCAGCCGGTCGAGGGCGACCTTCTCGGTTTGCCGGTTATGGATGAACTCGAACTCGATCTTGTGCTGGCCGCCCGAGGCGCTGGGCTTGGTCACCAGGCAGGTGACCTGCACGATCTGGTCGTTGTCCTTGTAGGTTTCGGACTTCTGCGCCGACCATTCGAACTTGCCGCGCGCGCCGGCGGTGTCGGTGCAGAGCTTCTCGCCGGTGGTGTCGCCCAGCACCGGTGTCTTCTTCACCAGCGCGATATCGTCGCCATAGCGGTCGCAGGCCGCGAGGCCCAGGGACAGAAGCGCCGGCAGCAAAAGCCCCGCCATCCGGGCTTTCAGCCGGGAGGCGGGGCTCATGACGATAACCGGCATTCCGGATGCGGCGATCAGGCGCCCTTGCCGAGCGCGTCGCTCGCCTGCTTCACGATCGCGCCGAAGGCGGCGGGCTCGCGAACGGCGAGATCCGCCAGCACCTTGCGGTCCACCTCGATGCCGGCCTTCTTGATGCCGGCGATGAACTGCGAGTAGGTCAGGCCGTGCTCGCGCACGCCCGCATTGATGCGCTGGATCCAGAGACCGCGGAAGTCGCGCTTCTTGTTGCGCCGGTCGCGATAGGCATATTGCATGCCTTTCTCGACCTTCTCGATCGCGATCCGGAAATTGGTCGAGGAGCGGCCGAAATAACCGGCGGCTGCATCGACGATCTTCTTGTGACGGGCGTGGGTGGTGACGCCCCGCTTGACGCGTGCCATGGCTTAGCTCTCTCTCAACCGTTGGGCAGGAAGAATTTCTTGACGTTCGCGGCGTCCATGTCGGCCATGATCCGCATCCCGCGGGCCTGACGCTTCATTTTCTGGGTCCGCTTCGACATCCCGTGGCGCTTGCGCGACGGGGTCATCTTGACCTTGCCAGTGGCGGTGAGAGCGAAGCGCTTCTTGGCGCCGCTCTTGGTCTTCATCTTGGGCATTTTATATCCTCTAACTGCTTGAAAACCTTGTCTTTCGGGCGGCCGGGCATGCCCTATTCAGGCCCGGGCTCGCTCACCGAGGACGCGCGGTTATACAGAAAGCCCCCCGGATTGGCAAGAAATGGCGGGTTCGCCGCTTTGTCGCGGGGGGAACGCCCGACCCGGGAGGCCAGCCAGGCCGGGATCAATCCGGCCCGGGGGCCTTCCCGAAGCCGGCATTGGCCTTTCGCCCGCCGCGCTCGGTCTGAGCCGGGCCGGCGCCGGCCTCGACCAGCCCCCGCGCCTGCTCCAGGCAGCGCAGCGCCAGGGCGCGCGTCCCCTGGCGGAGCTCCTGGTCGGCCTTCACCGCCGCCATGTTGTTCTCCATATCCTCGGCCGACCAGCCGCGGCTATGGCCGACGAAGGGGAACTGCGGAAAGGTGAAGCCCAGCTCGCCGAAGAACATCATCATCTCGCCTGCGACTGCCTGCACATTGTCCTGGCCGCCGGTGATGATGAAGCCCGCGACCTTGTTGCGGATCAGCACATGGTCATGGGTCGTGATCTGGTTCTGGATGCAGTTCATGCGCTCGATCATCTTGAAATAGAGCGAGCTGGCATTGCCCCAGCGAATCGGCGTCGCGATCAGCACCACGTCGGCCCAATGGACGATCGCCTCATAGACGGCGGTGAGCTCGTCTTTGTCGTCCATCTGCGTGATCGAGCAGGGCCAGGTGCAGGCGTTGGCGCTCTTCGAGTAATAACCCTCGCAGGCGCGGAACTTCAGAGCGTCGAGCGTGATGAACTGCGTCTCGGCGCCTTCGGCGGCCGCGGCCTCGAGCGCCACCCGCAGCAGATCCTCCGAGGTCGAGTAGCGCGGTGCAGCCCGATCCATGACCGTGGTCGAGATGCCGACGATCCGCAGCGGCCCCTCGGTGCGTTTCGGTTCCCGCGCCAGAGGATGAGGCGGATGGGACGCAGGACGCGGGTGGGTCGCCGAGGCGAGGTCGATGAAGAGATCGCCGCCTTCCTCCTTCAGGAGATAGCGCGGCACCACATCCGTGCTGCCGGGCTCGCCCTCGCCGGTCTCGCGCTGATAGGTCCAGCCATGCCAGGGACAAACCACATAGCCGTCCCGGAGCGTGCCCTGCCCCAAGGGTCCGCCCGCATGGAGACAGCGGCCCGAGATCGCGCCGAAGCGACCCTGGTCCCAAGAAAGCGCGATCGGCTGGCCGCCGACAGTCACCGCCTGCAGCGGCTTCTGCTTCAACGTCGCGACCGGACCCAGCCGGTGCCATTCGGGATTCGCCATCGCCGCTTCCCTTCAGAAAGATCGTCGGGATTGAATCAGAGCAGATAATTGATCAGCCAGCCGGAACCGACCAGCAGCCAGAAGGTCGTGGAGCTGACGAGGCCCGCGGCACCGGTGGCGGCACCCAATGCGGCATACCAGTATTGTTTCCGGCAGAGAGCGGCGATCGCGAACAGGATCGCCAGCGGCCCGAACAGGATCGGCAGCTTGATCAATGCGACGACGCCGTAGATGACGGCGAGGAGTCCCAGCACGGGCGGCTTGCGCAACAGGGTCGGCGGCAGCGCGAAGACCGCCGAGGGGGACGCGCTCTCTTCCGGCGGCGCCCAGTAAGCTGGCTCCGGCGGCAGGGCTTCCTGCGACATCGCGGGCGAGCCGACGGGCGTCAGCCGCACGACCGAGGCTTTCGGCGCGGCGCTCACGTCGATGATGTCTCGCGGCTGTTCTTCGGGCTCGGCCATCGCGTCTCCGACATCGAGTTTCGGGTGGAAACGGGGCGGAAGTGAGATGGGGCGGATCCTTGGCCGATCCGCCCCGCATTCGGCAGCGTTTATTTGGGAGCCATGACCATGATCATCTGCCGGCCCTCGAGGCGCGGCATCTGCTCGACCTTGGCCAGGGCGTCGAGCTCGGCGCGGACCCGGTCCAACACCTTCATGCCCAGCTCCTGATGCACCATCTCGCGGCCCCGGAAGCGCATGGTCACCTTGACCTTGTCGCCTTCCTCGAGGAAGCGATGCACCGAGCGCATCTTCACTTGATAATCATGCTCGTCGATGCCGGGGCGCAGCTTGATCTCTTTGACTTCGATGACCTTCTGCTTCTTGCGCGCCTCGTTCTCCTTCTTCTGCACCTCGTATTTGAACTTGCCAAAATCGAGAATTTTGCAGACCGGAGGACTGGCATTGGGCGAGATCTCGACCAGATCGAGCCCGGCTTCTTCCGCCATGATGAGGGCTTCGCGCACGGACACGACGCCCACCATCGATCCATCCTCTTTCACCAGTCGCACCTGCGGCACGTTGATCTGGTGGTTGATCCGCGGGCCGTCACGGGACGGCGCGGATTCCTGCGGTGGTCTAGCGATGCTGACTTCTCCTAAACGATGTTGATCCGAATATGGGGTGTTCCGGCCGGCATTGCAGCCCGACGCTAGAAGGCACCCGCAGCAAGCATGGACCCCGGCTTCCCTGCGGGCGACCTTGCTTCTGTCTTTAGTCTATTGAGCGCCTCATCCAGCGCAAGGACTTCCTGCTCATTGCCGCCCAGGCGGCGCAGCGCCACTTCGCGCTTCTCCGCCTCGCGCTTGCCGACCACGGCCAGGACCGGAACCTTGGCCAGGCTGTGCTCGCGCACCTTGTAATTGATCTTTTCGTTGCGCAGGTCGGTCTCGACCCGCAGGCCCGCCGCGCGCAGGCTGGCCGCGACCTCCTCGCCATAGGCTCGGCTGTCGTCCGTGATGGTCGCGACCACTACCTGTAGCGGTGCCAGCCAGAAAGGCAGCTTGCCGGCGAAGTTCTCGATCAGGATGCCGAGGAAGCGCTCCATCGAGCCGAAGATGGCCCGGTGCAGCATCACCGGGCGGTGCTTCTGCCCGTCCTCGGCGATGTAGTTCGCATCGAGCCGCTCGGGCATCACGAAATCGACCTGGAGGGTCCCGCATTGCCAGGACCGGCCGATCGTGTCCTTGAGATGGAACTCGAGCTTGGGGCCGTAGAAGGCCCCCTCGCCCGGTGCCATCGTGTAGGGCAGCTGCGCCCGTTCGACCGCGAATTTCAGCGCGGCTTCCGCCTTGTCCCAGATGGCGTCCGTCCCGGCCCGTTTCTCGGGCCGGTCGGCAAACCGCACCGCCACGTCGGTGAAGCCGAAATCGCCATAGACCTGCAGCAGCAGGCGGCAGAAATCGACGCTCTCCGCCGTGATCTGGTCCTCGGTGCAGAAGATATGCGCATCGTCCTGCGTGAAGTTGCGCACGCGCATGATGCCGTGGAGCGCGCCGCCCGGCTCGAAGCGATGGCAGGAGCCGAACTCGGCGAGGCGCAGCGGCAGGTCGCGATAGCTCTTGAGCCCCTGATTGAAGACCTGCACATGGCAGGGGCAGTTCATGGGTTTCAGCGCGAAGATGCGCTGCGTCGGATCGGCGACGAACTCCTTGAGGCCGGCCTCGTTCTCCGAGAGATACATGTTCTCGCGGAACTTTTCCCAATGGCCCGAGGCCTCCCACAGCTTGCGATCGACCAGCTGGGGCGTCTTGATCTCGACATAGCCGGAATCGTCGAGCCGGCCGCGCAGGTAATTCTCGACCGTCCGGTAGAGCGTCCAGCCCTTCGGATGCCAGAACACCATGCCGGCGGCCTCTTCCTGCTGATGGAAGAGGTTCATCTCCTTGCCGAGGCGGCGATGGTCGCGCTTCTCAGCTTCCTCCAGCATCGTCAGATATTGCTGAAGCTGCTTCTCGTCGGCCCAGGCCGTGCCATAGACGCGCTGGAGCTGCTGGTTGTTGGCGTCGCCGCGCCAATAGGCGCCCGACACCTTCATCAGCTTGAAGGCCTTGCCCAGCTTGCCGGTCGAGGGCAGATGGGGGCCCGTGCACATATCCAGCCAGTTGCCCTGGCGGTAGATCGAGATCTCCTCGTCCTTGGGGATCTCCAGCACCCACTCGGCCTTGTATTTCTCGCCGTGGTCCTTGAACCAGCGCACCGCCTCGTCGCGGCTCCAGATCTCGCGCGTGATGGTCTCGTCGCGATCGACGATCTCGCGCATGCGCTGCTCGATCCTGGCGAAATCCTCGGGCGTGAAGGGCTCGTCGCGGACGAAGTCGTAATAGAATCCGTTCTCGATCGAGGGCCCGAAGGTGATCTGGGTCCCGGGATAGAGTTCCTGCACGGCCTCGGCCAGCACATGGGCCGCGTCGTGGCGCAGCAGCTCGAGCGCGTCGGGATGCTTGCGGGTGACGATCTCGATCCGGGCGTCGCGATCGACGACGGTCGCCAGATCCTTGACCTCGCCGTTCAGCTTCAGGGCCAGCGCGTCGCGCGCCAGGCCCTTGCCGATCGAGGCGGCAATCTCGGCACCGGAAACCGGCTGGTCATAGGACCGCTGGCTGCCGTCGGGTAGCGTGATGTTGATCATGGAGCCGTTCGAGCTTCTTCGACCCGTCGCAGGCCGAAATAGGGTGGGAATCCAGGCGGAACTGGACCGGATTCAGGTTGAGAAAGGGTAATTAACGCCCAAACCGCCGGAATTAAGAGGGGATCGAGGCCTCTGTCAAGGCGGGCGCCGGTCGCCAGCTGGGCCGTTCCATCAACTCGCGATAGACGGCCAGGGTCCCGGCACACATCGTAGTTCGGGCATAGCGGGCCCGGGCGCGCTGGGCGGCTTCGGCCGCGAGCCGGGCCCGGTGATCGGAATCGAGATCGAGCGCCCGGCCGATGGCCGACGCCAGCGCCGCCGGATCCTCGGGCGGGACCAGCCAGGCCATCTCGTTGCCGGCCACTTGTTCACGGGCGCTGCCCCGGTCGGTCGAGACCACCGGACGGCCCATGGCCTGAGCCTCCGCCAGCACCAGGCTGAAGGCCTCGGGCACGGGGGCGGCGTTCAGCACCACGTCGGCCAGCATATAGGCCGCCGCCATGTCCCGGCATTCCGGCACGATATGGAACCGGCCGTTCAGGCCGGCGGCACGCGCCCTCGCCTCGAGCTCGGCGCTGTAGCCGGGATGATCGCCCTCGGCTCCCACCACCAGGCAGTGGAAGGCGCGATCCTTGATGCGGGCGAGCGCATCGATCAGCAGCGCATGGCCGTTATGCGGCATCAGCCGCCCGGGCAGCATGATCACCGGCAGATCGTCCGGCAGACCCCAGAGGCGCGCGAGGCGGATCATGCGCGGCGCCGTGACCCGGGCCGGGTCGAAGCTGTCGGTATCGATGCCGCGGCGCACGAGGCGCAGCCGGCGGTCATCGACCTTGTGCTGCTCATAGGCGAGCCGCGCCACGAAATCGGAAACCGCGATCACGCGATCGCCGCGCGCGAGCGCCGACGCGTAAAACCGATCGAAGGCGCCCACGGTCGGGCCGCCGAGATCGAAGGTGGTGACGAGAGGACGGCTGGTGCGACGCGCCGCGAGATAAGCGGGCCAGGCCGCATGCAGCCCGCGCGCATGGACAATGTCGACGGATTCGCTGCGGATCAACCGCACCAGCTTGGAGGCGGACGCCATCATGCCGAGCGGATTGCGCCGGTCGAGCGCGATGCGGATATGGCGCGCGCCCGAGCGCGGCAATTCGGCCACGAGGGCGCCGCCGCTCGACGCGATCAGCGCCGTGCCGCCGTCCTCCTTCACCGCCCCCGCGATGTCCAGCGCGATCCGGTCGCCGGCTTGCGCCAGCGTCGGCTGCACCTGCAAGACCACCGGCTCATTCATCGCCGGCCTCATCGTTGCCATGTTAATGTCGGGGGCCTCGACCGATCCCGATGCGTCCATTACACCCACGCCATGTCAGACACGTCACGCGAATCCCCCCGCCCTGAGAGTCTAGCACGCGAAGACGGGACGACAACCGCCTACCACCGATTTGCAAGCGAAGACGGTCGAAATTTTCCAGGTGTGGTTTTTTTGGGCGGGTTCGCTTCCGACATGACCGGAACCAAGGCCGTTTTCCTCGAATCGCATTGCAGAAAACGAGGGCAAGCCTTCATCCGGTTCGATTATTTCGGACATGGCGCATCTTCCGGCCGTTTCTCCCAGGGAACCATCGGCCGCTGGCGCGAGGATGCGCTGGCCGTCATCGATCGTCTGACCGAGGGCCCGCAGATCCTGGTCGGCTCCAGCATGGGCGGCTGGATCATGCTGCTCGCGGCCCTGGCACGACCGGCCCGCATCGCGGGGCTGGTGGGCATCGCCGCGGCCCCCGACTTCACCGAGGAACTGATGTGGGATCGCATGGCTGCTCCCATCCGGGAGCAGCTGATGCGCACCGGCGAATGGCATGAGCCCTCGCGCTATGGGCCCGATCTGCCGATTACACGCAAATTGATCGAGGACGGTCGCCATCATTTGTTACTGGGGCAACCCATTCCGGTGGATTGTCCGGTCCGGCTGTTGCAGGGCATGGAGGATCCGGATGTGCCTTGGCGCTGGGCGGTGCGTATTGCCGAACGGCTCACGAGCGCGGATGTCGCGGTGACGCTGATCAAGGATGGCGATCACCGTCTGTCGCGCCCGCAGGATCTGGCGCGGCTGGCGACCGTCATCGATGAAATGTCGGCGAGAGCGTCTCCTCCGCCAGCAGCGTCTTGAGGCCTTCGCGATAGCTGGGATAGGCCAGCGTCACGCCGAGCTCGCGCTTGATGCGCTCGTTGCGCACCCGCTTGTTGTCCTCATAGAAGCTGCGCGCCATCGGCGACAGCGCGGCTTCGTCGAACGGCACGGGCGGCGGCGGCTCGACGCCCAGAAGCCCGCAGGCATAGTCGATCACCTCGGCGGGTGCCGCCGGATCGTCGTCGCAGAGATTATAGGCGGCTCCCGGATGGGGCCGCGCGATCGACGCTTCGAGCACGCTCGCGATGTCGGCGACATGGATGCGGCTGAAGACCTGGCCCGGCTTGATCACGCGCTTCGCCTTGCCCGACCGCACCGTCTCGAGCGCGCTGCGTCCGGGTCCGTAGATTCCGGCGAGGCGAAAGAGATGGACCGGGATCCCGTGGCGCTCGCCGAGCGCCAGCCAGCCCCGCTCGGCCTCGAGCCGCCGCCGGCCGCGGTCGCCCGAGGGCGTCAGGGTACTGGTCTCGTCGACCCAACCACCCTGGCGGTCGCCATAAACGCCCGTGGTCGAGAGATAGCCGAGCCAAGCGAGCCCCGTTCCGAGGGCGGCGATATCGTTCCCATGAACATCGAGCGCCGGATCGCCGCTGGGCTCGTTGCGGCCATCGGGCGGCGCGCTGACGAGAATATGCGTGGTGCCCGCCAGGGCGGTTCTCGGATCGGGGAGCGGATGATCGCGGTCGAAAAGATGGATCTCGAAGCCGCGCGCTTCGAGGGCCGGGCGCTTCTCCGGATCGCGGACCGTTCCGGCAATGCGCCAGCCTTGCTCCATGAGCCGCTCCGCCAAGGCCAGCGCGCTGAAGCCCAGGCCGAAGGCGAAGAGACGCGGCGCTTTGTCACGATCGCCGGCCGAACCCGATCTCGTCATGCTTGCCAAGGAACCGCCCAGGAGGGAGGCTCTGCCTCCCGGCGAGCGGCCCGACCTCAGGGCCGGCCGGCGACAACCAGGAAACATGCCTTGTCCATGAAGGTAGTTGTGAGCATCGGTCGATACAAGGCGAGGGCGCGCGGCGGCCGCTGGCCCGCGGCGGCGCTGGCGCTGCTGTTGAGCGCGACGGCTTCCGGCGTCTGTGCCCAGGAGCAGAGTTTCCCGGAATTCGTCGGTGGCCACTCCCTTCGCGTAGGCGATGTTGCTGGCGACCGTGTCGCCGAACAGGAAGCTGTCCTCGGAGACGTACGCGGTGTGGCGCCGGAGCGAAGTGACGTCGATCGAACGCAGGTCGGCGACGATCTGATACCGAGCCTTCGGTCGGGTCGTAGAGACGGGCGATCAGGGCGACCAGACTGGTCTTGCCAGAGCCGGAGGATCCCGCCGACGATTCCGAGTCGCGTGCCGGGGGCCACTTCGAGGTCGATGTCGCTGAGCGCTTCGGGCGTGCCGGCCGTATAACGCAGGCTGACCGACTTCATGCTCACGGCGCCACCGCCGGAGGGCAGCGGAGGCGCATCTGGGGGCGAGACGATCTCGGGGTCCCGGTCGAGGATCTCGAAGT
>CAVOLB010000073.1:0-12048 GCA_963696655.1 uncultured Alphaproteobacteria bacterium
CTGGCCGAGAAGCCGCGCGGCAGCGAGCTCGAGCCCTTCCCGGCCGACGGCATGACCGGCGGCGAGATTCCGGTGCTGGGCTATCGCGGCATGAAGGAATATGAGCTCGCCTTCGATCGCTTCGCGGTCAAGGCCGAGAACCTGCTCGGCGGCGTCGAGGGCCAGGGCTTCAAGCAGCTCATGGCGACCTTCGAATCCGCCCGCGTCCAGACCGCGGCGCGCGCGGTCGGCGTGGCGCAAGGGGCGATGGAGCTGGGGCTCGATTACGCCAAGAACCGCATCCAGTTCGGCAAGCCGATCCTCGAATTCCCGCGCGTCGCCACCAAGCTCGCCTGGATGGCGGTCGAGACCATGTTCGCGCGCCAGCTCACCTGGTATGCGGCGCGCCAGAAGGACAGCGACCGGCGCTGCGACATCGAGGCCGGCATGGCGAAGCTGCTCGCCGCGCGCGTCGCCTGGGGCAATGCCGACAACGCGCTGCAGATCCATGGCGGCAACGGCTATGCCCAGGAATATGCGATCAGCCGCGTGCTCTGCGACGCGCGCATCCTCAACATCTTCGAGGGCGCGGCCGAGATCCAGGCCCAGGTGATCGCGCGCGGGCTGCTCAGCGGCCGGAACTGATCCCCTTCGCGACGGGCAATTCCCGCTTTCGCGGGCGGCTCGCGGAAAAGTCCGGCGCTCAAGAGGGCGCTTCCAAGGCCTCGCGAATCTTCTTCGCCAGCATCTGCAGACGATAGGGCTTCGACAGGAAGTGAACGCCCTGGTCGAGCTTGCCCTGATGAGTGATGGAATCCTGGGTGTAGCCCGATGTGAACAGGATTCGCAGATGCGGGTAGGCGCGCCTCGCCGCTTCGCCCAGCTGCCGCCCGGTCATGCCGCCGGGCATCACCACATCGGTGAACAGCAGATCGACCGCGGCACCGTTCCCGAGGATATCGAGCGCCTCCCGCCCGTCCGCCGCGGCGAGCACGCGATATCCCAGGCCTTGCAACTGCGCCAGGACCAGCACGCGCACATTGGCGTCGTCCTCGACCACGAGGATCGTCTCGCCGCCGCGCGGATGTTCGCTGGCCTCTGCGACGGCCTTCGCCGGCGCCTGCGCGGTCCCCGAGGTCAGTCGCGGCAGATAGAGGCGCACCGTCGTGCCATGGCCGATCTCGCTGTAGATCTTCACATGGCCGCGCGACTGCTTGGCGAAGCCATAGACCATGCTGAGCCCGAGGCCCGAACCCTTGCCGACCTCCTTGGTCGTGAAGAACGGCTCGAAGGCATGCTCGATCACCTCCGGGGACATTCCGCTGCCGGTATCGGTCACCGCCAGCAGGACGTACTCCCCCGGCACCGCCTCCGGATTGCGGACGGCGTAAGCCTCATCGGTCTGGACGTTGCTGGTTTCGATCGTGAGCTTGCCGCCGTCCGGCATGGCGTCGCGCGCATTGACCGCAAGGTTCAGCAGCGCGTTCTCGACCTGTCCCTTGTCGGCCAGCGCCGCCCATAGCTCGGGCGCCAGCTTCGTCTCGATCTCGATATCCTCTCCCAGCGACCGGCGCAGCAGGTCCCCCATGCCGGCGACAAGCTGATTGAGCCGGACCGCCTCGGGGACCAGCGTCTGCCGGCGGGAAAAGGCCAGCAATCGCTGCACCAGGGCCGCGCCGCGCTCCGCGGCCTCCAGGGCCGCCTCCATCGGCCGGCGCGTGTCGCTCGAGGCCTGCCGCACGGCGGAATCGAGATTGCCGATGACGACTGTCAGCAGATTGTTGAAATCGTGGGCCACGCCGCCGGTCAGTTGACCGATCGCCTCCATCTTCTGCGCCTGCTGGAGCCGGGCCTCGGCCTCGCGTTGCGCCGTGACATCGTGCCCGGCCGACATGATGTGCAGGGCGCCGTCCTGCAGGAACGGCACGGCGTGCAGCTCGGCGATGCGTATGCGCCCGTCCAGCCCGAGCAGCCGCATCTCCGCGTTCGGAATTCCGATGCGCTCGCCGACGGCGATCCGCGTCCGTTCGAGCGCGCGCGGCCGGTCGTCCGGATGAATCAGCGAGAATATCGACCGGCCGATCAGGGCCTCCGTCTCGTCGGCGCCGAACAGGGACGCCGCCGCGGGATTCGCGAAGATGATCGTGCCGTCGACATGAATCCATACCGCTTCCCGAATGAGGTCGACGACATGCCGATAGCGCTCCTCGCTCGCCCGCAGGCGGGCTTCGCCCTCGCGCAGGGCCTGCTCGCCCCGAAGGCGCTCCGTGATGTCGCGCACGAAGCCGGTGAAGATCGGCCGGCCGTCGAGATCGATCGCATCGATGGCGATCTCCGCGGGGAACTCGGAGCCATCCGCCCGCAGGGCGGTCAACTCCAGCCGCTGCCCGAAGACGACCTGCTCGCCGGTCGCCAGATAATGCCGGATTCCCTGCCGATGCCGATCGCGCTGGGCGGCCGGAATGATGAGCTCCGCCATCTCGCGGCCCAGAACGTCGGCGCGCCGGTAGCCGAACATCCGCTCGGCTGCCGGGTTGAAGTCGAGCACGCAGCCGCGCCCGTCGATCACGATGACGGCATCGAGCGCCAGGGCGATCACCGCCCCCTTCTGCGCTTCGGTCGCGCGCAACGCATCTTCGGCGCGCCGGCGCTCGCTGACGTCCGTCGCCACCACCAGCGAGGCCGGCCGGCCGGCGAAGGTCAAGCCATGGCCGGTCACCTCGACCACCATCTGCCGGCCGTCCTTGGCGACATGCCGCCACTCGCCGGAATGACGAACGCCGGGCCCGAGCCCCCGAACCAGTTTCCGGAGCCGTGCCACGTCCTCGGGCGGGCGGATGTCGGTGATGCGCATGCGCTTGAACTCTTCTCGCGAATATCCGTACTGCGCGATCGCCGCCTCATTGACCTCGATGAACGCCAGAGAATCCGTGTCGTAGACCCACATGGCGCGCGGATTTTTCTCGAACAGGAAGCGGAACTCTCCCTCTTTCTCGCGCAGCCGTTCGCGGCCGCGCGCGAGCAGCCAGGCGATGGATGCCAGCGCCAGGCTGCCGATCAGCCCCCCGACCAGGACCAGGGTCGATTTCGCGGATTCGAGCCTGGCGGCGAAATCGGGCAACGTGCTGAACCGCAACGACCACTCGCCGCCGGGAAGGGGCAGCGGGCGCATTTGTGCGAACATGGCGTCGGCGTTTTGCCCGCCGGCCGGATTGCTGTCGAACAGTGCGGCTTCCGGGGCAGCGGCGGCGCTGTCGAAAACCTGCAGCCGCAGACCCCGAAGCTCCTCCCCCACGACCGACTGCATGAGATCGCGGGCACGGAACGGGCTGTAGACGAAGCCGATCAGATCCTGGCGCCGGCGTTCGACCGAGTCCGGAACGACGCCCTCGCGATAGACCGGCAGATACATCAGAAAGCCCGTCTGCTGGTCCGTTTCGGTCTCCTGCACCAGCGTGACCTTGCCCGAAACGACCACATCGCCGGTATCGCGGGCGCGCTCCATGGCGGCGCGGCGCACCGGTTCCGACAGCATGTCGAAGCCGAACGCGCGCTGGTTGCGCCAATCGAACGGCTCCAGATAGATGATCGCGGAATAGAGGGGCCGCGTTCCCTCGGGCCGAATCGTGTAGTCCGGAAACCCTTCGGCCCGCACGCGCGCGATCTGCGCATCCTTCTGGTCGGCCGGAACGATCTCGGCGAATCCGATACCCTGGATGCCCGGATAATTGTCCTTGATCTTCAGGCTGCCGACAAAGGAATGCCATTGCGAGCGGCTGACGGTGCGGAAGGTGTCGAACATGGCGACGCCGCTGCGCAGGACCGCCTCATAGGCGACCAGCCGGTTGGTGACATGGAGGACGACGCGATCGGCTTCCGCCGCGAACTGCGCGGCCGCTTCGTTATGCGCCGACGTGCGCACGATATAGCCCGCGGCCAGGGTCGCCGCGGCGGCGAGCGCGAAGACGGCCGCCGCCCACCACGAGCTCGCTCGCAGGAAGCGGGAGGGTAATTCGGAGGACTGAGCCGTTGACGAATCCATCGGCCTGGCAACCGTCTTGCGGGACACTGCAGTCATCTCCGCTCGCCGGCGCCTTGCCCGACGATTTTTTCGCCGGATGGCACCGGCTATCGGAGCCGCCCGTCACTGTCGTCGGACCCCACTGTGGCCGATATGATAGTGGAAACGATCTCCCGGCCCAACAGGCAACTCTGCCGAGCGCGGCCATCGAGCTCTCGCGGGCATCGCCTCGGATGCAGGCATATCTCCATTTTGCCGTTGGCAGTTTTGTACGCCTCGCCGGCAAAAGCCCGCCGGACTTCGGCGCGTCAACACAGCGGATCGCAAGGCAGGAGTCATGCCGGAAGGCGGGCACGCACCGTCCGGGGCGTTGGGCAGATGCAGGAGCTCCCAGCTCCGGGCCATCACGCAGACTGTCGAGCGGAGAGACAGACATTCCGAAGGAACGTGGTCGACAGCAGCGGTTACGATCAGGCGGCCCGGCAAATCCCGCCGCTCGGCCCCGAATGCGCAGGCCGATCCAGAGGTCCCGCTTCTCAGTTCGATTTGGCGCAAGCCAACATGGGCTCCGCCGCCAGATCCGACTGGCAGCGCCGGATCTTGCCCGTGGCCGTGTCGATCACCCAGAGCTCGGCCAGTTGCGGGTCGCCATCGATATCGTGCGAGGCGATGCGATAACGCTGCTTGCCTTCCTCGCCCTTGGTCCACATCTCGGTCTCGGTCTTGCAGGCGGCCTTCGTCGCCGTGCAGGCCGAGACCGCGCCGGTGGTGGTATCGAGACTCCAAAGGACGCTGTCTCGCACCTTCGCATTCGCGTCGGCAACCCGCGCGCGATCCTCCACCACTTCGAAGCGCCCGAGCATGCCGGCCTGGGCCGGCAGGGCCACCAGAACGCCGAGCGTCATAAGCAACGCCGTCGAAATCCTGTTCATCGAACAACACTCCTAAAAGTGGTATAACTGTATAAATAATCTATCATGGATTTTCTCCGGCACAAGCCCCTCGCCGCCAAGGCGGGGAAAGCCCGATCGCGCCGATTGCCCGCGCTGACGGGCCAGGGTAGGAATCGGGCCGCCCGGGATCGGCCCGGCTCAGGCAGGCTCCCGATGCCCATCCCCATCGATTTCTATTTCTCGATCGACAGCCGCTACTCCTACCTGGCGGCGACGCAGATCCCGCTGATCGAGCGCGAGTTCGGCGCCGAGTTCCGCTGGCACCCGCTGGGGCTGGCGGCTTTGCTCGACGGCGCGCGGCGCGACGCCCTTCAGCGATGGCCTGCGCGTCTCCGGCCAGTATGAGCATGACTATCGCGACATCGACACCGGCCGCTGGGCGGCGTTCTACGGCGTCAAGATCGTCACGCCCGACTGGAGCCAGGGCGACTGGACCCGGATCAACCGCGCCGCCGTGTCGGCGGCGGTTGCGGGATGCTGCCCCGCCTTCGTGACCGCGCTCTATGACGCGGTCATGGTGCGCGGCGAGGTCCCCGCGAACGACGCCGCGATCGCGCGCATCGCCGACAAGGCAGGGCTCGACGGCGCCCGCATCGCCGCCGGCATCGATGCGCCTGCGACCGACCGGCTCCACAACGAGACGGTCGAGGCCGCGAGAAAGGCCGGCGTCTTCGGCGTGCCGAGCTTCGTCGTCGAGGGCCAGATGTTCTGGGGCAATGATCGGATCCTGCTGCTGAAGCATTTCTTGAAGCAGCGGAAGCGCAGCTAGTTCTGCACAGATCGAGCAGAACCCCTCCCCCTACCCCCTCCCGCAAGGGAAGGGGGTGAGTTCTGTCTTGTTTCCTTCAGCTCCTTCCCCGACGGGAGGGAGCAGGGGGAGGGCCGGCCGCAAACTCGATCGAAGCTTGAAAGTAGAGCGAAGCGATCGGACAGAATCAGAGGGTAGGGGGAGGGCCCTTCGATGCCTCTCGCCCTCCGGCCCGATCGCATCCTATATTCCGCCCATGCGCGGATTTCTCTTTGTCCTTCTCCTGATCGCGATGTTCGGCACGCTGGCGGTGCTGTTCGTCGGGCTGTTCGCCATGGCGCGCGGCGGCGATTTCAACAAGCGCCACGGCAACAGCCTGATGCGCCTGCGGGTGATGATGCAGGGTCTGGCGATCCTGATCTTCTTCGCCCTGATGATGGCGATGCGGGATTGACGCCAGGGGCCGATGGTCAAGCTCACGCGCATCTACACCAAGGGCGGCGACAAGGGCGAGACCTCGCTGGGCTCGGGCGCCCGCGTGCCCAAGCATGACCGGCGCGTCTCGGCCTATGGCACGGTGGACGAGGCCAACGCCACGATCGGGCTCGCGCGGCTCCATACCAAGGGCAAGACCGACCAGATGCTGGCGCGGATCCAGAACGATTTGTTCGACCTGGGCGCCGATCTCTGCGTGCCGGAAGAGAAGCGGCCCGGAAAAGGCAAGAGCGGCGCCGGTGCCTTGCGCATCGACGCGGCCCAGACCCTGCGGCTCGAGCGCGAGATCGACGCCATGAATTCCCATCTGGCGCCGCTCAACTCCTTCATCCTGCCGGGCGGGAGTGCGGCCTCCGCCTATCTCCATCTGGCCCGCACGGTGGTCCGGCGTGCCGAACGGGTCATCACCGCCCTGGCCGAGACCGAACCCGTCAACCCGGAGGCGGTGCGCTATATCAACCGGCTCTCCGACCATCTCTTCGTGCTGGCCCGTTGGCTCAACCGGAAGGGCAAGGCCGACCTTCTCTGGGTCCCGGGCGCCAACCGCTAGGAAGCCTCGAGCTCCAGGCCCCGGAAATCGCCCGGAAAAGCTGGGCTGGCAGGCCCTTTTGACGCGGGCAAAAGCGACAGAAAGTTGCGGCCGGGCGCGTTGACAGGCTCATACCCTGTCCTTATTGTGCGCTGCGAAATAAAGCGGGGTCGGCCTCGCGGGGCAGCTCGGGGGCGCCGCGGCCGGCCTTTTTCAACAGACAAATTCGGAGCCAGATCCAGAGATGAAGGTACTGGTCGCGGTCAAACGCGTGATCGACGCCAATGTGAAGGTGCGGGTGAAAGCCGACGGTACCGGCGTCGAAACGGCCAATGTGAAGATGGCCATGAACCCCTTCTGCGAGATCGCCGTCGAAGAGGCGGTGCGCATGAAGGAAGCCGGCACGGCGACCGAGATCGTGGCCGTGGCCTGCGGTCCGGCGAGCTCGCAGGAGACGCTCCGCACCGCGCTCGCCATGGGCGCCGATCGCGGCATTCATGTGCAGACCGATGTCGAGCTGCAGCCGCTGGCGGTCGCCAAGCTGCTCAAGGCCGTGATCGAGAAGGAGCAGCCGCGGATCGTCATCCTCGGCAAGCAGGCGATCGACGACGATTCCAACCAGACCGGCCAGATGCTGGCGGGCCTGCTGGGCTGGCCGCAGGGGACCTTCGCCTCGAAGCTGACGGTCGAGGGCGACAAGCTGCGCGTGAAGCGCGAGGTCGATGGCGGCCTCGAGACCGAGATCGTCAATCTGCCGGCGATCGTGACGACCGATCTGCGGCTCAACGAGCCGCGCTACGCCTCGCTGCCCAACATCATGAAGGCGAAGAAGAAGCCGATCGAGGCGGTGACGCCAGACGCGCTGGGCGTCGATCCGGCGCCGCGCCTGAAGGTCCTCAAGGTGGTCGAGCCGGCCAAGCGCAAGTCCGGCGCCAAGGTGAAGTCCGTTGCGGAGCTGGTCGACAAGCTGCGCAACGAGGCCAAGGTCATCTGAGGCGAGGGACAAGACAATGACGATTCTGGTTCTGGCGGAACATCACGACGGCGCCGTGCGCGACGGTTCGCTCCATGCCATCACCGCCGCGCAGAAGATCGGCGGCGACATCCATGTTCTGATCGCGGGTCAGAACGCGAAGGCGGCCGCGGACGCCGCGGCGAAGATCGCGGGCGTCGGCAAGGTGCTGCTGGCCGACGATGCGGTCTATGCCGCGATGCTGGCGGAGAATGTCGCCAAGCTAATCGTCGGCCTGGCGCCGAGCTACAGCCACCTGCTGGCGACCGCCACCAGCGTCGGCAAGAACATCATGCCGCGCGTGGCGGCGCTCCTCGACGTGGCGCAGGTCTCCGAGATCATCTCGGTCGAGAGCCCCGACACCTTCGTGCGGCCGATCTATGCCGGCAACGCGCTGGCGACGGTCCAGGCCACCGACAAGATCAAGGTCATCACCGTGCGCGCCACGGGCTTCGACGCGGCCCCGGCCACTGGCGGCAGCGCCGCGGTCGAGACGGTCGCCTCGGCCGGCGATGCCGGCCTCTCGAGCTTCGTCGGCTCCGAGCTCTCCAAGTCCGAGCGTCCCGAGCTCACCTCGGCGCGCGTGATCGTCTCGGGCGGCCGCGGCATGCAGTCGGGCGACAATTTCAAGCTGCTCGAGGCCCTGGCCGACAAGCTCAACGCCGCCGTCGGCGCCAGCCGCGCCGCGGTCGATGCCGGCTATGTGCCCAACGACTACCAGGTCGGCCAGACCGGCAAGATCGTGGCGCCGGAACTCTATATCGCTGTCGGTATTTCGGGCGCGATCCAGCATCTCGCCGGCATGAAGGACAGCAAGGTCATCGTCGCCATCAACAAGGACGAGGACGCGCCGATCTTCCAGGTCGCGGATTACGGCCTGGTGGCGGACCTCTTCGCGGCCGTGCCGGAGCTGACCGCAGAGCTCAGCAAGTAAGCAACCGCGCCGGCGGAGCGGTCCTTCCGGGGCCGCCCAGGGTGCCGGCGCCGGATGAAGGATGACCCAACGATGATTCAGAAGATCGGCGTGATCGGCGCCGGCCAGATGGGCAATGGCATCGCCCATGTCTGCGCGCTCAACCGTTTCGAGGTCGTGCTGTCCGACATCGATCCGGCCCAGCTTGAGAAGGCCATGAAGTCGATCGACAGGAATCTCGATCGCCAGGTCCACTCGAAGCGCGAGGATATCCGCATCAGCGAGGCCGACAAGATGGCGGCGCTGGCGCGGATTCATCCCTTCGTCGGGATGGATCATTTCGGCGACTGCGATCTGGTGATCGAGGCCGCGACCGAGAAGGAAGAGGTCAAGGTCCAGATTCTCAAGGCGCTCTGCCCGCTCCTCAAGGCCGACGCGATCATCGCCAGCAACACCTCGTCGATCTCGATCACGCGGCTCGCCGCGGTGACCGACCGGCCGGCCAAGTTCATGGGCATGCATTTCATGAACCCGGTGCCGCTGATGCAGCTGGTCGAGCTGATCCGCGGGCTCGCCACCGACGAGGAAACCTACCGCTCCATCAAGGAGCTGACCGAGAAGCTCCACAAGACCGCGGCCCCGGCCGAGGACTTCCCCGCCTTCATCGTCAACCGCATCCTGCTGCCGATGATCAACGAGGCGGTCTATACGCTCTATGAGGGCGTGGGCACCGTCGAGGCGATCGACACCGCCATGAAGCTCGGCGCCAACCACCCGATGGGGCCGCTCGAGCTCGCCGACTTCATCGGCCTCGACACCTGCCTCGCCGTCATGCAGGTGCTCTATGACGGCCTCGCCGACAGCAAATACCGCCCCTGCCCGCTGCTGGTGAAATATGTCGAAGCCGGCTGGATCGGCAAGAAGGCCGGCCGCGGCTTCTACGACTATAGCGGCGAGAAGCCGATCCCGACGCGGTAGGCGGACACCGCTCGTCACCTCATTCCTTTCTTAGCCCCTCCCCCCTTGAGGGGGAGGTTAGGGTGGGGGGTGATCGTGGAGCGCGGCGCGGATCGTCCGCACAACCCCCTCGAGATTAGCCAGCACGTCATTGTTCCAGAATCGGATAACGCGATAGCCGCGCGAGCTCAACCAAGCGGTTCGCGCCGCGTCCTTCTCGCGCTCCGTGTCATGCTGCCCGCCATCGACCTCGACGATCAGCCGCGCTGACAGGCTGGCAAAGTCGGCGACAAAGTCGCCGATAGGAACTTGCCGGCGGAATTTGAGGCCATCCAACTGCTTGTGGCGAAGCGCCGACCAGAGCTTTCGCTCGGCATCGGTGGTGTCTTTGCGGAGACGGCGTGCGTTTTCAACGGACATGTCGGGCACGGAGTCTGGGGCTACCCCCCACCTAACCTCCCCCTCAAGGGGGGAGGGGTTTAGCCAGTATACGCGTTGTCGCCTTTTACGGCCCTCACGTCGCGCTGCTCGTCGTCCCCGTGGGCTGCCCCGCAGGGGTGGCCTTCTCGATGAAATAGCGGATCAGCGCGAGCGCGTCGGGGCTGTCCCAGACGGCGGGGCCGACCATCGTGCCGACGATCTGGCCGCCGCGGTCGATGACCAGGGACGTCGGCAGGGCCGGCACCTTGAGCGCCATCGGCAGGGCGTTGGGCTGATCCAGATAGATGTCGAGATGCTGGATCCCGAGCTGCTGGTAGAAGTGACGCACCGGCGTGATCCCGCCCTCGTCGAGCGACAGCGCCAGCACGGTGAAGTCGGCGCCGCCGAGCTGGGCCTGGAGCCGGTCGATCGACGGCATCTCCTCGCGGCAGGGGCCGCACCAGGTGGCCCAGAAGTTGAGCAGCACCACGCGGCCCTTGAACTGGGCCATCGTCACCGGCTGCTGGTTGGCGTCGAGGAAGCCCGCCTGCGGCACTGGCCGGGGCGGATCGATCAGGGTAAAGTCCGAAAGCGAACCGCCGAGCGGCGGGCCCGCATTCCCGCCCGCGGCGGCGCCCGGCAGCCCGAGCGCGGTCCCCAGCAGGATGAGGCCGCCCGCCGTTCCGGTCAGCAGCCGGCGCCGCTCTCGATCGATCATCTCCACGCTTCAGCTCCGATGACTGTGAAATCCAACCGCGACAATCCGGCCGCGTCCAGCGGCACCAGCAAGGCCAGCACGACGGGCGGCTCCAACGCCCCCGCCGCGAACAGCGGCTCCAATAGGATGTGGGGCGGCCGCTTTGCCGGCGGCCCGGCCGAGATCATGGAGCGGATCAACGCGTCCATCGATTTCGATCGTCGCCTCTGGCCTGAGGATATCGAGGGCTCGCTCGCCCATGCCGCCATGCTGGTCCGCCAGGGCATCATCCGTCAAGAAGACGGCGCCGCGATCCAGAAGGGCTTGGAGCAGATTCGCCGCGAAATCGAAGCCGGGACCTTCACATTCTCGCGCGCCCTCGAGGACATTCACATGAATGTCGAGGCGCGGCTCAAGGAGATCATCGGCGCGCCCGCAGGGAGGCTCCATACCGCACGCTCGCGCAACGATCAGGTGGCCCTCGATTTCCGCCTCTGGGTGCGCCGCGCGGTCGACGGGCTCGAGGTCGAGCTCAAGGACCTGACCGCGGCGCTGCTCGATCTGGCCGAGCCTCATGCCGGCACGATCATGCCGGGCTATACCCATCTGCAGCCGGCCCAGCCCGTGACCTTCGGCCATCATCTGATGGCCTATGTCGAGATGATCCAGCGCGATCGCGGGCGCCTGCTCGATTGCCGCCGGCGCATGAACGAAAATCCATTGGGCGCGGCGGCGCTCGCCGGCACCTCCTTCCCGATCGATCGCGACCAGACCTCGAAGGCGCTGGGTTTCGACCGGCCGATGGCGAACTCGCTCGATGCCGTGTCCGACCGCGATTACGCGCTGGAATATCTGGCAGCGGGCTCGATCCTGGCGGTGCATCTCTCG
Source organism: uncultured Alphaproteobacteria bacterium (assembly GCA_963696655.1). Lineage (GTDB taxonomy): Bacteria > Pseudomonadota > Alphaproteobacteria > Dongiales > Dongiaceae > Hypericibacter. The sequence continues at coordinate 11,613 of CAVOLB010000073.1, forward strand.
CGCCTCGCCGAGGAGATCGTGCTTTGGACCTCGGACGGGTTCCGCTTCGTGCGGCTGTCGGACGCCTTCTCCACCGGCAGCTCGATCATGCCGCAGAAGCGCAATCCCGACGCGGCCGAACTGGTGCGCGGCAAGACGGGCCGCATCATCGGCGCGCTCCAGGCCCTGCTGATCATGATGAAGGGCTTGCCGCTCACCTATGGCAAGGACATGCAGGAGGACAAGGAGCCGACCTTCGAGGCGACCGACAGCCTCGCCTTGTGCGTGGCCGCGATGACCGGCATGGTGCGCGACATGACGCCCGATGCCGCCGCCATGGCGCGCGCAACCAGGAACGGCCATTTGACCGCGACCGATCTCGCGGACTGGCTGGTGCGCATGCTGGGCCTGCCTTTCCGCGAAGCGCATCACATCACCGGGCGCATCGTGCGCCTGG
>CAVOLB010000074.1:0-35624 GCA_963696655.1 uncultured Alphaproteobacteria bacterium
GTAAAGGCAGGAGTATCGGTGGCTATTGTGAGACTCAGATTATCATTTGATTTCAAAACGGTCTAGCATTTTCTCTAGCCAGAATTGGCGGGCGATGAAGACTGAGGAAAGAAACCAGCCGGGGCTTGCGGCCACTTTGGGCGGAATGCGCGGCAAGCCCCGGATAGTGATACGGCGCGTTACACGAGACGATTCAGGAGGGCATCCACGGCGGCGCCGGTGGATCCATCATTGCGGGTGAAGTAAGACCTTTGGGCGATCTTGTTTCCACCAGAGGCCGATTCCGAAACATCCTGGGCACCCAGGCTGATCGAGTTGATCCCAGCCTGAGTCAGCGTCAACAACTGCCCCAGAGACCTGGAGTCCTCTGAATCACTCCGGACGAGGACACGAAGCTGGTCATAGATGGCGTCCTTGGAATCGATCGAACCATCCCGGTTGGAGTCATACTTGGCCAGCTCCTCAAACCCATTGGAGGCGCCATTCTGGTCGCCAAAAAGCTCGGTGCCGTCATCGATCGCCCCGTTGTTGTTCTTGTCGAGGGCTAGCAGGCCATCCCCTCCGGTCACGGTCGCTGCTGTCTCTATCGAGCCATCGGCATTGAGATCGAAACTGACCCCCTGCGAGACTCCTGTGAGTTCGATGCCATCCCCATCCAAATCAAGGACGATCGGGTCCGAGGCGGTGGCCTGTCCGGCACTCACTTCGATACTGGTCGACTCATAGGTGAGAGACACGGAAACTTGTAAAGATTGACTTTGAACTGAAACGGCACCGGAGCCATTACCCACGGCTTGAGCGAGGGCATTGGCTCCATCGCTGGAAACCGGCGCGGAGCTTCCTCCCTGCATTCCGCTGAGGAAACTCTCAAGCCGCTTAATGAAGTTACCGAAGTTTTCGTCATCGCCAAAGAAAGACTGCAAGAGAACCGCGAAACCACCTAAGGTCTCATCTCCAGCCAAGGCTCCCAAATCCCCCCAGATATCGCCGGTGTCATTGAACGAGACGCTGGCCTGGCTGAATGAAAGGCTGAAGAACTCATGGAAGCGCGTATCTGTTGAGTCTTGATACGTTCCACCGCCTGACGGGCCGCATTCCCGAAGTTTGTGACCGGGTTCCCACCTTGGGTTCGTCCCGTCTGGATCAGGGCCTCTTCAAACTCCGCCGAGACACTCATCGACACTTCGAGATTGGTCATTGAAGCGAAGACACTCGATCCATCCGACGTCTGACTGGTTTGGATCGTTGCTTCGCTGAGGGAGTAGTCCAACGAGGCAGACAGCCTTGTCCGCGAGAAATGGTAGGTCCCATCGGGAGAGATCTGAAATCCTCCCGCACCGGGATTCTTGGGTGTCAGCTGAGCATCACCTCCGAGTTCGAGGACGGCGCCCGCATCTGTTTCGGCACTGTCGCTCGCCGGATTCGTGACTGCTTGATCCGAGCTGATCGCGGATTTGCCGTTCCCTTTGGATTCCTCTAGGAACGATTGAAAGAAACCCCGCAGTTGCGAGGAGACGAATGGAATACTCAGTCCCTGTGCCATCCTTGGCCACCGACCTTTCCATTAGGCATATGTATCCGTGAGAGTGTCTGGCTTCCCTGCCGATGCCCCTCACAGCTGGAGGTGGGACTGTTGAAGAGAGGTGTTGGAGAGCGATACCCCAACCTCCGATATAAGATGATACAGACAGAAATGGTGAATGTCAATAGAATAGTTTACAGAGGTTACACATGAAATGATAAATTCATATATTTCATGGATTTACAGAGAAGTACCGTATGAATGGTAACAGCAATTAAGGCCAAGATGGTTCCAAAAAAAGGAATTCCCTGTCGAGCCAGGTCAGGTCTATGCGGAGCGCAACCGTTTACGGAGGACCATGGCAGTGCAACGCAGCATCCCAAAGCGCTCATAAAATCCTTGTAAGGGGGGATCGCAGACCAGATCCACATGTGGGACATCCAGCATTCCAAGCATTCTTCGGAGAAGCTCGGAACCAATACCGGCATGTTGGAATTGGGGGAGTACCTCCAATAGGGGGATGAATGCTGTGCAAACCCCATCGCTGAGAGCATTGATCCGGCCAATGACATGCCCGGTCTTATCCAAGGCAAGAACGATGTGACTGCTATTCTTCAGAAGCTGGTAATGCTCCTCGCGCGATGGGGGCCTACCCCAATCCACAAAAAAACCATCCAGGTCTTCGGGTTTGATTCCATCCAGTGAGGTGACATACCGGGGCATGGAAATTTTTCTCCCCTTTCCACATCCCTCCTCTGCCTTTAGACTTAATTCCCATGCAGCGGAGAGGTTTTCTCGAATCAGCTGTGGCCACCCTTGGGACAGGTGTGCTTGCCGCCCTGGCAGGGGTGACGGGCACACTCCAGCTACTCTCACCCATTTTCCACAGGACCGAACGGGAAAGCGAGTGGTTCCCCCTTGGCAATCTGGCCGAGTTTGCGGACGACCACCCCACCCAGAAGGTCCTCACCCTTCAGGTCCAGGATGGATGGCAAACCCGCAAGCAGAACCAAACGGTATTCGTGATCAAAAAGGATGGCCAGCCCATCGTCTTCTCGTCGGTTTGTCCACACCTGAGTTGCCCGGTATCCTTCGAGAGCGAGAGCAAACAATTCCACTGCCCCTGCCATCAGTCATTCTGGGATTCCATGGGGGAACGGATCTCGGGTCCCACGGCGCGAGGAATGGATCAACTCCCCAGCAAGGTCGAAGACGGGGATGTGTTCTGCCAGTGGGTTCAGTACCGTTCCAGTCTGTCCAAAGCAGTCGAGGTTTGATCCGATGCGAATACTCAATGACCTCTGTGACTGGATCGAGGACCGCACAGGATACCGCCGCCTTATCGCCTTCTTCCGGGATGTTCCGCTTCCTGATGGGCTGAGATGGTCCAACACACTGGGCGCTGCATTCCTTGCCACACTCCTGTTCGAGTGCCTGAGCGGAGTCCTCCTCGCCCTTTCTTACTCTCCCAGCGTCGATTCGGCTTACCAAAGCGTCCGCTTCCTCTCGCAGGAAACCCAGCTCGGCTTGTTCCTGCGGAGTGTCCACTCCTATGGCGCCCACCTGGCCGTGATCCTGATGGTCCTGTGTGGGTTGAAGACCTTTATCACCCGCACTTACACACGCCCGCGTGAGATTCAATGGCTGCTTGGTCTCGCGTTGGCTGGGCTGATCATCGCCATCGCCACCACGGGTTACCTGTTACCCTGGGACCAATATGGTTATTGGGGAACCCAGGTCCGCACTTCGATCATGGGATCGGTCCCGGTTGTGGGAACCACTGTGAAAACCATTGCGCTTGGCGGGACTGAGACTGGGAATCTGACCTTAACACGATTTTACACGGGACATGCCATCCTGTTGCCAGGGTTGTTGCTGGCGGGATTGTTCCTTTATGTGACTCTTCGGACGAGAAACTCCTACCAGATCATGGCGGAAAGGCAGGTTGAGGGCACGGCTTACTGGCCGGGGCAAGCCAGCCGGGATGTCCTGGTGAGCTTGGTGGTTGTGTCAGCACTCATGATCCTGTCGGGTCTGCTGCCTGTCAGACTTGGAAACATCGCCGATCCGCTGGAAACCTACCCGGCGCGTCCAGAGTGGTATTTCCGCTGGCTTTTCCAGACCCTGAAGTATCTCGAACCCCCCTTCGAGGTGATCGGCACGGTGGTAATCCCTCATGCCATCCTCGTCTTGCTTACCCTGGTGCCATTCCTGGACCGCGGACATCCCAGACGTCTCGGGAGGAGAGTGGCCGTGAGTTCATTGGCTTTAGTGGGCTTGGCCTGGATGGGACTCTCGAGCGTTTCATTCATCGAGGACTCCCGCTCAGGACACTTCCTGGAAATCAAGATGTGGGAAGCTCAAGCAGATCCCTCCTTCGATGTGAATGAGTTTTACAAGGCCAAGTGCAACCGCTGCCATGGACGTAATGGGGCTGGAATGCTGGAAAGCACTCCTGATTTCACCTCGGATGTGTACTGGGCTGGAGTCCGTTCGGATGTCCGTCTAGTCAAGGCAATCCTTCAAGGCATTCCCAACGCCAGCATCCCCGAAGATGAAAAGATGCCCTCCTTCTCGGATTTAATCGAACTCGCCGGCGACGACGAGGGCGGGATGGCGGATCTCGTGGGCGCGGTCGAGCGTATGGTGGCCGCGGCAGGCGGCGGCCGCGGCGGCGAAGCCCTCGAGGGGCGGCGCCGGCATCTCGAGAAAGGCCTTCACCGTCTCGGGCTTGCGCGTCAGGTAGCCGGGCGAGAAGCAGAACAGCAGCAGGCTCTCGACGACATGCTGGCTCTGGCCGCGCTGGGCCATGGCGATCCAGTGATCGAACAGCGCGGTGGTGAAGACATCGCGCTCGGCCCAGCTGTTGGTGATCACCAGCCGCTGGATGTCGTCGGGGTGACGCAGGGCCCATTGCTGGCAGATGGCGCCGCCCATGGAGGAGCCGACCGCGGTGACGGGCCCGAGCTCGAGCCGGCGCGCGAGCTCATGGGTGTCGTCTGCCATCTGCTCGATGCTGTAGGGACCCGGCGGGGTCGCGCTGCGGCCGATGCCGCGATTGTCGAACAGGACCACGCGGTGATCGCGCGCGAACTCCTCGACCTGCGCCGCCCAGGAGCTGCGGTCGTCGCCGAGGCCGGCGATGAGCACCATCGGCGGGCCTTTCCCGTGGGTCTCATAGGCGATCTCGACCCCGGCCCGGGTCCGGATCGTTCCGCTGTCGGCCGGTCCGCTCATGGCTGCCCCCTCCCCTGTTCACTCGACGGGATACAGGCTAGGGGCGCTCCGGCAACGAATCAATGAGGGTCCCGACATGGTCCCTCTGCGTCATCCCGGCCCCCGTGTCGCGCCGTAGGCGCGCACGAGGACAGGCTCCGTCCGGGATCCATGAACACCCATCGAGCAAGGGCAGGCGAGGCCTGTGCGCATGGATGCCAGCCTTCGAGCGTGTGAAGAAATCGAATGATTCAGAAATACTCTCGCCCCCTCCCCTTGCGGGAGGGGGTAGGGGGAGGGGTGATGCCGCATGAGGTCACGGTAAATGGTGTCGAGTGTGGTCTACTCGTGCTGGCCCGTCCGCAACTTAGCCCGCGCCTGCCGCTTTCAGAGCGTTGATCGATCGTGAGCATGGCCGTCATCGCGCCATGTCACCCCTTCCCCTACCCCCTCCCGCAAGGGGAGGGGCGTGGAGTTTCTGTGCTTCGCTCGATTCCTTCACACGCCCCTTCGCCGGCATGACGAAGGAAGTGCTGCCGTTGACGCTATGGCGAGGCGGGGCGCACCATCTGGATGCGGCAGGATGGGCGCCGAGGCTCACATCAAGAATGCCCGTCGCAACCCGGGGGACATGGTCATGAAGCGGATTCTGGCTTTGATACTGGGCGCGGTTCTCGCGCTGGCGGCGGGCTTCGCGTCGCCGGTGACGGCCATCGCGAAGACCAACCTGTGGGAGACCCTGCCGCGGCCGGCGGCGATGCCGGCACCGCTGCGCAGCGGCTATGCGCCGGTCGACGGCGTCCAGATCTATTACGCGATCTACGGCCATGGCGCGCCGGTGATCTTGCTGCATGGCGGGCTCGGCAACGCCGACTACTGGGGCAACCAGGTGCGCGAGTTCGCCAGGCATTACCAGGTGATCGTGCTGGACAGCCGCGGCCATGGCCGCAGCACCCGCGACGCGCAGCCCTATGGCTATCACCTGATGGCGACCGACGTGGTCCATGCGATGGATTACCTGAAGATCCCGAAGGCCTCGATCGTGGGCTGGAGCGACGGCGCCATCATCGGGCTCGACATCGCCATGACCTACCCCGACCGGCTCGACAAGCTCTTCGCCTTCGGCGCCAACGTGACCACGAGCGGCCTGCGCGAGGACATCGGCCAGAGCGTCGTCTTCAACAAATATATCGAGAATGCCGGCAAGGACTATGAGCGCCTCTCCAAGACGCCGAAGGAATACGACAAGTTCGTCGCGCAGATCGGCGAGATGTGGAACACGCAGCCCAATTATACGCCCGAGCAGCTCGCCACCATCAAGGCGCCGGTCGTGATCGCCGACGGGCAATATGACGAAGGCATCAAACAGAGCCACGACATCGAGATGGCGTGGGAGATCCCGGGCGCGCGGCTGCTGATCTTCCCGGGCTTGAGCCATTTCGCGATGTGGCAGGACCCGAAGACCTTCAACAAGGCGGTGCTGCAGTTTTTGGGGGAGTGACGGGGCAAATTTGTTCGCGATCAGTCTGGGAACGCGAAGCCAGCGCCCGAGATCCACGCATAGGCGAGTGCATAACAAGAGTACCTGTCGTTCAGACTAGATCGAGTAGTTCTTCTGATTCCTTCGGTCCTGCATGCTACGACGAACCGGCATCCGTCGGGCGGGGAATTTCTCTATTCCGTGACACCCGAATCTTTCACTGGACAGTTCATACGATTCTGGCTTGAGGCCTTTGGCACCCATCCTTAGAAATCGGCGCCTTTTTCCCGAGATGTGTTATCAGCAGACATTCGGCGATCGCTCAGCCGGGAGATTCGAAAAGATTCCATTCTCTCGACCAAGCATGAGCGACACATGGGTCCTAGGAGCACTCTTTCTGCGACGCCGTCATTGGCCGGAACGTGATCGCTGTCTGAATGCGCTCATCTGTTCAAGGGCCTTCTTCACTGGCGGATCCTGTATCATCGGCGGGATGATTGGATCGTCGTCCGGCCTCAAGGCTGAAACGTCAGGGTCGTTCTCTCCGATCTCCCAAGCTTGTCGGATTTGAAGCTGGCGCTTGGCCAGGAAGTGTGGGTGTAAAAATGTTGGCGGCGAACCCATCTGCGCTGGGACTAAGAAGTACCTACCGATCTGGCGGTAAGCGTCGAGGAAGAGATCCAAGTTCGCTGAAGAGGTCGCCTCCATGCGATGGATACGGGAGACGGATAGAAAGATCTTAGCCTCTGAGGCTTTCAACTGGCTGAGGTTAGGTCCAATCGTAACAGCATAGTGGGTTGGGTTTCGTGCTGAGATGCCGGTGATGATCGCGATCCGCAGCATGTCTTCGGCATCGTCCTTCCCCCAGCGCTCCCGCCACTGCTGGAAGATGGCTTGGCCCGCTTCTCCATCCTCGAACGCGATCCCAAGAAATGGTGGCGCCCCTTCAGCGAGACCGAATGCGGTTCCGCGCCATTTCGCGCGATCCCAGAGCAGGACGTCGATGGGCGATAGGATGCGGCGATCTGTGTGCTTAAGACCGGCCTTATCGAGTAGCTCAGGTGGCGGCGGACCTGAACCGAACCTAGGTGGTTCGTCTGAACTAGCCGCAGCCGTCGCTTTGACGGACCGCCAAGGCTGAGTCCGGAGTAGATCATAAATTTTATCCTCGGGCTCCAGCCAATCAGCAAGACGAAGACGAGGCTCATCTCCAAAAACGTTACGATCGAGGGTAAGGCTGTTTCCGAGGATCAGCGCGCGGGAAAAGGCGCGCTCCTCGCCTGCGACCTTATTCATCCAACTTTGCGGGTCACGGATGGCAAATAGCCGACTAAGGAGTGTGATAACTGATTCCTGTATCCACTCCAGAAATTTCCGGGCGGTTTCCGCTGTTGGAAACGCCAGTTCAATCGGGTGAATGATTTCGACGTGCACGCTGCGATCGTCTGAGAAACGAATTTCTGGCAACCCAACCAGTTGCTTTGAAGCGCTGATGACAATCACCGTACGTTCGCGATGCGGCATCAAATCGCCTTCGTCGCTTGTCGCGAGGAAAGCCTCAAGCGCCCCAAGCAGGGATTCGGCGATTCCGAACGAGGTCGGGTCGTTTGGTGTTTCCACAACCAGCTCTGAACCGAGAATCGTCGACCTCAGGCGGGTGGTTTGCCCATCCACCAACACCGGGTGCGGTGGGATGTCCTTCGCCGCGGGCTGATCCTGCCATCGCTCAAAAATGAGATGGAGCTTGGCTGCGTCCTCGTCAGTCGTGAAGTACTCCTCGTCGTAGATAGCCTTTTCCTGCCCAAGCGCGAAGAGCAATGCAAGTCGTGCATTGGTCAGACCTAGTCGCTCGAGCGCGTCTGGAAGCCGGGTTGTAGCCGGAAGTGCTTCGAAAGGAATGTTGAGGAGATGTATGCCAAGGACAGCTTCTTGCATTTCCATCTCTTCCCTGTAAGCAACCTTGGCGTCTTCAGACAGCTTTAGATGCAATGCAGCGAAATTCGCCAATGTCATGGCGCTCAACACATGCGGCAATCGTCCGAGCTGTAACTCGATCCATGTGAGCCGTTGAAGGGAAAGCAGCGCTGCCGAGATGATCTTCCCCTTGTCTACCAAGACCGACAAACTGCGCTCAACGGCGACCAACACTTTATTGCGAGCAGCCCAGAGCAACCCCACCCGTTCATAGGCGTAGCTGCTAGCAGCCAGCACTTTTACAAGTTCAGCTCCATACTCTTCCTTGACCAGAAGCTCCTCAGCTCGGCCAAACCACCGAATTGCCTCATAGGGCTTGCCTTGCTCGAGCTTTTGTATACCGCGGTCCTTGTAGGCTTCACCCGCCTCGCCTTCGCTCCGTCGATGACGCACGACATCAACGACCTTTTCATACAGGGCGTCGAACGTGGGGCTATCGATATATTCGCCAATCTCGTGAACAAGGGTCGATAGTCGTTCGACCGGGTAGGCCCCTAAAACCGTGGACTCGTCAACAATCTTCGACAACTCTGCCCAACAGGCATCGAGGCTATCAACGCCTCTGCCTTGATAAGCTCGGGAAATCTCCATCAGGGCCAGACCCGTTCGCGCCTGCAGAGCGTTGTTCGGCCTCGCGGGATCATCGGCGATGGCCCGCAGCATCGTAACTAGATGCTCCTGGCGAGCTTCAACCTTGGCGTCTTGTGCGCTAATCCGGCTGGCCACGACTGAAGGCAATAGGACTTGCCACAGTGTCAAGAGACGTTCGACCTCGGCGGCTTGAGTCGAACCAACGAGGTGCTGTTCAACTTCGTCATAGAAGCGGTTAAAGGCCGGATAATCCTCGTACCACCAATATGCTGTCCAAGCCCGATTGTAGGCGATCCGCATCCGTTGGTGGCGAACATCGAGCTGCTGCGCTAGCTGATCCGTTTGAGCAAACCGGCTTTCCACCTCATTGCGCGGCCGCTCTAATCCTCGCGCCAAGATTGCGCTGTTTAGGCAATCTTCGATCAACTGATAGCGAGCCCCCTGGTACCGCGTAGGGTCGGCGATCTGCTTATCCAGTTCGTCCAATTCGGCGAGCCGCGCTATGTCGCGTGGCCCGGCACGACGTAGGTTTTCAGTCCCCGCACCCTCGATTCCAAGGGTCGAAATGGCCATATCCAACCGATCATTGTCATAGACTTTCTCGACAATCCATGAACGGTCGAAGATGTGAACGGGAATACCGGCGTACCTGGAAAGCGTGTCCTCTTCTTCGGAGCTTCTTGTCGCTCACAAACTGATTGGTGAAGAAGTAAATGCGCTTATAGTCGCGACCAGTGGAGAGGATGTTACTAACATCCGCCTTCACCTTAGAGGCTGACTGAAAAAGGAGTTGGGTGATTTCAATCGGTTGTGATTCCGTTGGGTTGCGAATCTCAATGGAGATCACGATGGCCTGGACTGAAACCACCCGACCGCACTATCGGCGCGATGCCTTGCGATACGCAAGCGACCTGACGAATGCGGAATGGGCGTTGATCGCGCCCTTGATGCCGATGGCTTCCAAACTGGGGCGGCCGAGAAAGACAAATCTGCGCTCGGTGGTGGAGGCGATCCTGTACATGGCTTCGACCGGCTGCCAATGGCGCGCGATCCCCAAGGAGTTCCCGCCCTACTCGACGGTGCAGAGCTACTTCTACGCCTGGTCGCACAAAGGCTTACTGGCGCACATCAACCACATGCTGGTCACGGCCCTGCGCGAGAGGGTCGGGCGAGAGGCCAGCCCCACGGCGGGGGTGATCGACAGCCAGTCTGTGAAGAGCACCGAGTGTGGCGGGCCACGAGGCTTCGATGCCGCCAAGAAGATCAAAGGCCGCAAACGCCATATCGTCACCGATACCGAGGGCTGCCTGGTCGGGGTGCAGGTTCACGCTGCGGATATCCAGGATCGCGATGGCGCGCCCGACGTGCTGATGTCGATCCGCTCTCTCTACCCGTGGCTGCGCCATGTGTTCGCCGATGGCGGCTATGGTGGCGACAAGCTACGCGACGCCATGGCCGCGCTTGGTCAATGGACCTTCGAAATCATCAAGCGCTCCGACGCCGCCAAGGGCTTCGAGTTGCTGCCTCGCCGATGGGTGGTCGAACGCACCTTCGCCTGGCTCGGCCGATGTCGCCGCCTCGCCAAGGACTTCGAAGCCACCATCGAAAGCGCCGTGGCCTGGATCCTCGTCGCCCACATCCGTCGTCTCACGCGACGCTTGGCGAGACCTTGAAAGGCGCAACAGCTTTATGAGTCAAACTCTTAGCCTTCCAAGTTTTCTTGGCACTGAAGGCGAAGGCCCAGCGTTCGGCGCCGGCTAAAGGTTCGCCAAGCCACCAGCGCTCGGCGATCTCGATAGCGACTGGATAGGTTTCCGTGTCCACCTTGCTGTCGCCACCACCGGTGGGTCCAGTTTGCACCCGCAAGTTGGGGCAAATCTCTTTCTCCGCGAGTTTTCGGCAGAAATGCTCGAACTCATATTCCTGCTTGCGGTTAGTCAGGGTCTCCAGGTGGTATTCGAAGACTGCCTTAGAAAGACGCGGAGCCTCTTCGACACGCGTATCTGAAAAAAGGTCCGGATGGCGGGCCCTCATCAACTCGCTAGGATTCGGAGTGCTGTGAAGCGGCCGAGCTGGATTCTTCTTGTCCTGCATAACGCTAAGAGTTCGACTCATAAAGCTGTGCGCCTTTCAAGGTCTCGCCAAGCGTCGCGTGAGACGACGGATGTGGGCGACGAGGATCCAGGCCACGGCGCTTTCGATGGTGGCTTCGAAGTCCTTGGCGAGGCGGCGACATCGGCCGAGCCAGGCGAAGGTGCGTTCGACCACCCATCGGCGAGGCAGCAACTCGAAGCCCTTGGCGGCGTTGGAGCGCTTGATGATTTCGAAGGTCCATTGACCAAGCGCGGCCATGGCGTCGCGTAGCTTGTCGCCACCATAGCCGCCATCGGCGAACACATGGCGCAGCCACGGGTAGAGAGAGCGGATCGACATCAGCACGTCGGGCGCGCCATCGCGATCCTGGATATCCGCAGCGTGAACCTGCACCCCGACCAGGCAGCCCTCGGTATCGGTGACGATATGGCGTTTGCGGCCTTTGATCTTCTTGGCGGCATCGAAGCCTCGTGGCCCGCCACACTCGGTGCTCTTCACAGACTGGCTGTCGATCACCCCCGCCGTGGGGCTGGCCTCTCGCCCGACCCTCTCGCGCAGGGCCGTGACCAGCATGTGGTTGATGTGCGCCAGTAAGCCTTTGTGCGACCAGGCGTAGAAGTAGCTCTGCACCGTCGAGTAGGGCGGGAACTCCTTGGGGATCGCGCGCCATTGGCAGCCGGTCGAAGCCATGTACAGGATCGCCTCCACCACCGAGCGCAGATTTGTCTTTCTCGGCCGCCCCAGTTTGGAAGCCATCGGCATCAAGGGCGCGATCAACGCCCATTCCGCATTCGTCAGGTCGCTTGCGTATCGCAAGGCATCGCGCCGATAGTGCGGTCGGGTGGTTTCAGTCCAGGCCATCGTGATCTCCATTGAGATTCGCAACCCAACGGAATCACAACCGATTGAAATCACCCAACTCCTTTTTCAGTCAGCCTCTAAGATAATGCAAGTCCGACTTATTGTCTCCTCATTGCAAGGACTGTTGTCGACTACCCTTTGCTTTGGAGCTGAAGTCCTTTGTCGCGAGATTCTGTTAGCGTTCAACGTCTCGTAAAATCACTACTTCCCCTTCGCTCCCACCAGCGCGTGATGCAGCAGTCCCGCCATCAACTCGAAATCCGCCCGCCGCGCGCTGCCCTTGCGCCAGACGAGGGCGAGGTCGCGGGCCTGGGATTTGCCGGCGATGGGCCGCGTCACCAGATGCGTGCCCTTGAGGATGCCGGCGTCGAGCGCGATCTTCGGCAGGAGCGTCACGCCCAGGCCGTTCTCGACCATCTGCACCAGCGTGTAGAGGCTGGTCGCCTGGAAGGTGTCGGTCTGGCCGCGGCCCGAGAGCCGGCAGGCGGCGAGCGCATGCTCGCGCAGGCAGTGGCCGTCGCGCAGCAGGAGCAGCGGCTCCTCGTCGATCCGCTCCGGGTCGATCCGGTCGAGCTTCGCCAGCTTGTGCGATTCCGGCAGCGCCACGGCAAAGGCGTCCTCGCCGATCGAGGCATGCTCGAAGCCCGGCGTGTCGTAGGGGAGCGCGATCAGCGCCACGTCGAGCTTGCCGGCATTGAGCTGCTCGAGCAGCCGCTCGGTCAGATCTTCGGTCAGATAGAGCTTGAGGCCCGGATAACGCCGGCGCAGCGCCGGCAGCGCGCGCGGCAGGAGGAACGGACCGATCGTCGGAATAACGCCGAGCTGGAGGGGCCCCGAGAGCGGCCCCTGGTTGGCCCGCGCGGTCTCGACCAGATCCTCGGCCTCCTGCAGCAGCCGGGTCGCCTTGGCCACCACCGACTGGCCCAGCGGCGTGACGGTCACCCGGCGCTTGGTGCGGTCGACCAACTGGGCCCCCAGCACCTGCTCCAGCTCCTTGATGCTGGCGCTCAAGGTGGACTGGGTCACATGGCTGGCCTCGGCCGCCCGGCCGAAATGGCCATGGTCGGCCAGGGCCACCAGGTGGCGGAGCTGTCTCAGGGTCGGGAGGTTCGTGATCGCCATTTTCGATTACTCTTATCTAATTAAATCATTGGATCGAACAAGGGGTCGGGGCCATTTTCTGCGTTGCGAGTTAGTCGCAATCAAAACAGGAGCCTCTCGAATGCTGACCGTCGGCGATAGCTTCCCCCAATTCGACCTCAAGGCCGTGGTGACCACGGATCCCAAGACCGCCTTCACCCAGATCAGCGACCGTTCCAACGAGGGCAAGTGGAAGGTCGTGTTCTTCTGGCCGAAGGACTTCACCTTCGTCTGCCCGACCGAGATTGCCGCCTTCGGCAAGATCAACGGCGACTTCAACGACCGCGACACGGTCGTCTATGGCGTCTCGACCGACAGCGAGTTCGTGCATCTGGCCTGGCGGCAGAACCATGCCGACCTGAAGGAGCTCCCCTTCCCGATGCTGGCGGACATCAAGCGCGAGCTTTCGACGGCGCTCGGCGTGCTCGACAAGAAGGAAGGCGTGGCCCTGCGCGCGACCTTCATCGTCGATCCGGAGAACGTCATCCGCTTCGCCTCGGTGAACGATCTCAGCGTCGGCCGCAACCCGGCCGAGGTGCTGCGCGTGCTCGACGCGCTCCAGACCGACGAGCTCTGCCCCTGCAACTGGCAGAAGGGCGACGCGGTCCTGAAGGCCGCCTGAGCGACTGCCTCACTGAACAACTGAAGGCCCGACGGTTGAGAGACGGGCCGTCTCTCCTTCTTTCTGCCCGCCTGCATTCACATCAAGCGCCCGCGAAGGGGAACCCTCATGTCGATCGAAAGCCTGAAGAACCGCCTGCCCGACTATGCGCGCGACCTGAAGCTCAATCTCTCGAGCCTCGCGAGCGAGGTCGGCCTGACCGAGCAGCAGCGCGCCGGGACCTTCGTCGCGTCGGCCCTGGCCTCGCGCAACGCCGAGGTCAGCGAGGCGATCCTCGCCGAGTTCGGGCCGAAGCTCTCGCCGGAGGCGCTCGCCGCCGCCAAGTCGGCCGCGGCGATCATGGCGATGAACAACATCTATTACCGCTTCGTGCATCTCGCCTCCGCGCCCGACTACAAGACGCTGCCGGCGAAGCTGCGGATGAACGTGATCGCGAAGCCCGGCGTCGAGAAGGCCGATTTCGAGCTCTGGTCGCTCGCGGTCTCGGCCGTCAATGGCTGCGGCATGTGCATCGACGCCCATGAGCGCGAGCTGCGCAAGGCGGGCCTGGCGCCCGAGCAGATCCAGGCGGCGGTCCGGATCGCGGCGGTGGTCCATGCGGTCGCCGCGACGATCGAGGCGGAACAGATCGCCGGAACGACGGCCGCCGTTGCCGCCTGACGCCTGCATCTATATTGCCGATGGCGCCGGCCCCGCCGACGGTCCTGGACCCTGAGGGCCGACGCCTCGCGAACCCCGATCTTCTTCCCCCCAGGAAGGTCGGGGTTTGTTTTTTTGGAGGAGACTCCCCCTGTCATCCTCGGACCGGCCCCCCGTGTTGCGCCGAAGGCGCACACGAGGACAGGCTCCGGCCGGATCCGGGGATCCAGACTTCGCCGTCCCTGGATCGCCGGATCAAGTCCACGGCTGTCCGGTCGGCGGCACCGAAGAAGACTCTCGTTGCTCCGCTTTCTTCACCTCCCCCCTTGAGGGGGAGGCTGGGGTGGGGGGTGGCCACGAGCTCGATGTTCGCCAAGTTCGCGTGGCGCAAGGCTCTGTCGTCATCGCGTTCTTCGATCACCCCCCCACCCTAACCTCCCCCTCAAGGGCGATTATCCCCCTCTTGACTGATCCGGGCGGAACGCCTATATTCTTGGTCATAGGAGACACCCATGGCTAAGACCCCTCGCATTCATCAAATGACCTTCGCCCAATTCGAGGCGATGTTCCCCCATGAGGATGCCTGCAAGGTGTTCCTCCAGGCGCATCGCTGGCCCAAGGGCGTCGTTTGCCCCCGCTGCGGCAATACCGAGGTTCACGCCCATGCCCGTCCGTTCCATTGGCAGTGCTATGCCTGCACTCCTGGCGGCGGCTATAGGTTCTCGGTTCTGGTCGGGACCGTGTTCGAGAACACGAATATCAACCTGCGGGACTGGTTCCGCGTGATCCACCTGATGCTGACCAGCAAGAAGGGGATCAGCGCCCTTCAGATCCAGCGCATGATGGGTTTCGGCTCCTACAAGACCGCTTGGTATATGTGCCATCGCATCCGCGCGGCTCTGGGCATGGAAGATTTCCAGCAGCTCATGGGCATCGTCGAGGTTGACGAGACGTTCGTCGGCGGGAAGGCCAAGAACCGGCATAAAGGCAAGCGCGGCGGTCCCGGTGGCGGGACCGGTTCGGGCAAGATCGCGGTTGCCGGCGCTGTCAGCCGCAAGGGCAATGTCGTCGCCCGCGTTATCGAAAACGTGAAGGTCAACACCCTGACCGATTTCGTTCGTCAGACTGTCTCGACCAAGGTCAGCCTGCTCTGCACCGACAGTTTTTCCGGATACCGCCTGCTGTCCGACAACTACCCGCACGGAGTCGTCAATCATGAGGCTGGTGAGTATGTCGTCGGCGCGATCCATACCAACACCATTGAGGGCTTCTGGTCGCTGGTTAAGCGCGGCATGGTCGGGACTTTCCATAAGGTCAGCCGCAAGTACCTCCCGCTGTATGTCGCGGAATTCCAGTTCCGCTACAACAACCGCACTAACGCGGACATCTTCGGAGCGGCGATCAAAGCATGTTAAACCCAAAAAGAATCCTGGCGATCTGGGCCGCGCCAACAATCCTAGCCGCTGCTGTGCTCGCATCGGTTTTATTCTCGCCAACGTTTCAGTCCTGTGTCCGCCATCAAGGCGATGGCGACGCCGGCCAACAGAATCCAGAAGGTTTTTCCAATTTCCTCTCCGCGTTTCTCGGCGACGGATGGCATGATCTGTGGTGTGTCGGATCTTTTGTTGACGCGAATAACGGCGCCATCACCGCTATCGCCACGATCATTATTGCTGGTTTCACTTTCACCTTGTGGCGCGTAAGCAGCGGTCAATTGCGACAAATGAGGGAAGCCCTCAAGCTCGGCAGAGCCGAGTTCAACGCCACTCATCGACCAGAGATAAAAATCATCTCCGTAACTTTGGTCGATGAAACGGATGCCAGCGTTCGCGGCGTCACCAGCATACTGTTCGCCAATACTGGACGATCGTCTGCAACTGTCGTTGAAATGGCCGGAGATATCGTCGCCGCTGATGGCCCACCCAGCATAAACGCCCCAATCCCTATACGAGCGTCGCCGACCATTGTTCTGGACGGGGGCAAGAAAGAAACGTGGCACATGCAATCTGACGACATTAAAGCCATTGTTACCCATCTCGCCTCGACTAGTCGTGTGGTGGGCGCGGGCCGTGACCGGTTCTGTTTCGGTCGAATTGTTTACGAGGATGGCATCGGGACCCGCATGGAAACCGGGTTCTGTCGGCGCCTCGATCGCGAAACCAAACGCTGGGTTAAAGTTGAAAACAGCGAGCATGAATATGCCTACTAACAGGCACCTCCGCGCCCCATCAGTCAAGTCCGGGATAATCGCCCCCTCAAGGGGGGAGGGGACAAGCTGATGTGGTGAAAGGCAGAGACGATGACGGGGCGGACTCAGTTTCGCAGTCTCGCGTCCCCCCGAGGCCGGATGCACATCCTGCGTTCCAAGTCCGCGCTCTAAACGATCTCGGAGAATCCCCAACCGGACAGTCGTGGATCAAGTCCGGCGATGGCAGGGCAGCGGCTCTACATTCCTTCGCCTTAAGGGGGAAGGAGAGCCCCGATCCAACGATAGGCGGCGCTTACATCCTTCGATCTACGCGACGCGGTCGGCGGCAAAACCGGTTCACGCATATTCCCTTAACGTCCGTCGAAATCGACGCGCCCTCATCATTTTGGGGGAGGGAGTTCACGATTTGGCAAGGGCTCCGACTTAGTTCTGAGCCCAGAAATTTCCTTTTCTGCCGCACAAGCGCGCTTCCGAGGTTTGGCACCGATGAAGAAGTTCACGATCGCCCACAAGCTGGGCCTGGCCTCGCTCCTGTTCCTCGTGCCCGTCGCCTACATGGTCTGGGCGCTGGTGGCCTCGCAGAACATCGCGATCGATTTCGGCGACAAGGAGAACACCGGCAATTTCTATCTGCGCGGGCTGTCCCGGCTGCAGATGGAGGTCGCGCAGTCGATCGTGTCGGGCCAGCCCGTCGACGGCAAGGCGGCCGCGACCGAGATCAAGGCGCTCGAGGCGAGCTATGGCGACGGGATGGAGAGCGCCGAGCTGGCCGAGGCCGCGGCGGCGAGCCTCGCCGATCTCGATGGCGGCCTCACGCCGGAGAAGCTCGAGGCGGCCCGTGCCGCCTTGCGCGCGGTGATCTATCGCATCGGCGACAAGTCGAACCTGATCCTCGATCCCGACCTCGACAGCTACTACGTGATGGATCTGGTGCTGATCAAGCTGCCGGACATCCTCGACCGCACGGCGGGCATGATCAATCTCGGCCGCGCCGACTGGAAGGACGGCAGCATCGGGGGCGACGAGCAGGTCGATTTCTTCGTGGCGCTCGGCGGGCTCACCTCGCTGCTCGAGGGCGCCGACGCCTCGGTGGGCTCGAGCTATAGCGGCAATGCCGATGGCAGCCTCAAGGCCAATCTCGACGGCAGCTATCAGACCTTCAAGACAACGCTCGCCGGCTTCGCCGGGAATGTCGCCAAGGGCGCAACGTCCGATGCCGATGCGGCCCAGACCTTCGCCGCGATCGACGGCTTCTACAAAATGGCCTCCAGCGAGATGCAGCGGCTGCTCGAGCGCCGCGTCGCCGGCTTCAACCATGACCAGTTGCTCTCGCTCATCATCACCGCCCTCCTCTTCCTGGGCGCGATCGGCGTGGTGCTGGCCATGATCCGCCTCAGCGTGATCCGCCCCTTGCGCAGGATGACGGGTTCCATGCAGCAGCTGGCCAGCGGCAATCTCGACGTCACCATCGATCGCGCCAAGAATGCGGACGAGGTCGGCGAGATGGCGCAGGCCCTCCTGGTGTTCCGCGAGAATGCCGTCAAGGCGAAAACCCTCGAAGCCGAGCAGCTTGCCGAAAGCGAGCGCCGCCAGCTGCGCCATGAGGCGCTGGAAGCGATGGCCAAGGCCTTCGACGCCGCGGTCAGCGGGCGGTTGGACGCGGTGTCCCAGGCGGTGAAGCAGCTGGGATCGACCGCCTCGACCTTGTCGCATCAGGCCGACGAGACCAACGCCCAGGCGGGGCAGGTCGCCCGGAGTGCGGCGACCGCCACCGAGAACTCGCAGACCGTCGCCGCCGCGACCGAGGAACTCGCGGCCTCGAGCCGCGAGATCGCGAGCCAGACCGATCAGACCACCGCGACCGCCGAGCGAGCCGTTACGGAAGCCGGTCAGGCCACGAAGATCGTCGAGGAGCTTTCCAAGGTCTCGCGCGATGTCGGCGGCGTGATCCAGTTCATCACCGAGATCGCCAGCCAGACCAATCTGCTGGCGCTCAACGCCACGATCGAGGCCGCGCGCGCCGGCGAGGCCGGCAAGGGTTTCGCCGTGGTGGCGAACGAGGTCAAGCAGCTCGCCGGCCAGACCGCCAAGGCGACCGACGAGATCGGCGCCAAGCTGCAGGCGGTCGATGCCGCGACCCGCGAGGCGACGGGCGTGATGCAGCGCCTCGCCAGCATCATTGCCGAGATCAATACCAGCTCCAGCGTCATCGCCGAGGCGGTGAAGCAGCAGGGCAGCGCCACCGCCGAGATCAGCCACAACGTGCAGGAGGCGGCGAGCCGCACCGGCCAGGTCTCGACCAGCATGGGCCAGGTGACCAAGAGCGCCGAGGTGACCAAGTCTGCCTCGACCGCGCTCCTCGATTCATCGAGCGCGCTGAGCCGCCAGGCCACCGACCTCAAGGCCGAGATCGACAACTTCCTGGCGCAGATCAAGGCGGCGTAAGGCGGACGCGCTGACGCGCGAAGCCTTCCTTGCTTCCTTATCTCCTCCCCCCTTGTGGGGGAGGATTAAGGAGGGGGGTTCTTGAAGCCTCGAGTTGCTGCTCTCCCCCCTCCCTACCCTCCCCCACAAGGGGGGAGGGGATTCTTTGTTCATCTCCGCGATCCACTTCACCCTACCCGATCCGCGTCCCCGTCTCCGCGTCGAACAGATGCACATGGTCGAGCTGCGGGTAGAGCGCGAGGGTCGAGCCCGGAGTCGGGTTGCGGCGTTCGGCGATGACGGCGCTGATCGGCGTGTTCGCGACCCGGGCCGAGACATAGGTGCTGGCGCCGGTCGGCTCCACCACCTCGACGATCGCGGGCAGACCCGCGCCTACACCGCTCAACCCCAGATGCTCGGGCCTGATGCCGTAGATCAGCACCCGGCCGTCCGCGGCCTCGGGGCGGCGCGCGAGCGGCAGCCTGACGCCGGCGCTGTCGACATAAGCCGCACCCCCTTCGCTCACCAGGCGGCCGGTCAGGAAATTCATCGCCGGCGAGCCGATGAAGCCGGCGACGAAGCGGTTCACGGGCCGGTCATAGAGCTCGAGCGGACGCCCCACCTGCTCCACATGGCCGCCATTCAGCACGACGATGCGATCGGCCATGGTCATGGCCTCGAGCTGGTCATGCGTCACATAGATCGCGGTGATGCCGAGGCGCTGATGGAGCGCCTTGATCTCGCCGCGCATCGAGACGCGCAGCTGGGCGTCGAGGTTG
Organism: uncultured Alphaproteobacteria bacterium; assembly: GCA_963696655.1. Lineage (GTDB taxonomy): Bacteria > Pseudomonadota > Alphaproteobacteria > Dongiales > Dongiaceae > Hypericibacter. The sequence goes on from CAVOLB010000074.1 coordinate 19,552, forward strand.
CTCAAGGGCTCGTCGAACAGGAACACCTGGGGCTGGCGCACGATGGCGCGCCCCATGGCGACGCGCTGGCGCTGCCCGCCCGACAATTGCCGCGGATGCCGGTCGAGGAGCGCCTGCAGCCCCAGGATCTCGGCCGCGCGCCCCACGCCCTTCTCGATCTCCGCCTTGCCGGCGCCGCGCAGCTTGAGGCTGAAGCCCATGTTCTCGCGCACGGTCATGTGCGGATAGAGCGCGTAATTCTGGAACACCATGGCGATGTCGCGCTGCTTGGGCGGCACCTTGTTGACCACCCGGCCGCCGACCGCGATCGTGCCCTCGGTGATCTCCTCGAGCCCGGCCACCATCCGCAGCAGGCTCGACTTGCCGCAACCGGAGGGTCCCACCAGCACGACGAACTCGCCATCGGGAATGGCGATGTCGATGCCCTGCAGCACCTTCTGGGTGCCGTAGCTCTTGCCGACACCGACGATATCGACGCTGGCCATGGGTTCAGCTCCTCACGCGCCGGGAGACGGCGCTACGCCCCGACATAGCCGCCGCCATTCACATGGATCGTGGTGCCGGTGATGTAGCTCGCGGCGTCGCTGCAGAGGAAGGCCACGGCCTGCGCCACATCCCTGGGCTCGCCCAGGCGGCGCATCGGAATGGTGTCGATATAGGCGGGCCCATGCTGCTCCAGCCAGCGCGCCACCATCGGCGTGTTGATGGTGCCGGGCGAGACCGCATTGACGCGGATGCGCGGCGCCAGCTCGCGGGCGATGGTCTTGGTGAAGGCCAGCACGCCGGCCTTGGTGGCGCCATAGTGCGAATGCATCGGGCTGCCGCCGGTATGGGCGGCCTCGGAGGCAAGATTCACGATCGCGCCCCCTTGCGTCATCGCCGGCACCGCGCGGCGGCAGGCATAGAACACGCTGTCGAGATTGGCCGCCATGGTGCGGCGCCATTGCTCGTCGGTCATGGTCTCGAAGGGATGGTCCTCGAAGATCGCCGCCGCCGTGACAAGAAAATCGAGCCGGCCGAAACGGCGGATGCAAAGATCGACCGCGCGCTCCACATCGGCGCTGTTGCCGGCATCGAGCCGGACGGCTGCCGTGTGGGCGCCCGCGGGATCGACCGAGCGGGCGAACGCCGCCGTGCCGGGCTCGTTGATGTCGGCCAGGGCGACGTTGGCGCCGGCCGCCAGGAACTCCCGCACGATCCCCCGGCCGATGCCGCCATTGGCGCCGGTCAGCAGCAGCACCCGCTGCGAAAAATCGAACACGCCCTCTTCTCCCTCTGCTCCCGATCCCGGACTCAGGCCGGCTTCATCTCGAGCAGCTCGATGATGATCCCGTTGGGATCGCGAATATAGGCCGCATAGCAGCCGCTCACCGGACCGGTGCTCACGTCGGCGATCTTGCCCTGCGGCGTGGCGCCCGCCGCCATCAATTCGTCCCAGGTCTTCCTGATGTCGTCGGTCTCGAGGCAGACATGGGCGGCCGCGGCCTGGGCCGGCGGCGGCGGCGCGCCCTTGATGGCGCCGTCGAGATACTGGATGAACTCGATATGATGCCCATGGCCGTAAAGATGGGCCACCATGAGCGAGGCGCCGGGGATACCCGTGACCTCCTCCTGCCAGACGCCCTGGCGCGGCGAAACCGAGGCGGCCTTGAAGCCCAGCAGCCGGGTCCAGAACTCGACCGACTTGTTCATGTCGGCGACGGTGAAGCTGGTGTGATTGAATCCGGTGATCATCGCTCGCTCCTACACATAGCCATAGGCGTTCCAGCCGCCATTCACTTCCAGGGTGTGACCCGTGACGTAACTCGCCTTGTCCGGCGCCAGCAGGAAGGCGATGCCCTCGGCGGCCTCCTGCTCGGTACCGAACCGCCCCATGGGGGTACGGCGGTTGATGGCGTCGGTCGAGAAGCTGCCGGCGGCGATGAGGGCCGCCGTCGGCTCGTTCATGATATAGCCCGGCGCGATCGCATTGACGCGGATGCCGCGCTCGGCCCATTCGATCGCCTGCATCTTGGTGAGGCTGATGAGGGCGCTCTTCGAGACGCAGTAGGGCCCGCGCGTCGGCGCCGAGATCTGCCCCATGACCGAAGCCACATTCACGATGGCGCTGCCCCGCTCCATGCGGCGCACGGCGGCGTTCGAGATCTCGAGCGGCGCCCAGAGATTGATGTCGAAGATGCGCTTCCACCGCTCCAGGGTCAGGTCCAGCAGCGGCGCATGGTCCCAGGCGCCGGCATTGTTGACGAGATCGTCGATGCCGCCCCATTCCGCGACCATGCTGTCGAGGACGCGCTCGATCGCGGCGGGATCGGTGACATCGCCCTGATAGGCGCGTGCCTGAGCGCCGATCGCCCTTGCGGTGCGCTCGGCCACGGCGCCGTCGCGATCGAGCAGCGCCACGCGCCAGCCGCGCTCGGCCAGGAGGCGGGCGGTGGCGGCGCCGATGCCGGCGCCGCCGCCGGTGATCAAGGCGCGTCGTCCGGCCGAGGAAGGCGCTGTCGACATGAACGGGATCTCCTTGTTGCTCCGGGGCCTGGCGCCTAGCGCGACGCGCCGGCCAATTCTTTTGCCGCCGCCAGGATCGCTGCGGCCTTGGGCAGGAGGGCCGCCTGCAGCAGCGGCGAGGCCGGGATCCGGCTGTCGGGCGTTCCCAGGCGGCGCACCGTGGCGCCACGATAGGATTCCGAAATGCGCGCCGCAATCTCGGCGCCGACGCCACCCGTGCGGTTGGCCTCATGCACAATCAGCACACGGCCCTGGCACTGGGCCACGACCGCCGTAATCGCCGCCTCGTCCAGCGGCGACAGCCAGCGCAGATCGAGCAGCGCTGCCTTGATGCCGGCGGCCGATAGCTGGTCGACGGCCTCGAGCGCCTCGGGCACGGCGGTGCCCCAGGCAATGATGGCGAGATCACCGCCGTCGCGGAGGAGCTTCGCCTTGCCCATCGGATCCGGCACCCGGTCGAAATCGACAGCCTCGCGGCGCTGATAGAGGGCGCGGGCCTCGATCAGCATGACCGGATCGGAGGCGGTGGCCGCGACCCGCAGCATGTCATAAGCGTCCTGAGGCGTGGCCGGCAAGCCCAGGCGGATGCCGGGAATGTGGAACAGGAGCGCTTCCAAGGATTGCGAATGCTGCGAGCAGGAGCCGGGCGTCGCCCCCTGCTGGGTGCGGATCACCATCGGCACGCTGGCACGGCCTTGCGTGACGTAGCGGATGTTGGCGGCCTGGTTGATGATCTGGTCGAGGGCCACCAGCAGGAAGTCGCCCCACATGATCTCAACGATCGGGCGCAGGCCGGTCATGGCGGCGCCGACGGCCGAGCCCAGGATCGCCGCCTCGGCGATGGGCGTGTCGAAGACTCGCGTCGCGCCGAACTCGCGCTGCAGATTGCGCGAGGCGCCGAAGATCCCGCCGGCCTTGCCGACATCCTCGCCATAGACGAGGCTCGTCTTGTCGTCGGCCAGGATGCGCCGCAGCGCCTCGTTGACCGCGCCAATATAGTTGATCTCGACCGGCGCGCTCGATGTGGCCCTCACAGCCGGCTTCGCAGCAGATGGTGCCGCCATGACATGGTGGCGGGCCGAGGCCGGATCGGGCATCGGCCCCTTCAGCGCGGCCGCCTCGATTTCCGTCATCCGGCGATCGGTCTCGGCGCGGGCCGCGGCCAACCCGGATTCGTCGGCGACCTCGGACTGCAGCAGGCGCTGCGCCAGCAGCAGGATCGGGTCATTGGCGGTCGCGGCGGCGCGATCCTCCTTCGGGCGGTAGTGCTCGATGTCGCGGTTATAGTGGCCCCAGAGCCGCGAGACGCGGCATTCGACGAAGCTGGGACCGCCGCCGCTCCGCGCGCGCTCGGCCGCCTGGGCGATCGTGTCCCGCACCGCGATGGGATCCGTGCCGTCGATGGTGGCCCCCACCATGCCGTAACCGTTGGCGCGCTTGGCGAGCCGGTCGATCTTGATGATGGCCGAGCTCTCGGTCATCTCGGACCAGCCATTGTTCTCGCAGAGGAAGATCACCGGCAGATCGTAGGCCGCGGCGAAGACCAGGCTCTCATGCAGCGCGCCCTGGCTGGTGGCGCCGTCGCCGAAGGAGACGATGACGGCCCCGCCGGTCTTCTTCGCTTGCACCGCGAGCGCCACGCCGCAGGCGATCGGCCCGCCGGCGCCGACGATCGAGTTCTCGCCGATGAAGCCGGCCCAGGGCGCGGTGATCAGGGCCGAGCCGGCCCGCCCGCCATTCACGCCGTCGGCGCGGTGGCAGACCTCGGCGAACACTTCCTGTGGATCGAGCTTGCTCGTCAGCGCCCAGCCATGGCCGCGATAGGTGGAGACGACATTGTCATGCGGGAGGAGCGCCGCCATGGCGCCGGTCGGCACCGCTTCCTGCCCGGCGCAGAGATGGATCGAGCCGGCGACGACCGGCGGCGTGGCGGTGCTGAGGTCGAGGCAGCGCTGCTCGAAGGCGCGCAGGAACAGCATCTGCCGATAGGCCGCCATGGCGAAGCCCGCATCCTCCGGCTTGATCGGCTTGGGGGCATTGGCGAGCGTCATGGCGTGATTCATCCTTCAATTCTTGGGCACGACCGGGCAGCGGGAATCGGAGGAAGTTGCGGGGTCGGGCGGCCGCTTCCGTCGGCCGGCCTTCCGCCGCCGGCTTTCGCCGGGGCGGAAGGCTCCGTCGTTATGAGCAGAGCTTTCGGCTATTGGCCGAAAGAGTCGGCCCAGGTCTTGTAGTTCGCGATCTCGTCGCCATGCAGGCTGCGCCATTTGGTGATGACGTCCTGATAGGTGGCGGCGGCCTGATCGACCGTCATGTCGCCGCCGAGAATGCCCTGGAACACGACGAAGTTGCCGTTCACGTCCAGATCGGTCGGATAGAAGTTGGCGCGGTAGAAGCTGACGCCGGGCTTGGTCCATTCCATCAGCTGCTTGTCGGTCGGCCGGGTGATCTGCGAGGTGTCCCAGCGGGAATCGTTCGGCAGGTCGCCGACATTCCCATAAAGCGCCTTCATCCGGTCTTGCGTGTGGAGGAAGGCCAGGAAATTGCCGACCAGCGCCTTGTTCTTGGCGAAGCTCGTGACCTGGAAGCCCGGCGTATCCATATAGAGCAGCCCCGCCTCCTTGCCCGAGCCGAACACCGGCACCTTCATGATGCCGACTTCCTCTCCGGCCTTCTCCATCTCGACGATCATCTGCTGGAAGCCGGGGGCCGCGAAGATCATCGCCGCCTTGCCCTGCTGGAAGCGGCCGAGCCCGTCGCCGAAGTTGATCGAGTTGGTGTCGTTGTTGAAATAGGGCTTCAGCTCATGAACCTTCTCGATCCATGACTTCCACTTGGCGTCGGTGAAGTCGCCGCCGATCGTCATCTGCAGCAGCTCCGGCACGGTATAGACCTGCGCCTGGAACGCGGCCGCCAGCATCTCGCCGCCGAAGCCGTCCTTGAGGCCCACGACGAAGGGATCGATGCCGGCCTTCTTCAGCTTGTCGGCGGTGGCGATCAATTCCGCCCATGTCTGCGGCGGCTTCGCGGGGTCGAGGCCGGCCTTGGCGAAGAGCGTCTTGTTGTAGATGACCGGATAGATGCGGGCGTCGACCGGATAGAGCCAGGTCTTCCCGTTCCACTGGGTCGAGGCCACGGTCGGGACGGCCTTGATGTCTTCGGCGCTCAGCGCCTCTTCATTGGGAACGGTGCAGCCGCCCCAGACCTGCTCCAGCGACCAGATGCCGCCCCAATTGTACCAGAGGTCGGGACCCGTGCCGCCCTTGCAGGCCGTCGCCTGGATCGTGGTGTAGGTGTCGGTCGACTGCAGCACCGCATTGACGGTGATGTTGGGATATTTCTTCTGATAGAGCTCGATCGATTCCTTCATCCAGTCCTCGATGCCCGGAACCTCCTGGTTGCCGAGCCACCAGAGGGTGAGCGTCGCCTTGCCGGCGGCCGCCGGGTCATAGGCGCTTCCCAGTCCATCCGCGGACGCGCTGCCGGCGCCGAGCGCGCAGAGCAGGGCGGTCGCCAATCCGACGCGCTTCAATCGATCGGGCATTCTCATGATGACGTCTCCCATGGGTTGTTTCTTATTGGGCAGAAGATGACGGCGGCGTGGGCGCGGCCGGGCCGCTTCAGGCGTTGAGGCAGCCCGTGCGGTTGACATAGATGGCCCAGAGTGAGTTCGGGCCGGTCATGAAGAGACGGCTCCGGCGCGGGCCGCCGAAGGTGAGATTGGTGATGTATTCCGGAACCTTGATCCGCCCGAGAAGGATGCCGCCGGGCGAGAACAGCTGCACGCCGTCGCCCGCACTGGTCCAGATATAGCCCTCGGTATCGAGGCGGAAGCCGTCCGAGCAGCCGGGATTGACCTCCGCGAAGACGCGGCTGCGCGTGGGCTTGGTCTCGCCCACCATGTCATAGGCGCGGATGTTGTGAGGCCCGCCCGCGCGCTCGGTGAAGCCGGTGTCGGAGACATAGAGGATCTTCTCGTCGGGACTGAAGGCGAGACCGTTCGGGAACTCGCAATCGTCGACCACCAGCGTGACCTCGCCGCTATGCGGATCCACGCGATAGACGTAATTGCCGGGTTGCTCCTGCGGCGCCTTGATGCCTTCCCAGTCGTTCATGATCCCGTAGGCGGGATCGGTGAACCAGATCGAGTTGTCCGACTTCACGACGATGTCGTTCGGCGAGTTGAGCTTCTTGCCGCGATAGGAATCGGCGATGACGGTGATCGAGCCGTCATGCTCGGTGCGGGTCACGCGCCGGCCGCTATGCTCGCAGCTGAGGAGCCGGCCCTGGCGGTCGCGCGTATTGCCGTTGGTGTGGTTGCTGGGGCTGCGGAACACCGAAACATTGCCGTCGATGTAGCGCAGCAGCCGGTTGCCGGGGATGTCGCTCCAGATGAACATGTTGGCATCGCCGAACCAGACCGGGCCCTCGCCGAACTGGGTGCCGGTGTAGAGCTTCTCGAGCGCCGGCCCGAGCAGGATGCAGCGGCGGAACTCTTCCTCGTGAATCTCGAAAAGCTCGTCCATAGGCTCCCCCTGTTGCGAGATCGGTTATCCCGATATCATCATATAGCGATAGATCATCACGGTATGATACAAGCCGTCAAGTCCGGAATCCCGGACTTCCGGGCTCGTGCCGGCCTGATCGCGGCGGCGGCTCAGGCGAGCTCGCCGGCGATCCTCTTCATGATCGAGAGATAGGTCGGGAACATCTGCTCGAACCGGTCGGTCGGCGCCGACATGGTGAGCGCGAAGGGCTGCGTCCCGCCGCCGAGCCCCACCGCGAGGCAGCAGAGGCCGGTCGAGAATTCCTCGAGATCGGTCGCATAGCCCTGGGCCGCGATCCGCTCGAACTCCTCATAGAGCTTCGGCAGGGTGGTGATGGTCTTGCGAGTCCGCGGGCTGAGCCGGTGGCTCGAGAGATAGTCGGTGCGGACCTGCTCGCTGGAATAGGCCAGCAGCAACTTGCCCGAGGCCCGGGCATGGGCGTCGAAATAGGTGCCGTGCGAGACCTCGATCGCCTGCACCGAGCTGGTGCCGCGCGCCGTCACCAGCGTGACGATCTCGCCGTCCCACCAGCCCGACGCGTAGGCGGTCTCGCCCGTCTCCTCGGCGATCTTGCGCACCACCGGCGCCAGATGCTCCGGCGGCGCCAACTGGCGCTTGAAGCCCTCGATCAGCATCCCGACGCGCAGGCCCAGCACATATTTGCCGGGCCCCGAGCGGGTCAGGATGCCGGTCGCGACCAGCGTATGCAGCAGGTGATAGCAGGCTTGGCGCGGCAGCCCCGTGGAGGCGACGACTTCGGCCGCCTTGAGCCCATCCTTGCTCTGCGCGACGGCGAAGAGGATGCGCATGGCGCGATCCACCGACTGGACGCGCGGGGCCGGCTCCGATTCTTTCGGACGGGCCGTGATCATGGGACGCGGTGACGGGTCATGAGGCGCAAGCGGAACTCAATGGCAAAGAGAGTGCGGCGAACAGGGCCATCGTCAGCATACATCATCGGCCAATTCGGCCAGCGGGCGGCTCAGCCCTTGACGCCGCCCGCGGTCAGGCCGCGGATGAAGAAGCGCTGGCCGGCGAGATAGAGCAGGAGCATGGGGAGCGTGCCCCAGAGCATGCCGGCCATCACCATCGGGACGTCGATCCGATAGCGCGAGTTATAGACCGTGAGCCCGACCATGAGCGTGCGCAGATGGTCGCTCTGCAGGAAGACGATGGCGATCAGCAGCTCGTTCCAGACCCAGAGCGCCTGGACCGTGACCACGGTCGCGAGGGCCGGGCCCGACAGCGGCAGCAGGATCGAGCGGAAGATGCGCCAGCTCCCGGCCCCGTCCATGCGCGCGGCCTCGACCAGGGAGGGCGAGAGGGTGCGGAAGAAGCTCGCCAGCAGGAAGGTCGAGAAGGGCAGCAGCATGCCCGTATAGATGACGATGACGGTTTGGTAAGTATTGAGCTGGCGCAGGCCCGCGGCGATCTGGAACAGCGGGATCACCAGCACGATCGGCGGCACCACCATAAGCGCGATCAGCACGCCCAGCACATAGGGCCCGGCGCGCCATTTCATCAGCGCGATCGGATAGGCGGCCAGCGCCGCAAGGGCCGTCGAGAGCAGCACCGAGCCGACGGTCACCGCCAGCGAATTGAGCACCCAACTGAAGAGGTCGCCGCCGGCCAGAGACTGGGCCAGGGTCGAGAGCACCGGGGTCTCGGGCGGCCCGAACTGGTTGCTCAGGAACTCGTCGCGCGTCTTGAAAGAGCTGACGAGCATGAAATAGAGCGGCAGCAGGGCGATGCCGGCAAAGGCGATCAGGGTGCCGTGCTGCAGGACTTTGGCGGGCCAGCCGCTGGCCTGGCTATTCGCTTTCATAGATCGCCAATCTGCCGGTCAGCCACTGGCGCACGGCCAGCAGCAGCCCGACGATGCAGAGCAGGACCACGCCGGCGGCGGCACCCACGCCGATCTGGCTGTTCTGGAACACCTGCTGATAGATGTAGTACTCGGCGACGACGGTGCTGTTCTGCGGACCGCCGAGCGTCATCACATAGACGTAGGAGAACACCCAGGAGAGCATGTTGATCAGCTCGACGATCGCATAGAAGGCGAGCGTCGGGATGAGCTGGGGCACCGTCACATAGCGCAGCACCTGGAACCAGCTGGCACCGTCGACCCGCGCCGCCTCGTAATATTGCTCGCCCACGCTGCTGAGCCGCGCCAGGCAGAGGATGATGCCGAAGCCCAGTTCCTTCCAGACGATGACGAACATGATGGTCGGCATGGCGAAGGCCGGGCTGCCGAGCCAGTCGGCCGCCAGCGCATCGAGCCCCAGCGCGCGCAGACCCTGGTTCAGCTGTCCCTGATATTGGAACAAATAGCCGAACACGACGCCGACCACCGGGATCGACAGGATGTAGGGGATGAAGAGGATCGAGCGGTAGATCTTCCAGCCCCGCGGCCGGTCATGGAGCAGCTGGGCCAGGAGAACGCTCAAGACCAGCAGCACCGGCACGCAGAGGAAGAGCCGCAGATTGTTGCCGATGGCGCGGTGGAACAGCGAATCGGTGGCGATGTACTGGAAGTTCGACAGCCCGACGAAGGTGGTCGGCAGATAGGCCGAGCGCCCGACATGCTCGACGCTGTAGGTGAGCAGGCTCAAGGTCGGATAGGCGAAGGTCAGCCCGACGAACGCGATCATCGGCAGCGAATAGATCCAGGGCAGCCAGCGGTCGAAGCGGTCGGACATTGTTCCCCGGGGCCGCGGGCGATGGAGCGCGGCGGCGTCGATATATCACAATATGATATAGTTATGTCTATATGATAGAGAGCCGTCAAGGCAGCCGATTTCACTGCCGAGCTCGTGGCCGGGGAGAACAGGTGCTTTCTTGCAGCACCGAGAGAACCCCTCCCCCTACCCCCCCGCAAGGGGAGGGGGCGTGAGTTATTTTGAGCCGCTCCGTCTTCTCTTCATCCGTCGCGCCGTGACAGCGATGAATCAAGAATTGTCCCAGACCCCTCCCCTTGCGGGAGGGGGTAGGGGGAGGGGTCGCTTCAGGATAGAGCGAAGACGTCGCCGCCGATCCCGCTCGAAGCTTAGAATCAGAGCGAAGCGATCGGACAGAGTTGCGCAGCGATCAACCTAAAACGTCGTCCTGTCCCCGCCCTTGAGATGCAGGATCTGGCGCGCCTCGGCCGCGGTGGCGACTTCCATCGACAGGGTCTCGATGATGTGGCGGATCTTGCGGACCTGGTCGGCGTTGCTCTTGGCCATCTGGCCCTTGCCGAGATAGAGGCTGTCCTCGAGCCCGACGCGGACATTGCCCCCGTTCAATGCGGCCATCGACACGAACGGCATCTGGTGGCGGCCCGCCGCCAGCACGCTCCACTGGTAATCCTCGCCGAACAGCTTGTCGGCGATGCGGCGCATATGCATGAGGTTCTCGGGATCGGCGCCGATGCCGCCGAGGATGCCGAAGATCGTCTGCACGAAGAGCGGCGGCTTCACCAGCTTGCGGTCGAGGAAATGGGCCAGCGTGTAGAGATGGCCCACATCGTAGCATTCGAACTCGAAGCGCGTGCCATGCCCCTCGCCCAGCTCCTTCAGCACATATTCGATATCCTTGAAGGTGTTGCGGAAGATGAAGTCGCGGCTGTTCTCGAGATGCTTCTGCTCCCACTCATATTTGAAGGTCTTGTAGCGGTCGAGCATCGGATAGAGGCCGAAATTCATCGAGCCCATATTGAGCGATGTCATCTCCGGGCTGGCCTTGAGGGGTGCCGCGAGCCGTTCCTGCAGCGTCATGCCATGGCCGCCGCCGGTGGTGATGTTGATGACGGCATCGGTGTTCTGCTTGATGCGCGGCAGGAACTGCATGAAGACGTCGGGGCTGGGCGTCGGGCGCCCGTCCTTGGGATCGCGCGCATGGAGATGGATGATCGAGGCGCCCGCCTCCCAGGCGGCGATCGACTCCTTGGCGATCTCGTCCGGCGTGATCGGCAGATATTCCGACATGGTGGGGGTATGAATCGATCCCGTCACCGCGCAGGTGATGATGACCTTGCGTGCTTGTGCCATGGTCTGGCTCCTTTACTTCTTGATCTTCTGTGAGGCGTCGCGCTTATGCGCGACCAGCGCCATCAGCCGGCGGTCGCGCCAGGCCTGACGTTCATTCATCCGGTCGCGCGGCAGTCCCGTTTCCAGCTCCTTCTCCACCTGGTCCGATGTCGCCGCCCAGGAGGCGATATGCTGCTGGCTCGGCCAGAGCCGCTGATAGATGCCTTCATAGCGCGCGATATAGTCGCGCACGCCGCCGGGCGCGTTCAGATCGATGGTCTCGAACGGTCCCATGAAGGCCCAGCGCAGGCCCAGCCCGTCGCGGATGCCGATATCGATATCCTCGGTCGTGGCATATCCGTCGGCCACGAGGCGGAAGGCCTCCTGCAGCAGGGCGCCCTGCATCCGGTTCATGACGAAGCCGTCGAGCTCGCGCTTCATCACGATCGGCGCCTGGCCCAGCTCGCGCATGAAGGCGGCGGTGCGATCGACCGTCGCCGGCGCCGTCCAGGGCGCCGGCACCACCTCGACCGCCGGCACCAGATAGGGCGGGTTGATCGGATGCACCACCACGCAGCGATGGCGGCCCTTGAGCGTCTCGGTGAATTTCGAGGGCAGGATGGCGGAGGTCGAGCTCGCCAGGATCGTGTCGGGACCGGCGATGGCGTCCATCTCGGCCCAGATCGGGATCTTGGCCTCGAGCTTCTCGGGCGCGTTCTCCTGGACATGGGCGGCGCCCTCGAGCGCCGCCTCGAGGCTCTTCGCGACGCTCATCCGCCCGCGCACGGTCGCGGGACTGGCACCGCGCAACAGCCCGTTGGCGGCCAGATCGTCCAGCACCCCATCGACGAATCCGAGCGCCGCCGCCGCGGCCCCGGCCTGGGGATCGTAGAGCGCGACATCGGCCCCGCCCCGCGCAAAGGTGATCGCCCAGGCGCGGCCGATCAGGCCGGCGCCGACAACAGCGACTTTGGGGGATGTTTGGCTCGTCATATACGGCCCGCTATCGATGACAAAGGAAACCGTCCTCTTTCAGTTTACTTTCGCTTATTCCTGTCATCGCCGGACTTGATCCGGCGATCCAGGGGCTGAAGCACTGGATGCCCGGATCAAGTCCGGGCATGACAGGCGTCAGTGATACCCTCACAGCGTCTCGACATTGCCGCAGACACTGAGCGCCTGGCCCGAGATATTGCGCCCGGCCGGCGAGCAGAGGAACAGCGCCATGTTGGCCACATCTTGCGCGCTGACCATGCGGCGCAGCGACGCCTTGTTCTTATATTCCTGCTCCATCGCCTCATAGGCGACGCCGGTCGCCTTGGCGCGGGCGGAGATCACGCGTTCGATGCGCGGTCCTTCGACCACGCCGGGCAGGATGGCATTGACCCGGATTCCCGCCGGCCCCAACTCCTTGGCCAGGCTCTGGGTGAAACCGACGACCGCCCATTTGGTGGCGGCATAGGGCGTGCGATAGGCATAGCCGAGCCTGCCCGCGACCGACGACATGTTGATGATGGCGCCATCTTTCGTCTTGCGCAGCGCCGGCACGGCACGCCGCGCGGAATAGAACTGGCCGTTGAGATTGATGGCGACGGTCCGGTCCCATTCGGCCGGATCGATATCCTCGACACCTGCGGTCGGCCCGGCGATGCCGGCATTGTTCACCAGCACGTCGAGCCCGCCCAGCGCCGACAGAGCCGCGTCGAAGAACCGGTCCACCTGCTTGACGTCGGCGACGTCGGCCAGCGTGGTGCCGACATCGGGAAGCGCCTTGCGGCAGGCATCGAGCGCCTCCTGCGACACGTCGCAGACATGGATGCGCGCGCCATGCGCCCGCAGGGTCTCGGCGACCACCCGGCCGATTCCGCTGGCGCCGGCGGTGATGATGACGCGCAGGCCCGGCTTGATACCCGAAATGGTTTGTTCCGTCATGATGACCCTACTTGCTCACGCAGACCGCTCGCGCAGGACGAGCACGGCGCCCAGCACGACCAGACCGAAAATGATGTCGCGCACCGCATGGGGCAGCGTGGTTCCCGCCAGCAGCGTCAGCAACGCCGTCAGCAGCAGCACGCCACCCAGCATGCCGGCATAATGACCGCGACCGCCGGTGATGAGCGTGCCGCCCACCACCACCACGGCAATCGACGGCAGCAGATATTCGTCGCCCATCCCGAGGCTGGCCTGGCCGCTGAAGCCGGTCAGCAGGATACCGACGAGGGCGGCACAGAACCCGCTCAAGGCATAGACGCCGATCAGCGTGCCGCCGACCCCGACACCCGACAGGGTGGCGACCCTGGCGCTGTTGCCGACCGCATAGACGCGCCGGCCGAAGGCGGTTCTTCCCAGCAGCACCAGGGCGGCGCTGACGAAGAGCACGACCAGCACCACCACCGGCGTGACGCCGAGGAAGGTTCCCGTCATGAACCAGCGCAAGGTGGGCGAGGAAAAGCCGTCGGGCGTACCGTTGCTGTAGACCAACGCGAAGCCCTGAAGGATGCCGTTGGTCGCCAGCGTGATGACGATCGGCGGCAGGCCCAGCAACACCACGCCCAGCCCGTTGAAGGTGCCGATCAGCGCGCCGATCACGAGCACCATCGGGATCACCCAGACGGCCGCCTCGTCGGAGCCGCGGATGAGGCCGGCGGCGAGGATGCCGCAGAAGCCGATGGTCCAGGGAATCGAGAGATCGAGGCCGCCGGTCAAGATGGTACTTCCCTGCCCCAGCGCCAGGATCGCGAGGAACGAGCCCAGCACGATCAGCGAATCATAGTATTTCCAGCCGAAGATCGTGTGGCCGCCATAGACGAGCTGCGTCACCACGATGACGGCGATCAGGCAGACATAGGCCGGCAGGACGAAGCGCAGCAGCTCGGCGTTGCGTCGAACCCAGGGAACCTTCTGCGCCTCGGAGGCGGCTCGCGACTGGGTGGCGAGCCGCGGCGCCGAGCGGGCCTTCTCGCTATGGAGGAAACGCGACGGCAGCGATCCCTCGCGCCGCGCCTTGAGGTTCAGCCGGACCTGATGGAAGTAATGCGCGATCGGCGATTGGCGGTTGATCGAGCCGGCGAGCACCGCCAGCACCAGCACGACACCTTCGGTCACCGACGAATAATAGGCCGAGACGTTCAGCACCAGCAGGATGTTGACCATCAGGGTCAGCGTATAGGCGCCGACGATCGAGCCGATGGCCCCGCCTCGGCCGCCGCCGAGGAGCGTTCCGCCCAGCACCACCGCGGTGAAGGTCTGCAGCAGCACCGGATTGCCGATCAAAGGATCGCCGCCGCCGGTCTGGGCGCTGATGAACATGCCGGCGGCGCCATAGAAGCCGCCGGCGATGGTGTAGGTGAAGAACTTGACCCAGCGCACGCGGATGCCGGCCGACCGCGCCGCGTCCTCGTCGCTCCCCACCGCATAGAGGCCGGTACCGAAGCGGGAGTTCTTGATCAGAAGCCAGACGACCGCGGCCACCGCCAGCACGACCAGCGGCGCCGGCAGGATTCCGGGGATGGCGTCGCCGGTGAAGAAGGTCGAGAATTCCGGGGCGATCATGCCGCCGGGCTTGTCGAGGATCAGCAGCGTGACGCCGCGAACCAGGAACATGGTCGAAAGCGTCACCACGATCGGCTGCAGCCGCGCGAAGGCGACGAAGAAGCCGTTGAAGGCGCCGACCCCCGCACCCACCCCGATGGCGAGGAAGGCCATGCCGATCTGGGAGGCGGCGCTGTCCTGCATCTGCGTCGCCAGCACGACATTGACCAGCGACACCACGGCACCGGCGGAGAGATCGAACCCGCCGCTCAGGATCACCACGGTCTGGCCCATGGCCGCGAGCGCCAGGCTGGCGCTGCCGCTCGACATGAAGCTGACTTCGAAATAGCTGAAGGGCCCCGGCGTGATCGCCATGATGAAGGAGAGCAGCGCCACGAAGACCGCGACGACGACGATCAGGCCGCGGTTGCGGGCGAGCGACAGGCCCAGGCGCGAAGGCCGGGCGCGCTGGAGTGCCAGGGTCGCCATCAATGCATGCCCCCGGCAGCGGCGACCGGTCGGCCGGCGGCGCCATTCGTCGCCGCCTCCTCATGGGTCTCGCCCAATGCCGCGCGCATGATCCCTTCCTCGGAGATGGCGCTGTTCGAGAGCTCGCGCACGACGCGGCCCGAATACATCACCAGGACGCGGTCGCAGAGATTGACCAGCTCCGCGATCTCGGTCGAATAGAACAGCACGGCGCCGCCGGCATCGGCGAAATCGCGTGCACCAGGAACAGCCAGCCGCCACCGCCGCCCTCGCTGCGGTGTCGGGTCGTACATCAGCAGGATCCTTTCGCGCAGCTTCATCCACCGCCATCTTCGGCGGCCCCGCCGCTGAAGCCGGAGATGGACAGGTCGGCGCGATGACGCCGTCGAGGGCGTCCCATCTCGCCTCGTAGCCGAGGCCGTCGATGACGAACTGGCGCAGCGGCTTCTTCATCATCGGCATGAACAGTTCCTCGACCAGTTCCAGGAACAGGGCCTCGTCTCGCGCTCCGGCACCAGGCCGAGCGCCGATATTGGCGCGGACGGCGTCCCTGGGCGAGGCCAGCAGGATCGGCTTTCCGTCGACCTCGATATTGCCCGATTGCAGCCGCGTCATGCCGAAACAGGCGAGGAACAGCTCGAGCTGCCCCATGCCCTGCAGCCCGGCGATGCCCAGCACCTCGCCCGGCGCCAGCGCAAAGGAAGCGTCGGCCAGCCGGCCGCCGGTGCAGAGATGATGGCCGGCGAGCGCCGGCGCACCCGTCGCCGGCCGCACCGGCTTGCGCGGCGGGAAGGTCGCCGCCAGCGAACGGCCGATGATCATGCGGATGACCTCGTCGTCGCTGATCGCATCGACCCGCGAGGTGCCGATATCCTTGCCGTTGCGCAGGACCGTGAGCACGTCGCAGAAGCGGCGCACCTCGGGCATGCGGTGCGAGATGAAGACGACGGTGGTGCCGTTCGCCTTGAGCCTGGCGATGAGGTCGCCCAGCCAG